>JADHNZ010000068.1 GCA_016779225.1 Planctomycetota bacterium
CGCGCGCTGCTGACCCGCATCCTGGTCCCCGCCCAGGGCTCCGGGCACCGCGGCGCCTATGGCAAGCTCCGCACGCGGGACTCGATTGACTTCCCCCTGCTCGGCCTTGCCGCGCGCCTCGCGGTGGATGCGAACGGAGTCGTGGAGGACGCGGACCTCGTCGGGGTGGCCCTCGTGGCCCGTCCCTCGCGCGTGCGAGGTGTGGCCGACGCCCTGCGGGGCTCGACCGTGGGGAGCGAGGCGTTCGAGGCGGCGGTCGAGGCGGCGGCCCAGCTCGCGTACAAGCAGCTCCGCCCCATGGACAACATCCCGGGTGATGCGTGGTACCGCCGCGAGTTGGTGCCTGTGGTCGCGCGGCGGACCCTCCTCGCCGCTGCAGCCGGCGAGGGGCCGGTGCACCCGGTCTGAGCTTCAGGCCGCCGGGTCTCTGGGCCCTGGGCGCTCCGTCTCCAGACCCCCAGTCTCCAGGTCCCCAGTCTCCAGGTCCCCAGTCTCCAGGTCCCCAGTCTCAAGACCCTCAGTCTCTGGACGCTGGGCGCGTGCCGAGGAGCGCGGTCGCCTCCCGCGCCCTGCCCGAGTCCGCCGCGTACGACTCCGCAAGGACGCGGACGGAGAGGTCGCGCACCGTGCGCCTCCCGTCGAGCGGCCTCCAGGCGAGTCGCCCCAGGGTGGCCCCGGTCGCGAAGGTCGACCAGGAGAAGGGAGCGCTGGCGAGGACCTCCGTGCGCAAGGCGCAGGCACGCCCCTCGAGGGCCAGGTCCCACGCGCGCTCGCCGTCGAGGTCGATGAGGAGGCGGTCGCGCTCCACGCGCAGGCGCAGCTCGACCCACTGGCCTGGGGGGTGCCACAGGTGGCGCGTGGTCTCGTTGCTCGCGGCGTCCAGCCCGTCGAGGCAGCTCAGGCCGCAGGTCGCTCCGCCCCAGCCACCGAGCACGAGCGTGAGGTGTCCGCCCTCCACCGGGAAGGTGAGCCCGGCGAAGAAGTCGTCTCCCTGGTCCCGCCGTGCAACGGCCACGAGCTCGTAGGGAACCCGGGGAACGGCCTCGAAGGCAACGCCGCTCAGGGGGTAGCCCGGCCCCAGGGTGAGGCCCTCCGGAGTGACCTCCACGGAGCCTCCGCTGCCGTAGGGCACGGGGCTCCAGCCCCCCCCCAGCGCGTCCACCCAGGCGGCCCCGGGTGCCTCCGGGGGGGCCGCACAGGCCCCGAGGCCTGGGATCAGGATGCCCGCCAGCAGCACCGCCGCGGTCCAGGCGCCCCACCCTGCGCCCCCCGCCTGCAGCAGCCCCTTGCGCCTCATCCCTGCACGGTAGCGCGAGCGCCCTCTCGCGGCCTTGCAGCCTCGGGAATCCCCCGCCCCGCGGTCTCGCGGGGAAACGATCGAGCCGATGGCATACTGGGTTGGACGAGCCTGGACCTCCTCTGGGCCCCTTCCCGTCAGGAGTCCCCATGTACGGAATGGTCAACCGAGCGCTCCAGGAGCTCATCGTGCAGGAGCACGGCGAGGCGGCCTGGCAACGGATCAAGTCCCAGGCCGGCGTCAGCCACGAGGAGTTCTCCTCGATGGCGCCCTACGACGACAAGATCACCTACGACCTCGCCATCGCCGCCTCCGCGGTGCTCGACGCCCCGCTGGACCTGCTGCTTGACGCCTTCGGGCGCTTCTGGGTGCAGTTCGCGCAGCGCTCCTCCTACGCGATCCTGCTGGAGCAGGCCGGGAAGGACCTCCACGAGATCCTGCCCATGCTCAACGAGCTGCACACGCGCCTGGCGCTCTCGTTCCCCGAGCTCCAGCCGCCCTCCTTCGAGGTGCTCGAGGACACGCCGGAGCACATCCTCCTGCGCTACGAGACCTTCCGCCCGGCCCTCGCCCCGTTCGTGATCGGCCTGCTCCACGGGCTGGCGGAGATGGTCAAGACCCCCATCGAGGTGGACCACCTCGAGGCGAAGGGCGAGGAGCACGATGCCGACCTCTTCCGCATCCGCTTCGTGGCCGCATGAGTGAGGTCGCTGCGACCCTCGACCTCGTGAGTCCGTTCCACCTGCGCTGCGACGCGGAGTGGACGGTCACGGGCGTGGGGCGCAGCCTCGCCAAGCACCTGGGCGCAGAGGTGATCGGCCGCTCGTTCGACGAGCTCCTCGAGGTGCGCCGCCCTGCGCGCGCCGACTCCAGCGTCCTGGAGCGCAGAGCGGGACAGATCCTGCTGCTGCGCGTACGCAGCACGGGCCTCGACCTGCGCGGCCAGTGGACCACCCTGCCGAACGGCGAGCGAGGAGTGCTCTGCTCGCCGTGGGTCACCAGCGAGGAGCAGTGGCGCTCGAGCCGCATCGAGCTGACCGACCTGGGCCCCCAGGACGCCGCCGGCGACTACCTCGTGCTCCTGACCGCTGCGCGCCAGCAGTCCCTGGACCTCGAGCGCCTCGTCGAGGAGATCGGGGCCAAGGAGATGCGCCTGGCGGCGATCGTCGAGAACATGCGCGAGGGCCTGCTCCTCTTGGCCGACGGCCAGTGCATCGAGTCCGCCAACCGCAGCGCCACGCTGCTGCTCGGCGTCCCCGAGGCTGCCCTCGTCGGGCAGCCCATGGATCGCTTCATGCGCTCCGTGCCGGGGTCCGCGGAGGATGAGGAGGTCCTCGAGTGGGAGGTCCTGCGCGACGCGGGCCGCGAGTTTCGCGCGCGCGGCTCGAGCTACAAGATCCGCACGCCCAAGGGTGCGAGGACCGTCGTGCTCTTCCGGGACGCCACCGAGGAGGAGCGCCTGCTCGAGCAGCAGCGCGAGTTCCTCGCCATCGTGAGCCACGAGCTCCGCACTCCCCTCTCCTCCATCCAGGCCCCCCTGGGCCTGGTGGCCTCGGGCGCGATGGGCGAGGTCTCGGACGAGGCCCGGGAGATGCTCGAGATCGCCTCGAGGAACGGGAGGCGGCTGCGCCAGCTCGTGGACGATGTGATCGACCTCGAGCGCCTGCAGAGCGGGAGCCTGCCCATGGAGCTGCAGCCGTTCCCGCTCGCAGACCTCGGACAGCAGCTCGAGGACGCCCTCCGCCCCGTCGCCCAGGCCGAGGGCGTGCTGCTCGAGGTCCACGCCTCGGGCGAGGGTCCGGGCCACGGCGACCTAGGCAGGATCCTGCAGGTCGTCGTCAACCTAGGAGCCAACGCGATCAAGCACACGCCCCCGGGCGCCGCGGTGCGCATCACCCTGACCGCCTTGCCCGAGGGCCTCACGGTCGAGGTCGAGGACGAGGGGCCGGGGATCCCCGAGGACCTGCGTCAGCGCGTCTTCGAGCGCTTCTTCCAGGTGTCGGGCAGCGATCGGCGTCAGGGAGGCACGGGCCTCGGGCTCGCCATCAGCCGCCTGATCGTCGACCAGCACGGGGGGACCATCGAGGCCCTCAGCGGACGCTCAGGCCACGGCAGCCTGTTCCGGGCCAGCTTCCCCGATCCGCGAGGAGCCGACGCGTGAGCCACCGCATCCTCATCGTGGACGACGATGCCGACCTCCGGCGCCTGCTCACTCTCTCCCTCGAGCGCATTGGAGGCATGTCCGCCCTCGCGCTCGACGGTGGCGAGGGTCTCCTTGAGGAGGCAGCGACCGGCCGCTGGGATGCGGTCCTGCTCGATGTGATGATGCCAGGCCTCGACGGCCCGGCCTGCCTCGCTCAGCTGCGCCAGGACCCCCGCACCGACGAGCTCCCCGTGATCTTCCTCACCGCGAAGGGGGACGCGGCCGAGCTGAGGCGCCTGCAGGAGCTCAGCGGGCGCCCGAGCATGCGCAAGCCGTTCGACCCCATGACCCTGGCCGACGAGCTGCGCGCGATCCTGGCGAGCTGACGCCGGGAGGGGCGCCAAGCGCAGCGGGGGCCCCGGCCTGCTGGCCGGGGCCCCCGCTGCAAGGAGAGCCGCTCGGGGCCTCCTCTCAGGGGCAGAAGGTGACCTGCACGGCGTCCGAGAAGTTGAAGCTCGAGCCGCCGAAGCCCGGATCCCGGTACCAGAAGGACCAGTTCCAGGTCTGGCCGGCCGAGATCGCCCCGGCGCCGGTCAGGCTGGGCAGGTCCACCAGCTGCGTGAAGGTGCCCAGCGGGTCGATCTGCCCCGCGGCCAGGCGGAACAGGTTGCCGCCGACACAGCGGACCCCCGCGCCCGAGGGCACGGTGACCTGGGAGTTGCCGTAGAAGACCAGGCCGAACTGGCCGGGGACCGCGTTGGAGACCATCAGGCCGAAGTTGTTGTCGGTGATGCTGGCGGAGCCAATCGGGGACAGGAACGCGCCCGTCGAGCTGTAGGAGTTCGCCGAGGTCCCGCAGTAGGTCGTGGGGCCCGGGCAGTTGGTGGGATCCTCGAGGTAGCTGACGCGGACATCGTCCAGGGCGGCCTCCACGATGGAGCCGCTGCCGAGGTCCGAGGCGCGCACGCGCATCCGCACGGTCGCGGTCGGGGTCACATGGGCCGCGACATCGACCACATGCTCGATCCAGCCGCCCTGCGCCTCGGCGCCCGTCGGGCCGACCGAGTCCACCGTGACCCAGGTGGCTCCACCGTTGTTGCTGAGGTCGATCAGCAGGGTGTCGGCCTGCGGGGCAGCCCCCGTCTGGTTCGAGTACCAGCGCATGTAGCGGATCTGGTGCCCGACACCCGTGGAGAGGTCGAAGTCCGGGGACTCGAGGGTCGTCGTGCCGCCGTCGACATCGTTCTCGCCGAGGGTGCCGCCGGCAGAGCCCTGCCCCGTGAACCAGCAGTTCACGCCGGGCACGGAGGTGTCGTTCTCCGGCTGGGCCGCGGTGCCGATCGGGTCACCCCGCTCCCAGATCCCCGTGGTGGCGTTGTTGGGGGTCGAGACGAACCAGCCCTGGGCACCCGACTCGAAGTCGTGGTCCGCCACGACGACCGGGGTCCCGACGCTGAAGCTCAGGGGGCTCGCAGCCCCGGCGTCGGGGAAGGAGGCGCTCTGGCCGGCGCTGTCCGTCCCGCGCACGAAGTAGGAGACCACGGCCGCGCCCTGGAAGTTGGGGATGTTGGCTTCGTGGGTGTCTCCACCGATGTTCTGCATCGGCACCTGGACGAACCCGCCGGAGCCCACCCGGAAGTGCAGGGTGGCCGAAGCGAGGGGCGGGTTGATCCCGGCCACCACATCGGCGTTGACCGTGTACGGCCCCACATTGTCGCTCACATCGGGCAGATCGGTGACGCTGCTGATCTGGACGAAGGGCAGGTCGTAGCCGGGGAAGCCCTGCTGACGGAACCCGCCGTCGATCGCGGCGTAGTTCGGGGTTCCGTTGCCGATGCTGCCGTCGTTGTCATCCAGGGTCAGCCACTGGATCTCGATGATCGAGTCGATGGCCGTCTGGTTGAAGCCGTTCATCCAGCCCATGAAGAGGCCGTTCGCGGTCTGGCCGCCGAGCACGGCGCCCAGCGAGTTCTTGAGGTTGGTGCGCACCTTCCAGGCCGCGCCCATCCAGACCTCGCCGTCGGTGTGCACCGCGCCGTAGCACCCGCCGTTGCCGTCCCCGCAGTACTGGCGGGTGTTGGTGCCGTTGCGGATCTGCCCGGTGCCTGCGAAGAAGCCCTCGCCAATGACGGGGGTGTCGTAGGTGTACATGGCCCACACATCGGCGTTGCCCTCGCCCATGCCGTCGCCACCGTTGCCGGTGTTGTAGCGCACATTCAGCCAGTGACCGAGCTCATGGGCCACCACATTGGAGAAGGCCGTGTTCGAGCAGCCACCGCCGGCGGCGAAGTAGTTCGTCGAGAACCCGTCGAAGTAGGCGTTGCAGGTCGAGGCCAGGTTCGTGTTGGAGACCGCAAGGAAGTCGCTCGTGGTGTCCCCAGGGGCGGTGTCCAGGATGAACTGGCGGACCACCCCGTGGTGGATCTGCGAGTTCGCTTGGGCGGTGACGAACTCGGAGGGCGAGGAGTTCATCTCCAGCACATTGGCCTGGCCGGGCTGGACGCCGGTGAAGGTGATCGAGTAGTCGGCGCCCTGATCGTTGTTGGTGTCGCAGTAGGGCCCCTGGAAGGTCGCCGTGATGTTCACGGGCGCGTTGGCCCCCACGATGGTGAAGTTGCCGTCTCGGTCGGTGACCACATCTCCAGCCGACGAGGTGAGGGTCAGATAGGGCACCGGGATCGGGGTCTCGGTGGGCACGGTGTCGTTCGAGCCCGAGCCGCCCGTGGCGCGGGCATCGACGCGGCCGGTCACATCCAGCGCGTAGTGGATGGCCTCATCGCGACGCAGCCAGGAACCGTCGCCGGCGTCGACGAAGTAGGTGGCGCCCACGGGGTCGGCCCCGTCCGCCTTGTGCAGCGCGGTGACCTTCCAGGCCAGGCGAGCCGTGGTCGGCCCCTCGCCGGAGAGGCGCGCGAACAGGAGCTCGGGCTCGCTCAGGAAGGTCGGCTCGAGGCGCGTCTCGGCGACGAAGAAGCGCCGGGCGCGCGCGCGGGCCGCGGCGGCCTCGAGCGCGGGCGTCGAGGAGGCCTCGGCCAGACCCGGGATCGTGGTGTTTGCCAGGGACAGCAGGGCTCCCTGCGGGGTGTAGAGCGCGTTGAGGAAGCCGCCCTCCACGGGGACTCCGCCGAGCTGCTGGCGCAGCTGGACGCTGACCTTGTCCGTTCCGCCGTGCATGCCCAGGGGCAGCAGCGCCTGGCGGTCAGGGACCAGCTCGAAGGGATGCACGCCCAGCAGGGAGAAGCTCTCGGAAGCCCACAGCTGGGTCAGGTTGAACCAGTCCTCGCCCTCGGCGGGAACGAACGGGCTCTCGGCATGCCAGCCAAAGACGAGCTCGGCGTAGCCCGTGCCACGGTCCTTGCGCAGCCTCCACTCGGGGCCAAAGGCCTCACGCCAGGTCTCGAAGGCCTGATCGGTCGGGGGTACGAAGCCGTCCTGGTCAGCGCCCTGGGGGGCGGCCAGAGAGAGGAGAGCGAGGAGGAGGGGATTCATGTGGCGGGGCGCCTGACGGGCGCCAGTTCTTCAATCTTGACCCGCTCGTTGCAGGCCTGCACGCCCCTTCGACGGGGAACTCGGGGGTCAAGATCCCTCAATCGTGCCGGGACACTTCCCGGACGGCGGCCGCCCCCCCACTGCGGCGCCCCGCGAACGGGAGGCGCGGACCGCCTCTGAGCGGCCCTGGAGGACCTTGGGGGCCCTGCCCCGCGTGTCTCAGCGTCCCGGATCGAGACGCTCCACCCGGACCCGGCGCGGATCGATCGTGCGCCGCCGCAGGTCCGTCTGGCTCTCCACCACGAGCTTCACCCGGGCTCCCGAACCCTCGACACGCACCACGCGCCCGAGGTGCCGCCCCCCGGTCTGGACCCAGTCCCCACGCTGGAAGGTCGCCCCGGCGGCGGCGCCCTCCAGGCGTTCGACCTCGGGGCCGCGGGGGGTGCTGCTTCCGCTGGAGCCCCCCTCGGGGGCCGCGGGCCGGGCGGGCCGGCGGGGTCCTCGCTCGCGGGAGCCCCCCACCCGGGCCAGGGCCGCCCCAGCTTCGACGCACGCGTCGCAGGCGCCACAGGAGGCCGCCGCCTCCAGCCCGAAGTGAGCTGCGAACGCGGCCCGCCGGCAGGTCGAGCGGTCACGCACGGCCTCCACCACTCCCAGCAGGGCGAGCAGATCCCCGCGCTCCTTCTCCGCGCTGCCCACGCCCTCCGGCAGCTCCGAGGGCAGCAGCGGGCGCAGGAACTCCAGGTCCCGCTCCTCGAGGGAGCCCCGGGTCACGCCCAGCGTGTCGAGCCACCGCATGCACAGCTCGAGCCGTCGATCGTGGCGCTCCTTCACGAGGAGCTCGCGCCGCACATCGTCCGCCTCGAAGAGCGCAAGCCGCTCGCCCAGGCTCGCCAGGAAGTCATGGACCTGGAGGAGGTACTCGCGGCTCGGGTTGGCCCAGCGGATGAACGAGCGCTGCAGCTCGATGTCCTCCTCGTGGAACAGGAGCTCGCACCAGGCGGGCTGGCCGTCCCGGCCCGCCCGGCCCAGCTCCTGCAGCCAGGCCTCGAGGGTCCGCGGGGCCTGGGCGTGCAGCACGAACCGGCAGTCGGGCTTGTCGACCCCGAGACCAAAGGCCGGCGTGGCGAGCACCACCTCGTCGGCGCTCTCCGTCCAGCGCCGCTGCGCGCGCCGGCGCTCATGCGCGCTCATGCCGCCGTGATACGCCAGAGTGCGCAGCCCGCCCGCGCGCAGGTCCTCCGCAAGCCGCTCCAGGTCGCGGATCCGCGTGAGATAGACGATTCCCGCCCCCTCGAGAGCCCGCAGGCGCGCCCCCACCAGCTCGAGCCGCTCGTCCTCGTCGAAGACCTCGGTCGCCGCCAGGAAGAGGTTCGGACGCTCGATCCCCGCGCGCACCACCAGGGGCTCGCGCAGACCCACCCGGCTGCAGATGTCCTCGGCCACTCGGGGCGTGGCAGTGGCGGTGACCGCGAGGGTGGGCGGGTTCCCCAGCTCCTCGCGATAGACGGCCAGGCGCGAGTAGTCGGGGCGGAAGTCGTGCCCCCACTGGCTCACGCAGTGCGCCTCGTCGATGGCCATGCGCGAGAGGGGAAGTCGCGAGGCCAGTGCCCGGAAGGCAGGACTGCGCAGGCGCTCGGGCGTCACATACAGCAGGTCCAGCTCCCCGCGCGCCGCCTGCTCGAGCCGACGCTGCCGCTCGCTGCGCTCCACCTGGGAGTGCACGCAGGCCGCCCGCAGGCCCCGCTCCTGGAGCGCGCGCACCTGGTCGTCCATCAAGGCGATGAGCGGGCTGATGACCAGGGTGAGGCCGTCGAGGACGAGGGCCGGCAGCTGATAGGTCAGGGACTTGCCGCCGCCGGTCGGGAGGCACAGGAGCGCGTCGCGCCCCGCGAGCACGGCCCGCACGACCTCCTCCTGATGGGGCCTGAAGGCGTCGAGGCCGAAGGAGGAGCGGAGGACCCGGTGGATGTCCGCGTCCGTCACCGGGCGCGTCCCCCGGGCTCGCCATCGGGGACCGCGAGCGAGCCCACGGGGGCGGTCCCCGGTCCGCGGCCGGGCTCCGCGGGGACCTCGCTCGAGCCGCTCGCCGCGAGCTCCTGGGACGCGCGCTGCCCCACCGGGGAGAACTGGAGGTCCTGCCCCGGCGCCGCGGGCCCCTCGGCGGCCTCGACTCGCCCGGCCTCGCCCCCGCTCCAGCGCGCCGCGCCGAGGAGCGCGGCCGTGAGGCAGAGCGTGCCCCAGGGGAGCCGCGGAGACCGGACGGGACGCGGGTGCATCGAGCTCCGAGTCTGCCAAACGCGGCAGGTCGGCCGCACGCCTCGCACCCTCGCGATCGGGGGGGGATGGCCTATTCTCCCTGCCATGGGCTCGACCCCCCTGATCCTGGTGCCCACGGCGGGTGAGCGCGCGCGGCTCGAGGCCCTGGGGGGCCTCGGCGGCCTCCCCATCGCCCTCTGCGGGTTCGGACCCGTGGCAGCCGCCGCACGCAGTGCCCAGCTCCTGGGCGCGCAGCCGACGGACCGGGTGCTGCTGCTGGGCATCGCGGGGACCTCGGCGCCCGATGTCCTCCCCATCGGCGGCGCCGCGGCATTCGCAGCGGTGGCGCTGGACGGCCTGGGAGCGGGCGAGGGGCCCGGCCGCCTGAGTGCCACCGACCTGGGCTTCCCCCAGTGGGAGGACGCGCAGGGGCCCGTCCAGGGGCACCTGAGCCTTGAGCAGCCCCTCGGCCCTCCGCACGAGCAGGCCCTCCTGCTCACCGTCTGCGCAGCCAGCGCGGACGCGGAGCAGGCCGCCGAGCGCACCGGCCGCTTCGGAGCGCTCGCTGAGGACATGGAGGCCTTTGGCGTCGCCCTCGGCTGCCGCCTCCAGGGCGCGTCCCTCGCCGTCGTGCGCGGCGCCAGCAACCGCACGGGCGACCGCGAGACCCGTGGCTGGCGCATCGACGACGCCCTTGCCGCGGCCCGGCGCACGGCCCTCGCCGTCCTCGAAGCCTGGGGGGCCCTGTGAGCGACCCCGTGCGCCTCACGATCGGGCTCTCGACCTGCCCCAACGACACCTTCCTGTTCCACGGGCTGCTGAGCGGCGCCGTGCCCACGCCGGGCCTCGAGCTCGCCTTCGAGCTGCTGGACATCGAGGAGCTGAACCTCGGCCTGCTCGGCGGGCGCTTCGATGTGGCCAAGGGGTCGTTCGCCCTGGCCCTGGAGCGCGCGGACGAGCTGGTGGTGCTGCCGGTGGGCTCGGCGCTGGGGCGGGGGAACGGGCCCCTGCTGCTCGCCCGCGCGAAGGGGGTGCTCCCCGGCCCCGGGGTCCGCGTCCTCGCCCCTGGCGCGCACACCACTGCGAACCTGCTGCTGCACCTGTTCCACGGCCCGAGCCTGCGCGAGGCACAGCTCGAGCAGGTGGTGTTCTCGGCCATCCAGCCGGCCCTCCAGGCGGGGACGACCGACCTCGGGGCCTGCATCCACGAGGGACGCTTCACCTGGGAGAGCCAGGGGCTCGCCCTGGTCGAGGACCTGGGTGCCCGCTGGGAGGCCGAGACCGGGGCGATGCTGCCCCTGGGTGGGCTCTTCGCGCGCCGGCGGGTGGAGCCGCACGCGCTGGACCTCCTCACCGCAGCCCTCCGCGCGAGCCTCGAGTACGGCTACGCCCACCCGGAGGAGGCCCTGAGCACCATGCGTGCCCATGCACAGGAGCAGAGCGACGCGGTGCTCTGGTCCCATGTGGAGCTCTATGTCACCGCCCAGACCCGGGACCTGGGCCCGGAGGGCCGCACCGCCCTCACGCACCTCGCGAGCCGCGCCCGGGCCGCCGGCCTGCTCGCCGCGGACGCGGCTGGCCTCGCCATTCACGGCCCCTCCCGGCTGCTGCACCTGGCGCCGCCAGAGGCGGCCAACGCCCTCGCCGCCGGGCAGCCCTGGCGCCCGGCCTCCCTGGAGGACGAGGGCTTCGTGCACCTCTCCTTCGAGCACCAGGTGGCTGGTTCCCTGGCTGCCCACTTCGCCGGCCAGGGCCCGCTGACCCTGCTCGAGCTGCGCCCAGAGCTGCTGGCCTCGCCGGAGGTGCTCCTCGAGCTCTCCCGCGGGGGTGCGCCCTTCCCCCACCTCTATCGGGAGCTGCGCACGGAGGACCTGCTGCGCACCTTCGAGGTGCCCGTGACCCCTGAGGGCGGACACCAGCTCCCTGCGGAGGCCTCGCTGCCCGCGCCCGGCTAGGGTCGGCAGCCTGCACGCGCACCAATGCGAAGCCGCGCGAACCCCGTGGGGACCGCGCGGCCTGCAGTGCGGGGCTCAAGGCCCCCAGGGAGCGGCTCAGCCGTTCCCGGTGCTGTCGCGAAGCTCCAGCATCTCCTTGCGGATGTCACCGGCGAGGTTCTTCACCTCCATCATGGCCTTACGCACGCGGGCGCAGGCGGCCTTGTTGCCTTCGGTGGCCTTCTGAACGTCGGCGCGGGACTCCTCGATGACGGAGCAGAGCTTGTCGAAGTTGGCGGTCATGGATCGTCTGGGGGGGTTCCGGGTGAAGGGTGCGGCTGCAGAGGGCAGCCGTCCCGTGTCCTGAGGCCCAAGGAGACACCTCTCTGCGGCTCCAGATCAAGCCCCGAGGCCCCCAGAAAGGCCCCAGAGGAGGGGTGCGCTCCCCCGCCCGAGCCGGCCAGGATGTGCCTAAGGCGGCCACTCACAAGAACTTAGGCGCGAAGAGACCGTCCTGGGGCCGCCAGGCGCCGGCCTCAGCGTGTGGGGTCCTTCTTGACCCCGCCCAGCCGCAGGACCGTGCGCCACTCGGCCGCGGTCACGGGCTGGACGCTGAGGCGCTGCCCCTTCTGGACGACCGCCATCGCCTCCAGGCCCGCCGTGGTCTTCAGGGTCTCGAGGGAGACGGCCTCCTCGAGGGCCTCGACCCCCTCGAGGGTCACCTGGAACCAGCGCGGGTCGTCCGGGTCGCTCCCCGGGTCCGCGTACTTGTGTCCAACCTCGAACTGCGTCGGATCGGGATGGCCCCCTTCGACCACGCGCGCGAGTCCCACCACGCCGGGGACCTTCGTCCGCGAGTGGTAGTAGAGGACTCCATCCCCCACCTGGAAGTCGTCCCGCATCATGTTGCGGGCCTGGTAGTTCCGCACCCCGTCCCAGCCAGTGCGCCGGCGGGGGGCCGCCAGCAGGTCGTCGAACGAGAAGACATCCGGCTCGGACTTCATCAACCAGTAGCGACGCGCCATGGCGAGCAGCCTAGCGGGGCTTGGCTTCGCCTGCGAGGAACAGGGTCCCGCGGCGCACCATGTCGGGGTCCCGCAGGATCCTGCGGTGGCCCAGGCCGACACCCTCCATCAGGCCGGCCCCCTTCCAACTCTCGGCCACGCGCCGGCCCTCGTGCAGGGGCACATCGCGATCGCCAAGGTCGTGGAGCACCAGCAGGGGCTCGCTGCGGCGCGGAACGAGGGCGCTCATCGACACCTCGTCGGCGCGCACGCCGTAGTGCTGCTCGAAGCGCTCCAGGATCCTCCCCGCCAGCCCGCGCACGCCGGTCATGAGCGCAACGAAGCGCTCGATGTAGCTCGCCAGGTCCCACGGAGGCGCCACGAAGACCACCCGCTCGAAGGTGACGCCGCCCTCCATCGCCAGGGTGGTGGCCGCCGCACCCATGGAGTGGGCGATGCAGCCGTGGAATGGCCCCCTGGACTGGGCCACGGCGCGGATGCCGTCACGGAAGCGGATGACGCTCGACCGGCGGCCAACGCTCTCTCCGTGACCGATGTGGTCGAAGAGGACGACCTCAAAGCCCGCGTCGAGCAGGGGGTCCACGAACGCGCCGAGCTGGGCGCCGCGCCCCTCCCAGCCGTGGACGAGCAGCACCTTGCGGGGCGCCGCGCCGAAGCGCCAGGTGGTGATGAGGTGCCCCTCGCCGGCATCCACCACCTCGCGGTGGCCGCGACGGAGGAGGTCCTCCTCGCGCTGCGGCCGCTCGTGCCGACGCGGTCGGATCGCGGCCCGCGTTGCCCAGGCCAGGGCCAGACCGGGCGCCACGGCGTGCAGGACGCGGAACGCCGCCCGGAACAGGGCCAGGCCGAGGGAGCTCTCGGCGCCGCGCTGGCTCGCGGGATGGGCATTGGGCGTGGGCATGGGCGGCGGATTCTAGGACCTCGGCGGGGTGGACTCGACCGCGTCGTCCTCTGCATGCCCCACCGCGGGGCGTGGCCACTGGCCGGCCTCCATCCCGGCCCCGAGGGCGCCGAGCCCGTCCCCTCGCTGCCGCAGCCAGCGATTGCGGAGGACCTCGAGGTCGAGGCGCGGGGCCAGGGAGACCACCCAGCGCGAGCGCCCCGACGGGGCCAGGCGCAGGCCGGACTCAAGCAGCATGGCCAGCGAGGAGTGCCAGAGGGGCAGCTCCACCCGCAGCTCGAGGCCGGCGGCGCGCGCGGCGGCGCCGAGGACACCGCCGAGCAGGGGAGCCGCGGACTCCGCTCCCTCCCCAGGCTCCCGAGCCCACCAGCAGTCGACCTCGAGGTGTCCCCCGCTCGGAGCTGCGATCGCGAGGCCCTGCAGGTCACCGGAGGCGTCGCGCACGGCGAAGGAGCCGCGCGCGCAGGCAGCGGTCCCGAAGCGCCAGTGCAGGTACGCGGGATCGGGAGC
>JADHNZ010000069.1 GCA_016779225.1 Planctomycetota bacterium
CTCCTGGCCCTCAGGCGGCGCGCGCCCGAGCTCCTGCCGGCTGCGCTCCTTGCTCTTGCGGCGTTCGGCGTGGTGACGGTGTTCTGGTACACCCCGCGCTACCGCCTGCCCGCGCTGCCCGCGAGCGCGCTGCTCGCGGCGTGGGGGCTCGCGCAGGCGGACGGCCGCCGCTGGCTGCTGGCCGGGCTGGGCGTGGGCCTGGCGGCCTCGATCCTCGTGAGCATCCGCGGGTGGGATGACCCGGCCCGCTTCGAGCCGCGCTTCCACCTGGCCCTCGCGCGCTCGTGGGAGGAGCTCGGGCGCGTGGGCCCTGCGCGTGAGGAGGCCCGGCGGGCCCACGAGCTCGGCGAGCCGGGCGCGGCGGTCCTGCTTGCAGAGCTGGAGGGCGGAGCTCTCGGGCTCGAGGCCCTCGAGGCACTCGCCGCTCAGCGTCCGGGGGACGGGGAGCTGCAGCGGCGGCTCGCCGTGGCGCTCGCGGGTCAGGGGCGCGTGGACGAGGCCGTGGCCCGGTTCCGCGCAGCCGCCGAGGTGGACGCCCTCGATTGGCGCGCGCGTCAGGGGCTGGCCGCGGCGCTGTTCCAGGCCGGCCGTCCCAGCGAGGCCGTGGCGCCGGCGGAGGAGGCTCTCGCGCTGGCGCCGGGCGAGGTCGATGTGGTCTACACGCGCGGGATCCTGGCCGAGGCGCTTGGTGAGGAGGGGGCAGTCGCCCTGGCCGAGCGTGCCCTGGCCCTCGAGCCGGAGCACGGTCCCAGCCGTGACCTGCTCGTGCGGGGGCTGCGCGGCCGCGGCGAGGACGGACGCCTGGTGGAGGTCCTCGAGGAGTGGCTCCAGGAGGAGCCGCAGCGCTGGCCCATGCGGGCCCTGGCCGCCTGGCTGCTCTCCACCTCGTCGCGTCCCGGCGTTCGCAGCGGAGCCCGCGCGCTGGCGCTCCTCCAGGGATGGCTCCCCGAGCCGCCGGACGCCGATGCCCTCGACACCTTGGCCGCCGCCCAGGCCGCGGCAGGGCGCTTTCCGGAGGCGGTCACGACTGCGCGCCGCGCCCTCGAGGCCGCGGGGAATTGGAGCGTGGAGCAGCAGGCGCAGCTCTTGCAGCGCCTCGAGGCCTACGAGCGCGACGAGGCCTGGACCGAGGCCGACTGAGGCCGACTGAGGCCGAGGGGAGCTCCGCGAGGCTGCTCGGTTCCGACACCGCGCTCCGCACGCGCGACCTCTCCCGCGCAGGCCCTCACGCCGCGCGCTCGCGCTCCGTACGCTGGTCCCATGCGCACCTCCCTCCACCGCAGCCTCTGCGCACTCGCCCTCTTCGGGCTGGTCGCCTGCGCGGGCGAGGAACGGCGTCCGAGCGTGCTCCTCGTGTCGATCGACATGCTGCGCGCGGACCATGTCTCCGCCTATGGGTATGAGCGCCGCACAACGCCGACCCTCGAGGCCCTCGCCGCGGACGGGGTGCGCTTCGAGCGCCACATCTCCAGCGCGCCCTGGACCCTGCCGGCGCACGCCGCCCTGTTCACCTCCCTGCCTGACTCGGTGCACGGCTGCGTGGAGGGCTCGGGCAACGCGCTCGCGCCCGGGGTCACCACTCTGGCCGAGCGGTTCCGAGACGCCGGGTACCGGACCGCGGGGTTCTACGCCGGGCCCTACCTGCACGAGGCGTTCGGCCTCGGGCAGGGCTTCGAGGAGTACGCCTACTGCGTGCCGGAGGCTGCGGATCTATTCACGGCAGAGCAGGTGGCTGCCTGGGCCGGTGACCCCGCGGCACACCGCCGCTCGCACCATGGCGTGACCAACCCCGATGTGTTCAAGGCCTCCTCGGCGTGGCTCGAGCAGCACGCCGACGAGCCCTTCTTCCTCTTCGTGCACCTGTGGGACGCGCACTTCGACTTCGTCCCTCCGCCCTCCTTCGCCAAGCGCTTCGCGGACTCGGCCTATGACGGCTGGGTGGACGGGCGCGAGTTCTTCTTCGACCCGCGCATCCGGGCCGACATGGATGCGCGCGACCTGAACCAGTTGCTTGCCCTCTACGACGGTGAGATCATGTGGTGCGACGCCCATGTAAAGCTGCTGCTGGAGCGGCTCGATGCCCTCGGCATCGCGGAGGACACGGTGGTCGTCGTCACGAGCGACCACGGCACCGAGTTCTTCGACCACGGCCAGAAGGGCCACCGACGGACCCTGTACGACGAGGCCCTGCGCGTCCCGCTCATCGTGCGCGCGCCCGGTCTCCTCCCGGCGGGCCAGGCGGTGCAGGGCGTGACGCGCACCGTGGATGTGGGGCCCACGCTGCTCGAGCTGTGCGGCCTTGATCGAGTCGCTGGGCTGGAGGGACAGAGCCTGGTCGCGGCGGCTCAGGGACAGCCTGCTCGGCTCCGGCCGGCTCTCAGCGAGCTGCTCGCGGACCAGAACCAGCTGCTGTCCGTCACGACCGACCGGGGGCGCATCGTGTGGAACCGCGCGACGGATGCGGTGGCCTGGTTCGACCTGCAGGCGGATCCGGACGAGCGCAGCCCCCGCACCGATCTCGAGGAGGGGCTCGGCGCAGAGCTTGCCCAGGCCCTTGCCCAGGAGGTGCAGCGCCTGCGCGAGGCGGCGGAGCGTCATCCCATCCAGGCGGTCGCGCCCGAGCTGCCGCCGGGCCTGGAGCAGGCCCTCCATGCGAGCGGCTACGGCGGAGGCGGGGACTAGGCGCGGTCCCTGGGCCCCAAACTGCGGCAGGGGCGCCGCTCTCGCGACGCCCCTGCGCTCGCGGCCCCCTGGACGAGGGCCGCTCGGTGCCCGCGGTCCTCAGGCCTCGGCCTTGACCGCCTTGATGGCCTCGGTGAGGGCCGGGACGATCTCGAACGCGTCGCCCACGATGCCGTAGTCGGCCACCTTGAAGATGGGGGCCTCGGCGTCCTTGTTGATGGCCACGATCACCTTGCTGGTGCGCATGCCCGCGAGGTGCTGGATGGCCCCGCTGATGCCGACCGCGAAGTAGAGCTGGGGCGCGACGACCTTGCCGGTCTGGCCCACCTGCTCGCCGTGGGGGCGCCAGCCGGCGTCGACCACGGCGCGGCTCGCTCCGATGGCTGCGTTGCCGAAGGCCTCGGCCAGGGGCTCCAGGACCTTGAACTGCTCGGCGTCCGCCAGGCCGCGTCCCCCAGCGACCACCACGGGGGCCTCCTTCACATCGAGCTTGGCGTCGGCCTTGGCCTCGACCGCGACCACGCGCGTGCGAGCCGTGCCCTCGAGGGCGGCCTCGGTGCACTCGCCAGGGCCGCCGTCCGTGGACGGGGCGAAGACATTGAGGCGCGTCGTGGCGCAGAACACCGGGGCGGACGAGGTCAGCTCGGCGATGATCTTGCCCGCGAGCCAGGGGCGCGTGGCCTGAAGGCCCTCGCCGGCGGCCGTGAGCCCGGTGCAGTCGCTGAACAGGACCGAGTCCAGGTGCGCCGCCACGCGGGGCGCGAGGTCGCGACCTGCGGAGGTGGCCGCTGCGAGGAACGAGCCGCAGTCCGCCGCGCGAACCTGGGCTGCGAGGGCCTCGGCCAGGGCGTCGGGGCTGCTGGCGTCGCCGTTCAGGACGATCGCACGCTGGGCGCCGGCGCAGCCGGGCGCCGCCGCGGCGGCTCCGTCCCCGGCGAGGACGGCGCAGACCTCCGCGCCGGCCGCGCGGGCGGCGCCGATGGCCTCGAGGCTGGCGCGCCGGGGCGCGCCGTTGGAGTGCTCGACAAAGACGAGGGTGGGCTTCATGGGTGCTCCTGTGCGGTCGGGGATCAGAGGACCTTGGCCTCGCCCCGGAGGGCTTCGATCAGGGCGGGAACAGCGGCAGCGCCTTCACCAACGATGCGGCCCTCGGCCCGCGGGGGCGGCGGCGCCACGGCGGTGATGCTGGCCTGGTTCTCAGCCAGCTCGGGCGCGCTCTCCTCGAGGGGCTTCTTCTTGGCCGCCATGATCCCCTTGAGGTTCGAGTAGCGCGGCTCGTTCAGGCCCTTGTTGCAGGTGATGATCGCGGGCAGGGAGAACTCGACCGTCTCGATGCCGGCCTCGGTCTCGCGCTTGGCAGTGCCCTTGCCCTCACCGAGCTCGAGCGCGACCACATCCGTCACGCAGGCCCAGCCGAGGTAGGTGGCGGCCATCGGCCCGACCGCGGCGTTGTCGCGGTCCGTGGCCACTCGTCCCATGAAGACCAGGTCCGCTGCCATGGCGCCGAGCTTGGCGGCCAGCGCCTTGGCGGTGGCGCGGCAGTCACGCGAGAGCCACTCGGGGTCCACGAGGACCTCGGCACGGTCGCCGCCCTTGGCGAGGCACTCCCGGATCTCCTTCGTGCCGTCGCTCGGGCCCATGGTGAGGACGGTGACCTCACCGCCGCGCGCCTCCTTGGTGCGCACGGCCTCCTCGAGGGCGAGCTCGTCGTAGAACGAGATCATGTAGGCGAGCCCGCTCGTGTCGAGGGACTTGCCGTCCGCGGCGACCTTCGCTTCCGCGTCGGTCGTCGGCACGCGCTTGACGCAGGCGACGATGTTCATGGGTGTCCTGGGGTTGGCGGGCCGGGGGCCCTGGGTCCTCGGAGAGCCGCCCTGGGGCCAGTGGCTCCCTCCGGGCGGATTCGAGGGCAAAGAGGATAGCCCCGCCCCGTTCGGCCCTCAAGGCGCGGTGCTCCGGGCAGCGCATGGCGCCAGCCCCTGGCGAGCGGGGCGTCTGGGAGGCCTGGGGCCGGAGACCCGCCGCTCCAGGGCTCGGGCCTGCGCGCCCAGGCGCACTCAGTCGCGCGCGGGCGCGTCGGCGCTCCACTCCATCTCGAAGCGCTGGCCCAGGTACACCTCGCGCACCTTGGGGTCCTGGATCAGCTCCGCAGCCGTGCCCTCGCGGAGGATCTGGCCCTTGTAGATGATCGAGGCGCGATCGGTGCTCTGCAGCGTCTCACGCACATTGTGGTCGGTGATGAGCACCCCAAGCCCCTGGTCGCGCAGGCCGTGGACCAGCGACTGGATCTCCTCCACATTGATCGGATCGACGCCGGCGAAGGGCTCGTCGAGGAGCAGCACCTTGGGCCGGGTGGCCAGGGCCCGCGCGAGCTCGAGGCGCCGGCGCTCCCCGCCGGAGAGCGTGTCGGCCATGTTGTCGGCCAGGTGCCCGAGCTCCAGCTCGTCCAGGAGCCGCGTAGACTCGCTCCAGCGCTCCTTGCGGCCCAGGGGCATGGCCTCGAGCACCGCCAGCAGGTTGTCGCGCACGGTCATCTGCCGAAACACGCTCGTCTCCTGCGGCAGGTAGCCCATGCCCATGCGCGCACGCCGGTACATGGGGGCCCGCGTGCAGTCGGTTCCGTCGAGCATCACGCGGCCTGCGTCCGGGACGATCAGCCCGATCGTCATCCGGAAGCTGGTGGTCTTGCCGGCTCCGTTGGGTCCCAGCAGGCCGACGATCTCCCCGGGGTGCACCCGGAACCCCACGCCATCGACGACGCGGCGGCGCTTGTAGCTCTTGGCCAGGCCGGAGACCTCGAGGAGCGGCGTCGACATGTCGAGGAGTCTAGGGCGCTGTCGACCTCGAGCGGTGGGGGCGCGCGGCGGACGAGCGCCTGCCGCTGAGGTGCTGCAAGGGCCAGAGGGACACGCACGCGCGGCAACGGCCGTGAGGACGGCTGTGCAGGGCCCGTCAATGGGGCGTGGGGAGGGGGGGTCTCAAGTCCTTGGAAAGGGAGGACTTGGAGAGGACCGATTCCGGGGAGCGAAGATTGGGAGTTCTCGCCGTGGAAGGCCTGTGCATAACTCCAGAGATCGACCGGTCGAGCACTGGCTAGGCGAGGATCCGGAGCCCCCAGCGCGCCTCGATGGGGGCCCGAAGGAACCCTCAAGATGGGGTCAAGGCGACCTAAGGCACTGCTGAGAAGGCACTTGTGGCCGTTTTCCGACCTGTGTACTCGGAGCCCCTCTGAAGGATTGGTAAACCTGAAGAAGAGGTAGGGATTTCCCATGCGCCTAGGGTCCCCGTGTGGACAACGGCGCGTGCGTGGCCGGAGGCGGGCGCGAGGCCGGGCCCCCTGAGCCCCTCGTTCAGGGCGCGAGACCGCCGCTCTCCTGGCGCTCAGGCGCGAGAGCGCTCGAGGGCCTCGGTCTCCAGGGCGCAGACGCGCTCCAGGAGCACCCTGGCCCGGTCGAGGGCCAGCTCGGCCTCCGGGCCGGGGGCGCCCGCAAGGACCCCTGCGAGGGCCCCCGTCACGAGCTCCCGCACCTCGGCCGAGACCTCGAGCAGGCGCTCGTTCTGCAGCCGCGCCACATGGTCCGCGGCGCGCTTGGAGAGGGAGAGCGCGCGGTTGGCCGTCTCGAGTGAGGTCGCGTAGGCGCGCGTCTCGGCGGAGGCCTCCTGGACCTCCTCGAGCAGCTGGGCCACCTGCCGCGCGGCCGCCCGCTTCTCGGTGAGCGCGAGGGCCATCTGCCGCACTTCGATCGCCTCGAACGGCTTCTTCAGGACCAGCAGTCGATGGCTGCGGCCGAGACGGGCCACGGTCTGCTCGTGGCTGTAGTCCGACCACGCGGTGCAGAGCACGACCTCGAGCTGGGGGTCCAGCTGCCAGAGGCGCGCGACGGTCTCGACGCCATCGATCCCCGGAGGCATGCGGACATCGACGAAGGCAAGGTCGAACGGCTCCGCGGCAGCCAGCGCGCAGGCCTCCTCGCCCTGCCGCGCATGCACGAGCTCGCACGCGAGGCGTGCCTCCGTGCCAGCCTGCGGGTCCTGCTGAGGACCTGTGCCGAGGAACGCAGCGCGCGCGCTGGCGACGGCGTCCGCCGCGGTGGAGCCCTTGCCCTGGGCAGGTCCCAGGATCTTGGCGTAGGCCTCGTGGATGCTCGGGTCGTCGTCGACGAGGAGGATGCGCTGGGGAGAGCTCATGCGGCGAGGTCGGTGGCGTGGGTGGCTGCGGCGGGCGCCGCGTCCTGAGCGATGGGGAGGATGAGGCGGAAGCGCGCTCCGGCACCGGGACCGTCGGAGGCCGCAGTGAGGCTGGCGCCCATCTCGCGGGCGGCGTTCGCGGCCGTATGCAGGCCGAACCCATGGCCGTCCTCCCGCGTGGTGAAGCCGGGGGCGAAGATGCGCGTGAGGTCCTCGGCCGCGATCCCTCGGCCGTTGTCGCGGACCTCGAGCGCGAGGCCCTCGCGAGTGCGCTCCAGCAGCAGGCGGACGCGGCCCTCCGTCCCGAGGTCGTCCACCGCCTGCTGGGCGTTCTGGACCAGATTGACGAGGATCTCGAGCACGCGGTGGCGGTCGGCCCTCACGGCGGGAAGCGCCTCGCCTGCGGGACACTCGACGGTGGGGGAGGGACCGCTCTGCCGGCTCCGCTCCATGAGCGTCAGGGCCTCGCTTGCGAGGGCGCGAGCGTCGTGGGCCTCGACCAGCCCGCCGTGCTGGGCGAAGCGCTGCTGGTCGCGCACCAGCTGGGCCACATGCTCCAGGCCGCGCCGCAGGTCGCTGAGCTCCCGGCCCATGCGGCCTCGTGCGTCCCGCTGTGCATCCGCGAGGGCCCGCAGGAACGGAGGCAGGTGCCCCGCGCGCGGATCGTCCGCGAAGAAGGTCGCGAGGTCGGCGCCCTGCTCCTCGAGCGTCCGGACGACCACCTCGAGGTCCTCGTCCGGCAGCTCCCCGAGGGCCTCCTGCAGCTGCTCGGTGGCGACCCCGATCCCGGACAGGACATTGCCCACATTGTGGAGGATGCCCGTGGCGATCTCGCTCTTGCCCGCGGCGCGAGCGGCGTCGATCAGCGCGGCGCGCGCCTCAGCCAGCTTTCCGAGCATGCGATCGAGCTCGGCCGCGAGGCGCCCGAGCTCGTCCGTCCGGCCGTGGTGCACGCGGGCACTGAGGTCCTCCGTGCGACCCACGCGCTCGGCGTGGGACGCGAGCTCCTCGAGGGGGCGCAGTACGATCCGGCGCAGCAGGATCATGAGGGCGAAGAGCAGGATGAGCGCGCCGATCAGCACCGACAGCCGCCCGAAGGTCGTGGCCGCGGCGCCCTGGCGTGAGATCTCCCGCGGCAGCCGCGCTGCGATCAGCAGGTCCGGCTGGGCCTGCAGGTCGTCGAAGGTCGCGACCGCGAGGGCGTGCTCCTCTCCAGGCTCCAGGTGGCCTCGGGCCGAAGCGGTCGCGAGGGCGAGGTAGGGCTCGAGGTGGGGCGGGAGGCCTGCCCCGTCGTGGATCTGGTGCAGCTCGAACTCGACGCCGACCCGGCGCGCGAGCTCGGCGACGCGCAGGCTCGAGAGTCGCCGGCCCAGCACCAGGTGCCCGAGGTCCGTCTCACACCCCTGGTCCTCCACGGGGGCGATGGCTACGAGGAGGGGTCCGTGCTCGGTCTGCTGGATCCCCGCGCGCGCGCCGGCAGAGCCTGCGAGGAGCGGGTGGCGTGCGGACCAGGAGCCCAGGGGCAGCTCGTCATAGCGGGCCTCCTCCCCGTCGTCTCCCGCGAGGGGGGACAGGGTTGCGTGAGCCACTGCGTGGGTGCCGCGCGCATCCGCAGCGGCGAGGACGAAGAGCAGGTCGAGGTCCAGGCCGCGCAGGGCGTCCGACCCGAGCTCGCTCTCGTCTGCCGCCTGCTGCAGCGGTCGCCGCACCGCCTCCGTCGTGGCGAGGCCAGCGGCCAGTGCCTGCAGGCTCTCGGCCTCGGCGGAGAGGGCCGCGCGCACCCGGCGCACATCGGCCTCGGCCGCGTGCTCCTCGAGAGCCTGGAAGCGCTCCCCGAACACGCGCTGCACCACGAAGCCGTCGAGCCCGGCGAAGAGGGCCACGACGACCACGAGGGCCAGTGCGATGCGGGTGGACAGGGACAAGGATGGGTCCTGAGGCGGACTGGGCGGACTCGCGTGGACTCGGTGGGTTCAGCTGGCGCGGCGTAGGCCAGCCGAGACCACCCGGCGTTCGGGCGGCTCCTCGCCGGCCTCCTCCTCACGCAGGGGGCGCGTGGCCGCGAGGATCAGGTCGCCGAGCTCGACCAGCTGATCGCCCTTGCGCAGCTTGAAGTCGCGCGGGCGCTCGCCGCGGGCGACGGCCTTGAGGAAGGTCTCGAAGCGCCAGACCGGGCCGGCGAAGCGGAAGGTCGAGAGGATCCCGACGAGGAAGGTCAGCGGCAGGCACGCCAGCAGGGACCAGCCGAGGGAGCGGAGGACGATGCCCTGGGAGAGCGTGAGCATGCGCTCACCGTCCGAGGGCAGCTCCAGAGCGGCCTCGGCGAGCTGTGCCTGGAACAGCACGAACTGCAGCGCGAGGGAGAGGGCGGAGAGCCCCGTGAACAGGAGCGTGAGGCGCAGCTGGAGGCCGGGCTTGATCAGCTTGCGGCGGCGCTGGAAGCGGGGTCGGGTCATGGCTCGGGCGGGGGGGAACCCCGCTCGCTTCATCGACGCGCTTGCCGTCTCGACTTGAGACGGGAAGCTGACCCCAGCGCGAGGTCGATCAGGAGCGGGTCGCCGGGAGCGGCGGGCTGCCCAGGCGGGCGGCCAGGCGCGTGGCGCGGTGGGCCACCTCGCTGTCGGGGTGCGCCCGAAGGGCCTCGACGGCAACCCGTGCGCGCGCGGGTCGCAGGGCCTCGAGCGCCGCCAGAGCGCCGCGGAGCTGATCGACTTCGTGCGTGTCCAGCAGGGCCACCAGGGCGGGTGCCAGGTCGCGCCGGTGCAGACGCGCGGTGGAGGCGAGGCGGAGGGCCTGGGTCAGGTCCGCGCCTTGGGCGTTGGCGAGGTCGCGCAGCACGCGCGCGCCGTGGGCCTCCCACCAGGCGTCCTGGTCCGCGAGCCAGGAGGTCCAGGCCCGGGGGTGCAGACCCATGCGCAGGTCGGTGAGGGTCTGGAGCGCTCCAAGCGCAGCCGCCTGAACCGCGGCCTGGGGGTCGCGCAGGGCGTCCACGAGCTCAGGGACCGCGCGGACCGCGTCCAGCTGGCCGAGGGCCTGGGCGGCCGCCGCGCGGGTCGAGGCGTGGGCGGAGGACAGGCAGAACTGAACGCGCCGCAGGCCTGCGTCGCCGAGCTCCAGGGCTGCACTCCGCCTGCGTGCCACCCGGGCGAGGGCCGTCAGGGCCGTGGGCTCGAGGCTCGGGTCCCCCTCGAGCTGGGCGAGCAGGAACGCCACGCCCTCCTGCAGGCCGGTGCGTCCGCAGGCCTCGGCAGTGGGGGCGAGCCACGCGTGCGGGAGCTGGCGGAGCGTCCGCGCTGCGAGGGCCTTGGGAGCCCGCGGCGCAAGGGCCTCGAGGACCTGCGCAAAGCGCGCGGCGCCGGCGTCCACGACCGCGGGGGCGTCCGCGTCGCTCGAGCTCGGCAGGCCCTCACACAGGCGGAAGAGGGGCTCGACGCAGGTCTCCGTGCCGAACCGGGTCGCGCAGGCAAGCCCGAACTCCCGCAGGGCTCGGTCGGAGCTTGGAGTGCCTCCGGTGCCCTCGGTCAGCGCCGCGCAGTGCGCGGGAACGGCCGCGAGAGCCGCGCCCCAGCGCTGGAGCGCATCCTCCGGGAGCGCGCGCTCGAGCGCAGCGGCAGAGGCTGCACCGCCGTCCGCTAGCGCCTCCACGATCGCGGCCGCGTCAGGGATGCGGCCTTCGAGGGACTGTACCCAAGCAGCCGGGTTCTCTCCGCCCGCAGGCGTGACCCAGAGGGCCAGAAGAAGAGGGAACACCTGGGGCATCAGTCCTCGTCCTTTTCGTCGTCGTCGTCGTCGTCGTCGTCGTCGTCGTCGTCGTCGTCGTCGTCGTCGTCGTCGTCGTCGTCGTCGTGATCGTCGTGATCGTCGTGATCGTCGTGATCGTCGTGATCGTCGTGATCGTCGTGATCGTCGTGATCGTCGTGATCGTCGTGATCGTCGTGATCGTCGTCTTCCGATTTCGACGCCCAGCCCTGTTCGTCGTCGTCCTCGTCATCCGAGGAGCTCCAGTCCTCCGAGGCGGGGCCATGGTCTCCGGTCGCCGCGGCGGAGCCGGGCGGCGGATAGGTCTGGGGCGTGGGGGCGCCCGGTTGAGGTCCGCTCGCCGACTCCTCCCACAGGGTCGCCAGGGGGGCCTGGGCCGCAGCGGCCGGCAGCTCGCCCGCAGGCCCTTGGTAGACCGCGATGCCGCCCTCCTCAGTCACGAACTGGACCGTGACCTCGAGTGCGCTGGCCTCTTCTTGCGCCGACACCGGCACCACGCCCTGCTGCGCAAGCCAGCGCTTGGGCGGCAGCACGCCGCCGAGTAGGGGGGTGTCCGGGCGCTCCGCGAAGCCCCAGGACAGGAGGACGGGCTGCGAGGGAACGCCCGCGACGCGGTCCGCCGTGGCGGAGTCCCAGGTCGCGCGAGAGCCCTGGGCGAAGATCAGGCGCCGTGCGAAGGCGGTGCCCTGGACCTCGAGGCCCGAGGGCAGGGTGAGCTCGGCGTGGGGGGCGAGGAGGGCTCCGACGAAGGTCCCCTTCGCGCTCAGCTCGGGCTCGTGGGTCTGATGGAGGACCAGGGTGACCTGGTCGGCGGTCCCTCCCTCGTGCACCCAGCGCGAGCCGGGAGCAAGGCGCACCTCGTGCAGGACATGCACCACGACGGGGCCGCCGGTGGCGTCCACGCGCAGGCGCGTCCCGCTGGCGAGGTCTAGGGTCCCGATGGTCACGACGAGCGGTCCCACGAGCCGTGCGCGCTGTCCGCCGTCGAGCTCGAGACGCTCGAGGTGCAGTCCGCCCGGCCCCACCGTGGGTGCGGCCTTGTTCAGCTCGGTGTCCAGGTCGAGGAGAGGCAGCTCGGGAGCCACGAGGTCGGGCCAGTCCAGGGGCACCTCCGCGCGGGAGAGCGCGCCATCGACGCGGGCGCCAGGACCCACATCGACCAGCCCGCTCGGGCCCGCGACCACATCCCCCTCGACCCGCGCGCCTCCCTGCGAGGACGCGACCGACACGTCGCCGTTCGAGCGCACGCGCGCAGGCTGGTCTCCCGCGAGCGCGCGCGAGCCGGGCAGGAGGACGACCTCCTCGGCGCCGAAGAAGCCGGCGGCCCCGAACGGACTCGCAGCCGGGTCGACGGCGGCCTCGATAGAGGAGGAGGAGCGCCCCACGATGCCCGTGGACACCAGGTGCACCTGACCCTGCTCACCCTCGCTGGACTCGACCCAGTAGTACCCGCCGCCGTGTCGCGCGGGGGCGTCCGCGGCTGCGATGGCACCCGAGCGTCCCTGGGCCAGGGCGAGGGTGGCCTCGGCCAGGCCGGCCTCGGCGATGTACAGAGCGCGCGCGCGGTCGATGCTCGCCAGGTGACGCTGGGTCACCGAGGTCTGCAGCTGGACCAGCCCGGCGCCGAGGCCGGCCAGGAGAACGGCCACCACGAGGGACGCCGCCAGGGCACCGCCGCGGCGGGCGGCCGCGCCGCGGCCGGGGCATGAGGAGTGGAGCTTCATGGTGGTTCAGTTTCGGCAGGTCACGACGAGGTGCCGCCGGCTCGGCGCCGGTCGGCCGTCAGGCGCAGTGCGCAGCACGGTCAGCCAGGCGCTGACCTCTCGCTCGCGCTCGAAGAGGCCCTCCTCGACCGCGAACACCAGGCCGGGCTCGTCAGTGAGGTCGTTGCCGTTGTCGTCCAGGCCGTTGCTGGCCTCGCCCTGGTGGAGCGAGGGCACGGCCTTGGACCAGACGAGGGTGCGCTCGCCGTCGAGGTCCGGGGAGCGCGTCCAGAGCACGCGCCCGGCCCCCTCGCCGTCGTCGGCCCACGCAATACGCTCGGGGTCGCCAAGGCGGGGGTCTCCGTCCGCGTCCGTCCCCAGGACGGTCTGGTAGCGCAGGGTGGAGCTGCCCAGCGGGCGGCCGACCACGGGGTCCAGGGTGTCGGACGCCGCCGAGAGCAGGGCCTTGCGGACGCGCTCGGCGGTCAGATCGGCCTCGTCCTCGAGGGTGGTGCGGAAGGCCTCGCTCTCCACGGCGCTGGTCCCGCTGCGCGAGATCATCAGCATGTTCATGGAGACCAGGCCGAGGATGACCACGGCGATCATCAGCTCGACCAGGGTGAAGCCCCCCTTCCCGCTCATCGCAGCCCTCGCTCGAGCTGGGAGAGCAGCGTCTCCACGCGGAAGCGGCGCTCGCCTCCGCCGCTGGTCCAGGCCACCTCGACCACCACGGGGAGCACGCGGTGATCGGTCGCGTGGTCGAGGTCGTCCACCACCAGGTCGCCATTCAGGTCCCGGGGAAGGCCGAGCTCCGGCAGGTCGAGGTCCTCGCGCAGGGTCGGCCCCTCGCCCGGAAGCCAGACCCGGCCCACGAAGCCGTCGCCGTCCGACTCCGAGGGACTGAGGCCCTCGACCTGGAAGTGGGGGCCTGGAACCCCGTCCTCCGGGTCGTCGGTGGGGCTCGCGTTGTAGCGAGCGAAGACCTCGTCGAACGGCAGGCCGTGCATCTGCTCGACGACATTGGTTGCAGCCTCAACGGCCCAGGCCCGCTCACGCTTGTTCTCCGCGTGGCGAGCCGAAGCCATGAGGGTCGTGGAGAGCATCCAGGTGCACAGGGTCAGCACGAAGACGCTGACCATCACCTCGACGAGGGTCATGCCGCGGCGAGCGCGAGCGGGGCGGGGAG
>JADHNZ010000018.1 GCA_016779225.1 Planctomycetota bacterium
CGCGGGCCTCGAGGGCGGCGTTGAGGCCGATCTCCTCGGTGACCATGCTCTTGCTCTTGACGATGGTCTTGGCGCCCAGGCGGTCCGCGAGGCCCTCGACCACCTGGCAGGCCTCCGCGCGGTTGCGGGCGAAGTGGATGCGCGTGCCGCGTGCCTCGGCCTCACGCACGAAGCGGGCCAGGTGGTGGTGGAGGCGCGAGAGGGCCTCGGCCTTGATGGCGCTGCCGTGCGTGCGCAGCTCCTCCCATGCGGGCATCTCGTTGAGGACCCGACCGCGGCGGTCCGCGAAGGTGTCCGTGGCCTTGGCTAGGGCGCTGCGCAGGGGCTGGTCCTGCAGGGCCGCACGCGCGGAGGACCCGAACGCATTGGCGTTCAGGTGAGCCATGTTGGAGGAGGTCTCGGGCAGCTTCATCCGGCCAGGACCTCCGCCAGGTGCAGCGTGCGCACGCTCGAGCCACGCTCCTGGAGCCGGCCACCAAGCTGCATCAGGCACGAGAGGTCCGCCGAGACCACCGCGTCGAGGCCGGCGCGCTCGAGCTCGTCCAGCTTGCGGTCCGCCATGGCGACCGACAGCTCCGGCATCTTCACCGAGAAGGTGCCGCCGAAGCCGCAGCAGGTCTCACAGCTTGCAAGCTCCACCAGCTCCACGCCCTCGACGGCCCGCAGCAGGCGCCGCGGCTGGTCGCGCGTCCCCAGGTCGCGCAGGCCGTGGCAGGCGTCGTGCCAGGTCACCCGACCGCGGAAGGCGGAGGGCATGGCCTCGATCCCCATGCGGTCGACCAGGAAGCTCGACAGCTCGTGCACCCTCGGGGCCAGCGCCTTGGCGCGCGCGTGCTCGGCAGTCCCCTCCTCGAAGAGGTCCGCAAGGTGCACGAGCTGGGCGGCGCACGAGCCCGACGGGACCACCACGGGGTCGTCCCCCTCGAGGGCTTCCAGGGCCTGGCGTGCGACGGTCCGAGCGTCGTCGCGGTAGCCCGAGTTGCAGGCAGGCTGGCCGCAGCAGGTCTGGCGCGGATCGAAGTGGACCTCGCAGCCCGCGCGCTCGAGGACCGCGACCGTGGCCTCACCCACCTCGGGGCGCAGCTGGTCGATCAGGCAGGTGACGAAGAGGGAGACGCGCACGGGGCTTCGCTGGGGCGGGGTGCTCTCGATCCGGGGGCGGGATCAGGACACCACGATGCCCTTCACATACCCCTGCTGGTGCTGATCTCCGCCGAAGGCCTGCGACACGGAGTCCAGACCCTCGTAGCGGTGGCTGATGATGGAGGCGACATCCACAGTGCCGTCCTCGATGGCGCGCAGGGCCGTGCGGTAGCGGGTGGCCCGGCCGTCGTCGTCGAACGGGGACGAGGCGCCGACCGGCATGATGAAGGTCGGCTCCTTCCACTGGAACTCGTTCAGGCGCTCGAGGCCCTCCCCGTGGAACCCGATGCCGTACTTCACGACCGTGGCCTGCTTGCGCAGCAGGGCCGGGACCTGCACGAAGGCCCGACCCGAGCCCGAGGCGTCGAGTGCGAGCTCCAGCATGCGGCCCCCCGTCGCCTCCTCCACGAAGGGGTGCAGGGGCGAGTCGGCGGGGTCGTGGACCGTGGCCCCGAAGCGCTCCGCGAGGGCGCGCTTCCTCGGGTCGGGCTCGCTGAGCAGGAGCTGCTCGTCGAAGCCCACCAGCTTGCGCAGCACCTGCACCATCAGGAGGCCCGCAGGGCCCGCCCCGGTGATCAGCGCAGTGCGCACGCGGTCGCGCGCCTCGGGCGCGTGGATGCGGTAGCGCTGGTTCGCGGCCTCCAGCAGGGAGGCCATGTGCAGGATGCACGCCAGCGGCTCGGTCATCGCGCACTCAGCGCTGGAGGCGTCCGAGCGAATCGCGATCGAGTTGATCGCCGGCGCGACGAGCTGCTCCGAGAAGCCCCCGGCGAGCCCGGTGATGCCGTACTCGATGTAGTTCTCGCACTGGTGACTGAAGCCGGTCGCGCAGTACTCGCAGATCTCGTCCGGGCTGAGGGACAGGCAGTTGAGGCCCTGGTCCAGCACGATGCGGTCCCCGCGGGCCAGGTCGCCCACCTCCGCCCCGACCTCGAGCACCTCGGCCACGATCTCGTGGCCAAGGATCTGGGGCTGGACCTCGAGCGGGATCGGCTCGCCGCTGGCGTCCAGGTTGTAGTTGGCCTCGCCCGTGGCGATGTGGAAGTCGGTCCCGCAGACGCCGACGGCGGCTGGGCGCAGCACGAGGTCGGTGGGGCCGGGATCACGGACCTCGACCTGGACCGGCTCGAACCGCTGGGGAGCGGTCAGCGCGATGGCGCGCGTGCGGCTCGGCATGGCGTCACAGGGAGACGGCCTCGCCGCCCCAGAACCCGAACTCGCGGTGCCCGTTCTCCTCGGCCAGCGCCTTCACCTCGCCCGAGGCGCAGCGACGCAGGTGCTCGAACAGGCGCGTGCCGACCTCCTCGATGGTCTCGGTGCCATCGATGACGGTCCCGGCCGAGACATCCATGTCGCCAGGCATGCGCTCGGCGAGGGGCGTGTTGGAGGCCAGCTTGAGCACGGGCGCGATGGCGTTGCCGATGGTCGTCCCGCGGCCCGTCGTGAAGATGACTGCCTGCGCGCCCGCGGCCACGAGGCCCGGCGTGCTCTCCTGGTCGTACCCGGGACCCTGCATGAGCCAGAGGCCCTTGCCGGTCGGCGGGCTGGCGTAGTCCGTCACGCCCTCGACGCGGGTGCTGCCCGCCTTGGCCATGGCGCCCAGGCTCTTGATGGTGATGTTGAGCAGGCCGCCGGCCACATTGCCGGGGCTGGGGTTGTCGTCGAGCTTGGCACCCACCTTGGCCGCGTGAGCCCTGTACCAGTCCACTGCGTCGTGGACCTGGCGCGCGACCTCGGCATCTCGGGCGCGGGCGGCGAACAGGTGCTCGGCGCCGCAGAACTCGGGGACCTCGGTGATGATCACCGTTCCGCCCGAGCGCACCAAGAGGTCGGCGCAGTGCCCCAGGGAGGGGTTCGCCGACAGGCCGCTGAACCCGTCGGAGCCGCCGCACTTCACGCCCAGGGTCAGCTCGCTGAGGGGCACGCTCTCACGCGCGGTCCCGCTGCAGGCCTCGAGAAGGCGCTCGACCTCGGCCAGGCCGCGCTTGACGGCCTCCTTGGTGCCGCCCGAGTCCTGGATCGAGATGCTCGCCATCGGCTTGTCCCAGCCGAGCCCGTCGTGCTTGGCGAGGTAGCGCTCGAACATGGCGAGGCCGGTCTTCTCGCAGCCCAGCCCGATGAAGAGCACTCCGCCCACATTGGGGTGCGCCGCGTAGTTCCGCAGGGTGCGCAGCAGGTGCTCGATGGGGTGCCCATCGTTGTTGCCGCAGCCCCTGCTGTGGGGGATGGCGACCACGCCGTCCACGCCGGGGTACTTGTCCTCGTCGAAGATCGTGTACTCGGCGCGTGTCGCGATCTCGCGGGCCTCGTGGCTGGCGCACATGCTGGTCGGCACGACCAGGACGAAGTTGCGCACGCCCACGCGCCCGTCGGGTCGGCGGATGCCCTGGAAGGTGCCGCGCGCGTCGACCGCGAGGTAGTCGGGCTCGGGGTTCGCGAGGTCGTCAGGGATGTTGCGGACCCGCGGGACCTCGTGGGCGAGGTTCTCCTGGGTCACGACCTCCCCCTCGGCGATGCCGCGGCTCGTCCCGATGGGCGAGTCGTATTGCCGCACCAACTCGCCCGCCGGGATCGCAACGAGGGCGAAGCGGTGGCCGGGGGGAACCGGGTGGGTGAGGGTCACCGTGCGGCCAGTCGGGAGAGCAACCTCCGTCCCGGCCTCGAGCGCCCGCTTGACGACGGCGACATTGTCGTCGGGATGCACCAGGACCGCGCACTGGGCCAGCTCGAGGTGCGGAGGGGATTGGGGGGCGGTCAACGGCGGAACTCCTTCGGAATCCGCTGTTATAGCACCCTCCCCGGGAGCCAACGGGCAGTCCGGGCGATCGGGCCTCAGGCCCCCTGACTCGCCGCCCGCAGACTGGCGATCCGGGCTTCGAAGGCGGGCACCAGCTCCCTTCCCCGGGCTGTGTTCTCGGCCACCCACTCGGCCGACCGGAACGCGTCGGCACGGGTCGCCTCCCGCAGCTCCGCCAGCCACGGCTTCACCTTGGCGAAGAGGAACAGCCCCTCCCCGCACCCCTCGGCCAGCAGCTCGGCGTGCACCGCTCCGTGACGCGCGAACCCGTACGCCATCTCGAAGTAGGAGGACACCTGCCGGAAGGCCGCGTTGTCCGGGTGGTCGAAGCGCGTGATGGCGATGCAGTCCTCGGCGCTCGCGGGCATCCAGCGCAGCATGGTCGAGCGGGAGGCGCGCATGACCTCCTCGCGGCGCAGGTCGTAGAGCCTCAGGACGAGCTGCGCGTCCTCGGTGCTGGGGGTGGTGGGTCGTTCCATGGCTCAGTCCAGGTCGCGGGTGTCCAGGCGCCCTGCCTCAGCCAGCTCACGGAACCGGCGCAGGGTCTCGCCGATGCCGTCCTCGAGCCTGGTGTGCGGCAGGCCCGGGAGCGTGCGCCCGAGCGCCGAGCTCTCGAGGGCCGGAGGGATGGGCAGGGCGGGTCCGTTCACGGACAGGCCGCGCGCGCCCTCGGGTTCGAAGCGCGCGATGGTGTCGAGGATGTGCTGCACCTCGACGGACTCTCCGTGGAGGTTGAACACATGGGCTCCCTCGGGAGCGCGCAGAGCGGCCTCGACGAAGGTCGCCGCGGTGTCCCCGACATAGTTGAAGTCGGTGGCCCCCGAGAAGCCGACCGTGAAGGGCCGCTGCAGGACCGCGGCCTTCATCGCGCTCGTTGGCCCGCTGGTCATTCCCTGGTCGCGACCCACGCCGTAGACGGTCAGGGGGCGGATGCCGACGCTGGAGAGGCCCCTGTCCTGGAAGTAGATGCGCGCGTTGCCCTCGTTCGCGCGCTTGAAGACGCCGTAGTGCGTGGTTGGCTCCATGGCCGCGCTCTCGTCCGGAGGCGCCTCCCCCTCCGGCGGGCCGTAGACGGCCGCCGAGCTCGCGTAGACCACTCGCTCGAGGCCCATGGCCGCCGCGGCCTCGAACACATTCAGCGTGCCCACGACATTGACCCGCGCTCCAGCCACGGGGTCGGCCTTGCAGAAGGGCACCTGCAGGCCTGCCAGGTGCACGATCTGCGTCACCCCGGCCGCCTCCATGGCGCTGCGCACCGCGGCCCCGTCGGTGATGTCGCCCTGGACGAAGTCGACCCGGGCGAGGGCCTCCTCGTCCATCAGGTCGCGCAGGCGGCGGGGGTCTCCCCCCAGGTCGAAGACGACGGCGCGGTCGCCGCGGTCGAGGACGGTCTTGGTGACCCAGGCACCGATGCACCCGAGGGCGCCGGTGAGGAACCAGGTGTTGCTCATGGGGAGTCCGGATCGGTTGCGACCCGGGGGGGGAGCCTAGCGTCTGCTGATCACGAGGGAGAGGTCGTCCGCCCAGCCACCCTTGGTGCCGGGACCCGGGGTCGTCTCCAGGATGAACTCGACGCTGCGCGCCTCGGCGGGGACGAGGTCCACCGCCACGAGGTCCATCCAGGGGCGGCCCCCTTGGTGCCCCACCTCGAGGGGGCTGTCCTCTCCCATGGCGAGCACGAGGTCCGCGACCTCCTCGCCCTCCGCGTCGAAGAAGTGGACGCGCACGCGCAGGCCCGTCACCTCGCCGGGCAGGCCCCCGAGGACGCAGCTGGCGGTGACCTGGCAGCCCGCGGCGAGGTCGTCCGCGAGCGGCGAGAGGTCGATTCGCTGGAGGATGCGGGCACCGTTCTTGGACGGGTCCGCCGCGAAGAAGTGCTGGTTCGGCGCCGCGGCGGAGGCGTGGAGGTCGGTGAACCCCTCGCTTCCGTACTCGATCGCCGACATCCAGCCGGGGTCGCTCCAGCCGAGGATCGAGGCGTCGGGGTGCCCCGTGAAGCCGCGGAATCCGCGCTCGGCCTCGGCGCCCGGGTTTGCCAGCAGGTTCGCGTCGAGGGCCGCGGTCGGCCGCGCGCTGGGGGCCGCGCCGATCACGGCGCCGTCGAGGCCCCAGCCCAGATCGGGCTCGACCCCGAGGTGGTGGAGCACCGTGCGCACGAGGTCGGGTGCCTTCGGCGCGGGCCACACGCGGCCAGGCGCAGCCCAGGGGGCGCTCACGATGAAGGGCATCTCACGGTGGCTAGGGATGTTCAGCCCGTGGCCGCGGCCTCGCGAGCCCGCGTGGTCCGCGGTCAGGATCACCAGCCAGTCCTCCTCGGCCTTGGTGGAGCGTGCGTCGATCGCGGCCAGCAGGCGGCCAATCTCGGCGTCGATCTGGCGCAGCTTGCGCTGATAGAGCTCGTCCTGGGCGTGGTAGTGCTGGTTGCCCTCCAGGTGGCCCACCCCGTCGAGCTCGCCCAGCATCACCACGGCGAGGTCGAGCGGCTCGCCTCGCAGGAGCGGGACCATGGCATCCACCAGCAGCGCATCGACAGAGGAGTCGTCGAAGTAGTCCTCGTCGAACTGGTAGAAGTCGTAGTAGATCGAGTGGGTGGCGTTGGCGTGGGCCGTCACATGCCGGTGGATCGGCTCCCAGGACTGGGCGACGGCCGTGATGGCGCCGGGCCGGGCCTCCTTCAGGCGCGCCGTGACCGGCGGGAACTGCTCGGCGTTCGGGGAGAGGAACTGGTTGTCCGGGATCCCGTGCTTGTCGAAGTGGACGCCCGTCAGGAAGGTCGTCCAGCCCGCGCCGCTGATGGTCGTGCTCTCGGCGCGCGCCTCCAGGGACCAGGCGCCGTCCGCCATCAGGCGGTCCAAGGCCGGGGTCTCGGTCGCGGCGATGGCGTCCGGGACGAACCCGTCCACGAAGATCATCAGGGCCCGGGGCGTGCGGACGGGACTCGCCTCCTGCTCCTGGGGCTGCGAGGCGAGGAGCGCGGCCAGGGCCGTGACGGGGAGCGCCGTGAGGAGCAGGGTGGGCAGCATGGGGGGCCTCAGGAGCAGTGCTTGAGGTAGACGCGGGCGGCGCACTCTCCGAACAGGGAGGCGCGCTCGTCGGCCGAGAGCTTGGACGCCCAGTCCATGGCCACCGCGTGAACCGCCTGATAAGAGGCGGCCAGGGTGCAGACGGGCCAGTCCGAGCCGAACATCAGGCGGTCGGGTCCGAAGGCCTCGAGGGCCGCATCCATGAAGGGCGCGAGGTCCTCCGGGCGCCAGCGGGCCCAGTCGGCCTCCGTCACCATGCCGCTGACCTTGCAGGTGACATGCTCGCGCTCGGCGAGCCGGATCAGGTCGGCGCGCCAGGGCTCGAGCTCAGCCCGGGCGATGGGCGGCTTGGCGAGGTGGTCGAGGACGAACGGCTGCTCGGGGAAGCGGTCCACCAGCTCGATCGCGTGGGTCAGGTGCCTCGGGAAGATCAGCAGGTCGTAGACCAGTCCCGTCCCGGCCATCGCGGCGAGGCCGCGCTGGAAGTCCTCGCGCAGCATGAAGCGGTCGTCCGGCTCGTCCTGCAGGACATGGCGGATTCCAACCAGGCCCGGATCGGCGCCGAGCTCCTCGAGCTGTGCGGCGGCCTCCTTGGAGCACAGGTCGACCCAGCCCACGACGCCGCGCAGGAAGGGATGCTCGCGTGCCATGTCGAGCATCCAGCGCGTCTCGTCGAGATCCTGCCTGGCCTGAACCGTGATCGCTCCGTCGAGCGCGGCGCCCTCGAGCTCGGCCTGCAGGTGCTTTGGCCCGAAGTCGCGCGCGAGCACCTCCATCCCCTCGCCGATCCACCCGTACTGCGCCGGGTCATAGGTCCAGAAGTGCTGGTGCGCGTCGATCCTCATGCCTTCGACGGTAGCGAGTTGACAGCGCGCGCGGGGGACGAGGATGATCCGAGCGGCTCCCCAGGGAGCCCCGTCATGACGATCCCCACCCGCCGCGCCGCCCTCGCCCTCACTCTCGCGACCCTCGCCGCCTGCGGAGGGGGAGCCGAGGAGGGCGCTGGTCCGCGTCGCCTGGCCGTCATCCCCAAGGGCACGAGCCACGAGTTCTGGAAGGCCGTGCACGCGGGCAGCGTCCGCGCTGGCGACGCCGCGGGCGTCGAGATCCAGTGGGTCGGACCGCAGCCCGAGGGAGACCGCGAGGCCCAGATCGGGGTGGTCGAGACCATGATCACGCGCGGCGTCGACGGGATCGTGCTGATGCCCGTGGACGGCACTGCCCTGGCCCGCGTCTCCCAGGAGGCGGCCGACGCCGGGATCCCGGTCGTGATCGCCGACTCGGGCCTCGACTGGGATGGGAAGGTCAGCTTCGTGGCCACCGACAACCGCGAGGCGGGGCGCATCGCGGGCCGCAAGCTGTTCGAGCTGCTGGGCGGCGACGGGAAGGTCCTGATGATGCGCTATGTGGAGGGCTCGGAGAGCACGCACCAGCGTGAGGAGGGCTTCCTGGAGGGCGCGGGTGAGCAGACCGGCCTCGAGCTGCTCTCCACCAACCAGTACGCGGGGAATACGAAGGAGGGCGCTCAGTCCGTCGCTGAGAACCTGCTCACCGCGCACCCGGGCGTGACGGGGATCTTCTGCTCCAACGAATCCGCCACCCACGGGATGCTGCGCGCGCTCGAGGCCGCCGGCCTCGCGGGCAAGGTGCGCTTCGTGGGCTTCGACTCTAGCGGCACCCTCCTCGAGGGCCTGCGCGCGGGGCACATCGACGCCCTCGTGCTGCAGGATCCCGTCCACATGGGCGACACCGCCGTGCGGACCCTGGTGGACCACCTTGATGGCAAGGCCGTGGACGCGCGCGTGGACACGGGCGTGACCGTCGCCACCGGCGCCAACCTGGACTCCCCCGAGGTGGCTGGGCTGCTCGAGCCTGACCTCTCCATCCTCGAGGGTCGGTGAGCGAGGCGCGCGAGCACCCGCCCGCCCCGCGCCTCGTGATGCGCGGGGTGACCAAGGCGTTTGGCCCGGTCCAGGCCCTGGGAGGCGTGGACCTCGAGGTGCGTCCGGGAGAGGTGCACGCCCTGCTCGGAGAGAACGGCGCGGGGAAGAGCACGCTGATGAAGGTGCTCTCGGGCGCGTACCGCCCGGACGGCGGGGAGCTCCTGCTGGAGGGCGCGCCCTACGCGCCGCGTGGGACCCAGGAGGCGCGCGCGCGGGGTGTCGCCATGATCTACCAGGAGCTCGCGCTGGCCCTGGACCTCACCGTCGAGGAGAACATCGTGCTGGGCGCCGAGCCGCGCTCCGGCCTGGCCGTCGACCGCGCCGCGCGCAGGGCCCTGGCCGAGCGTGCCCTGGCGCGACTCGGCGACGGCGCGCCTGCGCCGGACACGCGCGTGGCCGAGCTCGGACCCGGACCGCGGCAGCTGGTGGAGATCGCTCGCGCCCTGGCCTCGGATGCTCGCGTGATCGTCTTCGACGAGCCCACGAGCTCCCTGTCCCGCAGGGACGCAGAGCATCTCTTCGAGGTGGTGGAGCGCCTGCGCTCTGACGGCTGCAGCGTCATCTGGATCGGTCACTTCCTGGAGGAGATCCAGCGCGTCGCGGACCGCTGGACCGTCCTGCGGGACGGCGCGACCGTCGGGACGGGCGTGGTGGCCGGCACGGAGCCGGCGACCTGGGTCACCCTCATGGCGGGGCGCGCGGTGGAGGAGTTCTTCCCGCCGCGCGAGCGTGCGCCGGGCGAGGTCCTGCTCGAGCTCGATGGCCTCGGCGGCGAGGGCCTGCCCGTGGAGGCCACCCTGTCCCTCCGCCGCGGCGAGATCCTCGGCCTTGCCGGGCTCGTGGGGGCCGGACGAACGGAGCTCCTGCGCGCGCTCTTCGGCCTCGAGCCCGTGCGGGCCGGACGCGTGCGCCTCGCGGCCGCCGACCTCGGCCAAGACGCGCCCGCCGAGCGCATCGCCCAGGGTTTCGGCCTCGCCAGCGAGGACCGCAAGGCCGAGGGCCTCGCGCTCGAGCGCTCCATCGCCTTCAACCTGACCCTGTCGCGCCCGGTCGCGCTGAGGGGAGTGCGCCAGCCGGCGGCCGAGGCGGAGGCGGTCTCGCGCTGGATCCGCTCGCTCGGGGTGCGCTGCCGAGACGGGGCCCAGGCCATCGGGGAGCTCTCAGGCGGCAACCAGCAGAAGGTCGCCCTGGCCCGACTGCTCCACCAGGACGCAGAGGTGCTCCTCCTCGACGAGCCCACTCGCGGCGTGGATGTGGGCGCGAAGGTGGAGATCTACCGCCTCCTCGGGCAGCTGGCGGCCCAGGGCAAGGCCCTGCTCGTCGTCAGCTCCTACTTCCCCGAGCTGCTCGGGATCTGCGACCGCATCGCCGTGATGCACCGGGGCCGGCTCGGCCCCGCGCGCCCCGCGGACGCATGGACCGAGACCACCCTCCTGGACGCCGCCGCGCGCGGTGAAGGAGACGCTGCATGAACCGTGACCTCACGCGCCGCCTGCTGGCTGCCGGGCCCGTGCTGGGCCTGCTGCTCGTGGGCCTCGCCTTCGGCCTGGCCGAGCCCGCCTTCGCCAGCCAGCGCAACCTCGTCACGATCGCGGTCCAGACCGTGATCACGGCCATCGCCGCCCTGGGGATGACCTTCGTCATCGCCTCCGGAGGCATCGACCTGTCCGTGGGCTCGGTGATCGCCCTGGCCGGCACCACGGTTGCCGCCCTGCTGCAGGCCGGCCAGGGGGCAGCGGTCGCGACCCTCGGCGGCCTGGTCGCCGGGACGGCGGCTGGCCTCGTCAACGGCGCGCTCGTGACGCGCCTCTCGCTCGCTCCGTTCGTCGTGACCCTGGGCACCATGGGCGCGGCGCGCGGCGTGGCCAAGTGGATCAGCGGAGAGACCACGATCGAGCCTCCGCGTGAGGCCGTCGCGCCCCTGGCGGACCTGCTGGTGAAGGAGTGGACGGCGCCGGGCCTGCTCCTAGGGCTGCTGCTCTCCCTGGGGGCGGCCTTCCTCCTCAAGCGCACGGTCTTCGGTGTGCACACCCTGGCGGTTGGCTCGAGTGAGGCCACCGCGCGCCTGTGCGGCGTGCCGGTCGAGCGCACCAAGCTGCTGGTCTACGGGCTCGGCGGACTCACGGCGGGCCTCGCGGGAGCCCTGCAGATGGGGCGGGTCGGCGTGGGGGACCCGACCGCCTCCCTGGGCGCCGAGCTCGATGTCATCGCGGCGGTCGTGCTTGGCGGCGCGAGCCTGGCGGGGGGCTCGGGTTCGATCTCGGGAACCCTCGTGGGCGCCCTGCTGATGAGCACCCTGGCCAACGGCTGCAACCTGCGGGGCTGGCCGCCCTTCGTCCAGGAGATCCTCACGGGCGCGATCATCGTGGCGGCCGTCACCCTCGATCGCCTGCGCCGCGGGCGGGACTGAGCCCATGCGTCTCCTCGCTGCACTGCTCGTTGCCGGGAGCGGCTGTGCCCTCCCGCAGGAACAAGGCTCCGAGCGCGCGGCCGGCGGGCAGGCCCATGCCCCGGTCAATGTGATCGTCCTCTTCTCGGACGACGCGGGCTATGCGGACTTCGGCTTCCAGCCCTCGGTCGAGGCGGACATGGCGGGCCTCACTCCGGCCATCGACCGCATCGCCGCCGAGGGGCTCACGCTCGCGGACTTCCACACCAGCGCGAGCGTGTGCTCGCCGTCGCGGGCCGGACTGCTGTCGGGGCGCTACCAGCAGGAATTCGGTCACGAGCAGAACCTGCCCGTGGGCAACAAGCAGAGCGGCATCGCCGCCGCGGGCCGCTCCCTCGCCGAGCGCATGCGCGCGGCAGGTCGGACCACCGGGTTCATCGGCAAGTGGCACCTGGGCTATCGAGAGGAGGACCACCCCAACCGCGTCGGCTGGGACTGGTTCTACGGGTGCCTCCAGGGTTCGAGGCCTTACACCACGATGGAGCAGCCGTCCGCCCTGCGCGTGATCCAGGAGAACGGTGAGCCCACTCCGGAGGAGGGGTATGTCACCGACCGCTTCGGCGACGCGGCGGTGCGCTTCCTCGAGGAGCATCGCGAGGACCCCTTCTTTCTGTTCGTGTCGTTCACGGCGCCCCATGGTCCCCTCCAGGCGCGGCCGAAGGACCTAGAGCGCCCCGAGCTGGCACGCATCGAGAGCGCTCGGCGGCGCAACTACGCGGGGCTGGTGGCGGCCCTCGACGACAATGTGGGCAAGGTGCTCGACGCCCTCGAGGCGCTCGACCTTGCCGAGGACACCCTGGTCGTGTTCACCAATGACAACGGGGGCCAGACCCAGACCGGAGCCATGAACACGCCGCTGCGCGGTCGCAAGGGGATGCTGACGGAGGGCGGACTGCGCGTCCCGGCTGCCGTTCGCTGGCCCAGCCGGATCACAGCCGGGGGCGTCAGCCAGGTGCCCTCGACGACCCTCGACCTGGCGCCGACCCTCCTCGCGGCGGTGGGGTCGAAGGAGAGCGGCGACCCGGCCCTCGACGGCCGCGACCTGCTCACCCACTGGACCGCGCGCGCGGAGGTCCCTGATGCACCCCTGTTCTGGCGACAGGGAGGCTCACGCGGGCCGAGGGCGGTCCGCCTGGGCCCCTGGAAGCTCCTCCAGGAGGAGCGCGACGCGCCTCCGCAGCTCTTCGAGGTGCCGACGGACCTGGGTGAGGCCAAGGACCTTGCCGCGGAGCATCCGCAGCGGGTCGCGCAGCTTGCGGCCCTCCTCGACGCGTGGGAGGAGGGACTCGTGGAGCCCCTCTTCGGCGCAACTCAGGAGAAGTAGGGGCCGCTGGTCTGCGCCCCCGGGGTCCGGAGGGCCGGCAGGTCTCAGCGCTCGCTCGAGAGCGCGCGCCAGAGCGCGTGCACATGCGCGGGGTCGCTCTGGGGAGCGCTGTACTCGATCCCGAAGCGCCCCTCGCCCGACCAGAAGCCGCGCCCGCCGATGCGCCAGTAGTGGGCGCCATCCGGATCGGTCGAGCCCATCCACCCGAAGGTCACGCCCTCGAGGTGGGGGTCGGCCGCCTCGCCGCTTGCGGCGCCCTCGAGCCGGCCGGTCCAGGCGCCGACTACGGCGAGGAGCAGGCCCTGCTGCTCCGCGGTGAGCGCGCTGGCTGGGATTCCGCCGCGCTCGTCGAACGCGGTCACTCCCGGGAGCAGCACCACATTGCCCGGCTGGTCCCCCGTCAGGGTCGCCTGCGCTCGCTGGCTCTCGTCGAGGCTCTCCCAGAGGCGCCGCGCCGCGTCGTCCTCCGCGCCCGTCACGCGCAGGCCGTCATGGGCGCCTCCGCGGATGCGCGCGGGCTGGCTGCCGACGAAGAAGGGCTCCACTTCGGTGGACCCGCCGTTGGTGTGGCGGACATTCAGCGAGAGGTGATGACCCTCGAATCGCAGGCCCCACGGGGCCGCTCCGGACGGATCGCCGTACAGCGTGACGAAGTAGCGCTCAGGCCCGTGCCACTTGCTGGGGCGGCCCTGCTCGGCCTCGATCCCGACCAGGATCCCCTCCGCCGTCATCACCCCGCGCAGGGTGTCGATGCCCGCGTCGGAGAGCACCTCGTCGAGGAGGTCCCAGAGCGCGCCGCGCTGCAGGGCGTCGAGCGTCGCGTAGCGGACCCCGGCCTCGCCATACGGGAGGGGCTGCCAGTTCTGGCGCTCGGGATCGGCCCAGGGGAAGCACGCCGCGTCGCGCTGCTCGGCGCTGAGTGAGCTGCGGAACTCGAGCGCGGCCTGGGCCAGGGGATCGCGGGTCTCGAGGAGCGGCGCGGACGCGCCCAGGGCCGTCGCAACGAGGACAGGAAGGCGCAGGGGGAGGTTCAGCATCGAGGTGGTCTCCGACCCAAGCGGTTATAACCGTCCCGTCGCCGAATCATGGTGTTGCCCCTCCTCGTTGCCCTCCTTGCAAGCCAGGACGCTGCCCCGGCAGAGGTCGAGGCAGGGCGCGAGGCGTTCGAGCTGCGCGTGCGCCCCGTGCTGGAGGAGCACTGCGTCGAGTGTCACGGAGGCGGGCGTCCGAAGGCCGGGCTCGACCTGTCCTCGCCGGCTGGGATCGCTGCGGGTGGGGATCGAGGGCTGCTGATTGCGCCGGGGGACGCCGAGCACAGCCTGCTCGCGATCGCCCTGGGCTACCAGGACCCCGAGCTCCTGATGCCGCCGGAGGGACGCCTCGCGGACGCGGAGATCGAGGGCATTCGCGCGTGGATCGACGCTGGCGCGCACCTCCCCGAGGGAGGCGCCGTCGCCGTGCGTGAGGACGACTTCGATCTCGAGGCCCGCGCCCAGCACTGGTCCTTTCAGCCGATCGCGGATCCCCCCCCGCCCGCCGTGCGGGACCTGCGCTGGGCTGCGGACCCGATCGACACCTTCATCCTTGCGAGCCTTGAGGACGCCGGCCTGCAGCCCGCGCCGGCGGCCGCGCCAGAGGCCTGGCTGCGCCGCGTCACCTTTGCCCTGACGGGCCTGCCCCCGACGCCCCAGGAGGTCGAGGCGTTCCTCTCCTCGCCCGGCAACCGTCGCTCCGTCGTGCAGCGGCTGCTGGCCTCGCCGCGCTTCGGGGAGGCCTGGGCGCGGCACTGGCTCGACCTGGTGCGCTACGCGGACACCAAGGGCCATGAGTTCGACCATCCCATCCCACAGGCGTGGCGCTACCGGGACTGGGTCGTCCGCGCCCTCAACGCTCGCCTGCCCTACGACGCGTTCGTCCGCGAACAGCTCGCGGGGGACCTGGTGTCCGAGCCGCGCCGCGATGCGGAGGGGCGTAACGAGAGCGTGCAGGGCACGGGCTGGTGGTGGCTGGGTGAGGAGGTGCACTCGCCCGTGGACACCCGCCTGGACGAGACCGACCGCCTCGACGGCCAGGTGGACACCCTGGGCAAGGCGTTCCTCGGCCTGACCATGGGCTGCGCGCGCTGCCACGACCACAAGTTCGATCCGCTGAGGCAGGCGGACTACGCGGCGCTGCTGGGGTTCGCGCGCTCGACGCGCTACAGGCAGGTTCGCTTCGAGACCGCAGAGCACAACGGGCGCGTGCTGGAGGAGGTCGTCGACCTGCGCGCCGAGCACGCGTCGCGTGCCGCGCAGGTCCTGCGCGACGCAGCCTTGGCCGCCCTTCGAGAGCAGCAGGACCTGCTCGACGCTGCCCGCTCCGCTGCGGGCCCCGCGCAGGAGGCGGGCGAGGACTCCTCTGCGCTGAGCGACCTCGCGCCGGTGCTCTTCGAGGACTTCGAGCGGACCGCTTGGGAGCCCTGGGTGACCACCGGGGAGGCCTTTGGTCCCGGCCCGGCCACCTACGAGCAGGTGAAGCCCGAGCAGCGTGACCTGAAGGGCAGCGGGGCGCGCCTCGTCTCCTCCCACGCGAGCTCCAAGCAGGATGCCCCGCAGGGCACCCTCACCAGCCCCACCTTCGAGGTGGGCCACGACTGGGTCCACCTGCGGATCGCGGGCGGCCGGCACGAGGGCACCCGCGTGGAGCTCGAGGTCGACGGTGAGGTGGTCGGCGCGCTTCGCGGAGAGAACTCGAACCGCTTCCGGTGGGGCCAGTTCGACCTGCGGCCGCACCGCGGCAGGAGCGCGCGCCTCCGCGCCGTGGACGCGGAGTCCGGCGGCTGGGGCGTGATCATGCTCGACGAGGTCGTGCTCTCGGACGATCCCGAGCCTCCGGCCGCGGATCCAGGCCAGCGCCTGCGGAGGCTGCGCGTCCTCGCGGCGGCCCGGGACCTTGGGGTTCCGGTGAGCCGGCTCCAGGGCTGGGTGGAGCTGCTGGCGGAGCCGGCCGCGGCGGCCGTCGCGGGCCTCGAAGGGCTGGAGCGCGAGGCGGTCGTTCTGGACGCCCTCGAGCCTGGCGCGCTCCGTCAGGACGGCGCGGCCTTCGCCGTGGCCGAGGACGGACTTCTCCTGCGCGCGGGTGAGGATCTGCCGGTGCGCTTCGGGCTGCCGGCCGCCTACGAGGAGCCCGCGCTCGAGGCCCTGCGCCTCGCTCCGGGCACCACCGGTGAGACGGGCAAGATCAGCTGGAACGCGCCAGGGCGGACCCTGCATACGCGCACCTTCGAGTGCCGCACCGGCAAGGTCAGCTACCTGATCCGCGGCCGCGTGCATGTGTACGCAGCGGTGGACAGCCACCATCTGGTGTCCGGGCCCCTGCACCAGTCTCTGGTCCAGACCTTCGACACGGGCGGCGCCTGGCGCTGGGTCGAGCACGGCCTCGCGGACTACCGCGGTCACCGCATGCATGTGGAGCTCTCCCCCGCGGTGGATGGCGCGGTGGCGGGCGTGCGCGCCGTGGTGGATGGACCGCCGCCCCCCGCGAGCGGAGCCATGGCGCGCCCGCTCTCGGAGGCTCTCATCTCTGGCGACCTCACCGACCTCGAGCTCGATCGCCTGCTGCCCGTGCTCTGGCCCGCTGGCCTGCCTGCCGAGGTCCTGGCTGCCCTCGAGCCCTGGCGCAGCGCCGAGGAGGCCCTGCTCGCGGAGCTGCGCCTGGAGTCGGCCACGGCGCCCGCGGCGTTCGATGGCTCCGGCGTGGACGAGCTCTTGCTCTCCCGTGGGAACCACAAGGCTCCCCTGCGCGAGGTCCCGCGCGCCTTCCCCGCGGCCCTGACCTCGTGCTGGAGCGGCCTAGGCTCGCTGGAGGGCTCGGGGCGCCTCGCGCTGGCCGACGCCGTGCTTCATCCGGACAACCCGCTCACCGCGCGGGTCGCGGTGAACCGCCTCTGGCATCACCTGTTCGGCACGGGCCTCGTCGCGACCCCTGACGACTTCGGCGTGATGGGGCAGGCTCCGAGCCATCCCGAGCTCCTGGACCACCTGGCGAGCGAGCTGATGCGCAGCGGGTGGGACCTCCACGGCCTGCTCGAGCGCATCGTGCTGACCAGCACCTACGCGCAGGCCAGTGATGAGGACCTGCGCGCCCGGGAGCGCGACCCCGCGAACCGCCTGCTGCATCACTTCCCCGTGCGTCCTCTACCGGCCGAGGCCCTGCGCGATGCGGTGCTCGCGGTGGGCGGCCTGCTGAGGGAGGAGCAGGGTGGGGCACCGGTCCCGATCCACTTGACCGAGTTCCAGGACGGCCGCGGCCGCCCCGGCTCGGGCCCGGTGGACGGCCACGGGCGACGCAGCCTCTATCTGGCGGTGCGCCGCAACTTCCCGGAGGCTTTCCTGACGGTCTTCGACCGCCCCAACCCCTCCACGCCTCGCGGGCGGCGCTCGACCTCGAATGTCCCGGCACAGGCCCTCTCGATGCTGAACGATCCCCTGGTCGCACAGGCCGCGCGGTCGTGGGGGCAGCAGCTGGCGAGCGCGCCCGGCTCCCGGGAGGAGCGCGTGACGCGCGCGGTGCTGCGCGCCTTCGGACGCTCCGCCTCGCTCGAGGAGCTTGCGCGCCTGCTCGACTTCCTGGGTGAGGAGCCGGGCCCGGAGGCGTGGGAGGATCTCGCCCACGGCCTCATGAACGCCAAGGAGTTCCGGTACCTGCGATGAGCCCGCGACCCTCAAGCTCCTGCGACCGGCGCGCGTTCCTCGGGCGCGCGGCCATGGGCTTCGGCGCGCTGGCGGCGGGCGCGCTGGACCAGGCGTGGGCTCAGGGCGGTCCGAACCCCCTGGCGCCGCGCGCTCCGCACCATCCGGCGCGGGCGCGCAGCGTGATCTTCCTCTACATGGATGGCGGCCCCAGCCAGGTCGACACCTTCGACCCCAAGCCCCGACTCGATCGCGAGCACGGCCAGCCGATCCAGATGGAGACGCCGCCGACGCAGTTCGACAATGTCGGCGCGGTCCTGAAGAGCCCCTGGACCTTCAGGCGGCACGGGGCGAGTGAGCTCCCGATCAGCAGCCTCTTCCCGAACCTCGCCACCGTCGCCGACGAGCTGTGCGTCGTGCGCTCGATGACCTCGAAGTTCCCCGAGCACACCTTCGCGAACTACTTCCTGCACACCGGCCACGGCATTCAGGGCCGACCGAGCATGGGGGCCTGGACGGTCTACGGCCTCGGGAGCGAGGCCCTGGATCTGCCCGGGTATGTGGTCCTGGACGGGGGCCTGACGCCTCCTGGCGGCCTCGACTGCTACGGCTCGGGGTTCCTCCCGGCATCGTTCCAGGGCTCCGTGCTGCGGCCCGGAGGGCGGCCCATGGCCAACCTGGAGGGCGGCGGCGCGCGCCGGCGTCGGACCCTGGACCTGGCGGCAGACCTCGACGGGCTGAGTGGGATGGAGGAGGCCGACGCGGTGTCCTCTGCGATCCAGAACCAGGAGCTCGCCTGGCGCATGCAGGCGGCCGTGCCCGAGGCCTTCGACCTGGGCCAGGAGACCCGGGCGACCCGTGAGCTCTACGGCGTGGACCACGAGTCGGCCCCCACCGCGTCCTACGCGCGCCAGTGCCTGCTCGCCCGGCGCCTCGTCGAGCGCGGCGTACGCTTCGTCCAGCTCACCTGCCCGAGTGTGGGCCACGACCGCTGGGACCAGCACAGCAACCTGCAGAAGGGGCACGAGGACAACGCACGCGCCGTGGACCAGCCCATTGCCGGGCTCCTGCGCGACCTCCGGGCGCGGGGACTGCTCGAGTCGACCCTCGTGGTGTTCGCGGGGGAGTTCGGGCGCACTCCCATGGCCCAGGGTTCCAACGGCCGCGACCACAACCCCCACGGGTTCTCGATCTGGCTCGCCGGAGGCGGCGTGAAGGCGGGCAGCGTGCACGGCGCGACCGACGACTACGGCTACTTCGCGATCTCCGAGCGCGCCGAGGTCCACGACCTCCACGCGACCATGCTGCACCTGCTCGGCTTCGACCACACGCGGCTCACCGTTCGGCACTCGGGGCGCGACATGCGCCTCACGGATGTGCACGGCCATGTGCAGCACGGGTGGCTGGCCTGATGGAGTCCACCGCTGGGGAGTACTTCGGCGCGCGCGTCCGGGAGTACGACGCCTTGATCCGCGCCTGCGTCCCGCGCTACGACGAGATGCTCGAGCGGCTGGTGGCGTACCTGCCCGCGGGCGCCGAGCGCATCCTCGAGCTGGGTACGGGCACGGGCAACCTTGCTCTGGCCGTGGCGGGGCGCTTCCCCGCGGCCCAGCTGATGTTGGTGGATGCCGCTCCGGAGATGCTGGCCGTCGCGGGGGAGCGCCTGCCCCAGGCGGAGCCGATCGTCGCGCGCTTCGAGGCGCTGGAGCTCCCCGCGGCGTCCTTCGACCTCGTGACCAGCGCGATCAGCCTGCACCATGTGGAGGACAAGGCGGCGCTCTACAGGACGCTTTACGGCTGCCTGCGGCCTGGGGGCGCGCTGGTCTTTGCTGACCAGCTCCTCGGCCGAACGGCCGACCTGCACGGGCTCAACTGGGAGGCGTGGCTGGCCCACTGCCGACTGCCGGGACACTGCACGGAGGAGCAGACCCAGTCGTTCCTCGACCACGCCGAGGCGCACGACCACTACACGCCCCTGGAGGAGCACTTCGAGCTGCTGCGCGCGGCGGGGTTCGTGGAGCTCGACTGCGTGTGGCGCAACTGGATCTGGGGGATCGTGCACGCCCGTCGGCCGAGCTGACGGGTGAGGTCCCCGCTCCCTAGGCGAGCGTGATTCCGAGGGAGGCCAACCGATCGGCGGCGCCCGGATCCTCCAGCGCGCCCGCGGCGCGCGCCGCGCGCGCCACGCGCGAGAGGTGCTCCCGATCCCGATCGCGCTCCCGGTGGAACGGGAGGAGGGCGTTGGTCTGCTCGCCGTTCGCCCAGGCTCGGAACGCGAGGCCGGTCTTGTAGGCCGGGGTCGGAGGCTCGAACACCACCTGCCCGAAGGCCTCGCAGGCGAGCAGGCCCGCTCGCGCCTCCTCGCGGCGTCCCTCTGCTAGGGCGGCGAGGAGCCGCGGCAGGGGCGCGTGGAGGCCCTCGAAGGCGCCGAGCAGGGCGTGGGAGAAGGCGCCCAGCGGCCAGGTCCCACCGAGCAGGTGCACCTCGCCGAGGATGCCCTCGCTCTCACCGAGGATCAGATCCGCGAAGTGGTGGTCGTCGCCCGTCAAGACGGCCTGGCCGTGGGGTGCGAGCGCGACGCGAACGCGGCGTTCGTGAGCCGCGTCGAGCAGGGAGAGCTTGCAGCCCCGGACCTTGTCCCGGTCCCACGCCATGACGCGGGCAAAGGAGTCCCCCGGAAAGTAGCCCGCGAGGCCGGGGTGGAAGGAGGGGCCCAGCCAGTGGATGAGGACCGGCCCCGCGCTTGCATCGATGACTCGCCCGTAGGCGCGCACGAAGGCGTCCTCGTCCCCGGCGAGGTCGAGCAGCTCGGGGAGGCAGAGCAGCACCGGGACTCCCCCCGTGCCCGCGATCAGCGCGACCTGCTCGGACCAGGCCAGCACCAGCCCATCCAAGTCGCGGACCGTCGCGTGGTCGATCCCCGCGCCGGCCACGAAGCCGGTGCGCAGCTCCAGGGCACCGGTGCGCTCGATGAGCGCCTGAGCCAGGTCCCAGCCGATCTCGTAGCGCTGGGCCGTGTCCATCGCCTCGGCGATGCCGAGCCCGGCTGCGTCGAGGCGCATGCGCAGGGCCAGGGTCTGCTCCCAGTCGACCCACTCGGCGACCGCGCGCAGGTCGTCCGCCTCGTGCTCGACCAGGGCATAGCCGTCCTGCATCACGACGCGGGCGGCCGCGAGCGCGAGGCGGCTGCGCGGGTTGAGAGGCGTGGACTGAGGCATGGGGAGGGGAGGAGTGACTGGGCGGGGCCGTGGGAGGAGGCCGGGCTCTGCGCGCGGGCTGAGCGACGCGAGGATGCGCCATGCGCAGCGCCGCGGGCGCCCCTAGGATGGCGTCATGAGCGACGCAGCGTCCCCGGAATCCTCACCTGTCGCCCGCGAGGAGGCCCTGCTGGCCGAGGCCCGATCGCAAGGTTCCGCCGCCACCCTCAAGGCCTGGGTGCGCCTCTCGGGGCCGGGATGGCTGCAGAGTGCGATCACTCTCGGCGGCGGCTCGCTTGCGTCCGCGCTCTACCTTGGGGTGCTCACCGGCACGCACTTCCTGTGGGTGCAGGTCTTCGCGATGGCCCTCGGCGTCATCGCCCTCGGCGCGATCAGCTGGGTCACCCTGACCACGGGCGAGAACCCCTTCCGGACCCTGCGCGAGAAGGTCAGCCCCGTCCTCGCCTGGAGCTGGCTGGTCGCGGTGATGATGGCGAACATCGTCTGGGCCCTGCCGCAGTTCTCCCTGGCGGCCGGCGTCGTCGAGCAGAACCTGCTGCCCGAGTGGAAGGGCAACGGCCTCACCGTGGCCACCTGCGCCATCGTCCTTGCCCTGGCCCTGCCGGTGGTCCTCGCCTACGGCCGCAGCAGCAGCGGCGTGCGCACCGTCGAGCTGATCCTCCGGGCCCTGGTCGGCGCGGTGGTGCTTGCCTTCTTCGGCGTTGTGATCGCCATCGCCAGCCAGGGCGAGGGCCTCTCCCTTGGCAGCGTCCTCGGCGGCCTCGTCCCCGACCTCTCCCTCCTGGCCGAGCCGGCCCCCGCCTACGCGGCCGACCTCGCTGCCGCGCGCTTCCCCGAGCTGTGGACGGGCCTCATCGTGCGGACGCAGCAGGAGGTGCTGATCGCTGCCGCCGCGACGGCGGTGGGCATCAACATGACCTTCCTGATGCCCTGCTCGCTCCTGCGACGCGGGTGGAACCGGGGCTTCCGCGGCCTCGCCGTCTTCGACCTTGCCACGGGCCTCCTGATCCCGTTCGTGCTCGCCACGGGCTGCGTGGTGCTCGCCTCTGCGGATCGGTTCCACGGTCAGGCCGACCAGGCCCTGGTGACGGACATCGATGCGGCGCTGGCGAAGGGCACCTACCTGGAGCGGCTCGACCTGGCCGTGGCAGAGGGCTTTGCCGGTGACGCGGACGGCTACGCGCGGCACACCCTCAAGGGCGCGGGCTTCCAGGCCCTGACCTACCCACAGAAGCAGGAGCGCGTGGGGCTCGTGATGAACCTCGTCTCCGAGCCGGACCGGCGCCTCGCGGCGATGCTGGAGAAGCGCGATGCCGGCGCCCTGGCGCGTGCCCTGGAGCCCCTGACCGGCAGCGCCATCTCCCATGTGGTCTTCGGCCTGGGCGTGCTCGCCATGGCGGTCTCCACGGTGATCGTGCTGATGCTCATCAGCGGCCTCGCCTTCGCCGAGGCGGCGCGCCAGCAGCCGGGAGGCAGGGCCTTCCGCTGGGGCGCCTTCGCCGCGGGGCTTGGCGCCCTGGGGCCGTTCGTCTGGACGGGGGACGCGCGCGCGTGGCTCGCCGTGCCGACCTCGAACATCGGGATGATGCTCCTGCCTCTGGCCTACTGGAGCTTCGTCCTGCTGCTCAACAGTCGGCGCGTGATGGGGGAGCAGCGACCCGCGGGGCGGGCTCGGCTGCTGTGGAACGCGGCCCTCATCCCCACGGCCCTCATCGTCACCTTCGCCAGCGGCTGGACCGTGTGGATGAAGCTCGGGTCTCTTGGCCTTGGACTCCTAGGCGGCCTGGCCCTCGCCATCGTGGCGAGCCTGAGGCGCTGAGCCTGGCTGGGCTTCAGGCCGCCTGGGCCTCGCCGCCCAGCTGGCGCAGGGCCGCAATCATGGCAACCTGGCGCCCGTGCACGAAGGCGTGCACGGCCTCGCCCGCGGCGTCTGCCCCGGCGCCGAGCAGGGCGTGCTCGAACTGCAGACCGAGCCGAAGGCGCGTCCCTGACAGCCAGCGTCGCCGCATGTGTCCGGCGAGCTCGATGGCCGGGCCTTCCGGCTGGAAGGAGATCCACAGGTGTAGCGGGCCCCGGGACTGGAGCAGGGTGGGCTCGTCCTCCGGCGAGATCTCAAGGCCCATGCCACCGCGCGAGATGTCTGTGACCTCCGCCGGGACCAGCGGCCCGCCGTCCACGCAGACGAAGGCGTCCAGCGGCGCGCCGGGCTCGGGCGCCACGCGCACATTGCGCCGGCCGCTGAACAGGCTGGCCATCCCGTCCACCACCCGCACAGGGCAGCGCAGGGTGTAGAGGTTGTGGTTCCGGCCGCCGGACCACGACTGCACGCGAGCGCTGGCGCGCAGGGGGGCGCCGCGGCCGTCCACATGCACGGCCAGGTCCACCTTGTCGGCGACGGGCAGCAGCGGGTCGCGCTCACACGCGACGCGGACCTGGAGCAGGCCCTCCCCGATGGAGATGTCCGCGACCCCGACGGGCACGATGCCTCCGTTCAGGATCATCCACAGGCTGGGCTCGGGCGCGGGGGCGGTCATGACCCAGGAGCCATCGACGCACCTGGCACCTGGGATGGAGCCCGGGCGAGGAAGAGGCGCCTTGATCGGGCTGCCCGGCCCCAGGCGCTGGTCCGTGTCTCAGGTCGAGACACGGGGCGCTCCCGTCAGAAGGACAGGCCGAACCCCACGAAGGGGCCGGTCAGCTCCACATCCACCACGGCGGACTGTCCGCCGCTCTGGTAGGAGATGTCCATGCGGCTCGAGCGATACCCCACCACCGCGTCGAAGTAGCGCCAGGGGCCGAAGCGCGCGGCCAAGCCGAAGCCGAGCACGCTCGCGTCCTTGCTGCCACTCGTGGCCTCGATCCAGCGCAGGTCACCCTCGAGGCGGAACGAGCCGAGGTCCTTGGAGACGGACGCGGCGACCACGGGGAGGGGCAGGAGGCTGTCGATGCGGGCGCTGCGCAGCTCCTCGGGGCCGACCTGTCCCCCGGGGTCGTAGAGCGCGGCCTGTCCCCGGAAGGTTCCCTCGATGTCCACGGCCTCGAGGCCGAAGCCCAGAGCAGCGTCGAAGGTCTCGGTCCCCACGACGCCGAACATCAGGACGGCGCGGTGCACTGCGAGGTCCAGGGTCGAGGCCAGCTCGGTGCCGGGCTCGAAGCGGATGAACTCGGTTCCGAAGCCGTTCTGGTCGTCGAGCAGCTCGAACTGGTCCGTGAGGACGCCGGATCCGGAGCTTCCGGTGACGACCGAGGAGAGGATCAGCCGCGGTGACCCGAGGTCCACCTCGACCTCAAAGCCCGGGGCCGTGTCGCCGTCCTCGAGCCCGAGGTCTCCGAGGGTGCTGCCGCCGACGGGGTTGACCACGCCGCTCTGGCCGATCTGGAACCCGAGGGCTCCCTGGAGGTCCGCAACCCCAGCGGTCGCGCCGAAGCGCGCGCGGACCCGCGCTGCGTCCTCGTCGAGGGTGGCGCAGGCGCAGAGGAGCCAGCCGGCCAGGCCGGCGGCCGCGGCGATCTTGCGAGCGTGGAACAAGGGGCGATCAGAAGGAGGCGCGGACGCCCAGGTACGGGCCGCCAATGCTGAAGTCGAGCTTGCCGGCGTCGTCGCCGTCGATGTACTCGATGTCAATGGAGTTCTCGCGGTAGCCGATGAACGCGCCCATGGGGCCGAAGAGGTCCATCGCCGCGCGCAGGTCGATGTCCAGGGCCGAGACCTCCACATCGTCGAAGTCGAAGGTCATCCCGGTCACGAACGCGGAGACATCCACGGGGCCCAGGGCGATGGCTGCACGCGCGCCCACCACCGGTAGGGGGACGGGCTGGTCCAGGACGACGGTGTCCACCGAGGTCGGATCGCCGGGAACGGTCTCACCCGTGAACGCACCGTCGAAGTCGAGCATGTCCACTCCCAGGCCCAGCGCGAAGTCGATCGTGTCGCCCGGCACGAGCTCGAACAGGAAGAAGGCCTGGTAGAGGTTCACATCCAGGATCGAGTCGACCGGAGACTCGTCTGCGAGCGTGACGCCGTCCACCTCAAGTTCGCCCGTCAGTTGACCGCTGCCCCTGAAGTCCGTCTGGACTGCGCTGAGGATGAGGGTCGGGGCGCCCATGTTGAGCACCACATCGGTCCCCAGTGAGCTGCTGTCGTCCCCTAGGCCCAGGCCGTCGAAGGAGGTCGTGGCGCCGGCGGTCCCTCCGCTGCTCGCAGCCGATAGCCCAAGGCTGCCGTCCATGGAGTACTGGCCGGTGTGGACCCCGACGCTGGCCGAGGGCACGGCGCAGGCGAACAGGGGGAGGGCGAGCAGGGAGGTGAGCAGGGGCTTCATGCTGGAGGGGTGAGGGCAGGTTCCTTCAGGGCTTTCGACCAGACCCGCCGCGGGCCTGAGCCTTGGTTCGCTGGAGGGCCTCCGCATCCTCCGATCCGCGCTCGGCGGGATCCAGGGGGAAGCAGCCAGACCGGAGCCCCGACCGCGGGCCGTTGGTGCAGTCGCTGAAGGTGCGGCAGATGCGCTTTCGCCCCAGGGGCCTGCCGCAGAGGCTGTCCAGGGCCATGCGCGGGTAGGAGAGGACCATCCTGCCCAGCCCGACGAGGTCCGCTCGGCTTCCGTGCACCTAGAACGCGCAGCGCCAGGAAATCTGGAACATCGGCTGCTCCCAATCCACAAGCGCGCGTTCCCCATCTAGGGGGGCGTCCACGGACAGTCTGCGCCAGCCAGTCGCCAGCCCGATCATGTGGTGCGGGTGGAGCGTCCATGCGACATGGGCCGTGGCATCCACGGTCGTGTACTTGTGGTCTTCGATAGATCCGCCCAGTCCGGTCAGGCTCATCCCAGCAGACCAGGTCTTGCGTCGAAGCTCGACGATGGGACCCACCGCAAGCATGGGGAAGTCCACGTCGAATACGAGTGCAACACCGGGTGGAGTGACTCCTCCAGTAGAGGTCAGGCGACCTTCTAGGAAGTACTGGGACAAGTTGGCAACCAGACCCCATTTTAGATCGCCTTTCTGCCCAAGCCATGAACCGACGCGCTGGTCCCATCGAGTCATCCTGAGGTCTGAACGGACACGCGTGTTGGCCAGGAACTGAGTGCCATCAAACTCCAGTGGGGTAGTAATAATCCCCGTTCCTCGGCGCATCCAATCCTGGTAGGTCAGGTCGAGGAACCACTGGCTTGCGTCAAACGCGAGACCCAAGACCGGGAAGCTCTGCACTCCATCGAGACCCAGGTCATTGAACGATGCGGTGCCCGTGAGTCCGTCTGCTCGGAACGAGAGGTCACCCGAGAGCGTGCTGGCGGTGCCTCCTGCAATGGCCTCGACCCGCTGAGTCTTGACGGCCCGGCATCCAGCCAGGACCAGCGCTATCACGAACAGCCTCTTCATGATTCTCGCATCTCGCGATCAGTCCCTTCGGCCGGAGCGCAAGGCAGCCTTGCGCACTCTGAGAGCCTCAGCAAGTTCGAAGTAATCGGGGTCCAAGGGCGCACAGCCGGACCTCAGCCCCGACCGCGGGCCGTTGGTGCAGTCGCTGAAGGTGCGGCAGATGCGCTTTCGCTCCAGGGGCCTCCCGCGGAGGCTGTCGAGGGGCATGCGCGGGTAGGAGAGGACCATCCTGCCCAGCCCGACGAGGTCCGCGCCGCCTCCGGCGACCTCGGCCTGGGCCACATGCGGCGCCCACTCCTGCAGGTAGCTGTAGCCGGTGCCGACGACGACGGCCTGCGGGTGGGCACGCTTCACCTCACGCGTCAGAGCGACCTGCCGCTCGAGGCTGGTCAGCGGATCCTCGGGGGGGCCGTAGCCGTCGAAGGGCGGGTAGGCCGCGGGTCGCTGCACATGGGGGCAGGTGTAGGGCGTGCCGACGGTGGCATTGATGAGGCGCACTCCGCGCTCGACCAGCTCGCCGACCAGCCGCAGCGGCTCGCCGGGGTCCATGCGGCGGGGGTCCGCAAGGTCCATGGCCCACCCGTGCTCGAGCGGGAGCGGAACCTCGATCGGGCGGCCCGGTGCGCCGGCCTCAGGGGCCGTGTGGGGAGCGAGGTCTCCCAGGCAGAGCCGGGAGCCGATCCCCAGGCCGGGGCAGGCCTCCTGGATCGCGGCGATGACCTCGAGCAGCAGCCGCGTGCGTCCCACGAAGTCCCCGCCAAAGCGCCCGCTCCGACCGCGCGCGCCCAGGAGCTCGTGCATCAGGTAGCCATGGCAGGCCTTCACATCGACGAACGCGAACCCGACCTCCTGCGCCAGGCGTGCGACCGCTACGAACCGTGGCACAAGGGCCTGCAGGTCCTCGTCGGAGAGCACGCGTGCATCGGCAGCGACCCCTGTGTGTGCATCTAGCCACGGCACGCGCGCGGCGAGCAGGGGCACCTTCTTGCCCTCGGGGCGCGAGTGGCGCCCCGAGTGCGTCAGCTGCAGCCCGACCACGACCCCGCTCGGGTCGAGCCCGGCCTCCGTGCGTCCTGCGTGCACCTCGGCAAGGAGGCGCGCCAGGTCCTCTCGCGTGCGCTCGGCATCGAAGAACGCCAGCTGGTTGGGGTTCGCGCGGCCCGCGGGATCGACCGCGTACGCCTCGCCACCCCAGACAAGGCCCGCGCCGCTCTCCCCGAACTTCCTCCAGCGCCGCAGGGTCCAGTCCGTGGGCCTGCCGTCCGTCGTTCCGTCCCAGCCCTCCATGGGGTGGATCGCCCAGCGGTTCTCAACCGAGGCCCAGCCGAGCTCGAGGGTCTGTCCGAGCGCGCCCCGAGCGCCGGCCACGGCTTCGTCCGCGGCGAGGGTGGGGGCCGCTTCCGCGAGGTGTGCGGCGAAGGACGCGAAGGTCTTGTGGCGTCCGGGAGAGGCGACGCTCATGTGGTGGCCTGCCTCCGCAGGAGGCGCGCCTGGGCCTCCGAGCGCCGGGTGACCTGCGCCCGCAGGGCGTCCACGCGCGCGCGCACCGGCGCGAGGCGTGAGCCCCAGAAGAGGCGCGTGCGCAGGGTCACGAGCGAGGCGTCCCACGCCTCCCGCGCGTATCCCGCGAGCCACCACGCGGCGCCGAGGACCAGGAGCGCCGACGCCGCGGCCGCTCCGCCGGCCGCGCTTCCGGCCCACGCCGCGGCGCCCGCCGCCCACAGCACTCCGGCGAAGGAGGATCCGATGAGCGTGAAGGTCACCACCTTGTCCGCAGGAGCGAAGCGCTTGGCCACCGTGCGCGCAGGCCAGTAGGCCGGAGCCCAGACCGCGTGCACCGCGAGGCGCAGGGCTCCGCTGAGGAGAGCCGTGGGAGCCGCGACGAGGGCCTCCCCCCAGGTCGGCGGCTCCTGGAGGTCACCGCCCCGCAGCCCGAGCCCGCGCAGCTCCTGTGCGCAGCGCTGGAGCTCCTCCTGCAGGCGCGCCGCGCGCGCTGGGGCGGCCTCCCGCAGCCGGGCCAGGCCGGTGACCACGGCGCGCATCCGCTCCTGCAGCGTCCGGCCCCGCGCCGGCACGAGCTCCGCGGCGAGCCGGCTGGCTGCGACCTGGTCGCGGGACTCGTGCTCCGGGAGCAGCGCCCGCAGGGCCGCTTGGATGCGCGCGGTGGCCCTCGCCACGGTCGCCGGCTGGGCGTCCCCCTCCGCGAGGTCGTCGAGCCTCACCGCCTTCCCAACCGTCGCATGCAGCACGCTGCGATAGCGGTCCTGGTCCTCGTAGGTGATCCCGACCGGAACGAGCTGCAGGTCGAGGGGGCTGCCGGACGCGGCGAGCGCGCTCAGGGCCATGCGCGCGGTGCCCGTCTTGAAGGGGCGCACGAACGGCTCGGTGCCGCCCTCGCCCTCGGGGTACAGCACGATCGCCTCGCCTGCGAGCAGCGCCGCGTCGATGGCGGCGAAGGAGGACTGGTTCAGGCTCGTGTCCACCTTGTCCTTCTTGCGGTACACGGGGATCGTCCCCGCGGCGCGGATGAGGAGCCCCAGCAGCGGCATCTTGAGCAGGGTGTACTTGGCGATGAAGCGCAGCTGCCGGCGGGTCAGGAACCACATCAGGCCGCCGTCCACCAGGCCGCCATTGTGGTTGGCGTACAGGATCATCGCGCCCTGCTCGGGGAGCGCCTCCCCGTGGGCCTCGACGCGGTACCACGAGCCCACCATGGCCCGCCCATAGGTGCGGATCAGTCCGTACACGCCTTGGATTGTGCGTTCTTGGCCCGGGGGGAGCCTAGCTGTTCCCGGCTCCCCAGCCCCCCTATGCTGGGCGCGGACGGCCGGGATGGTCCTGGGCGTTCAACAAGGAGCTCCCATGGAACCGCGCATCTGGCACCAGTCCTACGACCCCGGCGTCCCCGCAACCATCAACTACGAGGAGCTCACGATCCCGCAGATCTTCCGGCGCACCGCCGAGAAGTTCCCGGATCGTCCGGCCCTGGTGTTCCTGAACTGCAAGCTCACCTACGCCCAGCTCGCGCGCGAGGTCGATCGCTGCGCCGCCGGCCTGGCCGGGCTTGGCGTCACCCCCGGCTCGCGCGTCGCGATCCAGCTGCCCAACATCCCGCAGGGCGCGATCGCCTACCTCGCGGCCATGCACCTGGGAGCGACGGTCGTCATGACCAACCCGCTCTACACCTTCCGCGAGATCGAGCACCAGTGGAAGGACTCGGGCTGCGAGGTCGCCATCACGGCGGACTTCATCTGGGACGAGCTCATCCGCGACCGCCGCTCCGAGCTCAACCCCAAGCGGTGGGTGGTGGCGTCGATCCCCGACTACCTCAAGTTCCCTCTCAACCTGCTCGCGCCGCTCAAGCTCAAGAAGCAGGACCCCAAGCGCTGGGCGAAGGTTACGCCGACCGAGGACATGGTCACCTGGAAGGGGCTGATGGCGAGCGCGCCGGCGTCCATCCCGATGGCCGAGATGGACCTCGAGGCCGTGGGTGCCCTCCAGTACACGGGCGGCACCACCGGCCCCAGCAAGGGCGCGATGCTCACCCAGAGGAACCTCTCGGTGAATGTGCAGCAGATCGACGCTTGGTTCCCGGATGTGAGGTACGGCGAGGAGGTGCTGCTCACCGCGCTCCCGCTGTTCCATGTCTTCGGCATGAGCGTGTGCATGGGCTGGGGTCTGTGGGCCGGCGCCTGCATGGTGCTCCTGCCCAACCCGCGTGACCTCCCCTCGGTGGTCAAGGCCGTGTCCAAGCACCGGATCACCCTGTTCCCGGGAGTTCCGGCCCTCTTCAACGGGCTCAACAACTTCCCCGACATCGCCAAGCACGATGTCTCGAGCGTGCGGTACTGCTTCTCGGGCTCGGCGCCCCTGCCGGACGACGTCATGCAGAAGTTCGAGCAGCTGACCGGCTCGAAGATCGTCGAGGGCTTCGGCATGAGCGAGACCTCGCCCGTGGCCACGGTCAACCCGCTCAACGGCAAGCGCAAGATCGGCAGCGTGGGGGTTCCCGTGGCCGACACCGACGCGAAGGTCGTGGACATCGACACCGGAACGACCGAGGTCGCACCTGGCGAGGAGGGCGAGCTGATCATTCGCGGCCCCCAGGTCATGAAGGGCTACTGGAACCGCCCTGACGAGACGGCCAACGCCATCAAGGACGGCTGGATGCACACGGGCGATCTCGCAACGGTCGACGACGAGGGCTACTTCCGGATCGTCGGGCGCAAGAAGGACATGATCAACTGCTCCGGCCTCAAGGTCTTCCCTGACGAGGTGGACGGCGTGCTGATGGCCCACGACGAGATCCTCGAGGCGGCGACCATTGGGGTCCCCGACGAGAAGCGCGGTGAGACGGTCAAGTCCTTCGTCGTGCGTCAGCCGGGCTCGAGCCTGACCGCCGAGCAGGTGGAGGCCTACTGCCGCGAGAACCTCGCCGCCTACAAGATCCCCCGCGAGATCGAGTTCCTCGCCGAGCTCCCCAAGAGCAGCGTCCTCAAGGTCCTGCGCCGGGAGCTGCGCGACATGGAGATGGCCAAGCGCTCCTGAATCGCTGGTCGGGCCCGCCATGAGAAACCGCCTCCCGATCCTCCTGCTGGGGCTCCTCGCTACCGGCTGCGCGGACGGCTTCGAAACCGATCCGGCCGACCTGCCCACCGTTGCCGTCTTCAGCATCGGTGAGGCGGACGTCCCGATCCCCAACGACCTGCTCTTCGTGGACTCGGAGGACGGGACCCTCAACCTGCCCGTCGACGATGAGCTCGACCAGTCGGATCCGCTCGTCGCCATCAACGCCCTCGATGGCTGGTCGACCTGCGCACCCTTCACCGTGAACTTCGATCGGGAGATCGACGTGACCACGGCCATTCTCGGGGAGACCGTGCACATGTTCCAGGTGACCGTGGAGACCACGGACACGCCGGTGGCGGGCCCCGTCACGGGCATCGTCGGGCCCTGGTCCGATCTCGAGCTGGGCACCGACATCAGCGGCAAGGGCCTCGAGCTGCGGGTCACGCGACCCCTCCCGCAGGCGACCCCCTATATGGTCGTGGTGACCAGCGGCGTGCTGGACGCCGCTGGCCGGCCCACTGCGCGGGACGGTCAGTACGAGCTCGCGAGCACGCCCGAGCCGCTCGCCGAGGAGCACCCCTTCGAGCCGGTGCAGGAGCGCATCCTCGCGATGCATGCCGCGGCGGCGACCCAGGGCATCGAGCCGGACGAGATCGTCGTCGCCTTCACCTTCACGACCCAGTCCATCGGCGCCGGCGCGGGAGCGGCCGCGATCGTGGCGCTCGGGGGCGAACAGGGCCTCGCCCAGGCGGTCTCCGCCGTCCTCGACACGTTCGACGACGGCTTCGATGCCTCGCAGTACCAGGGTGCCGAGATCCCGCTCCCCACGGCCGGGACCTTCACCGACACCGGCTTCAGCACGACGGCCTTCGGGGGGACCGGCGAGGCACGCGTCTTCCAGGGCAGCGTCACCCTGCCCTACTACTCGGGCATCTCGAACGATCCCTCCGATCGTTCGGCCGTGGACGTTCCCTGGGAGGCACGCTTCGCGTGGTCGAACGGCTCGCGGAACATCACCCAGTACAACTCGCTGCCTCAGTATCGCGGCACCGAGCGCGTGCCCGTCCTGGCGACCATCCCGGTCGACCTCCTGGGATCGCCACTCGACGAGGTCCCCGTGACCGTCTACGTGCACGGGATCACGTCCAGCCGGGGCGCGATCCTGGGGGTCGCGGACGAGCTTGCAGCGGCCGGCCGCATCGGCATCGCCATGGACATGCCGCTCCACGGCATCACGACCGAGGACGAGCTCTTCGGGCCCCTCGGCGTCGGCGGGGGGCAGCCCGGCTTCCTGCGAGAGCGGACCTTTGGGCTCGACCTGCTGGAGAACGAGGACGGGGAGGACGAGCCCGATGGCCTCGAGGACCCCTCGGGCGCGCACTTCCTCAACCTCGAGGCCCTCCTCGTGGGCCGCTCCAACCTCGAGCAGTCGGTGGCCGACCTCACGGCCCTCAGGCAGCTTCTGCCCGCGCTCGATCTGGACGGTGATGGGGACGCCACCGCCGACCTCGCGATCAGCGACGTGCACTTCCTCGGGCACTCCCTGGGAGGGATCCTCTGTACGACCACGCTGGCGCTCCACGGCCTGGTGGGGTTCACGCCGATCCCGCCCGTCACCCTCGGGATGCCGGGAGGAGGCATCGCCATGCTCCTCCGAGGGTCCGAGACCTTCGCCGAGGTGGTCGACGAGGTGCTGGAGGATCAGGAGATCCTCCCGGGCGACCGCCTCTACGACCTGTTCTTCCTCGGAGCCCAGACGGTGGTCGACACGGCCGACCCCATCAACTACGCGGCGCGCCTCGCACAGGCCGGCGGTCCCATCCACCTCATCGAGGTCGTGGGCGGTGGGCCGCTCGGCAGCATCCCCGACGACGTGGTCCCCAATGCGGTGGTGGGCGGCCCCCTCGGCGGGACGGAACCGCTGATCAGGGAGATGGGCCTCGTCGACCTGCGCGCCGCCGACGGTCCCCTGGTCGGAGCCGGGCTGCAGGCCGTCGTGCGCTACACCGAGGGCATCCACTCCTCCCTCTCGTTCCCAGGCGCGACGTTCGCGGAGATCGCTGCCCACAACGAGATGGTCCGGCAGATGGTCGAGTTCGCGGCCTCCGGCGGCTCCCAGCTCTCCATCCTCGACTCGACGGTGACGCAATGAACGGCTCGACCCCCCGCGCGGAATCGGGACGGGCGCCCCAGGTCCTCGGGCTGCTCCTGGCCACGCTCTCGCTCACTTCCTGCGCGACCATCAGGGAGCTCCACGTGGACGAGCTCGAGGATCCCTGGGCCGAGGTGGGGGCTGGGGACCTCAGCCTCGGCGTGGGCTCGGGCTGGGCCTTCTACTCGGCCGAGGTCGAGGCGGAGGGAACGGGGGGCGCCCTGTTCGGCGAGACCGGGACCGATCGGCCCACCCTGATGCCCCGCTACGGCGGAGCCGTCAAGCTCGGGCGGTACTTCACCGACGACGTCGCCCTGGGGCTCGTCGTCGAGCACCGCAACTTCGAGGCGGATCCCGTCATGCCGCTCGATGCTGAGCTGGTCGCTCAGCCGTTCTCCACCAATCACTTCCTGGTCACCGGGCGCTGGTTCCTGCAGCCCACGGGGCCGTCGAGGCGCATCCGCCCCTTCCTCGGGCTGGACCTGGGCTACGTGCCGGAGGTCGACTTCGGTCCAGTCGACGTCAACTACCCCGATGACGTCCCGTCCGACCGGATCAACATCGTCGGCTCGGACTACTGGACCCTCGCTCCGGTCGTGGGCGCGAGCTACATGCTGCAGCCCGGGCTCTCCCTCGACGTCGGGGCCTTCTACGAGTTCGCGATCACGCCCGGGGAGGACACGCTCGTCCTCCCTGGCCTGGGCGGCGCGACGGTCGACGTGGAGGTCTGGGCCGAGGGCCTGATCCTCTTCTTCGGCGTCAACTGGATCCTCTGAGCGCGAAGGGCCGCCAGGACGGCGGAGAGGCCCGTGATGCGAGGCTCTGAGGGCAGGGCCCGAGACCCGCTGTGCGGCTCCCACGCCACGTGCCCTCGACCAGTCGTTACCGTTCGCGACCCGTCGTTCACCTCCCCTCCGTCCGGCCCGGCGTCTCGTCCGGGCCGCGCGAGACGGGGCCCCCCAGAACCCCCATCCATGAACCGACAGCACTTCCTCCTCGTGGCCTCGCTGAGCGCGGCCTTCGTGGGGTGCGCCGATGGAATCGAGGAGGAGTCCGCGCACGCGGTCTACAGCCCCTCGACCGGCAATATCCCCGTCCCCAACGACCTGCTCTACAGCGGGACCCTGGACCTGACGATCAACGTTCCCGTCGCGGACCCGACCGACACCTCGAACCCGGCCAACGCGCTCAATGCGCTCGATGGTTGGTCCACGGTCGCGCCGTTCACGATCCCGTTCAGCGCCCCGATCGATCCATCGACCGCCGTTCCGGGTCAGACCCTGCGGATCTTCGAGGTGACCGCCGACACGACCATCGTCCCCGTTGGTGGTCCGGTCACTGGCATCGTTGGTGAGCTGTCTGACTTCGATGTCGTGAGCGCACCTGGGGACCCGTCCGGCGCCTCCCTCGAGGTGCGCCCGACGACGCCCCTCGCGCCTCGGACCGTCTACATGGTGCTCGTGACGAGCGGCGTGAAGGACACCGAGGGTCGACCGGTCGTGCGCGACCTCGAGTACCAGGTCTTCGCGGCGGACGGCCTGTTCTACGGCCCGAGCGACGGGTCGATCCCCGGTACCGTCCCCGACGACCTGGCCTTCGGTGCGGAGAGCCTGGTCGAGGCCATGCTCTTCGCAAGTGCCGCGGTCGGGATCGACCGCGCTGACGTCGTGGTGAGCTACACCTTCACGACGACGTCGATCGGTTCCGCGGTGTCGTCGGCTCTCCTCGCCTCCATCGGCCAGGAGAACGCCGTCGCCAACGCGATCATCGGCTCCCCCTTCGGGGCCGTCGCCCTGGATGTGGATGGTTACGACCTCGCGGGTCCCGGGGAGATCCCGCCCGCCACCGCGGGCGCCTTCGCCGCATCGCTGTTCCAGCCGACCACCACGCCGAACGTCACCATCTACGAGGGCTCGATGACCGTGCCCTACTTCTGCGACGTCTCGAACGCAGCCGCCGACCCCTCGGCCCTCGCAGGGAGTTGGGAGGCGCGCTTCCCCCTCCTCGCCGATGGGTCCCGGAACCTGACGTGGGCGAACTCCCTCCCCCGCGCCAAGGGTGTGGAGGAGATCGCTGTAATGGTCTCCGTCCCCAACAGTGCGGCCACTCCGCTCTCCAGCGTTCCCACCGTGCTGTACTTCCACGGCCTTGGCGGTGACCGCACGCAGATGTTCTCCGTCGCCGAGGCTCTTGCGGCCGAGGGCCTCGCAGCGATCTCGATCGACTTCCCGCTCCATGGTGTGGACGAGAACTCGGACTACTGGGTGGGGAACACGCCCGGTGCGCTACGCGAGCGGACCTTCGGGATCGACATCGACGGCGTCGCGGGTGCGGACCCCTCAGGCACCTACTACCTGAACCTGGCCAGCCTCCTGACCGCCCAGGGCAACACGCTCCAGACGGTCGTCGACTGCCACAACCTCCGCCTGACGCTCCCGGCCTTCGACGTCGATGGCAATGGGAGTGCTGGGGACCTGACGGCCGTCGCCGTGTGCGGCTACAGCACAGGCGGCATCTTCGCGCTGCCGGCCATGCAGCTGGAGAGCACCGTCTTGGGTGCTGCGTTCCCGTCCGGTCCGCTGCCCGTCATCGCCCCGATGGTCGGTGGTGGCATCGCCAAGCTCCTCCAGGGTTCGGTGAACTACAACCCCCTGGTCGACGGCTCGCTTGCGGCGAACGGGGTGCTCCCGGGCACCTCCGACTACGAGCTCTTCTACAGCGTCGCGCAGAACGTGGTCGACACGGTCGACCCGATCAACTACGCGGCGACCATGCCGGCCGACGTACCGCTCTACTTCATCGAGGCGATCGGCGGTGGCGTCGACGGGGAGACGGACCAGACCGTTCCCAACAGCGTGCCCTTCGCTCCTCTCTCCGGCACTGAGCCGTTGGCAACGGTCCTGGGCCTGACGACGCTGCTCGGAACCGACGGCAGTGTCTCGGGCGCTCCGGTCCGCGCGATCGGGCGCTTCGTCGAAGGTGGACACGGGACGTTCCTCGACCCGACCGACCAGATCACCACGAACGGCGAGCAGCAGGCACAGATGGCCGAGTTCGCAGGCAACGGCGGGACCGAGATCACCGTCAACAACGGGAGCGTGATGCAATGACCGTCCAATCCAACATCAAGTCGGCTCTCGCCGCAGTGGCCGTGGCGCTCCTCGCCTCCTGCTCCACCCTGGAGTCGGGCATCGCGCACCTGCCGATGCACCAGGAGGACTTCCAGGATCCCTGGACGACCGTCCAGGCCGGCGACACCTCGCTCGGCTTCTCCAGCGGCTGGGCCTTCTACGGCGCAGAGGTGGAGGCCGAGGGCACCGGCGGCGTCCTGGCGGGCGACACCGGTACCGATGAGGTCACCCTGACGCCCCGCTACGGCGGCGCGCTCAAGCTGAACCACTACATCACCGACGACTTCTCCCTCGGGCTCATCTACGAGCACCGGAACTTCGACGCCGACCCGGTGGCGCCGCTCTCGGCGACCCTGGAGGCGAAGCCCTTCAGCACCAACCACTTCCTGCTGTCCTCGCGCTACTGGGCAGCCCCGATGGGCAACCAGAAGCGCTGGCGCCCCTTCGTGGGCCTCGATGTGGGCTACATCCCCGAGGTGGACTTCGGCTCCGTCGCCGTCCAGTACCCGGCCTCGGCGCCCTGGGCGAACGAGAGCGTCAACATCGTCGGCTCGGACTACTGGACGCTCGGCCTCGTGGGCGGTGCCTCCTACATGGTCAAGCCCGGGCTCTCCATCGACATGGGTGCCTTCTACGAGTGGGCGATCACTCCGGGCGAAGACACTCTGAACCTCTCCAACCCGCCCGGCGGCGGCGTGGCCGAGGTCGAGGTCTGGCCTGCGGGTCTGATCCTGTTCGGCGGCATGACCTGGTACTTCTGATCCAGGCCGCCGCCTCGCGGCTGCGCCCCTTCGGCACGCGGCCCTGAGGCAAGGGAAGCGGGGCAGCTCCTCCATGAGGGGCTGCCCCGCTTCGGTTCTCTTGGAGAGGCTGGCAGTGATTAGCCCGCCCCTCCGGCCTCTCAAGAGGCCTTTATCAGGAACGCGGATTCGGGTTTCCGGGCGGTTTCCAGATACTGCTCGAGGCTGAAGGAGTCCACCTCCACCGCGTCGCGGCGGGCGGCCTCGGCCTCGAGGACCAGGGCGCGGTCCGCGGCGGTGATGACTCCGGCGGCCTCGGCCTCCTCGAGCAGGGTGAGGGGCTTCTGGCGGGGGAGCTTGCGGGCCTTGATGGCCGCCTTGATCTTCGCGGCCACCTCCTCGGCGCGTGTCACGAGCCCCAGGGTGTGCTCGATCCGGCCGAGGGCCTCCTCGGCGTCGGACGGAACGAACAGTCCGGCGGTCAGCCGGTCGCGCTGGTCGCCGGGAGCCTGGAGCGCCTTGGCCACCTGGGCGCCGACGCGGTCGGTGGGCTCGCTTCCAAGAGGCACGAGCCGGGACCACAGGCGCGCGGGGCCGCTGAAGGCCCAGCCGATCAGGGGCAGGTCCAGGTTCGCGAACAGCCCGTCGAAGCCCTCCTGGATCCGCGCGAAGCCGTAGTCGTTGGCCCAGCGCAGGAAGGGCAGGTCCTCGGCCCGCTGGCCCTCGGCCTCGAAGCGACGCAGCGTCGCCTGGATCAGGTACATCCAGCTGAAGATGTCGGCGAAGCGCCCCGTCACGGCCTCCCGGCGCTTCAGGTCGCCACCTAGGAGGCCCATCGACACATCCGCCAGGAAGGCGAAGCGCGCCGAGGCCCAGTCCAGGCGCTTGTAGTCGCGTGCCATCGGGCCGGCGACCGGCGAGCGCCCGAGCTTGCCGCCCGTCAGGTCCAGCAGCACCGTCCGCGCCCCGTTGCGCATGACATGGCCGATGTGGCCCCAGAGCGCCGCGTCGAAGGCCTTGGCATCGCCGCGGTCGGCGGCCTGCACCTCGCTCCAGGCGAAGGGGTGGCAGCGGATCGCGCCCTGGCCGAACACGACCAGCGTGCGCGTGAGGATGTTCGCACCCTCGACGGTGATGCTGATCGGCTGGGCGATGTAGCCGTGCGCCAGCAGGTTGCGCGGACCGCGGCTGATGGCTGCCCCGCCGAGGATGTCCATGGCGTCGTTCATCGCCTTCCGGGACAGCTCGGTGGTGTTGTACTTCATCATCGCGGTGATGACCGCCGGCTTGGCTCCCCCGTCCAGAGCGCCGCAGGTGTAGCGGCGCGCGGCCTCGGAGAGGTAGGCGAAGCCGCCGATGCGCGCGAGGGGCTCGTGGATGCCCTCGAACTTGCCGATGGACAGCCCGAACTGCTGGCGAATGGCCGCATAGGCTCCGGTGAGGCGCGCCGCGGACTTCACACCGCTGGTCGCCGACGCCGGCAGGGAGATGCCGCGCCCTGCCGCGAGACACTCCATGAGCATCAGCCAGCCCCGGCCAATGCCGCCCTCTCCGCCGATGATGGCATCGAGCGGGAGGACCACATCGTGGCCCTCCGTCGGGCAGTTGTAGAACGGCACGCCCATGGGGTCGTGGCGCATGCCGAGGACCACGCCCTCGGTGGAGGTCGGGACCAGCGCGCAGGTGATGCCGAGCTCGTCGCCCCTGCCCAGCAGGTTCTTCGGGTCGCGCAGCTTGAACGCGAGGCCCAGCAGGCTCGAGACGGCGGCCAGGGTGATGTAGCGCTTGCGCCAGTTCAGGCGCAGGTAGAGCTCGCCGTCCTCGCCGCGGAAGACCTCCCCGCTGGCGGTGATCGAGCCCGCGTCCGAGCCCGCCCCCGGCTCGGTCAGCGCGAAGGCGGGGATCTCGCGGCCGTCGGCGAGGCGCGGGAGGTAGCGGTCCTTCTGCTCTTGGGTGCCGTAGTGCGCGAGCAGCTCGGCGGGGCCCAGGGAGTTGGGGACCATCACGGTGATCGCCAGGGTCCCCGAGCGGGAGGCGAGCTTGGAGACGACGGCGCTGTTGGCCGAGGCGCTGAAGCCGTGGCCGCCGTACTCGCGCGGCACGATCAGGCCGAAGAAGCGCTCCCTCTTCAGGTACTCCCAGACCTCGGCCGGCAGGTCGCGGTCCTGCCAGACCTGCCAGTCGTCCGTCATCCGGCAGACCTCCTCGACCGGGCCGTCGAGGAAGGCCTGCTCCTCGGCGGTGAGGCCGGGATAGGCCTCGGCGCGCAGGCGGTCGAAGTTCGGCTTGCCGCTGAAGAGCTCGGCGTCGGCCCAGGTCGTGCCGGCCTCGAGGGCCTCCTTCTCGGTCTTCGAGACCTTCGGCAGGAAGCCGAGGCGGCTCATGAGGCGCATGAGCGGTCCGCTCACGAGGGGGGTGCGCACCTGCGGGGTGACCAGGAGGGCAAGGACGAGCACCGCCCCAGCGAGCCACAGGCCGCTGAGGCCGAGGCCTAGGGCGGAGAACAGGCCCAGGGCGGCCCAGCCCCAGCGGTTGGCGCCGAACCAGCCCAGGGCGAGGACGGCGGCCGGGAGCAGGAGGAGGGTGAGGGGCGAGGACAGGAAGAAGCCGGTCATGGTCACTCCGTGCGGAGGGTGGGTTCGAGCCGGGCGGCCTGGACGGCGACGCGCACGGCGTCCGCCAGGAGCTCGGGTCCCCGCACCGACTTGTCGATGCGGTGGGCGAGGTGGAGCGAGATCGCTCCGTGGAGGGAACTCCAGATCAGGGTGGCCGTGCGCAGGGTGCGCTCCGGGCCCGCGCCAGGCCCGAGGGCGGCGCGTCCAATCAGGTCGAGCACCGCGCGCTGCACGCGGTAGCGCTCCTTCGGGTAGCGCGACAGCTCGGCCGGGCCGAGGTGGAACATCACCTCGTAGTACTCCGGGTTCGCGAGGGCGAAGTCTGCGTAGGCCTGGCACAGGGCCTCCACCGAGCGGCCCGGGCGCGCAGCTGCCTCGGCATGGGCGGCCTCGAGGTGCGCGCGCAGGAGCTGGAAGCCCTCGTCCACCAGGGCATGCACCAGGGCGTCCTTGTTGGCGAAGTAGAGGTAGATCGAGGGAGCCGTGCAGCCCACCTCGCGCGCGATCCGCCGGGTGGAGAGGGCGCCGTGGCCCTCGGTCACCAGCAGCCGCCGGGCCTCCGCCAGGATGCGGGGCTTGAGGTCGGTGGCGCTGCGGGGCATGGGAGGCGGTGGCTCGAGGAGGCGGGGCGGGACGGGATGGGCCGCCGCGAGCCCTGGCCCGAAGCGGGACCCATGCGGAACGACGGCCTTCCCTCTTGCAGATCGGCTCGCACGGCCGATGAACAGTGATAAGTTATCACCGTTCAGCCTCAAAGCCCGTCGTTCCCAGATCGGGGTCTCCGAGGGCCCCGCGGGGACTCCGAAGCCCCCGATTCCCTGCCACTCGCCCCGGCTCTCGACCGATCCAACCCTCATGAGCGCCCCTGAAGGCCCCTCCATCGTCCTTGCCGCCGGCCTCAGGTCCCCCTGGGCCAAGGCCGGGGGCGCCCTCCGGCGGGAGGACGCCGGCCACCTGGGTGCCCAGGTCGCTCGGGAGCTCCTGGCCCGGACGGGCGTGGATCCCGCGACCCTCGATGAGGTGATCGTCGGGTCGGTCGGACCGCCCCACGACCAGGCGAACCTTGGCCGGGTCATCGCCCTGCGCGCGGGCGTTCCGCGTGAGGTCCCGGCCCGGACGGTGGCCCGCAACTGCGCGAGCGGGATTGAGGCCGTCACCCAGGCCGTGACCGAGATCCGGGCCGGCAACGGCGAGCTCTTCCTGTGCCTCGGCGTCGAGGTGATGAGCGCGTATCCGCTGATCATGGGGCCCAAGCTCACGGGCTTCTTCGAGCGCCTGATGAGGGCGCGCAGCCTGCCCGCGAAGCTCGCGGCGGTGGCGTCCTTCCGGCCGTCCATGCTCGCCCCCCGCGTGGCGCTCCTCGAGGGCCTGCGCGACCCGATCACCGACCTGCTCATGGGCCAGACCGCCGAGGTCCTGGCCCGGGACTTCGGCCTCTCCCGCGAGGCGTGCGATCGCTTCGCCACCGAGAGCCACCGCAGAGCGCGGCTGGCGCGCGACCGCGGGCGCTTCGACCGCGAGATCCTGCCGCTCGCCCCCCTGGGCGCGAAGCCCGGCGCGGACCTGCTCAGCAGGGACGACGGGATCCGCGACGACCAGACGGTCGAGGCGCTGGGACGCCTGAAGCCCTACTTCGAGAAGCCCGACGGCATCGTCACGGTGGGCAACTCCTGCGGCATCACCGACGGCGCGGCCGCCCTCCTCGTCACGACGGAGGAGCGCGCGCGCGACCTCGGCCTCCAGCCCCTGGCCCGCATCCGCTCGTCGGCATGGGCCGGCCTTGATCCGGCGCGCATGGGCCTGGGCCCGGTGTTCGCCTCCAAGCTCGCCCTCGAGCGCGCGGGCTGCACCCTGGACGACATGAAGGTGATCGAGCTGAACGAGGCCTTCGCCGCCCAGGTCCTCGCCTGCCGCGAGGCCTTCGGCAGCGCGGCGTTCGCCCGCGAACACCTGGGCCAGGACAAGCCCCTCGGCGACCTGGACCCCGAGCGCCTGAACCCCAACGGCGGCGCCATCGCCCTCGGGCACCCGGTGGGGGCCACGGGCGCGCGCCTGCTGCTGACCGTGGCCCACGAGCTGCACGCCGGGGACCACGACCTGGGCCTCGCCACCCTCTGCATCGGCGGCGGTCAGGGCGGCGCGGTCGTGCTCGAGCGCCTCGAAGGGAGCCAAGCCTCATGAACCCGCACTCCATCGGATTCCCGCTGCCCGACGACGCTCCCGCGGCCGGGGCCTGCATTCGCGTGCAGCGCCCGGAGCCGGGCCTGGCCGTGGTCGTCTTCGATCCGCCCCATCGCTCCTTCCCGATCTTCGACGCGCCCCTCCTGCGCGACCTGGACGCGGTGCTCACCGAGCTCGAGGGTGACGCGGCCCTGCGCGGGATCGTCTTCACCGGCCGGAGGCCGACCCAATTCCTCGCGGGCGCGGATGTGGAGGCCATCGGGACCATCACCGACCCCGGGGTCGTCGAGGATGTGGTCCGCAGTGTCCACGCCCTGTTCGACCGCGTGGCGCGCCTGGCACCCCGAACGGTGGCAGCAGTGGGCGGACCGGTGCCGGGCGGCGCCTTCGAGTTCTCCATGTGCTGTGACCGGATCGTCGCCGTGGACGGTAAGAGCACGCGCATCGGGCTGCCCGAGACGATGCTCGGCATCCTCCCCGGCTGGGGGGGCTCGCACCGCCTGCCGCGGCGGGTGGGCATTCCGATCGCCCTCGACGCGATCCTGACCGGGCGCCTCCTGCCCGCGAAGCCGGCCCTCAAGCGCGGCTTCGTGGACCGGCTGGCGCACGAGCAGGACCTGGTGCGCATCGCCTCCGACATCGCCATGGGCCGCAAGAAGTGCGCGCGCCGGTCGCGCGGCGCGTGGGCCTGGCTCGTGGACCGCAACCCCCTTGCGCGCACCCTGATCCGCGACCGCGCGCTGAAGGGCGTGGACGCCAAGGCGCGCGGCAAGTACCCGGCGCCCTATGCGGCCCTGGACCTCGTCCTGAGTGCGCCGACTGCGCCCCAGAGGACCTGGGCCGGACGCGAGGCCAAGGCGGTGGCCGAGCTTGCGACGGGACCGGTCTGCAAGAGCCTCGTGGGGATCTTCTTCGCGTCCGAGGCGGCCAAGAAGCTGGGCAAGGGGCCGGAGGGCGTCGAGCACCCGCGGCCGCAGCAGGCCACGGTCGTGGGGGCCGGTGTGATGGGGGCGGGGATCGCCTCCGCCCTGGCCCTGGCGGGCGTGCCCGTTCGCCTGGCGGATCTGTCCTCCAAGGCGCTGGCCGGCGCCGTAGCCACGCACAGGACCGAGGTCGAGAAGCGTCGCAAGAAGCGGCGCCTGTCGAGCCACGAGGCCAACGCGGCCGTGGACCGGCTGGACCCGGTTGCGGGGGCCCTGGGAATGGCGCGCTCCGAGTTCGCGATCGAGGCGGTGGCCGAGGTGCTCGAGGTCAAGCGCAAGGTGCTTGGCGGTCTCGCGGAGCAGCTGCCCGCACACGCCATCCTGGCCACCAACACCTCCAGCCTCTCGGTGGGTGCGATCGCCGAGGGCCTGCCCCACCCCGAGCGCGTGGTGGGGATGCACTTCTTCAACCCCGTGAAGGCCATGCCCCTGGTCGAGGTGGTCCGCGGGCCCCAGACCAGCGACGAGGTCGTGACGCGCACCTGCGCCCTGGCCCTCGCGCTCGGTAAGACGCCCGTCGTGACGCGGGATGTGCCCGGGTTCCTCGTGAACCGGATCCTGGGTCCCTATCTGGACGAGGCCGTGCGCCTGTTCCTGGCGGGCGCGGAGGTCGAGCGGGTGGACCGCCTGATGCTCGAGTTCGGCATGCCGATGGGACCCTACACGCTGCTGGACGAGGTGGGCTTCGACATCGCCCAGCACGCGGCCGCGTCCCTGCACGCGGGCTATGGCGACCGCATGGCGCCCTGCCCGGGGCTCGAGGGCCTGGCGCAGCCCCACCGCCTCGGCCGCAAGACCGGGCTTGGGTTCTACAAGCACCCCGCGCCCGGCGACCGGAAGGGCAAGCGCGCGGTCGCGGAGGACCTGGCCTCGTTCCAGACCGGCCGCGGTGTTCGTTCGTTGAGCGATGCGGAGCTGGTGGACCGGCTGGTGCTTGCGATGGTCGGAGAGGCCGCGCGCTGCCTCGAGGAGCAGGTGGTCGAGAGCGAGCAGGTGCTGGACCTCGCCTCGGTGTTTGGCACGGGCTTCGCGCCCTTCCGTGGGGGCCTTTGGAGCCACGCGCGCAAGACGGGCTACGACCGGATCGCCGCGCGGATGCGCGAGCTTCAGCAGGCCCCCGACATCGCAGAGCGCGGCGCGGGCGCGCAGCGCTTCGAGCCCACGGGACTGCTGTCCTAGGACCACAGGACTGCTGTCCTAGCACCACAGGACTGCCTTCCCAAGAAGGCGCCAGAGCCCTACGAAGGAGCCCCGCCCGAGCAACGCTCGAGCGGGGCTCCTCCGGTTCAGGGGGCGCCTGCTGATGGGTCAGGCAGCTCCTCCTGCGATCACTTGAGGAGGGCCGGCAGGCGCTCGACGAGCGCCTCCTTGCCGTCGTCCTCGATCGGGTCCTCCCCGAGGTAGACATCGAAGATCGCCCAGCAGAGGGACTTGGAGGTCAGCACCTTCTGAGCCTTGCCGTTGATCGAGCAGTGCAGCTCGCCGCCGGGACGCCAGGTCATCGCGACCGTGCCGTACTCCTCCAGCTCGTCGAGGTTGCCGAAGTAGGTGCGGAAGGTGTCGAGGGCCTTGCTGCCGTCGTCCCAGCCCTCCTTGCCCTTCTTGGAGTCGATCCGCGGACGAAGCGAATCCTCGAAGGCCTCCTCGATGTCCTCGCCGTCCACATCACGGCAGAACACGAGGCGGATGGTCTTCACCATGTCGTCCTTCAGGAGAGCGGCGTAGAGCTTCTCGTCCCCGGCCAGGGCCTCGGCGTCCTTGCCCTTCCATGCGGCCAGCTTCTCCTTGGCGGCGACGGGGTCGACGTAGAGCCCGAAGGTGTAGACCCAGACGCTGAAGATCGTCTTGGTGCGAAGGCCGATCCCGGCGAGGGCGGTGGAGGTCGGCTTGGCGTCCTTCGGCGTGCCCTCGGCGTCGCGGGTGACGGGGTACTCGTAGCCCTCGTCGTCGTAGTCGATCACCTCGACCTTGGGGGCGTCGTCCTGGGCGAGCAGGGCGACGGGCGGGAGCAGGAGCGGCAGGAGCAGGAGGGAGGTGCGCACGTGGTGGAGGGCTTGCAGGGGAAGGGGACGCGCTCAGGCGGACGTCATCGGAGAGTAGCGGAGAGCCGCGGTCCAGCGGAAGGATCCTGGCGAGAGCCCTCCTGGAGGGTGTTGGAGGGCTTCTCCACGGGCTCGAGACGCGTGAGGCAGCGATCGGGACCGCGAGCGAGCCATTCTGGATCCGAGGCCGATGCGAAGGGCCTGAGAGGGCTAGTCCTGGGATCCAGGGGAGATTACTACGGTGACCCCATGCACTCTGCGGTCTACAGAGAGTCGCGCCGAAGTCAGCCCCTTGCTCGGCCATCCGCCGATCAGCCATGCGACCCCAGCTACTCTCCCTACCGACCATTCTCGCTGTCCTGACCGCGGGCTCCTCGACGGCGCAGACCACGACGGAGGCCTACCGGCTCGAGCCGTCCGACCAGCCTGCCTCTGGAGATTCGGTCTTCAGCCTGAGCCTCGCCATGGACGGCGATCGCGCCATCGTCTCGGACACGATCCGAGGCGCGTGGATCTACGAGGTCAGCAGCAACACCGAGCTGGTCCGCCTCGATGCCCAGGGCGAGCCCAACGAGGGCTTCGGGTACTCGGTGGCCCTCGATGGGGATCGGGCCGTGGTGGGGATGCCCGGTTACGACGGCCTTGTCAATGGCGGGGACTTCGGCTGCGCCTGGGTCTACGACACGAGTAGCGGGAACCTGCTTGCGCAGCTCCAGGCCAACGGCTCCCTCATCAACGACCGGCAGGGGAATGCCGTCGCCATCAGTCAGGACTACATCGTCCTGGGCGCTTACCAGAAAAATCTGAGTCTGTTCTCTGGAGGCGACCAGGGTGCCGTGCACGTGTTCGATCGGAACTCGTTTGCGGAGCTCTACACCATCTTCGCCCAGGACGGTGAGAGCGGGGACACCTTCGGTTCGGACGTCTCCATCCAAGGCGACCGGCTCCTCGTCGGAGCCGAGGGGGACGACGGGACCTCGGGGTCGGCCTACCTCTACGACCTTGGAACGGGCGCCCTGCTGACCAAGATCGTGGCCACGGACCGTCAGCCCGGGGACCGCTTCGGCCACTCGGTAGCCCTGGATGGAGATCGAGCCCTCGTCGGGGCGTGGTACGACGCCAATTCGAACGGGTACTTGGCGGGATCTGCCTACCTGTTCGATCTAAGCACCGGGCAGCAGCTGCATAAGCTGCAGGCCTCGGATGGTGCAGGCGGAGATCTCTTCGGCTGCTCCGTTGCCTTGAAGGACGGCCTCGCGGTCGTGGGGGCATTCTCTGCGTCGCTCCCGGTGTACGCCGCCGGGGCCGCCTACCGTTTCGATCCTGTTACGGGGCAGCAGCTCCAGAAGTGGGAGGCCTCGACCCCCGCTGAGTACAACCTCTTCGGTTACGACGTCGCGACCAACGGCATCCAGTCCCTCGTCAGCCTCCCCGGCTCCCTCTACTTCGGCATCCCTCCGACGGACAGCGCGGCCTGCGTCTTCGGGGCTCCAACGATCGGGGGCTCGTACTGCACTGCGAACCCCAACTCCACCGGGTCGCCGGGTCGCATCCTCGCCTTCGGCAGCTCGGAGCCCACCTACGCGCTCCGCCTCGATGCCAGCGCTCTGCCTCCCGGCCAGTTCGGCTACTTCCTCACCAGCGCCGCCCCCGGGTTCATTGGGAACGTCGCGGGGTCGCAGGGCAACCTGTGCCTCCTGGGCCAGATCGGCCGCTTCGTGGGCCCCGGTCAGATCCAGACCACGAGTGCCTTCGGGACAGCTACCCTGGACGTCGACCTGACGTCGCTGCCGATCGGGGCCGGGCTCGCCGTCGCCCCGGGCGACGTCTGGAACTTCACCTTCTGGTTCCGGGACAACAACCCGAACCCGACCTCCAACTTCACCGACGCGGTCTGGATCACCTTTCAGTGAGTGTGCGGGCGCTCCGCGTCCAGGGGCCATCGAGTCGGGACCGCTCCTCCTACGCTGCTCTCGGTGCGTCACTCAGCGCGGTCGCGCACAACCCAAGAGCGGACACTCTCGGTCGCGTGGGAACGGCTCAACACCAGAGCTCGCAGAGGCCCGGCACGATCTCCAGCTGAGCGGTGCTGGCGGCGATCCACTCGCCGTCCACGACGAGGCCTGCATCGTCCTCGAGCTCGAGGGACAGGGTGCGCGCCTGGCCAAGCTCGACGAGGCTGGAGCCGGCGTGTGCTCCGGTCTGGACCGCGGCCAGTAGCCCCAGGAGGCGCGGGCGGAAGCCGCGCCGGATCGTGACGACGTCGAAGAGGCCGTCGTCGAGGACGGCGTTGGGCGCGAGCCGCATCCCGCGACCCGAGTGCTGCGTGATGGAGGCGACGCCGAGCAGCACCCGATCGTCACGCTCCCCGTTGACGCGAGCGCAGGCCGGGCGCAGCCGCGGGGCGAGCAGCTCCAGCACCGAGGCGACGTCGTAGCGTCGCCCCCGCGCCCAGCGGTGCTGCTCGGCCCTGGCATTAATGCGGGCAGCAGCGCCCCACCCCACGATGTTGATGGAGCGCAGCACGCGCCCCCCATCCAGGGTCAGCCGGATCCCATCGAGGCTGCGACGGCGCCCCGACAGCACCGCCCGCGCGGCCTCCTCAGGCGTCCGAATCCCAAGGTCCAGCGCGAGCGAGTTCCCCGACCCCGCAGGCACCGGCGCAAGGGGAATGGCCTGCTCCGGCCCCGACCAGTGCCGCAGGACCTCGTTCAGGGTCCCATCCCCACCCACGGGGAGCACCAGGTCGTAGCCGCCATTCACACGCTCGAGCACCTCTGCATCGAGAGGTCTGCGGGTGCTGACCGTCTCGACTTCCCAGCCTGCTCCGGCGAGCACACCGGCCACCCGCCCACCCGACGCCCGTGCGAGCCCACGCCCCGCAGCGGGATTGACGAGGACGAGGGCGCGCGGCATGGCTTCAGCGCAGCTCGATGTCGTCGAGGAAGAGGCGCGGGTCGCCGCTGCCGGGTTGGGACACCTCGAGTTCCAGGACGAACTCGCGGCCGAGGTCGTCCGGGAGCTCGCCGGTGATCGTCTGCCAGCCGTCGCCGGGGCGCAGGTCGCGCTCGGCCAGGAGGCGCGGGCCCGCGGGGAGCAGGGCTCGGAGGCGCAGGCGGGTGTGGGCGTCTTGGCCGCCGGCGGAGGCTGCGCGAACCTCGACGCGGCTGCGGCCGGGGGTGACCTTCAGCTTCATCGAGGCGCGGCAGGGGGTGGACCCTGACGGCGCGCGGAGGGCGAGGACGCCCTTCGCGTCCCCTGGGGCGCCCACGGCCCCGGCGTCGCGGCCCCAGGTGGGGAAGTCGCGGGCGCTGGGCGCCACGGCCAGGGAGTTCAGGTCCGTCTCGCGGTCGAAGGTCAGGCGCGAGCCGGCGCGCGGCAGCTCCTCGATGAGGGCGGCAGCGTCCAGGTGCGGCCCCTCGACCAAGGCACGCCAGAGCGGCTCTGGCCCGGTGGGGTCGAGGCTCGCCGTGACCGTAGGGACCGGCCTCCCGGAGGCGTCGGCGAAGCGTGCCGAGAACGAGCGGCTGCCGTCACCGCGCCCCGACAGCTTGACCATCAGGGCGTGCGGCCCGGGTGTGAGGGAGAGGGGTACCACATGGCGCGCGTCGTCGTCGTTCCCCGCGAGGTTGTGGACGCGGAGGACCTCGCCGTCGAGCAGCACGCGCAGGGGGCGCTGGCTCCCGAGCCACAGGGCAGCTTCGGCCGCCTCCTCCGCGTGTAGCCAGGTGAACGCCCACCAGACCCCGTCGCCGGGGCCGCGGCCCTCCAGCGGGACGCGGCCGCTAGTCGCGAGGACCTCGCGCCAGCTGGAGCCCAGGCGCCGCTCCCCGGGGCTGGGCGTCTCCGTGTCGGGCAGGCGCTCGGCGTTGTTGAGCAGGTCGCCGTCCTTGTCCGAGACCGGCCCCAGCATCAGCCAGCGCCGCATCCAGGGCACCTGGTACAGGGGGCGCACCTTCCAGAACGCCCTCTTCGCGCGATTGGCCCTCTCCACCAGCCGGCTGTCCCAGGCCACATCAATGCCCAGGGAGTCGAAGCGCAGCTCGAACCCGCCGGGGCCTCCCGTGTTGACCACATGCGCAGCGAGGAGGTTCCCGCGGGGCTTGAGGGCGGCGCGTCCCGCGTCGCTGAGGTCGAGCTCCGCGAAGCGGCCCGCCGTGTACTGGGGCACCTTGGCCAGCTCCACTCCGTTCAGCCAGAAGGTGGCATGGTCATCAACCTGGGCGAACATGCGCAGCAGCTCGGCCGGCCCCTCCCAGTCGAACTCGCGCACCGCGTAGAGGTCGCGTGCGGTCCAGGTCGTCCGACCCGGACCCGCCTCGCCGAACGGCGGCTTGCCCTTCGACCAGCTTGCGTCGAGGGTCTCCTTCCAGCCCGCGCCCGGAGCCTGGGTCCGGTAGTGCCAGTCCACCGGGCGGTGACCGGCGGCGAGGGTGTACTCGCGCTTGTTCAGGTAGCTGAAGGTCGCGCGCCGCAGGAACAGCAGCGCGAAGCAGGTGTCCTCGATGGAGCCCCAGCCGCCGTCGGCGTTCTGGTTCTTCAGCAGGTCGATGGCGCCCTCGCGGTACCAGTCGCGGCCGCCGATCTGCTCCCGGTCCGACAGCGCCGCGACGCGCTCCAGGCCGTAGAGGTAGTAGTAGTGGTACATGTGGCTCCCGACGCCCTCGGGGCCACGGTCGCGGATCCAGCCCGTGCCCCAGGCAGGATTCCCGGTGGCCGTGAAGTGCGTGTCGAACCACTTCCACGCGTCCTCGATCCCGATGCGCGCGCGGGCCTGGGCCGGGTGGGTCCCCGTGCGCGCCAGCTCGCGGTCCGCGAGGGAGAGCATGGTGATCCCTGCCGCGGTCATCCCGCCCGAGGACTCGGGGTGGTAGTCGCCGCGGTAGCCAAAGCCTCCGTCGCGGTTCTGGCGCTGGCGCAGGGAGTCGATGATGCGCATCCAGGTGTGCGCCCCGACCTGGTAGTCGTGGTTCGCGGCGGCCCACAGGCCCAGGGCGGCGAACTGCGAGTTGGAGAGGTCCACCAGGCCCGCCGGATAGGCCCACAGGTAGGTGCTGGGGTCGGTGGCCTCCTCCAGCCAGTCCGCCAGGCGATGGATCTCGCGCTGATGCCCCGTGCCCCCGAGGGAGTCCAGGAACATCAGCATCGACGCCGCGCAATAGACCTTCTGCGGGCGCTTGTCCGACAGGAACGAGAGCGCGCGCTTGATGGCGTCGTGGCTGGCGGGGAGCCCCGACTTGCGCAGGGTGTAGGCCGTGAAGGCCGTGGCGCCCATCGGGTAGGAGCCGTGGTAGCCCGAGTTCGACCAGGAGCCGTTGCCCTGCTGCAGCTGCATCAGGCGCACGGCACCACGGTCGATCGCCTCGTTCACTGCCGAGGAGATCGACTGCGGCCACGCCAGCGGAGTCAGCGCCAGCGCCGCGAGGGCGCGCAGGCCGAGCCGCATGGGCTCAGGACTGGCGCCACTGGTTGGGGCTGACCCCGACCTCGCGCTTGAAGGCACGGTAGAAGGTCGAGAGGTCCTCGAAGCCGCACTCGAAGGCGATCGAGAGGACGGTCTTCTGGGGCTCGGCCAGCAGGCGCTTGGCGTGCTCGATCCGCAGGCGGCGCACATAGGCGAGCCAGCTCGAGTCGGTGCACTGGCGGAACAGCTGGGTGAAGCGCCGGCGAGAGAGCCCGAGGCTCGCGGCGGCGGCGTCGAGGTTGGTGGCCTCGAAGAAGTGCTGCTCCAGGTCCTGCACATAGGCGCGCACGCGGGCCATCGAGTCGCCCTGGTACCAGGGGCGTCCCTGGGTGGGGGCGGGGCTGCTCGTGGGCTGGCCCTCGGCCGCCAGGTCGGCGAGCAGGCGCAGGGTCAGGCTGGTGGCGAGGGCGCAGGAGTGCGGCAGGTCCCGCTTGCGCTCGATCTCCACGCGGCGCATCAGGCCGGCAATGCGCGAGGCGCGGTCGGCGTCCAGGGCCACCACGCCGTTGGGGAGCAGGTCGGGGTCGAGGGCCGCGACCTCGAGGACGCGGGCAGAGACCCGCAGCTCTTCGAGGACGAGGGGCTGGGACGGGTCATCGACCAGCCGCGCGTCCGCGGCCGGCGGCAGCACCACGCAGCTGCCGACGCCGATGGCGAGGCGGGACATGCCGCGCTCCAGCCAGCCGGAGCCCTGGCGCACGACGAGCAGGCTGAGCTCCTCGAGGCGGCTGGGACGGGAGGCGGGGAAGGGGCCGCGCTCGGTGCTGAGGGAAAGGCCCCAGGCGGGGTTCTGGGTCATGGACGAGGGTGCTGCGAAGGGGGGGACACTCATGGGGGGGAGCCGCGGCTCGCGCGGCGTTGCAGCATGTTATGGCAACCTTGGCGGATTGGGGAAACTTGCCCGGTTTGCTCTCTGTATGCCTTGGCCGCCGGGCGTGCCGGGGCGGCCCCGCCGGGCCTGTCCCTGGCGCCTGGGGACAGCGCTCGGGAGCGCTTCCCTGGGGTGGAGAACCCGTGAGCGTGGGCGCCTCAACCTCGTTCGAGGGCGCCCCTGGGGGCCTAGGGGGGCGATTCTTGGTCCGCCCTCCTGGTGCTCGATTTGGGGGCGAAATGTGGATAACTGGATCCCGCGGGGCGTGAGGGTGGTCAATTTGGGTGCAGATTGGACCGGGTTGCTCGATCTGTCCTCATTTCAGGGCTTTCTTTGGGCCGAAGATGGGGATGCCTGCTATCTTGGGCCTCGGCCCGATCCGGTCCTTGGACGGTGACCCCCACCACGGTTCCTACCGCACACATGACCCCCTCCATCAGACTGCTGGGCGAGCACCCCGCCACCATCGATGGGGAGGGCAGGATCCAACTCCCGCTGGCCCTGCGCGACGAGTGGAATCTCCACAAGCCGGATTTTGCGCTCATGGCCAGTCTCGAGCCCGACGGCAGCCTCTGCCTGAGGACCCGGGAGGACTGGGATCACCACTCCGAGGACCTGCGTCGTAGCCCCCGTCCCTCCGCACGGGCTCGTCAGAGCCTGCTGCTCTTCGCCGCCTACTCGAGCTCTGTCCGCTGTGACAAGTCCGGGCGGGTGCGGGTGCCCGACGCGCTCCTGGAGCTCGTCGGGATCGACCGCAAGGCGGAGGACCGGCGAGAGGTCGTCCTCGTGGGCAATTTCGAGGATGTCCGCCTCTGGAGCAAGGAGGGCTGGCAGGCCTTCCGTGATGCCGCTCGAGAGGACTTTGCTGCGGGGATCGAGGAGCTGATCGAAGGCAGGTCCCTGGGACCGGAAGGGCTGGTCGACAGAGAGTCGGCGTAGCGGGGGGGCTTGATCCCCCCGCTCCGCCTTCCTCTCGGACCCTGCAGGCTCGCCGCGGATTCCTTGCCCTAGCGGGTCCAGGGCCTCTGAATCGGCCGTGCAATCGGCTTCGGAAGGCACAGAAGGGGCGTTCTGGGGCGGTCCCCGCGCCTCGGACCGGGTCATCGGGGCTCCAAGGTCTCGTGTGTGTCTCAGCCCGGGACGCGGCGCGCGTCCTGATGCACCAGATCCGCTCCTGGGGGCCCCAAGGGGTTGTGCGTCCGAGGGTCTTCTGGCCGCTTGCGCTCCGTTCACTTGCGCACTCGCACCAGGGGTGCATCATTAGGAGCAGCACCCCGCTGCTTCCGCACCTATGACCGCTTCCCGACTGCTCGTTGGGGCCGCAGCTTTCGCGCTCAGCGCGGTAGCCGTTGCCCAGGTCCCCAATACGCTCATCATCGTGGCCGACGATGTCGGCGTCGACATGATCAACTGCTACGGCGAGGGTCCCGACCCCGCCGTGACTCCGCACATCGACCGCCTCGCGGCCGAGGGCGTTCTCTTCCGGAACGCCTGGGCGAACCCGGCCTGCTCGCCAACTCGCGCCCAGATCCAGACGGGGCGCTACAGCTTCCGCACGGGCATCGGGATGATCGTGGGGATCTCCGGCTGGTCGCTTCAGATGAGCGAGACGACCCTGGCCGAGATCGTCGACAGCTCGTCCCCGTCCGTCACGGATCTGGGCTACATCGGCAAGTGGCACCTCTCCAACGTGGGCACGGGCGGGATCATGGCTCCGAACCTGCAGGGGTGGCACACCTTCAGCGGGACGGTCGGCAACATCACGCCGCTGCACGCCTTCAACCACTACCCGAAGGTCACGGACGGCGTCGCGTCGATGAGCACGACCTATGCGACGACCGAGCAGGTGAACGACACCCTGGCGTTCATCGATCAGTCCAAGGGTCCCTGGGTCTGCGTGCTCGCGTTCAACGCGCCGCACTCGCCCTACCACGAGCCGCCCGCGCACCTCTACCACAGCGCGACGCCTGCGATCGATCCGCGCTACGAGCCGCGGCCCTTCTACAAGGCCATGATCGAGGCGATGGACACCGAGATCGGGAGGCTCTTCTATCGGATGCAGCCTGAGGTGGTGGCCAACACCAATGTGATCTTCATCGCGGACAACGGCACCCCCTCGGAGGTCAGCATGGCGCCCTTCGTGCCGGAGCATGCAAAGCTCACCTGCTACGAGGGCGGCGTGAATGTGCCCCTGATTGCCTTTGGCCCGGATGTGAACTCCCCGGGCCGCGAGGAGGACGCGCTCGTGAGCGCCACGGACCTGTTCGCGACGGTGATCGAGCTCACGGGCGCCACGGTCTCGCCCCTGGGCGCGGGCCAGGCCTCCGACAGCGTGAGCCTGGTGCCCTACATGAAGCACCCCAACGCTGCGCACCAGCGTGAGACGGTCTACGCGGAGTACTTCGGCCCCAACAGCCCCACGGGCTTTGGCGTGACCCACACCTCGCGCGCCATGCGCAACGATCGCTGGAAGATCATCGAGTTCTTCGGCTCCACCGCCCAGCGCTACGAGTTCTACGACCTGCAGACCGACCCCTTCGAGAACTTCGATATGGTCGCGAACGGCCTGTGGACCCTGGAGTCCTTCACGGCCTTCCGCGATCTCCGCAGCGAGATGTCGAAGCTCGTGCAGTGAGATCCTGACGGGGGATCCTCCCCCCAGAAACGCGCGCGGGCCGCCCCTCCTTCCCGAGGGGCGGCCCGCGCTGCTTGGGGGAGGCTCAGGGCCTCACTTCGCCTTGGGCTTGCGGCCGCGGGGCACGCGCGCCTTGGGCAGCTTCAGGCCCTGGCCCTCGAGGAACTCCGCGAGGGGCTTGCGGGCATCGGCCAGCGCGTGGCGCAGGGCGTTGTTGCCATCCTCGGCCGCCACCTCCAGGGCCTTGTCGACGCCACGGACGACCTTCATGGCCTCCTTCACCGAGGGGCTCTGCTTGAGCTCCTTGGCCTGCGCACGGTTCTTGACCTCGCGGATCTTGGCCTCGAGGTCAGCGATCATCTCTTCCGGGGAGCGACGCGCGCGGCGTGCTGCTTTTGCTTTCTTTGCCATGGTGGGGCGGTTTCGATTCAGGGGTGGACCTGCACTCGTCGCTGCAGGTTGCTTCAAACTGGGGGGCTTTTCTTCACTCAGAGGCGTGCGGCAGAGGCTGTCCTGGCTCTGGGCGGGCGCCCTGATTAGGAAGATTCTGTCAGCAGGGAAATGCGATCCCGCGGCTCTCAGCGGGGAGCCAAGGGGATGGCTGTGGACCCGTGAAAGTGCTTCTGAGGCGTATGAAGATAGCGCGATCGTTCGGCTTGTCACGCCTTCTTTTCTGATTTTGAGGTTCGGGTTCAAACTCATGCGCGTGGTCAGGTCTACGCAATTCACTCGCGCGTAGTTCTTGTGCAAGACCATGGCGTTCGAAGGTTCATTCCCGGCTGCGTCTCACCCCGCACTCTTGGGGGGGCACTCGAGTTGCGGGCACGCCGAGCGGACAGGCCGCTCACGAGAGGGCCTTGGCGGGTCGTCTGGTTGGGGTGTCTCTTCTCGGGTCTGCCGAGGCCACGGGTGCAGTCCGTGGACCCGACGCGTCGATCCCTGCCTGGATGCCCACGCCGTTCCGTCGTTCTCTCTCCGCCGCCTTGGCGGCCTGCCTGCTGTCCGGAGCACCGCTCCGCGCGCAGGAGGGAGGCGTCCTGGTGGCCTCCGCGACGGCTCGTCAGGTGCAGTGGCTGGATGCCACCGCGGGGCAGACGCGGAGGATCACCTCCGTTCGTGGACGACCCGGACGCGTGGCGCCCTTCGCCAACGGGGCCCGGGCCGCAGTGGCCCTCGACGCCGTTGGCGCACCCGTGCCGAGCGTGGCGATCTTCGACGGTCGCACCGGCCGGCTCCTGCGGGATGTGCCGCTCGTGGCCGCCGATGGGCGGGGGCTGGGTGCGGTCTCTGCTCTCGTTGCGGAGCCTGGCGGGGAGGGCTGTCTGCTCGCGACCGAGGCCTCCTCCCTCCTGCACCTCCTTGGTCCTGACGGCTCCCTCGAGCCCGTGGCCGAGCTTGGTGAGCCCGGAGCTCCCGCGCTGGCGTGGGGCGCGGGTGAGAGGACGCTCGTCGCGCTCCTGCGTGCCCAAGGAGTGCTGGCAGAGCTCATCCTCGAGGAGGGGCGTGTGGGCCGCCGCCTGGAGGTGGGGCCGGGCTCGAGCCTGCTCTGCGTCGCGCCCGACCGCGCACGCGCGTGGGTCGCCAATCCGGCCTCCCGCGCCGCGAGCGCAGTGGATCTGGAGCGCTTCGAGCGCAGCACCCAGTTCGGGATGGGGGCCTCTCCGACCGACCTCGCGTTCGGCCCGGACGGGCGCCAGGTCTTCGTGACCCATGCGGCCGCGGGCACGCTGACCGCCTACGACGCGCGCACGGGTCGCGTGCGTCGCGAGCTCTTCCTGGGCCGTGCCACGGCCGGACAGGTGGCGGCTCGGTCCATCGAGGGCGAGGCGACTCACACCATGGGCGTGGATCCCGGGGCCGTGGTCCTGGCCGAGGAGGGCCGCGCGCTGCTCGTGCTGGCGCGGCGCACGCACGAGGTGCTGGTCCTCGATCCGCTGACCTTCACGGTCGTCGAGCACCGGCCGGTGGCGGCCGGGCCCGTGCATTTGGCCGTGCTGAGCGGGCCGCAGGGTCCCTGAGGGCCGAATGCTGCGCCTGGAGGCCTAGTCCCTGGGCTCGTCCTCGGGCGAGGGCGAGAGGGGCCAGCGCGTCGAGCGGGGCGCTGCCGGAGGCTCTGACTGCGGAGCCTGGGGTTCCGAAGCTTGGGAAGTCGAAGGCAGCGGCTCCGGCTTGGGCTCGATGGCCGGCTCGGAGGCCCCCTCCGGCCGAAGCGGTTCAGCCTGAGGTCGATGCTGCTGCCGCTCGGGCTCTCCGGCGGTCGCCTCCAGGGCCGAGAGCGGGTCTGGCTCCTCCTCTGAGCTGGCAGCCTCTTGGCCCGCTACTAAGGGTTCGGAAGGCACAGAGGCGGGCTGCACCGGCTCTGGCGCCTCCTCCACCGGGGCCTGGCCAAGCTCGGGACTCGCGTCCGCAACGGCCTCCCCGGCAACCTCGACCGCGGGTGCGCCCTCGAGCTGGAAGAGGCTCGCCGTCACGAGCACCGCGCCGATGCCCGCAAGCGCCGTCCAGGTCACGGCCTGGGCCGTGCCCTGTTCGAACAGCACGCTCCCGATGGCGAAGAGCATCCCGTAGGTGGTGAGCAGGCCGCCGATCACCCCCAGGATCACCGCGCGCCCGTCGCGGGCAGGCGGCACCCCCGGGCAGAGGACGCGAACGGGCTCCCACCAGCCCAGGGGCCGAACGCGCAGGTAGAAGCCCGTCAGCCGCTCCGCGCTCGGTCGCGGCAGGATCAGGGTGACGAGGAGCGCCAGGGTGGTGGAGAAGGTGACCACCAGGATGAGGCGCCCGGCCACCGTCAGCTGGCCGGCCTCCGAGAGGGGCCCGAGCTCCCAGGTGACCTCGGACCAGGGCGCCAGCCAGGCGAAGCTCGGGCTCCAGCTCGACAGGCCCGCGGCGATGCGCGGGCCGAAGGTCAGGGCCGAGGCCGCGAGGGCGG
>JADHNZ010000070.1 GCA_016779225.1 Planctomycetota bacterium
GCGCTGATCAGGGGCTCCACGGCAGCAGGATGGCCAAACGCCCCCAGGGCCTGGGCGGCGTTGCGGCGCAGCAGGCTGCGCTTGGAGTCGAGGGCCTGCAGGAGTGGCCCAAGGAGGCGCGGCTCCGCGCGTGCCCCCAGGCCGCGCGAGGCCTCGAGGCGCACCTCCTCCACCGGATCGAGGAGGGAGGCCCGCACGACCTGCCGCCAGGGTGGTGCCTGGCTCAGGCGCCGCGCCAGGTGGTGGCCCAGGGCGCGCTCGCGCGCGCTGGGGCTCCCCAGCACGGACGCGAGGAGAGCCGAGAACCCCTCCCTGGACTCGAGGAGCGCCAGCGAACTGGCCGCGCGCTCACGCTCGAGGGCGCTGCCGCGGGCGCCGGCGAGGAGGAGGTCGCGCTGGTCCTGGACGGAGCGCGGGGCCGTGGGCGTCAGGAGCTCGGTCTCGCGGAGGGTCAGGAGCAGGCGCGCGTCGTCGGGGCGCGCCTCGAGGGCGCGCGTCGCATGCTCCTCGGCCTCGGAGAGCAGCCCGCTGCGACAGAGCCAGCGCAGGGCCTCCTGGTGCGCAGGCCCCCCCACGGGGCGCGACTCCAGGCTGCGCTCGAGGAGTCGAAGCTCCCCCAGAAGTTCGGCCTCCTCGCGCGCCCAGAGGACCTCGCCCCCCACCGGTGACCAGCCGCCGACGCCCCACGCCATCCAGCTCCCGCTCACCTGGCGCGTGCGGTCCCGCACCCAGCCACCGCCCGAGAGCTTCAGGACTCGCCGGGCCTCCGGTGCGTCCTGCGCTGCCACTCCGGACCCGCTGGCCTCTGCCTGGCACGGTTCCGAGCCCTCGCACCTGGCATGCGCACGCTCGAGGTGCGCCGCGGCGGCAAGGGGCAAGAGGACCAGGAGGAGGTTTCGCATGGGGAGACGATTGCAAATCCCGCGCCACGAGCGGTCAGGGGCAGGAGGCCCAGAGACAGGAAGCGCAGCAGCACGGTCCCGGGCCGCCCCGTGTCCCCGCCGGGGAACACCCCTGCGCCCCGGCCCGGGCCAGCCCCACGGACGCTCTCGAGCTCACGACCCAGGCCGCAGGTGCTCCTGGATCAGGCGCCACTCGGTCTGGCGCGCGTGCCAGGCCAGCTCTGGATCGCGGATCCCGTGCCGCGTCTGCGGATAGACCATCATCGACCAGCTCGTCTGCCCGGCCTCCATGAGCGCATGGGTCATGTGCATGAGCTGCTGCAGGTGCACATTGTCATCCATCGCTCCGTGGTGCAGGTGCAGGAAGCCGTGCAGGCCGGCGGCCTTGTCCAGGCAGGAGGTCTGGGCGTAGCCCTCGGGGTTGGCCTGCGGCGTGTCCATGTAGCGCTCGGTGTAGATCGTGTCGTACATCCGCCAGTCGTAGACGCCGCCGCCCGCGATGCCGAGGGCGAACCGATCGGTGGTAAGGAGGCAGCGCGCCGTCATGAAGCCGCCGTAGCTGTAGCCGGTGATGCCCACGCGCTCCGCGTCGGCCCAGGGATGCGCGCAGAGCCAGTCTACGGCGTCGCTCATGTCCTCGACCTCGGGCACGCCGAAGCGCCGGTAGCCGTGCTCGATGATCGCCTGCCCCTTCTTCGAGGCCGTGCGAACATTCACCTTGAGCACGAGCACGCCCTGCTGGGCAAGGAACTGCTCCCACGCCGTTGCGCCCCAGCGGTCCCGCACGGTGGGCGCATCTGGACCCGAGTAGGTCATCACCCACACAGGGTAGGCGCGCGCGGGATCGAAGTCGGCCGGACGCTGGAGCTGCGCGTCCAGGGAGAACCCGTCCCGCGTCGGGATCGAGAGACGCTCCCAGGTCGCCACGGGCCAGGCCTCGGCCGCGGGGATGTGCCCGGTGGCGAGGGTCTGCAGGATGGCACCGTCCCGCGCACGCACCAGCCGCACCTCTGTCGGCCCGTCCACCCGGCGCCGCCAGTCCAGGAGCAGGGTGCGCTCCCCATTGAACGCCACCCCGTGCGTGCCCGAGTCCTGGGTGAGGCGCCGCAGGCGGCTGCCGTCGAGGCGCACCTCCAGGAGCTGCAGCCCCGTGGCGTCCCCGAAGCGGGCGCTGAGCAGGACCGTGCCCTCGGCCTCGTCCACGAACTCCACGGCGTCCACCTCAAAGGCGCCCCGCGTGAGCTGCACGGGCTCCGTGCCTCCGGGCTCGGCCAGATAGAGATGCCGGTAGCCGTCCCGCTCACTCAGCAGCAGGAACCTCCCGTCCTCGAGCCAGCGAGGCTCGGTCAGGCGATCCACCCAGCCGGCCTCGCGCGCCTCCTCGGTCCAGGCCTCGGCCGAGCCCGTCTCCAGGTCGATCGCCAGCAGCTTCATCCAGGACTGGATGCGGTCCTGCACGGCCGCAAGGCAGCGGCTGCCGTCCGGAGTCCAGAACACCCGCGTCACGAGGGGCTCGGCGGCGCGCCAGGGCCCGAGGTCGAGCCAGCGGGTCGTGCCGGTCGCGAGGCGGTGCAGGCCCAGCTCGGTCACGGGGTTGGGATCACCGGCCTTCGGGTAGCGCGTGACCTCAGGACGCACGCGGAAGTGCCCATCCTCGATGTGGTCCACCAGGGTGAAGTCGTGCACCGGCGACTCGTCGAGGGAGAGGAAGGCGAGGGTCGTGGAGTCCGGGCTCCACCACCAGCCCTGGAACCGCCCGCGCCCGTAGACCTCCTCCTGGTAGACCCAGTCGAGCTTGCCGTTCAGCCGCTCCGGTCCTCCGGTCTCCGTCACCCGGAGCTGAGCCCCCGTGGCCAGCTCGATCCAGTGGAGGTCGTGCTCCAGGACGAACGCCACGCGCCGTCCGTCCGGAGAGAGCTGGGCCAGCTCGGCACCCTCGACCCGACCGGCCCTGGGCGGGGTCGCTTGGGTGACCCAGGTGATGCCGTCCTCACGCGCCACCAGGATCCCCTCCCCCGCCGTGGTCACGCGACCGCGCACCAGCGGCGCGGCCTCGTCCTCTGGAATGTCCGCAGCGACCGCGTACAGCGTGCGCGCGAGCTCCACAGGGTCGATGCGGTCGTTCTGCTGGGGTTGCGTGAGGACCTCGACCGGCTCGAGCGAGCCCGGGTCGAGCCAGACGGTCTCCCCCTCGCGCTCGGTCTCCAGGTGGACGCCATCCCAGGCCCAGGCCCAGCGGGGGACCTCCTCCGCGAAGGACACGCGGTCGGGACCGCGGCCCATGGTCTGCTCGAGGGTGAGGCGCTGCGTACCCTGGGGCAGGAGCACGAGCGCGATGGGCAAGGACGGCAGGAGGAGAGAGAGCATGGGCTCGAGGCTCGGGGGGGTCTTGATGCTGGCATGGGCGGGCTGCGGCGGCGAAGCCGGCTCCGCGCCGGGAGCTCCAGCGGACGCGCCGAGTGTATCGGCAGCGCCGCTCGAGACCTGGGAGGGGCTGCTCGACGGGCTGGAGCTGCGCGAGCTCGCGCGCGTGCAGGGAGCCGTCGCGCTGGCCTGCACCCTCGAAGGCCTGCCGCTGGTCGCCACGGAGAGGGGGACACTCGAGTGCTCGGGGCGCGAGCCCCTCACCGTGCCGGGCGCGGGCCCGATCCTGCAGGTCCTCGACCGCGGAACGCGTCTCGCGGTGCGGCGCGCAGAGCGCCTGCACGAGTGGGACCCGAGCGCAGGGCGCTGGACCCGCGGCGCGCACACCGTGGGTCCGCTGACCCTCCTTCCGGACGGCCGCTTGGCGGACCACGCCCAGCAGCAGCTCCGCGTGCACGAAGGCGGCCAGCCGCGCGCGCTCTTCACCTGCGGCGACGCGGCGGCCGTGGTGGTCGAGGTCTCGGGCCGGGTCCACGGAGTGCGCATCACGCAGGACGGCGCGCTCACGATCCGCACGGGAGTCTGGGGTCTCCCCCTCCCTGCCGAACCGGGCGCGATAGCGGCGCAGGGCGCACGCGCCGTCCTCTATCGCTCCGCGGCTCTCGACGATCCCCTGCACGCGCTGGACGGCAGCCTCCTGGTGGTGGCACCCGGCCAGCGCGGCCTCGCCGCTTGGCTTTCGGTCCCCCTCGGGGCCTCGCGCGCCTGGAGCGCAACGCCGCTCTGGAGCGGGGGTCCGCCCCTCCTCGACCTGGCCGAGGGCCCCGACGGCGAGGTCCTGGTCCTGGCTGCGGATGGCCGCGTCCTCCGCCTCGCCGCCGCGGGGCTCGAGCCTCTGCCGCCACTGACGCCCGAGGCCGCCGGCCCCGACGGGGATCCCCTGGGCCCGGCCCTCGAGGCCCTGGCCTCCCCCTCGGCCCCGGCGCGCGGCCGCGCCCTGGCCCACCTCCTGGACTCAGGGCCTGCGGGGCTGGCGGCCCTGCGCGAGGCGACCGCGCACGCCCGCCCCGCTGCGGCGGCCCGTCCGCTCTGGACGCTCGCCTCCCAAGGTCCCGAGCGTGCGTCGTTCGTGGAGCAGCTCCTCTACCGCAGCGAGCCCACCCTCCGCGGCGCCGCGACAGCCGCCCTCGTCGCCGCGGGCGCGGCGTCCCCCGCTGCGCTCCTCACGGCCTGCTCGGACGAGCAGGCCTGGATCCGCGCCCTCTCCGCCCCGGCCGTCCCGTCCCTCGGTTGGCCTGGGGGAGCGGCCGCTCTCGAGGCGCTGCTCGAGCGGTGGGACCCCGAGGATCCCCTCGAGTCCGAGGCCGTCGTGCGCGCCGCCGCTGCGGCTGAGGCCCTCGATCCCGAGGGCTGGTCCGACCAGACCCAGGCCGACGACCAGCGCGAGGCGCGCCTGCTGCGGGTGCTACGCGGAGGCTGAGCCCAAGGCTGCAGCCCTCAGCGGCCGCGCAGCTTCTTGAACCGCTCGAAGGGGTCGTCGGCCTCGGCGCCGGACTCCTCGGCCGCGCCGCGACGGGGCTCGGAGGGCAGGGCAGCCGGTGGCTCGGAGGATCCGAGTGCCGCACCCGCGGGAGCCGGCTCCTGGGCGCGTGCGGGGGGAGGCGTCACCCCAGGCGTGGTGAGGTCCACGCCCAAGCCCTGCAGCCGCGCGCGCAGGTTGTCCTTGTCCACGCTCTTGGCGAGGGCCTCCGCCCCGCTGATGGCGCCGCTCACGACGAGGTCCTGGAGCGAGTCGTTGAGCAGGCGCATCCCCTGCTTGCCCCCCATCTGCATCATCGAGGGGATCTGGTGCGTCTTTCCCTCGCGGATCTGGTTCGAGACCGCGCTGTTGACGAGCAGGATCTCGAGGGCGGCCACGCGCCCGCCGCCCTGCTTCTTGCAGAGGGTCTGGGCCACGACGCCCTTCAGGCTCGAGGCGAGCATGGTCCGGATCTGGGCCTGCCGATCGGCCGGGAACTGGTCGATGATGCGGTCGACGGTCGAGGCCGCCGTGGTCGTGTGCAGGGTGCCGAACACCAGGTGGCCGGTCTCGGCCGTCTCGATCGCGATCTCGATGGTCTCGAGGTCGCGCATCTCGCCCACGAGGACGATGTCCGGGTCCTCGCGCAGGGCCGCCCGCAGGGCGCGCTTGAAGCTCTGGGTGTGGCCGCCGACCTCGCGCTGGTTCACCAGGCACTGCTTGTCGGGATGGACGAACTCGATCGGGTCCTCGATCGTGATGATGTGATCGCGCCGCGTCTGGTTGATGTGGTCGATCATCGCGGCGAGGGTCGTCGACTTGCCGGAGCCGGTGGGTCCCGTGACGAGGACCAGCCCCTTGTGCAGGCCGCAGAGGTCCAGGATCGAGGACGGCAGGCCGAGCTGCTCCGCCGAGAGGATCTCCTCGGGGATCACGCGGAACACTGCGCCAGGTCCGCGGTGGTCCTCGAAGAGGTTGGCCCGGAAGCGCGCCAACCCTGGCAGCGCGTAGCCGAAGTCCGTGTCGGAGTCCGCCTCGAACTGGGCCCAGTTCCCCTCGGGAGTGATCTCCCGCAGGACCTTGCCCATCTGGCGGGCGTCGAGCACGGGGGCCTCCTCGATGACCACCATCTCACCGTGGAGGCGGAGCATGGGCTGGCGCCCGCTGGTCATGTGGAGGTCGGAGGCGCCGACCTCCTGCATTCGCTTGAAGAGGGAGTCGATCCAGGGCATGGGGAGGTCGCCCGTGAATCCGGGCCCTCCCCCCCATCGGTCCGCGGGGCTCGCGCGCCTGAGCCCCGCGCCCAGCCGGTCCCATTCCTGGGAGAGCAGCCCGCGGCGGGGCCCTGGCCGCGGCCGATCAGCAGGCGTCCTTCGAGGCGCGATGGATGGCGAAGGTGCCGCCGGTCGGATCCGCGAGCACGGCAAAGCGCCCCACCCCTGGGATGTCCGCGGGGGGCACCCAGCAGCTGCCCCCAAGCTCGAGCGCCCGCGCATGGAACCCGTCCACATCGTCGACGGCCACATAGGGCATCCAGGCCGAGGGGGCCTCGACGCCAGCGGGGAGGTTCATGGCGCCGGCGTGGTCCTTGCCGTCCTCCATCACGAGCCAGTAGGTCCCCATCGGTCCCATGTCGTGGGGGTTCCACTCCCAGCCCAGCGTGGCCCCGGACCAGGCCGTCGCACGCTCCACATCGCTGGAGTGGAGCTCGTCCCAGCAGAAGGAGCCGCTGCGCGTGTGCCAGTCGGCGGGGACCTCCTCCACCGCGTCGAGCTCCAGCAGGGCGAGGACGGCCCCCACCGGATCCTTCACCATCGCGAAGCGCCCCTTGCCCGGGATCGGATGCGGAGGGACGAGGACCGCGCCGCCGGCCTCGGTCCCTCGCGCCACGCAGGCGTCCAGGTCCTCGACCAGCACATAGCAGACCCAGTGGCTGGGGACCCCCTCAGGCAGGTTCGGCTCCTGCACGATGCCGCCCACGGACTTCCCGTTGACGGTGAGGGCCCGGTAGATGGTGGTCCCCATGTCCAGGGGCGTCACCACCCATCCGAACAGCTCCTCGTAGAACGGCTGGGCGACCTCGGCCTCGCGGGTCACGAGGTCATGCCACACGAAGCGGCCAGGGCGGGGCGTGTAGGCGGGGTGCGCGTGGGGATGCGGCCGTCCGGCAGCCGCCCCGCTCTCGGGCTCGCTCATCCTGCACAGGATAGCGAGCCCCGCGACCGACGCGCCTACTCCGCCTTCGAGCCGAGCGCGGCCTCGATGTCCGCGCGCAGGCCCGCGTCGTCCGGCGCAACCCCGCTGGCATAGTGCCCCAGCACCGTGCCATCGCGTCCCACCAGGTACTTGGCGAAGTTCCACGCGGGCAGCTCCCCAGTCGCGGAGCCCAGCAGCGCGTAGACCGGGGACTGGCTGTCCCCAGGCTTGGTGGCGCACTTCTCGAACATGGGGAACGAGACCCCGTAGCGGCTGTCGCAGAAGGCGCGGATCTCGTCGCCGGTGCCCGGCTCCTGGCGGCCGAACTCGTTGCTCGGGAAGCCGAGGACGCTGAACCCGCGGCTCGACAGCTCCTCGTGGAGGGCGACGAGCCCCGCGTATTGGGGCGTGTAGCCGCACTCGCTGGCGACATTCACGACGAGGGTGACCTGGCCCTCGAACTGCGCAAGGGGGCAGGCTGAGCCGGAGAGGTCGTTGGGGGTGAGGGCGTAGAGGCTCATGGTCTGGGGACTCTTGACGGGGGCTCCCGTCTCGGACTCGTTGAAGAACTTGTCGAGGCTGCCCGGGCTGGGCGCAGCCGTGGAGAGGCTCACCCCCACCAGGGCCAGCACCGAGAGGGTGGTGGCGGGGAAGGTGACCTCCGCGAGAATGGGATGGAATCCCGAGGTGTCGAGCCCAAAGGTCCACAGAAGCGTCACTGCGGTTCCGGTCAGGATCGAGGCGATGGCGCCCTGGCGCGTGGCGCGACGCCAGAGGAACGCCGCCAGCAGGGCCGGCGTGATCGAGGTGCCGTAGATCAGGTACGCGGTGTAGGCCGCGGAGAGGATCGTCGGGAACTGGTCCACCAAGAGGTAGGCCACGACGCCCAGGGCCAGGACCAGGATCCGGCTCACCCGCACGATCTCGTCGCCGCTCGCGTCCGGCTTGAGGTACTGCTGGTAGACATCGCGGGTCAGGTTGGTGGCAGGGACCAGGAGGAACGAGTCCGCCGTCGAGACGACGATCGCCAGCATCGTCGCCACCAGCAGCATCCCGAGGCCGGTGGGCAGCACATGCAGGGCCAGGGTGGGAATGACCGTCTCGGTGGCGTCCTTCCCGAGCTCCGCGAGGTTGGGCATGATCCCCTGCTCGCCGGCCACGCTGCCCGTCAGCCCGAGCAGGCTGATCGAGCTCTCGAGCACGACCACGCCCACGACCCACACGGCCACGGCCTTCCGCGCGGTGCCCGCGTTGCGGGCGCTGAAGATGCGCTGGTAGACATTCGCGTCGCCAAGGAGCAGCAGCGCGGTGGGCACGAAGAACGAGATGGCAACCACGGGGCCGGAGGCCCCGCTGTCGCTCTCGGCCGCCCAGTGCCCGAAGAGGCCGCCCTTGCCCATGGCGGCCGCGGTGTCGAGGACCTCCCCGAGCCCCCCGGTGGCCGACAGCATCCACGCCAGGGCGAACAGGACGCCGAAGGTCATGATCACGCCGTTGACCACATCCGTGTAGACCACCGACAGCATTCCGGCGAGGACGGTGTAGAGCACGGCGAAGATCGCCGTCAGGACGATCCCCGTGCCGGCGTCGATTCCGCCCTCGGTGACGATCTCCAGGATCTTGCCGCCGCCCTTGAACTGGTAGCTGACGATCGTGAGGTAGGCGATGACCGTCGTGATGGTGCCGAGCGTCGCGGCGCCCCGGCCGTAGCGCTCCTCGAGGATGTCGGGGACGGTGACCTGTCCCAGGTTCCGGACCCTGCGCGCGATGAAGAACACGAGCAGGATCCCCAGCCAGGCGCCCGCGCTCGACCAGAGCCCCGAGAGGCCGTTGCGGTAGCCGAGCCCGGCGCCGCCGAAGAGGGAGCCGTTGCCGATCCAGGTCGCGAGCAGGGTTCCGACCAGGACCCACCAGGGCAGGGTGCGGCCAGCGACCATGAAGTCGTCGCTGTCCTTGACCCTGCGCGCCTTCCAGACGCCCACGCCGATGAGGGCGAGCAGATAGAGGAAGCTCGCCAGCAGGTGCGGGCTGGAGAGGATGCTCGACAGGTCGCTGCCGGCTCCGGGGTCTGCGGCCTGGGGGACTGCGGCAGTCATGCAGAGAGGGTAGCCCGCCGGCGGTCCGCCCCCCCAGGGAGTGCCCGCGAGCCCTCGCAGGTGCGGCGGCCGCGCTGCGCCAGGGCGCCCGGGCAGCGGCTGGCACGCGGCGCTCCCTCTCGGCAAGCTCGGGCCCATGGACCCGAGCGACTCTTCCTGGCTCCCATGGTCGCGGGCCGCCGGGTACGAGGACCTGTGCGCCCTTGCGGCGCGCTTCCTCGAGGGCGAGCTCGAGGCGTTCCCGGGGTGGGGCGCCCCCGATGTGGACGAGGAGACCGACGCGCTGGTAGACCTGCTCGCGGGCTGGTGCCGCGTGGGCTTCCTCACCGTGGCGTCTCAGCCTGCGGGCCGCGCGCGCCCGGGGGAGGACGGCCGAACGGAGCGACGCCGCGCGTTCGTCTGCGGCTTTGCCTCCGCGGCGGCCGCAGAGAGGCTTGCTGGCCTCGTGGCCGCGGGGCTCGAGGTCCAGATCCAGCCGGCCCAGGACGGGGCCGGCGCCCCGGGGCCAGCGGTCGGCGAGCGCGGCGCGGACCCCTTCCTCTTCGCCGGACACGGGGCCGGACCGGTCGAGCTCGAGCTCTTCGCCGAGCGCTGCTCCCCGGCAGCCCTAGAGGAGCTGCGCGAGACCTCCTGGGTGGTCCTCCACGACCCGGTCTGGAATCGAGACGCCCTGTGGCCCGCCCTGCACGGGCTGCTGGTGGGCTGACGAGGGCCTGAGGGCCCCGCTCGAGAAATCCCCCTCACCGCACGCGGCCGGTTGCGTAGCCTTCCAGCGAGGTCCCCCATGACTGGCAAGACGCTCTTCCCCACGACGCCCTCGGCCCAGAGCAGCGGGCCTGCTCGGCTGGCCATCCTGCTCGCCTGCCTGTGGCTCGGCCTCGGCGCGGCCTTCAAGCTGAGCTCCGCCACGCCCATGGACATCCCGCCGGTGGTGCGCGACTTCACCAAGGATGTCCTCGGCCTCGGCGCCGCAACCACCTACCGCTCCGCCATCACGATCGAGCTGTCCATCGTCGCAGCGGCCCTGCTGCTGCCTCGCATCGGCTGGATGCTGCTCGCAGCCCAGTACGCGGTGTTCCTGGTCGTGCTCGGCAGCCAGATGGCCTCGGGCGCGACGAGCTGCGGCTGCTTCGGAGGCACCGTGACCCTGGCCCCTTGGCAGATGGCCCTGATCGACCTCCCCCTGCTCGCGTTCCTGGTGCTCTCGCGGCCGGACCGACGCCTGCCCCGGGTCGGCCCCACCCCTCCCCGAGCCCTCGGCCTCGCAGTCTCTGTGCTGCTCGCGGCTTGGGCCCCGTTCCACTTCTTCAAGACCGCCGGAGGCCCCCCGCCGGCAGGCGCCGCAGGCGAGGCCTCCGCTGCCAGCGCCGCGGCGAGCGAGGGCGAGGCCACTGCGGAGGCCGCCGCGCAGGACGCTGAGGCCACCGAGGGCCAGGACGCCGCCAGCATCACGCAGGTGGCCACGGAGGAGGGAACCACGCCGTCCCAGCCACAGGCGGTCACGACTCCCGAGGTCGCCGACCCTCCCCCGGCCGAGGCCGCCGAGCTGCCGGACTTCGTGGAGCTGGACCCGGACTCCTGGGCGCGCCAGAGCCCCGACGCCCTCGACCTGTTCGCCTGGAGCGTCGGCGGCGCGGACAACGGCGCCCTGCTGCCGATCCCCTGCCATGTGGTCGTCTACCGCCGCTCCTGCGATGTATGCGCCGCGCACCTCGAGGGCCTCGCCCTCGAGCCGCTCCCCGACGGCCGACCGATCGTGCTGGTGCGGGTCCCCGAGGTGGACGAGAGCATCGCCAGCGCCGTCGAGATGCTGCCGGCCGCCGCGATGGAGGTCGAGCTGCACCACCTGACCAAGGGCTACGGCGTGACGACCCCGTGGTCGTTCGATGTCTCCGAGGAGTTCCAGGTCGAGAATGTCACGGACCTGGGCGAGCACTGACCGTGGCCCGCTCCCTCCGTCGCAGGCCGCTCCTGGCCGCACTCCTCCTGGCAGCCTGTGGCCCATCAGGCGAGGCGCCCGACTGGGCCTGGCTCGAGCCCGCGACCTGGGAGGGTGAGCTCCTCGCGGAGACCGAGCTCGCGCGCTGGGTGCCTCGCGGGCTCGAGCAGGTGCAGCTCCCTGGCCGCGTGATCCTCTACCGGTCGGGCTGCGAGCTGTGCGGGCGGCACTTCGACGCGCTGCGGGAGTCGCCCCAGGCTGGCGCGCTCACCCTCATCCGTGTCCCTGAGCAGGGCGACGAGGCCCTGCCGCAGGACGCGCGCAGCCGTGCACCCGAGCACGACCACCTGGAGCTCCTCTCCCTCGCGCGGGGCTACGGCGTGGAGACGCCCACGGTCCTCCTAGTGGACGCTCGGGGTCGCATCACCGCCGTCCGCAACGGCGCCTGAGGACTCCGCGCGGCGGCGCGGGGGGGCCTGCCAGCGGACCGGCACGGCCCCGGGTGGGTCACTTGAGGCTGACGAGGTAGCCGATCCAGGCGAGGCAGTTCTCGCCGCGCGGATCCTCCTCGAACTCACCGTTGCCGCTCTCCTCGTCCTCGGGGTCGGTCCCCTCGAAGTAGGTCCGGGTCTCCTTGAACCCCGCCTCCGCGAGGATGTCCTTCAGCTCCGGCAGGGTCCACAGGCGCCACTCGTACTCGAAGGCGTCGGTCAGCTCGGTCCCATCCCGGAACCGGAAGTGAATGGCGCAGCGGTACTCGCCGGTCGCCGGCCAGTACTCCTTCTGGTCCCAGACATAGGTGAAGGCGCCATCTTCGATGTCGCGCTCCTCCTGCTGCTCCACCATCGAGTCGGGGCCGCCGTAGAGATCCATCTGGAACACGCCATCGACCGCGAGGTTGGCGTGCACGGCGCGGAAGTATCCCAGCAGCTCCTTGCGCGTCTTGAAGCAGAAGTAGGAGAAGTTCTGCGCGAGGGTCATGTCCGGAGCCTGGGACGACGGCTCGCGCACATCCCGCAGCTGGAAGTCCATGCGAGCCAGCCCGTCGTCGACGCGGCCGAAGTTGCGCTCCTTGCCCCACTCGATCGGGAGCGGATCGAGGTCGAAGCCCTCCGCTCGGTGCTGCGGGTCCCGGCTGAGGAACTCGGCGGCCAGCGCAGCCGTCCCGCAGAAGTCCTCACGCAGGCGGCGCAGCGGGCGCCCGCGCAGGTCCTGGAAGACGCGCATGGTGAAGTCCACATCGGTCTCGGGGGAGTTGACCGAGCGCTGGTAGAGGTCGTGGCGGTCGGCGCCCTCCGCGGTCAGGCGCGCCTTGCGCGCCTTCTTGTCCTTGCGCTTCTTGGCCTTGTCCTTCTGCTTGGCCTTGCCCTTGTTCTTGCTCTTGCCCTTGGAGTCCTTCTCCTTCGAGCGCTTCTCCTTGGCGGGCTTCTCCTGAGGAGGAGTCGCCTCGGAGGACATGGCGGCGGGCGCGGGAGCGTCGTCCTGGACGGAGACGGAGGCTGCGGAGTCGTGGTCGGCGTTCATGGATTCCCCTCGTGGTCGTCGTCCGATGCTACCGCGGGTCCGTCGGATTCCAAGTGAAGCCGGGCGTTTGGAGCCGAGCGTCCAAGATCTGGGTCAACGCCCCAGCTTCGGCTCCCCCGGGAGCCAGGCGGGAGAGGCCTCACCGTCGACGACGGCTCGCACGGCCACGAGGCA
>JADHNZ010000071.1 GCA_016779225.1 Planctomycetota bacterium
GAGCTGAAGGCCCGCAACGACGAGCGCACCTACCTCTCGAACCTCCTGACCCAGTACCTCGAGGGCTTCGAGACGGGCCTGCACATCGCGGAGCTCTCGCGCTACGGCAGCGCAGTGGAGGAGGCCAAGCTCGCCCCCGAGAACAGCAACCTCTCCGAGCTCGAGGTCTACCGGGCGCAGGCGGGGATCCTGGGCGTCTCCCTCGACCGCCTCGAGGCTGCCCTGGGCGGCGAGCTGTTCGAGGGACGGGCCATCGACGAGACCGGGCTCCAGCAGCCGGGACGCTTCGCCCTCGTGGGACCCGCGGCCCTGTTCATGAGCTCTGGCGGGAGCGTCGGGACGGCCGAGCAGCGGCTTGGGTCCCTCGAGCCGGCCCAGATCGGCTTCGCCCTGCCCGAGGACCAGGAGGCGGCTCGCGGCCTCCTCACCGGCGGCTCAGGGTTCCTTCCCCTCGACCCGACCCTCGGTGATGCCCACAAGCTGGCCGCGACCCAGGAGACCTTCCTGGAGCATGTCAAGAAGGGCGGCGCGGTGATGTACCCGATCGGGGGCATGGCCGGCATCGCCCTGCTGGTCGCCCTCTACAAGTACTTGACCATGGCCTTCATCCGTCGTCCCTCCGGGCGGCGCGTGGAGGAGCTCCTCTCCGCCGTGGGGGACTGCGACCGCGACCGGGCTCAGGCCGCGGTGCGCCGCATTGGCGGACCCACCGGCCGGATGCTGGCCGTCGGGGTCGAGCACATGGACGAGCCTCGTGAGCTGGTCGAGGAGGCGATGTACGAGAGCGTCCTCACCACGCGCCTCAAGCTGCAGGGCATGCTGCCGTTCATCGCAATCTGCGCGGCCTCGGCTCCGCTGCTGGGCCTGCTCGGCACCGTCACCGGCATCATCAACACCTTCAAGCTGATCACGGTGTTCGGCTCCGGCGATGTGAAGTCCCTCTCGGGCGGCATCTCGGAGGCCCTGATCACCACGAAGTTCGGCCTGATCGTCGCCATTCCGTCGCTGCTGCTGCACGCCTTCCTGTCGCGCAAGGCCAAGGGCGTCACGGACCAGATGGAGAAGTCCGCGGTCTCGTTCACGAACCAGCTGGCCCGGACCCAGGCGGCAGCCGGACCCAAGGACCGCCCCGCGGGGGGCGGCTCTGAAGGGGCGGTCTCCAGCGACGCAGAGGCCGAGGTGCGACGCGTCCTCGCGGACCTGCTGGGCGAGGATGCCACGGCGAGCACCACCGCCTGAGGACGCTCCATGGACCTTCAAGCCCTCATCGATCAGGCCCTCGGCCTCTGGGGAGAAGCCAGGGACATCTGGCTCTCCGGAGGCTGGGCCATGACCGCGATCGCGGTGATCGCGCTGGTGATGTTCAGCGTGGGCATGGGGCTGCACTTCAAGCTGCGCGCCAAGGGCTTCCAGCGGGTCCCGGAGTCCACCTGGCGTCACTGGCTGGAGCGTCGCCTCGAGCGCGAGGGCGTCATCGGCGACCTCCTGGACGAGGTTGCGGACGGCGACTCGATCGAAGGCATGACCCTCGGCTTCGACGAGCTCCGCACCACCGAGATCGTCCCGCTCGATCGCGACCTGCGCGTGATGAAGACCTGCGTCAGCGCAGCGCCCCTAGTGGGCCTCCTGGGGACCGTGACCGGGATGCTCTCCACCTTCGGCGCCTTGGCGACCGGCGGCGGGGGCGACAAGACCATGGGCATGGTTGCCAAGGGCATCTCCGAGGCCCTGATCACCACGGAGACCGGCCTGGTCATCGCCCTGCCGGGGCTCTTCTTCCAGTACCAGCTGGCGCGCAAGACCGAGGCCTACCGCGCCTTCCTCGCACACCTCGAGTCGGTGTGCGTCCAGCGGCTCTTCCGCAAGCAGCGCGAGGCCGCCGCGCGTGAGCAGGCCCAGAGGGCTCGCGCTGAGGCCCGCCGCCTCCTGCGCACCCGACTGGCCCAGCGCATCCACTCCGCCTGAACGAGGACACCCATGGGACGATTCCGCGACCAGAGCTCCGACGACAGCAGCGAGACGGCGATCGACATGTCGCCGCTGATCGACTGCGTCTTCATCCTGCTGATCTTCTTCATCGTGACCACGGTGTTCGTTGAGGAGACAGGCGTGGAGGTCGACAAGCCCCAGGCGGCCTCCGGCGCTGCCCTGGAGAAGACCAGCATCCTGCTGGCCCTGACCGACAAGGGCCAGGTCGTCTACGGAGGGCGGGATATCGGAATCAGCGGCGTCCAGCCCCTGATCAAGCGCATGACGGCCAAGGAGGCGCTGCCGGTCATCATCCAGGCCGACACGGTGTCCCAGTCCGGCCTGCTCGTGCGGATCATCGACCAGGTCAAGCTGGCCGATCCGGCGCTCAAGGTCAGCATCGCCACCGCCCCGCCCCGCGGCTGAGGAGAGACCATGGCCCGCACCACCGATCGCACCCTCGCTCGACGCCTCGTCGACCGGCTGCTCTCGCTCTTCGGCGCGGTGGGTCTGACGGCCCTGTTCTTCCTGCTCCTGCCCCTGATCCAGGCGATCACCAAGGAGCGCAGCGACACCCTCGAGCTCGTCCAGGCCGACACCGCGGCCCTTCCGCCGCCTCCTCCGCCCCCCGAGCCCGAGGTCGAGCCGGATCCGCCGCCCGAGCCCGAGCCTCCTGCGCCGACCGAGCAGAACGAGACGCCCCTGGACCTGAGCCAGCTGGAGCTGGCCCTCAACCCGGGCTTCTCCAGCGGCTGGATGGCGGGGGACTTCGCCGTGAACCTCGGCGGTATGGCCCAGTCCGAGGACCAGGTCGACGCCCTGTTCTCGCTCGCCGACCTCGACCAGAAGCCGCGCTGCGTCTGGCAGCCGGCCCCCGCTCTGACTGCGAAGCTCCGCAAGCTCGCGCCCGCCACCGTCTATGTCCTGTTCGTGGTCGACCAGGACGGCCGTGTGGACGCGCCGCGCGTGCAGCGCTCCACCAACCCCGAGTTCGACCGAGCGGCCCTGAACGCCGTCAAGCAGTGGAAGTTCGAGCCTGGCAAGCGCAACGGCCAGCCGGTTCGCTTCCGCATGCGCGTCCCGATCACCTTCCCCAAGGCCTGAGCCATGAACCCCTCCCGCATCCTGACCCTGTCCCTCGCTATGACGGCCTGCGCCACCGCGCCCAGCGAGGCCCCCGAAGCGAGCCTGACCCAGTCCGTGGCGAGCGAGCTCGGGATGGCGGCCGCCGCCTCTTCCCCGAGCAAGGCCAGCGCGGCACGCGAGGCCAAGGCTCCCGTCGAGGACCCGGCCCCGCTCGCGGTGGAGACTGCGAGCGAGCCTGGGGAGAGTGCCGTTCGGGAGGCCTCAGCGCCTGCGCCGGAGGCCACTGCCGGAGTCGCAGCCGTGGAGGCTGCGCAAGACGCCGCCGCGGACGCCGGTCCCGACGCCAGCGCGCAGCAGGAGGAGCAGGACACCGAGCTGCCCTCCGAGGTGCTCGCCATCCTCCGTTCGCCCGCATTCCAGGAGCAGTTCGCCCAGAGCTACATCGCGGAGACCGAGCTCGAGCCGACCGTGACTCTGCCCGAGCGTGAGGACCTCCAGGAGGTCCTGAACGCCATTGCGGGTGACGACCCCGACGGCGCCATCGCCCTGCTCACCGAGCGCGGGGGACCGGCAGCGACCGCGACCTTCGACTTCATGCTCGGGAACATCCACTTCCAGCGTGAGGACAACGAGGCAGCGATCGCGGCCTACGACCTCGCGGTGGCCAAGTACCCGAAGTTCCTGCGCGCCTGGAAGAACAAGGGCATCTGCCACATCCGCTCGGGGGACTTCGAGGGAGCCATCGGCGCCTTTACGCGCGTGCTGCAGCTGGGCCGCGCCGATGCCGTCACCTACGGCCTGCTGGGGTGGGCCTACGGGAACGCCGAGCGGTTCCTGCCCTCGGAGAGCGCCTACCGCATGGCCATCCTCCTCGACCCCGAGACCGCGGACTTCCAGATGGGGCTCGCGCGGGCGCTCTTCAAGCAGGGCCGCTTCGAGGTTGCGGCTGCGCTGGTGGGGGAGCTGCTCCTCGATCGCCCCGACAGCCCCGAGCTCTGGCTCCTCCAGGCCAGCGCCTACATCGGGATGAAGGAGCCCATGCGCGCGGCCGAGAACTTCGAGATCGTGGACACGCTGGGCGCCTCGACCTCCGAGACCCTGAACAACCTGGCGGACATCTACCGCTTCGAGGAGCTCTACACCCTCTCCGTCGAGCGCTTCCTCGCCGCCCTCGACCTCGACGCTGCCCTCAGCCCCGAGCGCGCGATCGCTGGTGCGCAGTTCATCGTGCTCAAGGGCGCCAACGAGGAGGGCAAGCAGCTCCTCGCGGGGATCGAGGCGCGTCGTGACGGGGCTCTCACCGAGGTCCAGAGGACGGAGATCCTGCGCATCCGCTCACGCATCGCCGCCATGGAGGGCGCCTCGGAGGAGGAGGCCTCGGTCCTGGCGGAGATCGTCGCGCTGGACCCGCTGGACGGCGATGCCATGGTCCGTCTGGGCCGCTACCAGCGCGGTCTGGGCCAGGTGGAGCAGGCCATCTTCTGGTACGAGCGCGCCGCTCAGCTCGATGCCCACGAGGCCGAGGCGAAGTCGGCCTGGGGGCAGCTCCTGGTGAGCGAGGGGCGGTACGACGAGGCCCTGCCCCTGCTCCGCCGCTCCCTTGAGCTCAAGCCTCGACAGAGCCTCGAGGACTACCTGAAGCAGGTCGAGAGCCTGGCCAAGGGCCGCTGACGGCTGGGGGATCCGCCCCAGCGGCGGCTCGAACAGCCGCCTGGCAAGTGAGGACCCCCCGGCCGCCACCGGCCGGGGGGTCCTCGCCTTGAAGCAGCGTGCCGGGCGGTCGAGTCCAGCGCCGATGGAGCTCACCCCTCGAGGGAGCTCAGCCCGCGGAGGCACCTCGCAGTGGCTGCATCCCGCAACTGTGAGGGCGCCATGAAGCCGAGGCGCCTGGGCGCGCGGGGAGTCTCTGGCGCGTGAAGCGACGGTAGTGGGGCGCGAGCGCCAGGGGCACTCGCCCAGCCGGCCACTCAGGGGGCGGCAATCGAGCCTGCGGAAGGCCTTGTACGAAGTGGCAATGTGGATTGTTAGGTCGCCATGAACGCCCTGTGTAGGCCTTTATCGCTGTTTTGGCGAGCCCCAACGGTGCCCTAGCCAAGACCAAACACGCCCCACCTACCTTTTCTGCGCTGGATGCGGGCCCGGGCGGGAGCGCGGACAGCGAACCCTCTGACGACCCAACTCTCCCTCAACGAGAATCAACGTGAAGACCACCCTCCACACCCTCCTCACCGCCGGCCTGATCGCCGGCTCGGCCAGCGCGGCCGATGTCCTCGTGACGAGCGACATCGCGACCTCGACCACCTGGACCGCCGACAACGTCTACAACCTGCAGGACCAGATCTACGTCCTGCCGGGCGCCACCCTCACCATCGAGGCTGGCACGCTCGTCGCGAGCACCGCGAACCTCGGGGGCAGCCTCGCGGTCTGCCGCGGTGCCCAGATCAACGTCCTTGGCACGGCGAGCGCTCCGGTCATCATGACCTCGGACGCCGACGATCTCGTCACCTGGCGCGAGTCCTGCAACGAGTGGGGCAACCTCACCATCATGGGGAACGCCTACATCTCCGAGAACGCGACGGTCGGCAACACCCCCTTCCCCAGCGCGACCAACGTCGCGGCCATGGAGGGTCTCGTTGCTGCGTTCCCCGGCGACCCCAACGTCCTGTACGGGGGCGGTGACGACGACGACGACAGTGGCTCCATCAGCTACCTGTCCCTGCGCTACGGCGGTCGCGTGATCGGCCTCGGCAACGAGCTGAACGGCCTGTCCCTCGGCGGCATCGGCCGCGGCACGGACATCCACCACGTCGAGATCATGAACAACGTCGACGACGGCATCGAGATCTGGGGCGGCACGTTCAACCTCAAGAACTTCAGCATCTGGAACATCGGTGACGACAGCCTCGACATCGACCAGGGCTTCCGCGGCCGCGCGCAGTACGGGCTCATCGTTCAAGGCTTCAGCACCGACGCCTCGCAGGGCTCCGGCGTGGGCGACAACGCCTGCGAGATCGACGGCGCTGAGGACTCCGACTGGCAGCCGGTCACCACGACCTCCCTCTACAACCTGACCGTGATCGGTCAGCCCATCGACGGGGACGGCCTGACCGCCTGGCGCGACAACGCCAACGTCCAGTACCGCAAGTGCGTCTTCATGGACTGCGGTGAGAAGGTCGTCCGCTTCGACGGTGACGACGGTGACGGCGCCAACGGCTACGGCTTCAACGGCACCCTCGACTGGCCGACCCGCTGGACCACGGCCTACAACACCTACTCGACGATCAACGCCCCGGGGAACGCCCAGTCGTTCTACCGCGCCCAGTTCAACGGGAACCTGATCGAGATGACCGACTCGGTGTTCTTCAACAACACCAATGGCTCTGCCTACACCGAGGCCAACGCCCGCAACGTCTTCGACGCTGCGAACAACAACGTCCTCGAGCCGGCCACCAGCCCGGTGACCGACATCCAGCGCGCCGCTCCGGTGGTCCGCGGGGGCAAGGTCATGCAGCAGGTCACCTTCCTGGACCCCGCCGCCGCGGGTGACGCCACCACCGCAGCGGGCAGCATCCCGGCTGGCACGCCCTTCTTCGAGGACGTGGCCTACCGCGGCGCCTTTGCCCCGGGTGAGAACTGGCTCGCGGGCTGGTCCGCCGCCAGCGCCTACGGCTTCGTCCCCGGCGTCCAGACCCTGGGCACCGAGTACTGCTCCGCCAACGCCAACTCCACCGGCGTCGCCGGCACCATCACCGCCACGGGCTCCGACATCGTCGCGGACAACACCCTGACCCTTACGGCCAACAACCTGCCCCAGCTGCAGTTCGGCCTCTTCGTCACGAGCCCGAACCAGGCCAGCATCCCGGTCTCCTCGGGCATCCTCTGCGTCGGCGGCCCGATCGGTCGCTTCACCGGCCCGGGCCAGATCAAGAACTCGGGTGCCGCGGGCGCCTTCGAGATCACGGTCCCGCTGCAGTCGCAGTGGCCGGTTGCGGGCGTGACCTCCGTGGTCCCGGGCGACACCTACAACTTCACCGCCTGGTTCCGCGACATCGGCGCGGTCTCCAACTTCACCAACGCCGTCTCGATCACCTTCCAGTGAGCCGGGACCCGGGTCGGGCTCGCGCCTGACCCTCCTTGCGGGCGGGCACCCTTCTTCGGGGGGTGCCCGCCTGCGACACTTCTTGCTAGCCCTCCTCCGCCGCGCGTTATGACTCGCCTCAGCCTGCTCCTGCTGTCCCTCGTTCTCGTTCAGGCCTGCGCTCCGGAACCGGAGGGCTCCGCCGCTGCGGCTGGCGGACAGGGACAGCCGTCCGCCGTGGACACCGAGGAGGTCTCTCTAAGCGCTGGCCAGATCGAGCTGCTCGATCTCGCCTTCGAGAGCGCGAGCACCTTCCCGCTCGAGCCCCACCTCAAGAACCGCTCGCGCGCCCAGGAGCAGGTGGCCCTCGCCAATGTCGCCCTGGGGCGCCTCGAGGTCGCCACGCGTCAGGCTCAGGACATCGCCAACTGGCGGCGCGGCCTGGTCTACGCCAAGGTGGCCGCGGCCCGGGCCCGGCGCGGAGCGGGTGAGACCGTGGACGCCCTGCTCGAGCAGGCTCTCGGCGTCGTTCGAGAGCTCGAGGAGGCCAAGGATCAGATCTGGCGCCGCGACCGCGTGCTGGCCACGGTGGCCGAGGCTCGCCTCGCCGAGGGAGAGGTCGAGGCGGCGAGCTCCATGGCGGCGGGGCTGGATGCATCGGCCCTCGGCGCACTCGAGGCCGAGCGCGTCCGCCTGCTCGACGGCGAGCAGGCCCGCGCCTACCTGGACTCGGTGGACGCGGTCCTGGAGTCCGGCACCTTCGACCAGGTTCGCGGGGTGCTGCTCGCCCTCGCCGAGCTCTACGCCGCTTCGGGCGCCGACGCCGCACTCCTGGAGGCCATCGAGGAGCGCGTGGGCGGGGGCGGAGGCAAGATCGCCCGCGGGGTCCAGTTGGAGGTCCTGCAGGCGTTCGGCGAGGCGGCGCTCGCGCACGGCGACAAGGACAAGGCCCTCCAGTTCGCCCAGCAGGCCTGGGAGCTCTATGGGCAGGTGGACTGGCCGCCCGGCAACCGGGTGCCCCTGATGGCTCACCTCGGCGCCCTCCGTGCTCGGTCAGGGGACGAGGCCGGCCTCTCGAGCCTGCGCGCCGCCGAGCTGACCTACGCGCAGGAGCTGGCCCTGATCGTGGATATCGACCGCGCGGATGTCCTGCGGGCCGTCGCCCGCGCCTGGCACGACCTGGGCCAGGGCGACGAGGTGCAGCGCGTGCTCCTCCAGGCTCTCGAGGCCGGCGCCACCAACCCGAACGCGCGTCCCAGGTGCGACGACCTCGTCGCCACCTGCCTGCTTGTGGCGGAGCTTGGGATCGAGCCCTCGACGGAGCTCCTCACGCGTGCGCGCGCGCTCCGCGCCGGGCTCGTGGACCCCTGGTAGACCTACAGGGACCGGATCCAGTCCTCGAGCAGGGCGGCGCCCTCTGCGTCCACTACATGGCTCCCCAGGTTCGGCATCCGGCCGTCCCCCAGGGTCGTCACGCGGTGGACCAGCACCGAGCGCTCCGGCGAGCCTGGCGCCACCAGGCGCGCATCCTCGAGTCCGAAGTCTCCCTGGCCGGGAAGGCCGTTCACGAGGCCGGTCTCTTCGAGAGGCGTCCCAAGGCGCAGGTCGATCGCAGCGTTGCCCGTGCCGTTGGGCCGGTGGCACATGGCGCAGTTTGTGTCCAGCCAGGAGCGTGCGCGGTCCGCGAGCGGGGCCCCTTCGTCGTGAGGATCACAGCGAGGCGCAACGGTCTTCCAGTCCACCCCCTCGGGGGCGACCGCGACTCCCTCGGCGAGCCAGCGCTCGATCTGGTTGCGGCCGGTGGCGTCCGCCCGATTCAGCTGGCTGGTCTCCAAGCCCAGCGCGAAGCCCGCGGACTCCACATGGCAGGTCGAGCACTCGGCGGAGGAGGGGGCGTGCCAGGTGGTGACGCCCGCGCGGGTGTAGCGCTCGAACTGCCGTCCCTGGGGGAGGAGCCGCGCGTCGTCGCCCTGCCACAGGTAGGTGGCAGCCTCCCAGCCCGACTCGATGCGCTTGATCAGGCGCGTCTCGAGGAGCTGCCGCCCGCCGCGTCGTCCGGGCGCGCTGAACGACTTCACGATCGTGGCACCCACCGGGACCTCCCAGGTCCCTTCCGGGGTGATCGAGAGGGCCGCCCCCTCGGGCAGGTGCACGAAGCGGTCCTTGTCCGCGCCGTCCGACCAGAACGGAGCGTTGACCTCGTAGCGGGTGAGGGTCTCTGCCGGAGCGGGCTCGTCGCCCATCTGATAGAGCCCCGTCTCCGACAGCCTGCGCGGCCATGAGGCCAGGTGGGCGTGGGGAGCCGCGCTGGGCACCAGGCGGTAGAGGCCCCCGTCGAAGGAGCACACGAAGACCTCGCCCTCGTCGTCCTCGCCGAAGGACGAGATGCTGCGGCCCGTGCGCGCAGCCAGGGCATTCTCCCAGCCGCCCACGCCGTCCGGCGTGATGCGCCAGAGGTTGCCGGTCGCGTAGTCGGCGTAGAAGTAGGCGCCGCGGATCCCGGGGTAGCGTGCGCCCCGGTACACCACGCCACCGGTGATCGAGATGCCCTCGCTGCGGGGGTAGGTGGCGATCGGAGGGATCGCCTCGCCCGCATAGAGCTCCGTGCCCTCGTCGAAGACCTGGTCCGCCTCCCAGCGGCGCCAGCCGTAGTTTCCGCCGCGCACGATGAGGTCGACCTCCTCGATGCGGTTCTGGCCCACGTCTCCGGCCCAGAGGTCGCCGGTCTCGCGGTCGAAGGAGAAGCGCCAGACATTGCGCAGGCCGAAGGCCCAGGTCTCAGGGGCGAAGCGCTCGTCGTCCGTGAAGGGGTTGTCCGCGGGGACCTCGTAGGGGGCGCCCTGCGCATCCACATCGATGCGGAGGATGGACCCCATCCAGTTCGTCGGGTCCTGACCGTTGCCCTGGGGGTCTCCCCCCGAGCCCCCGTCGCCGAAGCTGATGTACAGGTAGCCGTCAGGGCCGAAGGCGATCATCCCGCCGTTGTGGTTGCGCCAGGGCTGCGGCTGGGTGAGGACCACCTGCTCGGAGGCGGGATCGGCGCGGTTGGGGTCCTCGGGGTCGACCTGGAAGCGAGCCACGACCCCGACCTCGTCGGGATCGGCCGAGGAGTAGTGCACGAAGAAGGTCCCGTTCTCGGCGTAGTTCGGGTGGAACGCGAGGCCGAGGAGGCCCTCTTCGTTGAACTTGCGGCAGACCTTGGAGCGCAGGTCGAGGAAGACGGTGCTGCTGGCGGGGTCCTCCTCCTGGTCGAAGACGCGGATCACGCCGTCCTGCTCCACGACGAAGAGGCGGTCGGTTCCATCCTGGGCGCCTGTCACGAGGACCGGGCGCTCGAAGCGCAGCCGCGGGAAGGCGCGCACCAGCTCGACCGCGACCGCCGGCTCCGGCACCTCGGTCGGCGCGTGCTCACGGACGGCCACGGCGGCGGCGAGGAGAGGGGCGAAGCTGACCGGGACCCACCAGCTGAGGCGTGCGCTGCTCATGCGTCGATTCTCACGCGGGCAGGCGCCGCGCGCCAGGGGAGCGCGCCCTGTCTGCGCGACGCCGCGCCTCAGGCCAGGCAGTCGGGGCACCGCCCCTGAAGCTGCAGCGTGGCCGCCTGGACCGAGCGACGCCAGCGGCGCGGCACCTCGAGGGAGGGCGTCGCCACCACGTCGAGGCACGAGACCGAGCCGCAGTCCGAGCAGATGAAGTGGGGGTGCTCATGGGTCTCGGCGCTGCCGCTCCCCAGGGCGTAGCGGTCCATCCCCCCGGCCTGGCTCACCACGGTCGCGAGGCCGGTCTCTACCAGGCGGGTCAGCGTCCGGAAGACCGTGGCGGGGTCGCAGCCCGCGGCCGGGCCGAGGGCCTTGACCAACTCGCTGTGGGCCAGGGGCTTGGGGGAGCGGGAGAGGGCCTGCAGGACGGCCAGGCGCGCGCTCGTGGCCCTCAGGCCTGATGCGCGCAGCTGCTCCCGGGCCTGGCTCTCCGACAGGGTCATGGCCAGAGGATAGCGCCCCCACAACCGGCTTGCGCTTGCAAGCCGGTTGCAGTATCGTCCTCGCCCCGATGGCGACCCCGTCCCTCCAGCGCGCCGACGCCTGCGGCGTCCTCCTGTCCGGCCTGTGCATCGTGCACTGCGTCGCGCTGCCGTTTGCGGTGGCCGCGCTGCCGGCGCTGGGGCTGAACTGGCTCGCGGGGGGCTCGTTCCACCTGGTGATGGCAGCCCTGGCCGGGTTCGCCGCCCTGCGGGCCTTCATCCCCGCCTACCGCGGCCACGGCCAGCGCTGGGTTCCGGTCCTCGGTGGCCTCGGCATCCTGCTCCTCCTCGTGGGGGCGACGGTCATGCCCTGTGACTGCGCCGAGCTGGTCCACGCTGCGACTTGCACCGACCATGCCCACGAGGCCGGCGGGCACGGGTTCGACTGGGTCACGCCCCTCGGTGGACTGGCCCTCGTGGTGGGACACATCGCGAACCACCGCCTCGGTCGCGCGGGCGACTGCTGCGGCCACGCGCACTGATGGGTTCCGGGCCTGCTGCTCTTGCGCTCGCGGAGCGGAGTCCGGCTGCCGTGAGTTTGGGCCGGAGCACCGGTCCAGGTTCGGCGACCCAGAGGGACACGAGCCTCGACCTCCTGCGCGTCGTGGGGATCCTGGTGATCTTCCTCGTGCACGGCAGGCCGCCAGGCTGGGTGGTCCAGGCCGTGGGCTTCGCCGTGGTCCTGCTGGTGCTTGCCTCGGGGATGAGCCATCGCCTGCTGCTCGAGCGTCAGGGCCTGCGCCCCACGGCCTTCCTGTGGCGTCGCCTCTCACGCCTCGTGCTGCCCGTGTGGCTGTTCCTGGCCGCGTACGCGGCGGGGACCTGGCTCGTGACGCTCGCGCTGGATCGGCCCTTCCCCTGGAGCCGCGAGGAGCTGCTCGAGACCGCCTTCCTCGGGGATGGCTTTGGCTATGTGTGGATCTTCCGCATCTACGCGCTCCTGGCTCTCCTGACCCTGCCCCTGCTCGCCCTCGCGCGTCGCGTCGCGTCGCCGTTGCGCTGGGGCGCGCTCGGCCTGGGGGTTCTGGTCGCCATGGAGTTCGTCAGCCCTTGGGCCCTTGCCCACGATCTCTCCGAGAGCGGGGAGGAGTGGCTTCGCCTCGTCGTCCTGGCGGCGCCGGCCTACGCGGCGCTCTTCGCCCACGGGCTGCGCCTGCACGAGTGGGGGCGGAGGGGGCTCCT
>JADHNZ010000072.1 GCA_016779225.1 Planctomycetota bacterium
GACAACATTGCAGCCCACTACGACCTCTCCAACGACTTCTTCGAGCTGTTCCTCGATCCGACCATGACCTACTCGTCGGGTGTCTTCGAGCACGAGGCGAGCAGCCTGGAGGAGGCCTCCGTGGCGAAGATCGACCGCCTCTGCCGCAAGCTCGAGCTGGGGCCGGACGACCACCTGCTCGAGATCGGGACGGGCTGGGGCGGCCTCGCCCTGCACGCCGCGCGCGAATACGGCTGCCGGGTCACGACGACCACCATCTCGCGCCAGCAGCACGCCTTCGCGATGCGGCGGATCGAGGAGGCTGGCCTCTCCGGACGCGTGACGCTGCTGCTCGAGGACTATCGGAAGCTCACCGGGACCTACGACAAGCTGGTGTCCGTGGAGATGATCGAGGCGGTCGGGCACCAGTACTACGGCGAGTTCTTCGCCCAGTGCGGTCGGCTCCTGAAGCCGCACGGGATGATGGCGATGCAGGCGATCCTGATCGCGGACCAGCACTTCGAGCGCGCGGCCCGGTCGGTCGACTTCATCCAGCGGTACATCTTCCCGGGCAGCAACATCCCCTCGACCACGGCGCTGCTCTCGGCGGCCACGGGCTCCAGTGACCTGCGCCTCAGCCACCACGAGTGCTTCGGGACCCACTACACCCGCACCCTCGCGGCCTGGAGGGAGCGCCTCAGGACACGCTGGGAGGAAGCCCAGGCGCTGGGCTTCGAGGAGACCTTCCTGCGGCTGTTCGAGTTCTACTTCCACTACTGCGAGGGGGGCTTCGAGGAGCGGCACATCGATGTGGCCCAGCTGACCCTGGTGAAGCCGGGTGCCCGCTCCGCCCCGATGCTGGGCAGCCTCGCGCGCTGAGCGCCACCTCGCGCGGCCCATGGCCAACCTCGCCAACTTCCTCCTGTTTCAGGGACTCTGGTTCGCCGCCGTCATGGGGGGCGCGGAGGGAGAGGTCTGGTGGGGCCCGGCCGCGCTGGTCCCATGCCTGGGCGCTTTCCTCTGGAGCGCGTCCGATCCCCGTCGGTCCCTCGTGTTCGTGGGGACCGTTGGCCTGGTCGGGACCCTGCTGGACACCGCTCTCCTGCGCCTTGGCCTGCTGGAGTACGCCAGCGGCGTCGGCGCGCTCGCCCCGGGGCTTGCTCCTCCCTGGATCACGGCCCTGTGGGTGGGCTTCGCCACCCTGCCCGGCCGCTCCATGGCCTGGCTGCAAGGACGCGGTCGGGCAGCCGCGCTCTTTGGCCTCGTGGGAGGGCCTCTGTCCTTCGCAGCGGGCGTGCGCATGGAGGCTACGGACTGGGGCGCGGAGCCCTGGCTCGGTGCGCTGGCCTTGGGCGTGGAGTACGCGCTGCTGATGCCGCTGCTCCTGCGACTGGGTGTCCGGACCTGAGCCGGCGAACGCCCGGTTCGTACCCGGCTGTCGCACCCCGCGCGCTTTCACTGACGGCTTACGCCGATGGCTGCATCCCGCGGCTGCGCCTAGCGAAGACCTGCCTACAGCGCGCGGGTGCTTCGAGGCTGAAGCAGTGCCGGCACGCCGCGCAGCGCGCCCTCACCGGGCACTCAACCCCCTGATCGGAAGTTCTTCTCATGATGCTCTCCCTGCTCCTCGCGCTCGCTCCCAGCGTCGCCCCTGCCCAGGACTGCGGGTCCTGTGACTCCAAGGCCAAGGCCGCTGTCACCTCCAATGTCGACGCTCCCAAGGACATCGTCGACACCGCCGTTGCCGCGGGCTCCTTCAAGACCCTCGTGGCCGCGGTTCAGGCCGCCGAGCTCGTGGACGCACTGAAGGGCAAGGGCCCCTTCACGGTCTTCGCCCCCACGGACGAAGCCTTCGCCGCGCTTCCCAAAGGGACCCTCGAGACGCTCCTAGACCCCAAGAACAAGGGTCTGCTCACCTCGATCCTGACCTACCACGTGGTCCCTGGCGATGTGCGCGCCAAGCAGGTCGTCAAGCTCGACGCCGCGGGCACCCTCAACGGCCAGCGCGTTGAGGTGGTCGTCAAGAAAGAGGGCGTCTTCATCGACGGTGCCCAGGTGGTCACCACCGACATCGAGTGCGCCAACGGCGTCATCCATGTCATCGACCGGGTCATCCTGCCCAGCTCGAACGACATCCTGACCACGGCGGCCGAGGCCGGCTCCTTCAAGACCCTCGCCGCGGCCATCCAGGCGGCTGGCCTGGTCGAGGCGCTCAGGGGCGATGGCCCCTTCACCGTCTTCGCCCCGACCGACGACGCCTTCGCAGCGCTGCCGGAGGGCACCGTGGCCTCCCTGCTGAAGCCGGAGAACAAGGACCAGCTCGTGGCGGTCCTGACCTACCACGTGGTCCCCGGCCGCGTGTTCTCGGATGCGGCGGCCAAGGGCGCCAAGGTGAAGACCCTGCAGGGCGGTGAGCTCGTGACCCGCGGCTCCGACGAGGGCGTCTTCGTCAACGGTGCCAAGGTGGTCGCAGCCGACCTGGACTGCACCAACGGCGTGATCCATGTGATCGACAAGGTCCTCCTGCCCCAGTGACCGACGGGGCCTCCTCGGGGCGGCTCGCGTGTCGCCCTGGGGGAGCCCTCCTCGAAGGGTCGGACTCCAAGCAAGGCCCAGCAGTCAAAGAATTGTGAACCCCTGGGACACCTCCCAACCCGAGCGAAGGCCCGGTCCTCCCCTGCGAGGGCCGGGTCTGCGTCGGATTCCAGGCGCCTCGGTGGGTCGAGGGCACCGGGACTCCTCCTCGGAGGAGCGGGACGACGCTATGCTCTTGCGGTCGAAGGGTGCAGACGCGGAGAGTCTCGCGGGCGCCTCGATCGGCGGGAAAATGACCGACACCCAGGCCCAGGACGACCTCCTGCTGCCGCGCATCGCACGCGGCGATGCCCATGCCGTGCAGGAGTGCCTCGAGCGCTTCGGTCCCCTCGTCTGGTCCCTCGCTCGGAAGCTGATGCGGGATGTGGCCACGGTCGAGGACCTGGTTCAGGAGATCTTCATCGAGGTCTGGAAGAGCGCCGGCCGCTACGACGCCGACCGCGCCTCCGAGGCGACCTTCATCGCCACCATCGCCCGCCGGCGCGTCATCGACCGCAGGCGGCGGATCTCGCGGGCCCCCGGTGAGGAGGTCATCGAGGAGGGCATGCGTGGCGGGGACGACCCCAGCCTCGAGCTGGTGGATGTCCGCGATGAGGCGCGGCGGGCCCACGAGGCCCTGGAGCGCCTGCAGCCCGAGCGCCGCAAGGTGATCCTGATGTCCGTCGTGGACGGCCTCACCCACCAGGAGATCGCCACCGTGACCGGAATGCCCCTGGGCACGGTGAAGAGCCACATCCGCCGGGGCCTCGATGAGGCCGCGCAGCTGCTCCGCCCGAGGCGGGGGGAGGAGGAGGCATGAGGTCCACCTTCGCTGGTTGGGACGAGGTCACCCTGGGGCGCGCGGCCGACCTGGTCACCGGCGCCCTGAGCCTCGAGGACGAGCTCGACCTGCGCTCGTCGGTGGACCCGCGCGATCTCGAGGAGTTCGAGCTTGCTGCGGGCGAGCTTGCCCTCCTCCTGCGCACCGAGCCCATTCCCGCCGATTCCGCCCAGCGGATCGAGTCGGCCGTGCGCCTCGAGCTCCAGCGCTCAAGGAAGCCCCAGGGGCACCACGCTGCCGGGCGACGCTCCTCTGCGGGCCGTGGACCCGTCGGGACCGCCGCACCGCCCACGCCTGCCGCTCCGAGTCCTGCCCCGGCCACGCGTCTGGGCTGGGTGGTGGCCCTCGTGCTCCTGGGTTGGATCGTCCTGGAGCCGACCCTGCGGGGCCCCCGCAGCGCCGCGGAGGTCCTGGCCTCGGCCGCGGACGCCGTACGCGCGGCGTGGACTCGCACGGACGACCCCATGGCGGGGGAGGCGGCGGGAGAGGTGCGCTGGAGCGATCAGGCCGGCGTCGGAACGATGCGCTTCGAGGGCCTCCCTGTGAACGATCCCGCCGAGTTCCAGTACCAGCTCTGGATCTTCGACGCCTCGCGCGCGGACGGGGTCGAGCGCCCCGTGGACGGAGGCGTGTTCGACATCACGGGCCCCGTGGTCGAGGTCCCGATCGACGCGCGCCTTCCCGTGGGGCAGGCCACCATGTTCGCCATCACGCGCGAGCGCCCCGGCGGCGTGGTCGTCTCCGACCGCGAGCACCTGCTCCTCACCGCGGCGATCCCGGCGAGCTGAGCAATCAGGCCGCTCCCAGGGGACGCCCCCTGCGTCCCGGGGAGGCTTGGTAGAGCCACTTGGTCAGCCAAGTCGGCTGGCTCTGCTCGCCCGGTGGAGGAGACACTCCGCGAGCACCGCAACTCGACCGAGGCCGCCCGCGCGAGCTCCCGGAATCAGAGGCCGACGAGCTGGCGACCCGCAGCGAGGGCCTCGGCCGGGTCGGCCGCATGGGCCTGGGCGCCCAGCCGGGACCAGCTGTCGTCCGAGATCGCGAACGCGGTGCCGCCGACCAGGATCGGCGTCGAGGGCCGATGCTCGCGCAGCAGGGCGCAGGTGCTGCCGACCGCTTCACGCTGGGTGGCGAGGGTTGCCCCGAGGGCGATCAGGTCGGCATCGAACCGTGAGCTGACCTGGAGGATGTCCTCCGCAGGGGTGTTCGCTCCCAGGCAGATGGTGCGCCAGCCGTCCATCTCGAAGTAGGCCGAGACGATCTGGATGCCGATGTCGTGGTTGTCGCCGGACACCGAGCCGATCACGACGGTCTTGCCGTTGGAGGCACCCCGGGGGGTGAGCGAGGTGAGCCGCGCGAGGGCCTTGCGCGTGATCACCGTCGTCAGGTGCTCCTCCGCGATGGAGAGCTCGCCGATGTGCCACAGGCGACCGACCTCGCGCAGGACGGGGGCAAGGACCTCGCCCATGACCTGGGACGCGGTCAGGCGCTCCTCGCGGACCGCGTCCACGAGCAGGTCACACGCGCCGCGCTCGTCGCCCTCGTCGATGCGGGCGAGGTAGCCCCGGGCCAGCTCGGCCTGGACGCCCTCGCGGGGCAGGAAGCTGGGTGACGGGGGGGCGGGGGCCGCGAGGGTCTCGGCGCCGGCCTGGAAGTGGGGGGGCAGCAGCGCCCAGCCATCCTCAGGGAGGGAGTCCTCGAGCACCGCGGCCAGGTGCCCGCAGGCGCTCTGGAGGGCGTCGGAGGTGATCCCCCGCGCGCTGCCGGCCTCCCGGAGCCAGGCCTGGTGGCCGGCGAAGAGGGCCGGGGAGCCGTCCTCGACCGCCGCGGCGAGCTGGAGGACCTGCTCGCGCAGGTGGGCCTTCCAGGCCCCGAAGCCGTCCCCGGAGGCTCCCAGGGAGCCGGCGTCGTCCTCCCAGAAGCGGCTGGCAGCGAGGCCTGCGAAGCCCTCCGCGCTGGTGCGGAGGAGGGTGGCGACGAAGGAGGCATCCATGGGAGGGGACCGTCGGCGGCGGCAGAGTATAGGAGTTCGCCGGGGTCGTTTCGGCGGATGCGGGCAGGGTGCCCAAGGTCCGAGGCGGCGGGGCACGGCCTCCAGGGCTGCCCCTCGAGGCCGAAGGAGCTTTCCCTCGCGTCCGGGTCAGGCCTTCGGTTTTGGGCCGTCTCGCCTTGGCACAGGCCGAGGGGTGGGCCGCGCCCCCCCGCTGAGGGGCTCGCTCCGGCCGTGCTAGGCTGAGCCCCTCGCCAGCCATGCCTCGCTTCCTCGAACGCAGCGGTCGATTCCTGGTCTCGACCAACATGAAGGTCATGTACTCGACGCTGACCGCGCACGAGCACCTGGAGGAGGTCGATGAGTGGGCGTTCTACCGCGCCCTGCGCGAGGGGCGGCGACCCCACCTCTTCCTCACGCGGGATCCTCACGCCCGGGCCGTCTCGGCCTTCAAGGACAAGTACCGGCGGCAGATGGAGCTCGTCGGGACGGAGGCCTTCTGGGGCTGGCAGCGCGCCCACCGGGTCCACTACCGGCACCTGGGCCTTCGGGAGACCGACCCCGACGAGCGCAAGCGCGAGGCGTTCCTGGGCATGACCTTCGAGCGCTTCGTGGACCTCCTGCCGCGGACGAAGGTGTGGGACGGGCACCTGCGGCCCCAGTACCTCCTCGAGCAGATCCGCGTGAAGCGCCTGCTGCCGGTGGCCTCCGCGCGCATCACCCATCAGCGCCGGATGGAGGAGCTGGACCCGGACGAGCTCCTCCGGGACTGGGACCTGGATGTGGGGCAGCGGCGGAACGCCACGCCTCGCGCGAAGGACCCCGAGTACGAGGACCCGGCGATCGTCGCGCGCGTGCGGGCGGTCTACGCGACGGACTGCGCCCGCTACGGCTACTCCGTCTGAGGGCGTTCCTCGCCCTCAGGCCAGCAGCGCGCTCGGCACCTCGCCGTGCACATCCGTCAGCCGGAAGCGCCGGCCCTGGTGCTTCCAGGTCAGCCGCTCGTGGTCGATGCCGAGCAGGTGCAGGATCAGGGCCTGCAGGTCGTGCACATGCACCGGGTCCTGGATCACCGAGTAGCCGAACTCGTCGGTCGCCCCGTGGGTGTAGCCCGCGCGCACGCCCCCGCCGGCCATCCAGATGGCGTTGCTCCGCGGGTGATGGTCGCGTCCGTAGTCCCCGCCCAGGGGGCCCTGGCAGTACGGCGTGCGTCCGAACTCGCCGCCCCAGATCACCAGCGTGTCCTCGAGCATCCCCCGGCGGGCCAGGTCCTCGACCAGCGCGGCAGAGCCCTGGTCCGTCTCGCGGCACTGGGTCGCCAGGCCGCCGCGCATCCCCCCGTGCTGGTCCCAGCCCTGGTGGAACAGCTGCACGAAGCGCACCCCGCGCTCCAGCAGCCGCCGGGCCATGAGGCAGTTGGCGGCGAAGGTGCCCGGGTCGCGGGCGTCCTCGCCGTAGAGCTGGAACACCTCGTCGGGCTCCTCGGCCAGGTTCGAGACCTCGGGCACCGAGGCCTGCATCCGCCAGGCCAGCTCGTACTGCTCCTGGCGCGCGGCCGCGCCGGCGTCCCGCGCGGCCTCCTCGGCATGCAGGCGGGCGAGGGCATCGAGGGCCCTGCGGCGCCGACGGCGCGAGACCCCCGGCGCGTCGCCGAGGAACAGGACCGGGTCGGCCCCCGAGCGCAGCTGCACGGCCTGGTGCCGCGCGGGGAGGAAGCCCGAGCCCCAGAGGCGCGCGTACAGGGGCTGCCCGCCCTTGTTCTTGGTGACCATCACGCAGGCCGTCGGGAGGTCGGGATTGTCCGAGCCCAGGGCCAGGGACATCCAGGCGCCGATCGAGGGGCGGCCGGCGAGCTGGGAGCCCGTCTGGACGAAGGTGATCGCCGGGTCGTGGTTGATGGCCTCCGTGGTGAGGCTGCGCACGATGCAGAGCCGGTCCGCGAGCCGCGCGGTGTGGGGCAGCAGCTCGCTGAGCTCCGCTCCGCTCTGGCCGTGGCGCTGGAAGGCGAAGGCCGAGCCCACCAGGGGCAGGGTGGCCTGGTTCGCGGACATGGTGGTCAGCCGCTGGCCCTGGCGGACGCTGGGGGGCAGGTCCTCTCCCTGGCGCTCGAGCAGCAGCGGCTTGTGGTCGAACAGCTCCAGCTGGCTCGGCCCGCCGCTCTGGAACAGCCACACGACCCGACGCGCGCGGGGCGCGTGGTGGAGGACCTGCTCGGGGCGAAGGCTCGCCGGGAGCCCCAGGCCGAGGAAGCCCGCTCCGGCGGCCCGCAGGGCGTCGCGTCGCGTGGGGTCGTGGGGGCTCATCGGAGGCTCACGCTGGCGTGGTGGGAGAAGACGGTAACGCAGGTGAGGGTCCAGGCCGCGTGCTCGATGGGATCGAGGCCGTTGGCCGGGGGGGCCTCACCCACGGCGCAGGCCGCCGCGGCGTCCTCGGGGTGGGCGGCATAGTCGTCGCGCAGGTCCGTGAGCAGCTCGAGCGTGGTCGTGCGCTCGGCGTCGGTGGGAGGGCGCGTGGCGCAGCGCAGCCAGAGCTCCTCGACGCGCGCCTCATCGTCGGCATGCACGCCGAGCAGGGTCGCAGCGAGCACGCGCCCGGCCTCGACGAACTGCGGGTCGTTCCACAGCGCGAGGGCCTGCATGGGGGTGGAGGTCGCTCGGCGTCGCACGACGCACACATCCCTCTTGGCCGCGTCGAAGATCATCATCGTCGGCGGCGGCGAGGTGCGCTTCCAGAAGGTGTACAGGCTGCGGCGGTGCAGGTCCGCGCCGTGCCCCTGGTCATAGGTGCGGCCGGACTTCTCCTTCCAGAGGCCCGCGGGCTGGTAGGGCTTCACGGAGGGGCCGCCGAGCCGCTCGACCAGCAGGCCGCTGGCGAGGAGGGCGTGGTCGCGCAGGGCCTCCGCGTCGAGGCGGCGCCGCGGGTCCACGCCCTCCAGGGCGGGTGAGGCCTGGCGGAAGGTGCTCGAGAGCACGAGGCGCTTGAGCAGCCGCCGCACGCTCCAGCCGTCCCTCACGAACGACTGAGCGAGGTGGTCGAGCAGCTCCTGGCTCCAGGGGGCGCTGCCCTGCACGCCGAAGTTCTCCTGGGTCGAGACGATGCCCTCGCCAAACACCTGCTGCCAGAGGCGGTTGACCGCCACGCGCGCGGTCAGGGGGTGGTCGGGGCGCACGACCCAGCGGGCGAGGGCGAGGCGGTCCACCGGGCCCTCGGGCTCGAGCGGGGGGAGCAGAGCGGGAGTGTGGGGCTCCACGGCCTCCAGCGGCTGGTCGTAGAGGCCGCGGTTCAGGACATGGGTGGTGCGGCGAGGCGTCATCTCGCGCATGGCCATGACCTCGCGCACCCGGTCGTGCTCCTCGGCGTGCTGCTGCCGCAGCGCGCGCACCCGCGCGCGGAGGGCGGCGCGCTCCCCGTCGGCGGGGCGCGCTCGGAAGGTGGCGCGCAGGTCTCCGTCGGTGGGGGCGTGGGCGGTTGCCTGCGCGCCCGCCAGGCCACAGACCTCGAAGGGGGCCAGCTCGCGCGCGGCCACGAAGAGCTCGTCCACCGCGCCGCCGCGGAAGCCGTTGTCGCGGAAGCGGGCCCCGATCGACAGCAGGCCCTCGCCGCTGCCCTGGATCGTGCGGGTCAGCTGATCGCGGACCACCTCCACCGGGACCTCGGCCCCGTCCACGAAGAGTCGCACGCCCGCGGCGGTGCTGCTGCCGTCGTAGGTGACCGCGAGGTGGGTCCAGCGTCCGACCTCGACGGGCTCGAGCGCGCGCACGCGCAGGGCGTTCCCGGGCCAGAAGTGGATGAGGCTGAACGAGGGGCGGCCGTCCTCCAGCAGCAGCTGGTAGCCCCGGCTGCCCGAGTCGTGCCAGGCTCGGCTGCGATGCAGCACCACGGCGCGGGCGTGATGCTCGGCGGGCTGGATCCAGAGGCCAAGGCTGAACGCGTCCCAGCGCCGGAACACGCCCGCCCCCAGGAACTCGAGCGCGTCGTCGCCGTTGATGCCGAGGCCGCCGGCGCGGCGGCCCTCGCGCCACAGGGTGGGGCCCTTGATCTGGCCGCTCTTGCCGCCCTCGACGCGGTTCGCGATCGAGGTGCGGTCGCCGTCGTCCATGGGATAGAGCCCCTGCAGGCCCGGCGTCGAGGCCGGATCCAGGGACGCCGCGCCTCGGGTGAGCTGCTGGCGCCAGGTCTCGAAGGCGTCCTCGTCGAAGGGCAGGGCCTCGAGGGCGGCCTCCGCCTCGGCCAGCTGGGCGGCCAGGGTCTCGAGGCGCGCAGCCTGCTCGTCGGTCGCGAGGTCCACGGTGGGCGTGGGGACCGCGGAGCTGAAGTGCGAATAGAGCCCGCTCTCGTCGATGTTGTCGAAGAAGGCGCTGAGCCCGTAGTACTCGCGCTGGGTGAGGGGGTCGTACTTGTGGTCGTGGCAGCGGGCACACTCCATCGTCAGCCCGAGGACCGCCGTGCTGAAGGTGTTGACCCGGTCGGCCACATACTCCACCCGGAACTCCTCCTCCACGCTGCCGCCCTCATTGGTCTGGCGGTGCAGCCGGTTGAACGCGGTGGCGAGGACCTGGTCGGGCGTGGCGTCGGGAAGGAGGTCCCCGGCGAGCTGCTCCAAGAGGAAGGCGTCGTAGGGCTTGTCCTCCTGGAAGGCGCGTAGGACCCAGTCGCGCCAGGGCCAGACGGTGCGGTCCACATCGTTCTGGTACCCGTAGGTGTCGGCGTAACGCGCCGCGTCGAGCCAGGCCGCGGTCAGGTGCTCCGCGGCGCGGGGACTGCTCAGCAGACGCTCCGCCTCCAAGGCGTCGACGACCTCCGGCTCCGCGGCGGCGGCGCGGGCGCTCTCGAAGCGCTCGAGCTCCGCAGGGGTCGGAGGCAGGCCAGTCAGGACCACGCTCGCCCGGCGAAGCCAGGCGGCCGGATCCACCTCTGGACCGGGCCGCAGGCCTGCCTCGTCCAGGGCGGCAGCCACTCGCGCGTCGAGGGGATCGCGGCACCAGGCGCCGGCCCACGCGGGCGCCGCGGCGTCGCCCTCGGGACCCGGCTCGTCCGCTCCGGGCGCTGTCCAGGCCCAGTGGCCGTCGTAGGTCGCACCCTCGGCGACCCAGCGCACCAGGAGGTCGCGCTCTGCCGCGCTCAGCTCGAGCTTGGAGTCCCGCGGCGGCATGCGATCCGCGCCGTCGTCCAGGATCCGCGCCACCAGCTCGCTGGCCTCCGGGTCCCCCGGCGCGAGCACCTCGAGGGCCTCCTCGCGCCGGTCCAGGCGCAGCCCCGCCTCGCGCGCGCGGTCGTCGGGCCCGTGGCAGGCGAAGCAGCGGTCTGCGAGCACCGCCTGCACCTCGGCGAAGCGGACGGGCTCCTCACCGGGTGTGCGGACGGCCGCGGCCGCGAGAGCCGCGTCGGGCGTCGGCTCGGGGCTGCTCTCGGCAAGCCTTAGGGGCAGGAGGGCCAGTGCGCAGAAGAGGAGCACGGCCCCATCCTAGAGGAGGGGGCCGTGCTGTGGGTGGGGGCCGTGCCATGGAGGCCGGCTCGGACCGTCCCCGGGCTCAGAAGGTCACGGACCAGGCCGTGGTGAAGTTGGAGGTGACGCTCGGGTTCTGGTCGCGGTGCCAGTACTGGAAGCTCCAGGTCTGCCCGGGCAGGACCACGCCGTTGTTGGGCCAGCTGTTGAAGTCGGCCTGGGTCGCGAGGATCCCCGCGCCGCTGATGAGAGCCGGGTTGAAGCGCCCGATCGAGCCGGTGAGGCACAGGATCCCCTGGGAGCCGCCCGGGTAGCCGACGATGCCGGTGCTGGTCGAGGTCAGCAGCATGCCGAACTGGTTCGGCGGGAGGTCGTAGCCGTAGAGGAACAGGTCGTTGGCGCTGAGGTCGTTCGAGCCGATGGCCTGGAGCTTGCCGGACACCCCCGTGCTGTTGTTCGTGGCGCCGGTGCAGAAGGCGGAGCCCGTGGACTCGCAGGAGTCCAGGATCCCGTTCCCGTCGAGGTCGGTCTCGTCACCCACGAAGAGCTCACAGGCATCGTCGAGGCCGTTGCCGTTGCAGTCGGTCGGGATCGAGGAGTACACGCGGAAGTAGGTCCCACCCGCGCCGCCGAGGCCGGCTGCGCGGTGGCCCTGGGCACCCACCACGAGTCCGCCCAGGTCGTCCAGGGCGACCGCGTGCCCGAAGAGGTCGCCGCCGTTGCCCGAGGTCGGGGCGTACTGGCTGCGCAGGGTCACGGTCGGGTTCTGGCCGCCGGTGACGAAGTACTCGAAGGCCGCCCCGAGCAGCTGGTCGTAGCCCCGCGCTCCGATCACCCAGGTGTTGCCCATCCCCGTCACGGCGTACCCGAAGTCATCGAGGGCCTGGCCGCCCGGGGCCTGGAGCGACGCCGCGAGGACGAACGGGTTCCCCGTCCCCGAGGGGCGGTAGTAGACATGCGCCGCCCCCTGGAACGAGGCTCCCGACGCGTCGTTCTCACACCCCACGCACAGCCCGCTGGGGTTGCCGGCGAGGCTGAGGCTGATGCCGAAGTACTGGCTGTTGCCCGGGTTCACCGCGTCGAGCGTCTCGACCAGGCTCCAGGCCGCGCCCGCCTGCTGGAAGACCTGCACCGAGCCGGCGTCCACGCCCTGTGCCGTGTCGTCGTAGGGCGTGCCCACGACGAGGGCTCCGCCCGCCGCGTCGAGGCTGACGCCGAAGCGGTCCTGGAAGCCGGGCGCGGGGTGCGTCACGAGGACCGGCGCATCGAGCGCGCCCGAGGGCTGGGTGGCGTAGGCATGAACGGCACCGGCGTACTGGAGGCCGGAGACATAGGTCTGGAACGCGCCGACGAACAGGTGGGGGGCGCCGAGGGGATTGCGCTCCACGGCGACCGCGAACCCGAACTTGGTGTTGCCC
>JADHNZ010000073.1 GCA_016779225.1 Planctomycetota bacterium
CGGCCTCCTCGATGAACAGGTCGAGGGTCGTCTGCATCTCGACGACCTCCTCGCGGGAGAGGGTCAGGGTGCGGCTCGAGGCCTGGGCGTGGAGCTCGTGGCCGAGCAGGCGCGAGAGCACCTTCAGGTGAGCGAGCTGGCGGACGAGGGGCTGGAGGGCGCGGGACTCGGCGGACATGGCGGTGCGGTCGTGGAGGGCGGAGGGCGGTGGGCGGGGTGCGGCGTGGGACGGGCTCGAGGCGCGCCTCGCCGGTGGGCGGCATGCGCAGCAGGGCATCAACCGGGGACGCCCCTGGCTCTGCGCGCGCCTAGACCGTTAGATAGCGACTCGCAGAGGCTGGCTCAAGAAGCGCTTCTGCCCCGGGCGCGGGCCTCCCGCTCCGGCCCCCTCCATGCCTGCACCCCAAGACCCCGCCTCGCGATCCTCCTCCACCGATGAGCAGGTGCCCTTCGGATACCTGCCGGAGGAGCCCGACGAGGAGCCCAAGCGGAGGGAGCCGGCTCCGGAGCCTGCCGCCGGAGAGCCCGAGAGGCCGCGCCGCAGGCGGCGGAGGCGCCGCTCACGGACCGAGGACCCGGACGCGGACCCAGATCCCCGCGCGCTGGACTCCACCGAGCCCCTGCCCTCCCCAAGGGAGGAGTCACCGCGGGCGCGCGGCGAACGGGCCCCCGAAGCCCTTGCGGGCGGCCGGGTGGTGGAGTGGCACGGATTCCGGCTCCTGCCCTTCCAGATCCAGGCGGTCGACGCCGTGCGCAACGGCCACAACGTCCTCGTGGCCGCCCCCACCGGCGCGGGCAAGACCCTAGTCGCCGAGTACGCGGTGGAGGATGCCGTCAAGCGCGGCAAGCGCGTCGTCTACACCTCACCGATCAAGGCCCTCTCGAGCCAGAAGTACCGCGACTTCAAGGAGGACCCGGCGGTCGAGGTGGGGATCATGACCGGGGATGTGACGCTCCACCCGCGCGCGCAGGTGCTCGTCATGACGACCGAGATCCTCCGCAACGCGATCTTCGAGAACCCCGAGCTGATCGAGGATGTGGAGTTCGTGGTGTTCGACGAGGTCCACTTCCTCGACGACCGCGAGCGGGGGATGGTGTGGGAGGAGTGCTTCATCTTCCTCCCCCCCCATGTCCGCCTCATCTGTCTCTCCGCAACGATCCAGAATGTGGACGAGCTTGGCGCCTGGATCGGCCAGGTGCGCCCCCAGGACAATGTGGTGATCCTGGAGGACCGGCGCCCCGTCCCCCTGTCGCACTGGGTGCACACCGAGGCGGCCGCGACCTTCCCGCCCGCGCGCCTCAACCACCACCGCAAGAAGGCGGGCGAGGCGGTCGAGCGCGAGCGGCGCTCGAGCCGTGGCAGCCGGCGGACGCGGGGGGGCGGGCGCGGGCGAGGACGCGACCGGCAGGGCGCTCCGGAGCGCCCCGACGCGAAGGGGCTCATCGACGAGCTCGTGGACGAGGGTCACCTCCCGGCGCTCGTCTTCTCGTTCAGCCGCAAGGATGTGGAGCGACTCGCGCACCGCAACCAGCGGCGCGAGCTGCTTGACGACGCAGAGCGGGCGCGGATGGAGGCCCTGCAGGAGGAGCTGCTCGAGGTGTTCCAGCTGCCGCGGAAGTTCCTCCGCGGGGAGCTCATGCAGATGGCCCTACGCGGCGTGGCCTTCCACCACGCCGGCCTGCTCCCGGTTCACAAGGAGCTGGTCGAGCGCATGTTCACCGCGGGCCTGATCAAGCTCCTCTTCACCACCGAGACCTTCGCCCTGGGGATCAACATGCCGGCGCGGTCGGTGGTCTTCAGCCAGCTGCGCAAGTACGACGGCATCTCGATGGACTGGCTGCGCACGCGCGACTACATGCAGATGGCGGGGCGCGCCGGCCGGCAGGGCATCGACGACAAGGGGTTCGTGTACTCGGTCCTCAGCGACCGCGAGCTGACCGAGGCGCCGCTCGAGCGCCTGTTCGCGGGCAAGCCGGAGCCGGTGACCAGCCGCTTCCGCCTCTCCTACTCCACGATCCTGCACCTGGTGGAGGCCGCAGGGCGCGAGCGGCTCTACGAGGCCTGGGAGCGCTCGTTCGCCCAGTATCAGGTGCGCGGCGGGAGCCGCAAGGCCCGCGAGCACCAGCGACTCGCCCAGCGGCGCGAGGTGGACCGGCGCCTGGGGCTCCTGGAGGACCTGGGCTATCTCGAGGGAGACCGCGTGACCCCGCGCGGGAAGATCGCCCGGCTGCTGTCGGGGCACGAGATCCAGGTGACCGAGCTGCTCTTCTCCGGCGCCCTCGAGAACCTACCGGGCAAGGCCGTCGTGATGATCTTCGTGGCGCTGATCCACGAGGAGCGCGGGCGCTTCCGGCGCAATGTGCCTGCCAAGGTCTTCGGCGGCCTCCGCCGGGTGGTCTCGAACACCGTCGAGCGGGCCGCGGGGCTCGAGCGCCGCGCGGGCATCGAGCCGGGCATGAAGCTGCCCGATTGGGGGCTCTCGGAGGCCGCGATCGCCTGGTATGGCGGGGCGCCGGTAGACGAGCTCGAGGACCGCATGGACGCCACCCTCGGCGACTTCTGCCGCGTCCTGCGCATGGCGATCCAGCTGATGCGCAACACGCGCCGGTCGATCGACCGCGAGTGGGACCTGGCGACGGTCCTGGACGAGGCCGTCACCGCGGTGAACCGCGACGAGATCGACGCGCGGCGGCAGCTCGAGCTGGGCTGAGGGGATCACTCCCCGCCGCCTGCGGGTGCGACCGTCCGCCCCCTCACGCCTGGGGGAATCCGCGTTACCATGTCGGGCTCGGAGGTAGCCCTGTGGACCCCCACGGGCCCCTCCCAAGCCCCGGTCCCCCCTCCCATGCTCCCCACCGCAGCCCTGCTCCTCGCCGCCCTCGCGGGCGCGCCGTCCGCGGCCCCCAGCGCCTCCTCCCCGGCGCCCCTTGCCCGCCCCGCCCTCGCGCCCCAGCCGGTCAAGCTGGTCGCCAAGGACAAGGTCGAGCTGAGCGGGACCTACTTCCCGCCGAAGGACATGGATGCCAAGAACACGGCCGTGCTCCTGGTGCACGACGCGGGCTCCGACTCGGCCGCGGTCGCTGCCCTGGCAGAGGCCTGGAACAAGCGCGGGGCGGCGGTCCTGTCCCTCGACCTCCGCGGTCACGGGGAGAGCAAGGCCGAGCGCGTGGACTGGACCACCTCCAGCGAGAAGGAGCGCGAGGTCCTCTGGGCCATGGCCAAGCGCGACCTCGAGGCGGGCGAGAGCTACCTGCGCGAGCGCACCGAGGTTCACTCCTCGCGCATCGTGGTCGCAGGCAAGGGCGCGGGCGCGGGCCTCGCCGTCCGCTACGGCATCGAGGGCGCCGGGATCGCGGGCGTCGTGCTGATCGATCCGCCGGTCGACGAGGAGAAGACTTGGGGCATCGATGTGGCCAAGGGCCTCGCGGATCTCGAGGGCCTGCCGGCCCTGATCGTCTGCTGCAAGGAGACCCGCAAGGCCTGCGACGCCATGGCCGAGGCCGCCCACAAGGCCAACGACGGCTACGAGTTCGTGGAGCTCGGCATCCTGCGCTCGGAGCGCAAGGCCCTGCTCGAGGACAAGCGCCTCTCCTCCACCCTGACGGGCTGGACCAAGGAGAAGGTCGAGGGCGGCAGCTGATCCGCCGACCGAGCCCCCGACTGGGTCCGGGCCCCCTGCCCGGATTTCCCCTGGCGTCCCCCCTCCGCACCGCGGCGGGGGGACGCTAGCGTCTGCGCCCATGGATCAGCTCCTCCCCAGCGGCCTGCGGGCAGCCGGCCTCTCCGCCGGCATCAAGAAGCGCTCGGCTCCCGACCTCGCCCTGCTGACGGCGGACGAGCCGGTGCCTGCGGCGGCGGTCTTCACCCGGAGCCTCCTCCTGGGGGCCCATGTGCCCGTGTGCCGCGCGAAGCTCGAGCGCACGGGCGGCCGCGTGCGCGCGGTGCTGGTGAACGCGGGCAACGCAAACTGCTCCACGGGAGCTGCGGGCCGCGAGGACAACGAGCGCGTGGCCGCGGCGCTGGCCGGGCGCCTCGGCTGCAGCGCGGACGAGGTGCTCTTCCTCTCGACGGGCGTGATCGGCGCGCGCCTGCCCATGGACAAGGTGCTGGCGGGGCTCGAGCCCCTGGTCGAGGCCGCCCGCCCCGAGGGCCTGGCCGACTTCTCACGCGCCATCATGACCACGGACACGCGCCCGAAGGTCGAGTGCGCGCTGGAGGGCGGTGCGACCCTGGTGGGCGCGGCCAAGGGGTCCGGCATGATCCACCCGGACATGGCGACCATGCTGGGCTTCCTGGCCACCGACGGGGACCTCGGCCCGGAGCCCGCTGCCCTCCTGCGCAGGGTCGTCGACCGCTCCTTCCACCGCACGACCGTGGACGGCGACACCTCGCCCAACGACACCGTGCTCCTCCTGGGGACCGGACGCAGCGGGGTGGCCGTGGACGAGGCCGCCCTGACCGGGGTGGCCCAGCGCCTCGCGCGTGCGATCGCGGCGGATGGCGAGGGAGCGACGCGCCTCGTGACCGTGCGAGTCGCCGGCGCCCCCGACGAGGCGGCGGCGACCCAGGTGGGCCGGACGATCGCCACGAGCCCCCTCGTGAAGACCGCCATCGCCGGGCGAGACCCCAACTGGGGCCGCGTGGTGGCGGCGGCCGCGCGAGCCGGCGTGCCCTTCGACCCGGAGGCGGCCACCCTCGATGTAGGGCCCGCCCGGGTCTACACCCGCGGAGTGCCTCACCCGGAGGCCGAGGAGGCCGCCTGGAAGCACCTGGCGGAGCAGGCCGAGGTGGAGCTCTGTCTGGACCTGGGTGCGGGGGCTGCCGAGGCGGCCGTGTGGACCTGCGACCTGACCAGCGAGTATGTCCGCATCAACGCGGAGTACCGCACCTGACCCGCCTCAGGCGAGCACCTCGCGCACGACCCTGCCGGCCACATCCGTGAGGCGGAAGTCCCGCCCCTGCGCGCGCACGGTGAGGCGCTCGTGGTCGAGCCCGAGCAGGTGCAGCATGGTCGCGTGCAGGTCGTTCACATGCACACGCCCCTCGGCCACGCGGTAGCCGAGGTCGTCCGTGGCCCCGTGGGTGATGCCAGCGCGCACGCCCGCCCCTGCCATCCAGCCGCTGAAGGCGCGCATGTGGTGGTCCCTGCCGGGGCCGCCCTTGTTGGTCTGGACCATGGGCGTGCGCCCGAACTCGCCGGTCCACACCACCAGGGTCTCCTCGAGCATGCCGCGCCGCTCCAGGTCCAGGAGCAGGCCCGCGGCGGGCTCGTCCGTGAGGCCGGCGCAGATGCCCATGTACTTGACCAGGTCGTTGTGGTGGTCCCAGCCGCGGTGGTAGAGCTGCACGAAGCGCACCCCGCGCTCGAGCAGCCTGCGCGCCAGCAGGCAGTTGTAGGCGAAGGATCCGTCGCCCCCTCCGCGCACCTCGGGCCCGAGGCCGTAGAGCCCGAGGGTGGCGTCGTCCTCGCGCGAGAGGTCGGTCAGCTCGGGGACCGCCTGCTGCATCCGGAAGGCCAGCTCGTACTGCTGGATCCGCGCCCGCACATCCGGGTCCTCGGCCAGGGGGGAGAGGGCGTCGAGCGCGTTGCGCGCGGCGACCACCCGGCCCTGCGCAGCGGCGTCCACCCCCGCCGGAAGGTCCGCGTAGGGGACCAGCGCTCCCTGAGAGCGGAGCTCGACCCCCTGCAGGTGGCCAGGAAGGAAGCCCGCCCCCCACTGACGCGTCGAGAGGGGCTGAGGATCGCGCCCGCCTCGAGAGGTCAGGACCACGAACCCCGGGAGATCGCGCGACTCGCTCCCGAGCCCGTACTGGACCCAGGAGCCCATGGACGGCCGCCCCGAGATCGAGGTCCCGGTGTTCATGACCGTGTGCGCGGGGTCGTGGTTGATCTGATCGGTCTCCAGCGAGCGGATGATCGCCAGGCGGTCGGCGACGCGCGCCAGGTGCGGGAATGCCTCCGAGACGCGCTGCCCCGTGCGCGGGTGCGTGGTGAAGGGGAACTGAGGCCGCCAGAGCTTGAGGGCCTGGTTCTGGAGCTGGGCGATGGGCTGGCCTGCGATGAGCTCCGGGGGCGGCACGGTGCCGTCGAAGCGCGCGAGGGTCGGCTTCTCGTCGAAGGACTCGAGCTGGCTCGGCCCCCCCGCCATGCACAGGAACACGACGCGCTTGGCGCGCGGTGCGTGGTGCAGGGGCAGCCCGCCGGACGCCGTGTCGGCCAGGGCGACACGCCCCAGGCCAAGGGTCGCTGCACCGCCGAGGAACGCGCGGCGCGAGAGCGCGAGGCTCGGATCCGGAGTGGGCGAGCTCATGGCCTGGTGATCGCCTCCGAGGTGTTGAGCAGGGCGCGCGCCGCGGGCAGGTGGGCCAGCGCGCGTGAGCGGCCGGCCTCCTCGAGGACGAGGCCCGCCAGGACGGCGCGCTCGGCATCCGTGATGGGACGCTGCAGCACGAGCTCGACCATGGCGTCCAAGGGCGCCTCCGGCCGGCGCTCGAGGGCGCGATCGGCCAGGGCGCGCGCTGCATCCAGGGCCGTGGGCCCGTCGAGCAGGGCCAGCGCCGCCAGCGGGCCGTTCGACCGCGCACGCCGGGCCACGCTCTCCTCGCGGGTGGGCGCGTCAAACGCCAGCAGGAAGGGGTGCACGAAGGTGCGCTGCCAGTGGGTGTACAGGCCGCGCCGGTAGAGGTCGCTCCCCTCGCTCTGGCGCCAGCGGCGGCGCGGGAAGTTGAGGTGCTGCCAGTAGCCCTCGGGCTGGTAGGGGAAGACGCTGGGCCCCCCCACGGTCGTGTCGAGCAGGCCGCTGGTGGCGAGCAGGGCGTCGCGCACGAACTCGGCCTCGAGCCGGCGCGGGACCGCGCGGCCGAAGGGCCTGCTTGACGGCGGCAGGGCGTCGAGCTCGGGGCGGGGCCGGCTGCTCTGGGCATAGGCGCGGCTGGAGACGATGGTGCGCACCAGGTCCCTCAGGTCGAAGCCCGTCGCGACGAAGCGCCCGGCGAGCCAGTCCAGGAGGCGCGCGTCGTATGGGCGTCCTCCCTGCGCTCCGAAGTCGTCGGCGACCGGCACGAGGGGCTGCCCCATCAGGAGCTCCCAGACGCGGGCGGCGACCACCCGCGGAACCAGCGGATGGTCGGGCCGCACGAGCCACTCGGCCAGGTCCGCGCGCGTCGCGCGCCGTCCCTCGACGCCGAGGGGCGGCAGCAGACCCGGGGTCCCGGGCTGAACAACCTCGCCCCCCTGGCTCAGCCAGTCGCCCCGCTCGAGGACGCGCGTCTCCATCGGTTCGACGCTGACCGTGGCCGCGAAGGTCACCTCCGCGCCATCCGCTCCCTGGACCTTGCCCAGGGGCTGGAAGGCGCGGTAGTCCCGCAGCTCATAGACGCCGACCTGCTCGATGTCGGCGAAGAAGGCCGCCAGCTCGTAGAACTCGCGCTGGGAGAGGGGGTCGTACTTGTGGTCGTGGCACTGGGCGCAGCCAACGGTGAGGCCGAGCCACGCCGTGCCAAGGGTGCGCACCCGGTCCGCGGCGTACTTGACGAGGTACTCCCCCGCCTGGGCGCCGCCCTCATCGGTGACCTTGCAGAGCCGGTGGTAGACCGCCGCCAGGTCGCCCCCGTCCCCGAGCTCAGGGAGCAGGTCGCCCGCGATCTGCGCGCGGGTGAACTCGTCGAACGGGAGGTTTCCTTGGAGCGCCTCGAGGACCCAGTCGCGGTACGGCCACAGGGGGACGGGCCGATCGGAGTGATAGCCGGAGCTGTCCCCGTAGCGGACGAGGTCGAGCCACCAGACCGCGAGCCGTTCGGCGTGGTGCGGGCTGGCAAGGAGCTCCTCGGTGTAGACCAGGAACGCCGCGGCGCTCGGGTCCGCCGCCAGCTCCGCGACCCGGTCCGGATCGGGGGGCAGGCCCGTAAGGTCGAGGGCCAGCCGGCGCGCCAGGGTGCGCGGAGCAGCGTCGGGCGCGGGCTCGAGCCCGGCCTCACGCAGGCCCTGCTGCACGAGGGCGTCGAGGGCTGTGACGCCCCAGGGTCCGGGAGCGGGCTCCTGCACGCGCGCCAGCGGCGCCAGGGACCAGTGCTCGGCCACGGGCGCGCCGGCACGGCTCCACCGCTCCAGCAGGGCGACCTCCTCGGCGGAGAGGGGCTCGCGCGCCGCTCCGGGCGGAGGCATGGCGCGGTCCGGGTCGGTCGAGCGCACCCGCTCGAGGAGCTCCGCCTGCGCGCCGCGCGCGACGGCCTCGAGGCCTTCCGCGCGGTCGAGCCGCAGCCCGGCTTCACGCGCCGAGGCATCCGGCCCGTGGCAGGCGAAGCAGCGCTCGCTCAGCAGGGCGCGCGCCTCACGAGCCAGGGCCTCGTCCCCCACAGAGGCAGGGGCTGCCCCTGCCCAGGGTTCGGAGCCCCCCGCAGCACCCGGCACGGAGAGGACCGAGCCGAGGAGGGCGCTCGCGAGGAGGTCCAGGCTCATGGGTCCCATGGTAGCGCCGCTCGGTCGCTCGCTTGGTGCGGATCGGGCCCCGCGCGACCTTGATCCCCGGGCCCGACGCGCCGACCATGGAGCCATGGCGCGCACGGCGATGCTGCTTCTCATGGCCCTGGCGCTTGCGACCTGGGGCGTGGTCACGGGGACGCGCACGCCCCTGCCCCTGCCGATGGAGGGCGCGCTGTTCGCCGAGCTGCGCCTCGACCCCTGGCGCGCGCCCCTGCGACCGCGCGGCCCCGAGGACCACTGGCGCGTGGCCCAGCGTCGCGGCGGCCAGGTCGTCCTGGAGCTCGTCGCGGATCCTGCCCAGCGCCGCACGGTCGCTTGGGCAGAGGTGCTCGCGGGGCGGGCGATCCCTCCCGGGCCCTGACCCCTGCTCTTGGAGTCCTCGAGGACTCGGCGGCCGGCTCGCCCCCCTAGCGACGACCGAGCGCGTCGATGGGCCGCAGGTGCGCCGCGCGCCAGGCCGGGATGCCTCCTCCCAGGAGCCCGAGCCCCAGGGCAAAGCCCAGCGCAACCGTGAACACGCGAACGGTCACGCGGAATCCGAAGGCCACCTCGGTGAAGGTCTGGAAGTTCGTCGTGCCGGTCTCGATCCCGTTGATCGGCAGCACCATGAGGAAGCCGGCCAGTCCGCCGAGCAGGCCAAGAACCAGGGACTCGAACAGGAAGCCCGCGGCGATGCCCCGGGGCCGGAAGCCGGCCGCCAGCAGGATGCCAATCTCCTGGGTGCGGTCCGCCAAGGCTGCCAGCATCGTGGTGGTCGCTGTGAAGATCGCGGCCACGCCCATGATCAGCCCGAGGAACGCGCCGAGGAACTGCAGCACGGCCGAGAGCATCTCGGTCTGGCTCGTGAGGCTCTCACGCTCGGTGAGCACCTTGGCCGGAACGACCTTGTCGTCCGCGAGCCGAGCCGCGAGCGCCTCGACATCCGCGCCCGGGCGCAGCTTGCCCACGATGCGGCTGGGCCCGGAGCGGTCGAGCGCGTCCATGATGCGGTCGAGATCGCCCCAGATCTCGGAGTTGCTCGGCCCCTCGGAGGTGAACACCCCCACGACCTCGAAGGGAGTCGTGTTGAGCTGCAGGGTCTGCCCGAGCTGGCAGCCGCGGATGCGGTCCACGAGGGTGCGTCCGACGATGACCTCGTCGGAGCCGGGCTCCGGGAGCCGCCCCTCGAGCAGCTCGAGCTCGTCCCCGCGCAGCTCGAAGGTCGCCGGCTGGACGCCGCGAATGGGCACATTGGTCTCGCCCCCGGTCAGGCGGAAGCGCCGCACCGCGAGGTAGAGCTCCATGCTCGCCAGGGGGCGGCCGTCCTCCCCGAGCTCGAGCTCGGGGACCTGATCGAGCAGGCGCCTGCCGCGGTCCCGGTCGAACACGCTGTCGCCCTCGCCGGTGGCCCCTGGGCGCAGGAACACGACCAGGTCCTCGCGCCCGGAGTCCGCGTAGAGGCGCTCGAAGCCCTGCTGCAGCGCGAGCACGCCGGCCACCACCGCCACGGTGGCGCCGATGCCCAGCACGGTGAGGAGCGTCGCGCTGCGCCGCACGAAGAGCGAGCGCAGGTGGTAGGAGTAGGCGATCCCACGCATGGTCAGACCCTCGCCCCCAGGGCGTCGATCACCCGCATGCGCCGCGCGCGCCAGGCAGGCAGGAGCCCGGCAACGAGGCCAGCGCCGACCGAGATCCCAAGGGCCAGCAGGTAGGTCTCCCGCTCAATCGCGAAGCCGGGCAGGAACGCCCCGGTCGCCTGGGCCACCCCCGGCTCGACCGCGCGGGCCAGCAGGATGCCGAGGCCCCCACCCACCACGGTGACGAACAGGGACTGGGCCAGCAGCAGCCGTCCGACCGTCGCATCGGTGAAGCCCAGGGCCTTGAGGATCCCCGCCTCGCGACGCTGCTCACGCGCCGCCATGAGCATGGTGTTCACGCAGGCCAGCAGCACCGCGGCCAGCACGCCCCCGCCAATGGCAGAGACGAAGAAGGGCACATTCCCGTACATGGAGACGAACTGCGCCTGGAACTCACTCTCGGTCGTGGTCTGGGTGCGCTGCGGGCCGTTCTCGAAGAGGGTGTCCACCCGCCGCATGAGGGCTGCAGTGTCCTGCCCGGGCTCCGCGCGAAGCACCATCGCGCCCACGCCGGGGGCCTCGCCCGTGGCGCTCAGGGTCTCCTCGAAGAGCTTCCAGTGGAAGAAGAGCGTGCGGTCGTCCAGGTTGCGCGTGCGCGGCTCGTAGATGGCCGCGACCTGGAAGTCCCAGGCCTTGTCCGCGCCGTCGGGGTGCGGGAAGAGCGCCCCCATCAGGGGCACCGTATCACCGACACGCCAGCCGAACTGGTCCGCGAGGCCCTTGCCCACCAGGCAGGTCGTCCGCCCCGAGAGGAACGCTTCCGAGGTGCCCTCGACGAGGTCGAGCTCGGGGTAGAGGTCGAGCACCTTCTCCGGGTCCACCGCGAACTGCGCGAAGAAGTTCGAGGGGTCCTGGTAGTACCCGCCGAACCACTGCCAGCGCGCCACGCTCTCGACGCCCTCGACCCCGGCGATGCGCTCGGGGTACCAGGAGGGCATCTCGACGAAGAGGCTGACCGCGGACTGGACCCACAGGCGCTGGCTGCTCTGGCTCTGGGCGCTGGCCTCGAGGGTCGTCACCAGGGAACGCAGGACGCAGAGCATGAAGATCGCGACGGTCAGCGAGCCCAGCGTGAGCAGGGTCCGGAGCGGGTGCCGCAGCAGGTGGCGCGGAGCGATGCGGAGCAGGTCCATGGCTCAGCGGCTCGCCGTCCCCTCCTGGATGCTGCCCAGGCGCCCCTTGTCCAGGTGGACGAGGCGCTGGGCACGGTCGGCCGCCGCGGGGTCGTGGGTGACCATCAGGATGGTCTTGTTCATCTCGCGGTTGAGGCGCTCGAGCAGGTCGATCACGCCGTCCGCGCTCGCGCGGTCCAGGTCCCCGGTGGGCTCGTCGCAGAGCAGCACCTTGGGATCGGTGACGATGGCACGCGCAATGGCGACGCGCTGCTCCTGACCGCCCGAGAGCTGCTGGGGCCGGTGCCCGGCGCGGTCAGCGAGGCCCACGACCTCGAGGGCGAAGCGCGCGTGCTCGTCCTGCTGCTTGCGGCTCAGAGGGGTCAGGGTGAGGGGCAGGCGCACGTTCTCGAGCGCGGAGAGCACCGGCACCAGGTTGAAGCCCTGGAACACGAAGCCCACGCTGCGTGCGCGCCAGGCGCTGAGGTCGTCGCCCTCCAGCTGCCCCACATCCTCGCCCGCGACCACGACGCGCCCGTGGTCCGGGCGATCGAGCCCCCCCACCAGGTTCAGCAGGGTCGTCTTGCCCGAGCCCGACGGCCCCATGAGGGCATAGAAGCGGCCCTCGTCCATGTGCAGGTCGAGGCCGTCGAGCACGCGCAGCTCTTCGCCGCCGCGCCGGAAGGTCTTGGTGACGCCTTCGAGTTGGATGCCTTCGCTCATGGTGGGTCTTCGAGGGAGTTCTGCAGGTGGAGTCGTGTTGGGGGCGCAGCGCGCGGGCTACTCGGCGAGGACCCGGTCCCCGTCCTTCAGGTCGAACGGGGGCTCGGCCACGACCCGCTGCCCGGGCTCGAGCCCGGCGAGGATCTGCACGGTCACCGCGGACCGCTCCCCGGGCTCCACCGGCTGGAAGCGCACGACGCCGCGCTCGAAGAGGAACACCCCGGCCGCGCCGTCAACGGTGAC
>JADHNZ010000019.1 GCA_016779225.1 Planctomycetota bacterium
AGCCAGCGGTGGGGCTCAGCCAGCGGTGGGGCTCAGCCAGCGGTGGGGCTCAGCCAGCGGTCGGGCTCAGCCTGCGGTGAGGCTCTGCCTGCGGTGAGGCTCTGCCTGCGGTGGGGTTCTGCCCGTGGGGGGGGTCTGCCCGTGGGGGGGGTCTGCCCGTGGGGGGGCGTCGGGCGGCGGGGTGTGCTTTGCTCGGGGTGAGGGCTGCGTTGGTGCTCGAGCCCCCCTAAACGAGATGGGGGGCTGCCTCTCGGCAGCCCCCGCCGCACAACACCAACATCCACCGCGACGCTGGCTGCCGGGGCGCTGCAGGGAGAGAGCGGCGCCCCGTGCTCTCTTGGTCCCTAGAGGCGCCGGATGACGCTCACCACGACGCCCTGGATCTCGACCGAGGGGAAGTACATGGGCTCGAGGCGCGCGTTGGCCGGCTGAAGCCGGACCTGGCCCTTCTCCTTGTAGAAGCGCTTGAGGGTCACCTCGCCATCGGGCGTCGCAGCCACCACGGTCTCTCCATTGCGAGCGGTGGAGCGGCGCTCCACCAGCACGAGGTCTCCGTCGGCGATCGCATCCTCGATCATCGAGTCACCCTGGACCCTGAGGGCGAAGACCTCGCCTCCCGGAGGCATCAGATCGGCGAGATCCAGCTCCTCCATGTCTGGGCAGGCCTCGATGGGGGAGCCGGCGGCGACGCGCCCTTCGATGCGCACGCAGAGCCCTCGCGGCCGGGCCTCCTCGTCGGCTTCGGCAAGGCCCATAGCCCTGCTCACATGGGAGTCCGCCTTGACCAGGTAGCCCTTGCGCTCGAGCTCTTTCACATGGCCGAAGATCGTGACCTTGTTGACCTCGAAGTTCTGAGCGACCTCCTCCAGGGTGGGGCTGATGCCCTCCTCCTGGATGTACCTCTGATAGAAGGAGAGGATCTCGCGCTGGCGCTTCGTCAGGGGGGCCTTGCTCATCGGATCTGCATCGGGTTCATCGGTCGGTCGGATCGGGTCGGGGACTGGTTTTGCGTCCTCGTGGCGCGCGCGAAGGGGCGTCTGCCGCTTCCTTCCTCAGACCAGGAAGGTGCAGAGGACGAGCGAGCCCATCACGAGGTAGCTGGCGAGGTCCTGGCGGGCGGCTTGAACGATTTGGGCCATGGGAGGTCGGGGCGGGAGTGAGGTGGGAGGTTGTCGCGATTCCTGTCTGGTCGCCGTTAGGGCTGGTACCGAACAGGCCCCTAAGGTATCGGCGCTTGTTCGCCTAACAAGACCCGAATCGCGGAATTCGTTCACTCGCGCGGCGGGGTGCCCCAGGGGTCGCCCCCAGAGGCCCTGGGGCGGGTGTGCGTGCTGGATTCCGCCCTCCTGGGAGGCTCCCTGGCCCTTGCGGGCCGTCCTATAATCCGCGCCCTTGCACCAGTCCGCCGCCCCCCAGTCCTCCCCCGACCGTCTCGAGACCGTGGCGGGCCGGTACCTGGTGCCCTTCGACCCTCGTGAGGTGCCCCAGCTGCGCTTCGATGTGCTGGTCCTGGGGGCGGGCTCTGCGGGTGGAACGGCCGCCCTGAGGGCCGCTGAGGCCGGGGCCTCGGTAGCGGTCCTGACCAAGGGGCCCGTGGAGGAGGGCAACACGCGCTGGGCCAAGGGGGGCCTCGCAGCGGTCCTGGACCGTGCCGATTCGTTCGAGGCCCACTCAGCGGACACCCTCGCGGTGGGCTGCGGCCTGAGTGATCCGGAGGTCGTCCGCGATGTCATCTCCCACGGTCCCGCCGCGCTGCGAGCCCTCGTTGCCCGCGGGGCGACCTTCGACCGGGATGCCGACGGCGGGTTCAGCCTCTCCAGAGAGGGTGGCCACTCCCACCCGCGCATCGTCCACGCCCATGGCGACGCCACCGGGATCGAGATCCAGCGCGCCCTGGCGGACTCCCTCCGCGCCCACCCCGGCGTCCGGCTGTTCCCCGGCCACTTCGCGATCGACCTGCTCAGCGATCCGGACGGTCGCGTCGTGGGGGTGCTCGCCGCCGATCAGCAGGGGCACCGCGTGGCCTTCGCCGCCCGCGAGGTCGTGCTCGCCACCGGTGGCTCGGGGCAGCTCTACCGCGAGACCACCAACCCCTCCCTCGCTACTGGCGACGGCCTGGGGATGGGGCTCCGCGCGGGTGCAGCCCTCCGTGACCTCGAGTTCGTCCAGTTCCACCCCACCTGCCTCTACATCGCGGGCGCGGCGCGCGTGCTGATCAGCGAGATCGTGCGCGGGGCCGGCGCGGAGCTGCGCGACCGCGACGGCGTTCGCTTCATGCCGGAGCATCACCCCGCCGCCGAGCTCGCGCCCCGTGATGTGGTCAGCCGAGCCGTGTTCGAGCGCATGGTCGCGACCGGGGACACCAATGTGTACCTGCATCTCGCGGGCCTCGACGGAGACCCTCACCGGGCCTTCCCCGCGGTCAGTCGGATCTGCAGCTTCTTCGGGATCGACATCGCCAAGGACCCGATTCCGGTCCGGCCCGGCGCGCACTATCACATCGGCGGCCTCAAGGTGGATCGCGACGGACGCACCACCGTTCCCGGCCTCTGGGCCGTGGGGGAGTGCGCCTCCACGGGTCTGCACGGGGCCAACCGCATGGGCTCGAACAGCCTCCTCGAGGGGCTGGTCCTTGGGGAGCGGGCCGGCGAGGCCGCGGCGCGTGCGGTCATGGACGGGCCCGCGAGCAGCCTAGACCATGTGGCCCGCAGCGACCAGCGTCGGCCCGAGGCGCTCGTGGAGCTGAACCTCGAGGACCTGACCTACTCGCTGAAGTCGATGATGTGGCGTCAGATGGGTCTCGAGCGGAGTGGGCCTGCCCTCGAGGAGACCCTCGAGCGCCTGACCTTCTGGGCCCGCGCGGTGGCCGCCCTGCCCCTGGACACCCCGCGTGCCTGGGAGCTGGTGAACATGCTTGCCCTCGCGCGCGTCGCGACCCATGCCGCCCTGGCGCGCACGGAGTCCCGCGGCGTGCACTGGCGCGTGGATCACCCCGCGCTCGGTCCGGAGGCCCTGCATCGTGAGTACCACCCCGAGCTGGTGCGTGGCGCCGTGCAGGCGCTGCTGCCCCTCGATGTCCCCGCGGCCGTGTCGCCCTCCGACGCCGCGCTCGGCGGTGGCGTGACTCCATGAGCCGCGCCGACGCCTCGCTCCTGGTGTTCCAGGCCTTTCCGCACGCCGGAGCCGTCGCTTGAGCCGCGCGCCCGAGACCACGGAGCGCCCGCACGAGACCGTCCTGGTCTGTGGCGTGCTCCTCCCCGAGTTCCCGCTCGAGAGCGGCGGACCCCTCTCGGAGGCCCGCGCCCTGGCGGCCGCCTGCGAGGCGGAGGTCGTGGGGGAGGGCGTCATTCAGAAGCGCGACCGGCCCGTCCCTGCCACTCTGATGGGCCGCGGCAAGGTCGAGGAGGTCGCCGAGCAGGTGGACCTGCATGACCCCTCTGCGGTCGTGGTGGACAACGACCTGACGCCCGCACAGGTGCGCAACCTCGAGAAGGCCTGGAAGCGGCGTGTGATCGACCGCTCCGAGCTGATCTTGGACATCTTCGCGCGGCGCGCGAAGACGCGGCAGGCGCGCCTCCAGGTGGAGCTCGCGCAGCTCGAGTACCTGGCCCCCCGGCTGCGCCGCATGTGGACCCACCTCGAGCGGACCGAGGGCGCGATCGGCACGCGCGGACCCGGGGAGACCCAGCTCGAGACCGACCGCCGCCTGCTGCGCAAGCGGGTGACGGACCTGCAGCGCGAGCTGTCCGTGATCGAGGGGCGCAAGCGCCGCGAGGTGGCCTCGCGCTCCGAGGGCTTCACCATCGGCCTCGTTGGCTACACCAACGCCGGAAAGTCCACCCTGCTCAACACCCTCACGGGCTCCGACGAGTTCGCGGCGGACATGCCCTTCGCGACCCTCGACACGAGGACGCGCCGCTGGGTCCTGGGGGACGGGCGCCTGGTGCTGCTCAGCGATACGGTCGGCTTCCTGCAGCGGCTCCCGCACCACCTGGTGGCCTCCTTCCACGCCACTCTGGAGGAGGCGCTCTCCGCCGACATGCTCCTGCATGTGGTGGACGCCTCGCACCCCGATGCGCCCCAGCAGATGGCCGCCGTGGTCCAGGTGCTCGAGGAGCTCGCCGCCGCCGCGCCGGCCCAGGCCCTGGTCCTCAACAAGGTCGATCAAGTGGGCGACCCGATCGCACTCCACCTGCTGGCCCAGGACTTCGACGGCGAGGTGCTGCTCCTGAGCGCGCGCACGGGCCAGGGGCTCGACCGCCTCGAGAGCCTCGTCGCCGGTCACCTGGATGCCCGCAGCGAGGAGGTGCTCCTGCGTGTGCCTGCCGCCGATGGGCGCACCCTCAGCCAGCTCCGCGCGTGCGGCGCGCTGCTCGAGGAGGAGTGGCTGGATGAGGGGCAGCAGTATCAGCTGCTCGTGCGGCTGGACCCGGCGCTCCGGGGACGGGTGGCCCGCGAGGCCCTGCCTGGCCTCGTGGCCTCGCGGGACGGCGGCCGCACCTACGGCGACCTGGTGCCAAAGCCGCCCCGTCCCGAGTGGGCTTGAGCGCGCGGCCCCGGGAGCGGCAGCGCTGCACCCCTGGGGCCCCGTAGCGCCGGCGCGGGCGCCACCGCCGAGGGTGCTCCCGCGCGCGCCCCCCTCGGGGGGCGCGGCAGGCATCACCGCGCGCGCCCCCCTCGGGGGGCGCGGCAGGCATCACCGCGCGCGCCCCCCTCGGGGGCGCGGCAGGCATCACCGCGCGCCCCTCTCGGGGTCTCCGGCCAAATCACCGCCGCTGCGCCTCGATGTGCGCGGCCCATCTCTCAGCCGTGCCCCGTCGCCTCAGCGGGGGAGCTCGAGGCGCGCGCGGTCGGGGAGCAGCAGGTCTTGGCCCTCGCGGATCTGGCCGGGATCGTCGAGGCCGTTGAAGCGGGCCAGGGCGAGGGGGAGGCCACCCTTCTGGGTTCCGTAGGCCTCGACGCAGATCTCGCCCAGGGTCTCTCCGCGCCGCACGCGGTGCGTGCGCAGGGGCGCGAGGACTGGAGCCGGCGGGGCTGGCTCGACGGGGGCGGGCGTGGGAGCCGCGGGCCTTGCCTCTGCGGCGGGAGGCAGGGTGGGGGTGCCCGCGGCCCCGGCCGACTGCGCCAGCTCGGCGAGCCGGGGAGCTCGGCTCTCGGCCCCGAGCACGAGCACGGCCCAGCCTCCCTCTCCGGGGACATGCTCTGCACCGGGGAGGGGGATCCCCGCCCGAGCCTCGCGCTGCTCTTGAGCACTGCGGGTCAGGCGGCCCTGCCACTGGGCAGCCCCCAGGCACAGGGCGCCGAGGATCAACAGTCCCAGGACCGCTCGCATGGCGCGAGGATAGAACCCAGGCCGCGGCCGATCGAGCCCCCAACGGGCGCGGCGCGCTCTCCCTGAGGAAGAGCGCGCCGCGGAGGGGGCGGGGTCGGGCCCCGAGCTCAGGAGCCGGCCGCCGCCGGCTCGTGGCGGGTCTCCGGCGCCTGGATGGGCGCACCGCCCTTCTTGAGGCGGCGCGTCTCGAGCCAGAGAAGGGCCGGGCAGGCGATGAAGATCGTCGAGTAGGTGCCGGACAGGACGCCGATGATCAGCGCGAAGCTGAAGCCCTCGATCACGTTGCCGGTGCCCGCGTTGAACAGGAACAGCAGCAGGACCGTGATCAGGGTGGTGATCGAGGTCAGCAGCGTCCGGGACAGGGTCTGGTTGATCGAGACATCGAGGATCTCGGACAGGCTGCCCTTCATCCGCGGCAGGTTCTCGCGGACGCGGTCGAAGATGACGATCGTGTCGTTGAGCGAGTAGCCAATGATGGTCAGGAAGGCCGCGATCATGGCCAGGTTGATCTCGACCTGCACCAGGCCCGTTGCGATCGCGAGGGCCACCGCGCCGAGGGCGATGATCACATCGTGCACGAGCGCGATCACGGCGGCGAAGCCGTAGCTGTACTCCGCGAAGCGCATGCGGATGTACATGACCGCCGCGAAGAGGGAGAGCAGGATCGCCGCGACCGCCTGGTCACGCAGCTCGCTGACCACCTGGGCGCCCACCGAGTTGAGCTCTCCGATGGGGGAGGCCAGGTTGAAGTTGTTGCCGGCCTCGTCCTTGAACTGGGCGAGGTCGATCTGGAGGCGGTTGCCGAGCTCCTGGACAGTCGAGGTCGCCAGGGTGGTGCCGGAGAAGCCGTACACGCCGGGGCCGGACTCGGTGACGGTCGCGCCCTCGATGCCGACCTTGGCCAGGCCCGCCGCGAGGTCCGCGGTGGAGTGGCTGGCCTCGGTGTAGAGGACGCCGCTCACGGCACCCTCCTGGTTCACGAGGTCCTCGACCGGTCCGCCGGAGAGGACCGACTGCAGCCAGGTCTCCACATCGCTGCGGATGTCGGCGAGGTTCTCGCCGTCGTTCTTGCCCTTGGAGTTGATCCGGAACGAGGTGTAGCCGTCACCGCTGGCGCTGTTGAGGATCGGGGAGATCTCGACCGAGCGGGTGAAGTTCGTGGCCTGGCCGAGGTTCGGGTTCTGGGCCGGGTCGAAGAGTGCACGCATGCCCTCCGCGGTCTGGGGCTCCGCGGTCCGCACGACCATGGTCGTGCCGCCCAGGAAGTCGATGCCGAGCTTCTGGTCGTCCGGGGTGCCCACGAAGCCGATCAGGCCGGCGGCGCACAGGGCGAGCGAGGCCATGGCGGCAACCTTGCGCTTGGCCATGAAGGCCACGCGGGTCTCGCCCACCAGGCGGCGCATGCTCCAGGAGGACACGCCCTTCTCGAGCTGGAAGTGGACGAGCAGTTTGGAGAGGACCAGCGCCGAGATCATCGAGGTGACAATGCCGATGCAGAGGGTCGTCGCGAAGCCGCGCACCGGGCCGGTGCCGACCTTCATCAGGATCAGGCCCGTGATGAGCGTCGTGAGGTTCGCGTCGACGATGGTCGAGAAGGCGTTGGCGAAGCCGTCGCGGGCCGACTGCAGGGGCTTGCGGCCCCGGGCCTGCTCCTCGCGGATGCGCTCGTAGATGAGGATGTTGGCATCGACGGCCATGCCGACCGTCAGGATGATCCCCGCTACGCCGGGAAGGGTCAGGGTGGCCTGGATGAACGCCATGGCGCCCATCAGGGCCACCAGGTTGAACAGCAGGCTGACCGCCGCGACCATCCCGAGGCGCTGGTAGTAGACCAGGGAGAACAGCAGCACGGCGACGAGGCCGATGATCGCGCTGATCGCGCCGCGGCGGACATAGTCGTTGCCGAGGGTCGCGCCAACCGTCTCCTGGGCCTCGAAGGTGGGGGCGATCTTCAGGGAGCCCGAGCGCAGGACCTGGATCAGGTCCTGGACCTCGCGGCTGGTGAACTGCCCGCGGATGATGCCGCGACCGGGGAGCTTCTCCTCGATGTTGGGCATGGAGACGATCTCGTCGTTGATGACGATCGCCATCAGCTTGTTCTCGTGCTCCTCGGTGAAGTCGCCGAACTCACTCTGGCGCGGGCCGTTCATCTCGAACCCGACCGCCGGGAGGCCCAGGTCGTCGACCGACTGGAACACCGTCCGCAGGTCGCCACCCTCGAACTGCCAGTCCGGGTTGGCCTCCACGATCAGGGCCTGGACGCGCTCCTCGAGCGGGGCCGCGATGGCCTCCTCGGTGACCCCACGCATGGGGTACCAGCGCAGCCGGGAGACCGGGCCGGGCCGGGAGGCAAGCAGGCGGTTGTACTCGGCGATCGGGACGCCCGGGTGGCCCTGGACCCAGGTGGTCATCGTCGCGCGCTCCTTCTCGACATCGCTCGAGAGGGCCGCGTCCGGATCGGCCAGGTCGGAGCTCTCGGCCTGGATGAGGAAGTTCATCCGGCCGGTGTTCTCGATGCGCGCACGCCACGGGTCGGTGGCCTGCAGGCTGACGCTGGTCCCCTGGGCGTGGAGGGCGAGCTGCGTGCCGTCGAGTCCGCGGCTGAGGTCGCTCAGGATGGAGCCGCGACGGACGCCGTAGCGGATCTTCTCGCCGTCGATCTCGACGATGCCCCCGTCCTCGGGGAACTTGCCGAGCGCCTCGGGGCTGCCGTCCAGGACCAGGGCCTGGTCGCCATCCCCCGCGGCCTCCGCGAGGTCCGCCGAGGCGGTGCCGCTCACCGTGCTCGCGCTGCCGGGCAGCTCGATCACGATGCGGTTCGAGCCCTCGCTGCGGATCGTCACGCCGCGCACGCCCGTGGGGTCGATGCGCTCACGCCAGATGTTGATCAGGTTCGTGACGAGGCCGTTGCGGTCCACGAGCTCGTCCTGGGTGAGGACGCCCTCCTCGACGGCCTTCTCGAAGTCCACGGAGTAGACCAGGCGAGTGCCGCCCTGGAGGTCGAGCCCGAAGCGGAACCCGACCAGCAGGAGGGAGAGGACCGAGAGGACCGTGAGGCCCAGGAGGAAGGTGATCTTGCGGCTGATCTTGTCGACCATCGTGACTTGGGGGTGGTGCCGGGGCGCCGGGGATGGACGGGGGAGAGGGGCTTGGGCCGGCCTTGGCCGGGCTCGAGCTCGTCCGCTCGTGGCTGGTTCGGTGGTGGTCGTGGGGGGGCGTTCCGTGGGACCGGCCCGCAACCCCCTTCATCGGGAGCGCGGGCCGGTTCCTGGAGTGGGGAGGGCGGGTTCAGCCCTCCTGGTCGGCGGAGGCAGCCTCCGCGGCGGCGGCCTCGAGGGCCGCACGGCGGGCGCGCTCGCGATCACGGGCCGCGCGGGCCTTGTCGCCGAGGAGCTCCTTCACGCGAGTGCCCTTGCCGGTGCGATCGCGCAGGAAGTAGAGCTTCGCGCGGCGGACATCGCCGAGGCGGCGGACCACGATGTCCTTCACCCGGGGGCTGTGCAGGGGGAAGATGCGCTCGACGCCCTCACCCTGGACGATGCGACGCACGATCATGCTGCGGCGGATGCCCCGCCCGCGGATCGCGATCACGACGCCCGAGAAGATCTGGATGCGCTCCTTGTCGCCCTCCTTGATGAGGTAGTGCACATCCACCTCGGCGCCGGCGCGCAGGTTGGGGAGTTCGTTCTCGGCCTTGCCGAGCTCGCGTTCGATGCTGTCGATGAGATCCATGGCGTGCCTCCCGTGGGGGGCTCTGGCTGCTTGCGCAGGTGGGGAAGGGGTTCCTTCGGTTGTCTGTGCCGGCGGGGCCGGCGCCCGGAGGGAGACTCCGGGGTGTTCGGTGGTGTTGCGGTGGTTTCTTCGGCGGGCGCGGTGAGGCCGCAGCGTTGAGATTGGGGCGCAGCGGGCCTCTGGGGCCTACGCGCCGCCGCCCTCGCCCTCGCGCCGGGCCAGGTCGGGGCGCCAGCGGCGGGCGCGCGCGCGCGCCTGGTCCTCTCTCCAGCACTCGATCGCCGCGTGGTCGCCGCTCATGAGCACCTCCGGCACGCCGTCGCCCCGGAACACGCGCGGACGCGTGTAGTGCGGGTGATCGAGGGTGGAGGCCTCCGTGAACGAGTCCTCGACCGCGGAGCGCTCGTCGCCGAGCACGCCGGGGATGAGCCTGGCGGCGGCCTCGAGCATGCAGAGGGCGGGGAGCTCGCCTCCGGCGAGCACGAAGTCGCCAAGGGTCACGGGCTCGAACTCGAACTGCTCGAGCACGCGCGCGTCGATGCCCTCGTAGCGGCCTGCCAGCAGCAGCGTGCGCTGCTCGGCCGCGAGGGCACGGGCGTCTCCTTGCTGGAAGGGCCGTCCTGCCGGGTCCATGACCAGGCGTCGGTGGGGGCCGTGCTCGCGCTCGACCCACTCCACCGCCTCGGCGATGGGCTCGGGGCGCAGGACCATCCCGGGACCGCCGCCATAGGGACGGTCGTCCGTGGTCCGATGCCGGTCGCGCGTGAAGTCACGCAGGTCGATGGCCTGGACGCGGATGGTGCCCTTCCGGACTGCGATGCCCAGCACGCCAACGGCGAGGTAGGACTCCACAGCCTCTGGAAAGAGGGTGAGAATGGTAAAGAGCGGCACTGTGGCCCCCGGGAATGAGCGGGGTGCCCCCCGCAGAATCAGGTTGTCCCTTGGGGAAAATGGCCCGGCAGGGTAGATCGGAGGCCCCCCGAGGTCAAGAATCCGGGGTCATTCTGGGATGCCGGGAGCCCGCGAGGAGCCGCCTCCGGCCTCCCCGGCGGGGCCCTCCCCGCGAGCCCGCTCCCCGGGCCGTGGTGCCCGCCCGGTCCCTCTCCCGACCCCCTCGCTCCCCCGCCTGCTCTCCGCCATGTTCACCGGCATCGTCGAGGCCCATGTCCCCGTCCTCCAGGTCCAGCCGCGCGGGGAGGGCATCCGGCTCACCTTGCCTGGCCCCGAGGGGCGCCCCTGGGAGGTCGCTTTAGGGGACTCGATCGCTGTGAGCGGCGCCTGCCTCACGGTCGCGGACCTGGGGCCGGAGGGGGAGATGGCCTTCGACCTCTCTCGGGAGACCCTCCTGCGGACCTGGTTCGGGGCCCTGGGGCCCGGCTCGCGGGTGAACCTGGAGCGAGCCCTGCGGATGGGGGCCCGCCTGGACGGCCACCTGGTCAGCGGCCATGTGGACGGGGGCGGGACCCTCGTGGAGGTCGTGGACAGCGGGGACGGGGGCCGTGAACTGTGGTTCGAGGTCGACGAGGGCCTCGAGCGCTACCTGGTGGACAAGGGCAGCATCACGGTGGACGGCGTGAGCCTCACCGTGGTGCGCCCCGAAGCCGGACGGTTCGGCGTGGCCCTGATCCCCCTCACCCTCGAGCTGACCACCCTCGCGGGGCTCGAGGTCGGGGATCGCGTCAACCTCGAGGCCGACATGATCGGCAAGTGGGTCGAGCGGCTCATGCCGCCCCGCTGAGCCCCTGCCCGTCCGGGGCCTGGGGGCCCCGTCGAGGTGCCACGGCGACCTGCTCGCCCGAAGGCCGGCGACCTGCTCGCCCGAAGGCCGGCGACTTGCTCGCCCTAAGACCGGCGACTCGCGCCCTAGAACCCGACGAAGACCGCGTTGAGGAAGGTCGTGATGGGCGCCGCCTCGCGGGCCTCCTCGAGGGTGCCTGTGAGCACGCGCAGCGAGCGGTCGATCTCCTGGTAGAGCGCGTCGTCGTAGACGAGCCGTGAGATCGTGCCCTCGCCGCTGACGAGGGCGCTCGAGAAGGTGCGCAGGTCTGCGGAGATGGCCGCCACATCCTCGTAGACCGCCGGCTCGAGGATCAGGCGACCGAGGGTCCCCTCGCCCTTGGCGAGGGCGTCGGTGATCACGGCCAGGTCGTCGGCGATCTTTGGATCGGTCAGGAGGCGTCCAATGGTGCCCTCTCCGGCGGCCAGGCGGCCGGTGGTCGTCGCCAGGTCGTCCAGGGTCGTGCGCAGGTTCTCGGCGAAGGCCTCGTCCACCAGCAGCGTGCCGAGGGCGCCCTTGCCCGCGCGGGCGTCCTCAATGGCGGTGCGCGCCTCGGCCAGCAGGCCGTCCACATTCTCGACCGCGCTCCCAATCTGCTGGGCGAGGGCCTGGTCGAAGAGCAGCCGTCCGAGGGTCCCCTCGCCGGAGGACACCTGGGTCGTGACCTTCGAGAGGTCCGCAAAGGTCGCCTCCACATTGGCGACGGCCGCGTCCAGGCTGTCCCGCAGCCCTTCGTCGGAGATCAGCGCGCCGAGCACGCCCTTCCCCGAGTTCACATCCCCGACCATGGTCTCAAGGCCCGCGATGGTGTTGCGCAGGCTGCTGCGGTTCTCGTCCAGGACCTCGCCGAGGGCCGCGAGCACATCGGGCTTGGTGGAGCCCAGCCACTCGCCGGCGTAGGTCCCCGAGCCGGGGCTGCCAGGCTCGATGGAGAGGTTCTTTCCACCCAGCACGGTTGCGTCCTTGACCTCGATGCGGTGGTCCGCGAACAGGGTCACATCCTGGTCGAGCACGAGGTCCACCTGGATCCGGCGCGCCAGGTCCTCGGTGCGCGCGTCGTAGCGCACTCCGTCGACCTTACCCCAGCGCACGCCCGCGACGAGGACCGGGTCCCCGGAGCGCAGGCCGCCCGCGTCCTCCAGCCAGACCGTGGCCACGCGGCTCTCGCCGCCGACCCGGAAGTCGCTCTGGAACAGCGTGAACCAGGCCAGGACGCCGACGACGCCGAGGAAGAACAGGCCAAGGGTGGCGTGCTGCTTGGGCTTCATGACGAGGTGATGGAGGGGGCGGTGGAGGAGGGGCCGAGGAACGCGCGGAGGCGGGGGTCCTGCGAGGCGAAGAACTCCGCGGTGGGAGCGTGGACATGGGCGCGGCCCTCGTGCAGGAAGAGCACCTCGTCGGCGACGCGCTCGATGCACTCGACGCGGTGTTCGACGACGAGGGCCGTGACGCCGAGGGTGTCCGAGACCTCGCGGATGAGGTCGTTGATCGAGCGTGAGATCTCCGGGTCCAGGCCGGCGTTGGGCTCGTCGTAGAGCACCAGCTCGGGCCGGGTGATGAGCGCGCGGGCGACCCCGACCCTCTTCTTCATCCCGCCCGAGATCTCGGAGGGGAACTTCGCGCCCGCGCCCTCCACATGCACGCGCTCCATGGCCTCCTCCACCCGCGGCCGCACCTCGGCCTCGGAGAGACCCTCGCGCTCGCGCAGGGGCAGGGCCAGGTTGTCGTGGATGTTCATCCACCCCACGAGGGCTCCCTCCTGGAACACATAGCCCATGCGCTCGCGCAGGCGGGCGAGGCCCGCTGGCCCGACGGTCGCGAGGTCCTGGCCGAACACCTCGATCGAGCCGGCGTCCGGCTCCATCAGGCCGATCACATGGCGCAGGGCCACGGACTTGCCCGTCCCGGAGCCTCCCATGATCGCGAGGGTCCGGCCGGAGCGCACCTCGAGGTCGAGTCCTCGGAGGATCTGCTTGGATCCGAACGCCTTGTGCACGCCGCGCATGCGGACCACGGGCTCGTCGCCGGTCTCACTCGGTGTCCTCATCGGTACAGCAGCCAGGTGAGGAAGTAGTTGGCGACGATCACCGCGATGGTCGCGTCCCGCACGGCGCGGCTGGTGGCGCGGCCCACGCCGAGGGCTCCGCCGCGCGCGGCGATGCCCGATGCGCACGAGATGACGCCTACGGTGGCGCCGAACCAGAAGGCCTTGAAGAGCCCGCCGAAGACATCCTTCGGCAGGGGGACGCCCTCGCCCAGGCCAGCCAGGGCGGAGAGGGAGGTGTCGATGTAGAGGTCCCAGCCCACACCCAGCTGGGCGCTGGCCACGAAGCCTCCGCCGATGATCCCGATCGTGTCGCAGATCACGGTCATAGCCGGGCAGACGATCGCCAGGGCCACGACCCGCGGCAGGACGAGCAGGGACACGCGGTCGATGGACATGACCTCCAGCGCCGTGAGCTCGTCACTCACGGCCATGGTGCCCATCTCGGCGGCGAGCGCCGAGCCATAGGTCGATGCGAGCACCAGGGCGGTGATGAACGGCCCCATCTCCCGCGCGAGGCCGGCGGCCACGAGGGGGCCGATCTGGTCCTGCTGGCCGAAGCGCGCCAGCTCGATCCCGGTCTGCAGGGCGAAGATCATGCCGATGAACACGCCCACCAGCAGAATCACATGCAGGTTGCCCACGGCCGCTCCGTAGGTCTGCCTCGCCACCCACGAGCGGCGTCGCGCCAGGTGGGGGAGTCGCGCAGCCACGGCCACGGCGAGGGCAACGCGTCCGCCGGCCTCCTCGAGCAGGGCTCGCGGGCCCGCACTGGTCCACAGCAGGTGGGCCACTCCGCCCGCGAACAGCAGGCCGAGCAGCGGCGGCCACCAGGAGGGCACGGGGTCGAGGAGTGCGAACACCGGGATCTATCCTAAGCCTGCCGCCACCTGCGTTCGAGGGCGTCGCCCCGGTCAGGAGCCGGGGCGACGGGGCCACCCCGGTCCCGGGAAGGCCGGCGCCAGGAGGCGGAACGAGCCGTTCTCGCCCTCGCGCCGGGCGCGCAGGAGTCCGAACAGCAGGGACACCTCGCGCACCTTGCGACCCTCCTCGACGAGGTCCCGGCGGGCCCAGAGCCCGGCGATCGAGCGGCGCTGCTCGAGGCGGTCGGTCTCCTCGCGGTACAGGCCCAGCCAGGAGCGGACCCGGACGCGGTCGAAGGTCCGCCGCGCGGCGTAGAGCTCCCACATCCAGGCGTAGTGCTCGTCGATCCAACCCTGGCGGGGGAGGGGGTTGAGGGCGGGCCAGCCGATGAGCTCGCTCTCGTCGGCTTGGTCGGTGCCGCGGCGCATGATCGGCCAGAGCTTGCGCCAGGACGAGGTGCGGCCGTCGCGGTCCGTGCGGTCCCAGGAGCTCCAGAAGGGCAGGACGGAGACCGCCTCGCGGCTGAACTCCGCGTAGGTCTCCGAGCGGCGGTTGTAGAGGGGCCAGAGGAGCCAGGTCGAGTCCAGGCCGTCGCCGCGGTAGTGCGAGTAGAAGGGCCAGACGCGCTGCCGCTCGGAGCGCTCTGGATCGCCGCCCTGGAACACGACCAGGGGCCATGGCCCGTCCCAGGCCCAGAAGCCCGTCCTCTCATCCGTGGTCAGGCCGAAGAAGGGCCAGAGGGCCGTCCAGCTGCGGGCCTCGCCGCGCGACGACCAGCCGAAGAGCGGCCAGAGCTGCCAGGTGCGCCGTGCCCCGGCCGCCGAGTCCAGCTCGGACTCCTGCACCATGAGGAAGGGCCACAGCAGGAAGCGTCGGCGGTAGCGGCCCTCCCAGCGCAGGTCCCCCGCGAGGGGCCACACCCTCCAGGAGGTGCCGCCCTCCCCAGTGCTCCACTGGATCATGGGGAAGAGCAGGTTCCACTGGGTGCGCCCGCGCCGCTCGAAGCGGGCGAAGAGCGGGAAGAGAACCCACTGCGCGCGGTCGAAGCTGAGGAACTCCTCGACATCCCCGTAGAACACGAAGAACGCGCTCTTGCGACGCCCGCTCGCATCGCGGGAGAGGTAGACGCCGGGGAGGGAGAAGAACTGAAAGGTCTCCGGGCGGTCCTCGCTGGCCGGCTGGGAGGACTCGTGCCAGAGGGGCAGGACCTGGGTCACGGTCTCCTCCGGGCGGCGGAAGCGGCTGCCCAGGGGCGGGAGGATCCAGGTGAAGGTGCGCCTCTCGCCCAGGCGGGTCCAGGAGACGAGGGGGCGCAGCGCCCAGTAGCTCAGTCGGTCGTCCTCCGCCGACCAGCGGGCCACGGCCGCGCCGCCCAGGGCCTCCACCTCGCGGTCCCCCCCCGCGAGGGAGAGGTCACTCCACAGCGGAGCAAGGTGGATCTCCTGCCTGCCCGGCGTCGCGCACGCGCCCAGTCCCAGCAGGGCGACGGCCGTGAGCAGGGCGGCGAGGGCTCCCGCGCACCGCCCGCCGGTTGGGCGGCGAGCAGGGCGTGCGCTGGGGGAGGGGCCGGACCGCATGGGCGGGATCGTCGCCCCCCGTGCAACTGGATGCAACCGCCATCGCCGGAGGCCGGGTCCCCTGGATCCGGTGCGCCGCACTGGAGCCACGCAGGCTCGTCACTACACTCGGGCGCCGCGCGGCCCTCAGGACCAGCCGCGCCGCCCGCCATGCAGACCTTCCTCTCCGGGATCCAGCCCAGCGGCCGCCCGCACCTCGGCAACTACTTCGGGGCGATCCGCCAGCACGTGGCCTCCCAGGAGGAGGCGGGCGAGCACTTCTTCTTCATCGCCGACTACCACGCCCTGACCACGGTCCAGGACGCCGAGCGCCTGCGCGCGAATGTGCGCGAGATGGCGGCGACCTACTTCGCCCTGGGGCTGGATCCGGAGCGGGCGGTGTTCTTCCGCCAGTCGGATGTCCCCGAGGTGACCGAGCTCACCTGGCTCCTGTCCTGCGTCACCGGCATGGGCCTCCTCGAGCGGGCGCACTCCTACAAGGACAAGACGGCCAAGGGCCTGCGTCCCTCCGTGGGCCTCTTCACCTATCCGATCCTGATGGCGGCCGACATCCTTGCCTACGACTCCACGATCGTCCCTGTCGGCAAGGACCAGGTCCAGCATGTGGAGATGGCCCAGGACATGGCCGGACACTTCAACGCCGCCTTCGGACAGGAGGTGTTCGTCCGCCCCGAGTCGCGGCTCCCGAACTCCGCGGCCCAGGCCAAGGTGCCCGGCCTCGATGGTGAGAAGATGTCGAAGAGCTACGGCAACGACCTGTGGATCTTCGAGAGCGGCAAGTCCCTCAAGAAGGCGGTGAACCGGGTCCTCACCGACTCGCGGCCGCCGGAGGAGCCCAAGGACCCGGACGGGGTCCTGCTCCTGGACTTCCTGGCCCTGTTCCTCGAGGACGCAGAGCTGCAGGACTGGCGCGAGCGGGTTCGGGCCGGTGGGGAGGGCGCGCCCGGCTACGGTCACCTCAAGGTCCGGCTGATCGAGGCCTGGGAGGAGACCTTCGCCCCGGCGCGCGCGCGCTTCGAGGAGTTCCTTGCCGACCCGGCATCTCTCGACGCTCACCTGGCCCGGGGGGCGGAGCGCGCGCGGGAGCGCGCCTGCCAGGTCCGGGACCGGGCCTACCGCGCCTGCGGGCTGCGCTGAGCGCGGGTCCGCGGGCGGGCACCGCCCCGTCGTCGCCTTGCAGGCCGCGAGCGGCGGCTCCTATCCTTCCTCGTGGAGCCGCCTGCGGCTCCACGCACGAGACGAGCGGGCCTCGACCCGGCCGGGGCTCCAGCCCGGAGCCTCGCGTCGCCGACGATCCCCTGACCCGCTCGCTCCCACACCGCAGCCCCCAGGGGGCAAGCTGCCCATGAGACCCCTCCTCCTCCTGCCGCTCCTCCTCGCCGCCTGCGTCTCCCCGCCCCAAGACGCCCGCGAGTCGGTGCAGCCGGGGCCGGGTGCCACCGAGGCGCTGGCTGGCCCTTCCATGCCGGCCCCCGCAGCGACCTCTCCGGGTGCGCAGCCCTCGGAGGTGCGAGAGGTGACCCCTGCGCCGTGGCCGGACGACTTTCAGGCCTCCGTCATGCTGCTCGCGGACCGCATCCGCGTGGAGGGGCCTCCGGGGCTCCTGGACCACTGCGTCACGCGCTCCGACGACGGTGTCTTCCTGCGCACCGTGAAGGCCACGAGCGAGGGCCTGCTGCAGGTCGTGCAGCCCGGGCCCGGCGCTGCGGGGGAGATCGTGCGCGGGCAGCTCGACGGCTGGGCCCTCGCCGCGACGCGCGAGCTGGTGCTCCTGGAGAGGCCGGCATCCGACACGGTGCGCGTGATCGCCGAGGGTCAGGTCGTGTGGGCCACGCCGGATGGGGAGCGCTCCGAGTGGCCCCGCAAGGTGTTCACCGCCGCCGTGCCGCGCCCGTGAGCGCGCGCGCAGCTAGACCCCGTGGCGGGCACGGGCCGCGCAGGGGCCGCGCCTCCGCGGGCCTCCTGATCGCGGTCGGTTGCCTGGCCTGCGCCTCCGGGCCCCAGTCCTGGGAGGCCTCCTGGCGGCCTCCGCACCACGACCTCCCGGTGGCCGACCGGCCAGCCCTGGGCGAGGCTCGCGCGGCCCTCGAGGGGGGCAGGCCCGAAGAGACCCTGCGCCTCCTCGGTCCCCTGCTCGCGCAGAGCCCCGCCAGCCTGGACCTGCTTGCTCTCGCGCAGGACGCGCGGCTCGCGCAGGCGGGCACCGACGATCCGCGCGCGGCGGAGCGCGCGCTGCTGGCCGCGGACGGGGCGCTGGCACCTGCGAATCGGGTGTGGCTGCTCGCGCGCGTGAGCGAGTCGACCGAGGAGGCGCGCGCTCTGCTCGAGGAGGGGCTCGCATCTGCGCCCGATCACGCCGACCTGCTCACGGCGCGCGCGGCCCTCGCGCTGGAGGGCGGGGCGCCCGGACGCTGGGCGGCTGCTCGCGGGTGGCTCCTCGAGGCCCTGGCTGCGGACCCGGGGCACCTCGGCGCGCGGCGGCTGCAGGCCTGGATGTGGGCCCAGGAGGGCTCTCCCGTGGCCGGGGACGCCCTGCGCCGCTGGCTCGCCGCCACCGCGAGCGATCCGCGCGTCTCCCACGCGTCGCGTGTGGAGGCGGCTCTGGACCTCGCGACCGTGCGCGTTCGGGAGGGGCGCAGCACCGAGGCCCTCGCGCAGCTCGAGGCCCTGCGCGGCGAGGCGCACGATCGCAGCCGTCGGCTGGCGATCGAGGCCGTCGTGCGGGCGGACCTGGGTGAGCTGGGTGAGGCCGAGGCCCTGGCCTGGGCCTCCGCGAGCGCCGCCCCCGGGGACAGCCTGCCTTGGGTGCAGCTTGCGCTTCTGGGCGAGGCTCGCGGCGGCACCGGGGCCGAGGAGTGGGCGCGCGTGGCTCAGGTGGCCGGTTCCGGCACGGATCTGGCCGCGGTGGTGCAGGCGCTGCGGGCGCGGGTGGCCGCGGCGCGTCGTGCCCGGGAGGAGCGCACGCCGTGAGGCTTGTGGTCCAGCGCGTGCGTCGGGCCTCGGTCGAGGTGGCGGGGGAGGTCGTGGGCTCGATCGGCCCCGGCATGCTGATCCTGCTGTGCGTCCTCGAGGGCGACGGCGAGCGGGAGGTCCTGCGCCTGGCGGAGAAGGTGGCGCGCTTCCGATTCTTCCACGACGAGCGCGGCCGCATGGACCGCAGCGCTCTCGACGAGGGGCTCGAGGTCCTGCTGGTGAGCCAGTTCACCCTGGCTGCGGACGGCCGCAAGGGGCGCCGGCCGTCCTTCGACCGCGCCGCCGCGCCGGCCGTGGCCGAGCCTCTGGTGGAGCGCTTCCGTGAGCACCTCGAGGCCCTGGGCCTCACCGTGGCCAGCGGCCGGTTCGGCGCCGAGATGGAGGTCGCGCTCGTGAACCACGGCCCGGTGACCTTCGTGCTGGAGGAGCCCCCCCAGGCCCCCTGAGCCCGGGCTGTAAGTCCGCGCTGGTCAATGGCTTGCGGAGGGTGGACGGCCCCTCTGGCGGGTTCCGTGCGCCGTAAGTCCAGTGATGTCAGTGGCTTAGGTCGGGCCTGCCCGCCGCGCCCTGCCCGCGCGGGGTCCCCTGGATCGCGCCAAGTCCTTGCGGCCCAAGGGTTTGGCGTGTATCTAACTCCCCACAGGAGCGAGCGATGGTCCCCGAGTCCCGCACGATCACCAAGAAGGAACTGGTCAACCGCATCGCGGACGAGACCCGCCAGACGAAGGTCGTGGTCAAGGACATCCTGCAGCGCTTCCTCGACGCGATCACCGAGGAGCTCGCGGAGGGCAACCGCATCGAGTTCCGCGACTTCGGCGTCTTCGAGGTCCGCGAGCGCGCGCCCCGGCGCGCCCAGAACCCGCGCACCCTCGAGGAGGTCGAGGTGCCCCAGCGTCGTGCGGTCAAGTTCAAGGCCGGCCGCCGCATGGGGGAGCGCATCAGCGAGGGACCCACGCCGCGCCCCGAGCCCGCTCCCGCCGTGGCCCCCGAGGCCCTGGCCCCGCCGCGCCGCCCGCAGCCGCCGGCCCCGCCCACCCCCGAGCCCCCTAAGGCACCGCCCTCCACCCCGGGCTCGCCGTTCTGAATTGGCCCCCCCCGGCGACCTCCCGCGGCTCGCGCGCCGAGGTCCCGCCCTGCGCTCGCCCATGGACGCCCCCCTCGTCTCGATCGTGGTGGTCAGCTACCGCACCAAGGACCTGACTCTGACGGCCTTGAGAACGGTCTTCGACCAGACCGAAGCCGGGACCTTCGAGCTGCTCGTGGTCGACAACGCCTCCGACGACGGCTCGGCCGACGCGATCGCGGAGGAGTTCGGGGACCGCCTGACCCTCATCCGCTCCGAGGAGAACCTGGGCTTCGCATGGGCCAACAACCTCGCCGCCGAGAGGGCGCGCGGGGAGTACCTGCTGCTGCTGAATCCCGACACCGAGGTCCTGGACCGCGCCATCGACCGCCTGCTTGAGTTCGCGCGCACGCGCCCGCAGGCGGGGATCTGGGGCGGCCGCACCTTGTTCAAGGACAGGAGCCTCAACCCAGCCTCCTGCTGGCAGCGCATCACTCCGTGGAGCACCGTGTGCATGGCCACCGGCCTGCGCGCGGTCTTCAAGGAGAGCAACCTGTTCAACCCCGAGGGCATCGGCGGCTGGCGGCGGGACAGCGAGCGCGAGGTGGACATCGTGGTCGGCTGCTTCCTGCTCACGCGCCTCGAGACCTGGCGCGCCCTTGGCGGCTTCGACCTGCGCTACTTCATGTACGGCGAGGAGGCCGACCTCTGCCTGCGTGCCCGCGCGCTGGGGTGCCGACCGGCCATCACCCCAGAGGCCGAGATCATCCACCTGGTCGGGGCCAGCTCCCCCGACGACACGCGCAAGGAGGCCCTCATCACCAAGGCCCGCGTGACGCTGGTGCGCACGCACTGGCCCGCGTGGCAGGTGCCCTTCGGCCTCTCCATGTTCTGGACCTGGGCCCTGCTCAAGGCCGTGGCGGCGCGCCTGCGCGGCCGCCCTCAGCCTCACGGCAGCCTCTTCTCCATGCGGAAGGACTGGCTCGCGGGGTACCCGCCCCTGGCCTGAGGCAGCCTGCGGGGCCTCAGCGCGCGGCGGCGAGGGCGCGGTCGAGGTCGGCCAGCAGGTCGGCCTCGTGCTCGATGCCGACGGACAGGCGCACGAGGCCGTCCTGCAGGCCTGCGGCGCGTCGCGTCTCGGCCGGGATCGAGGCGTGCGTCATCGACGGCGGCGTCTCCACCAGGGACTCGACGCCCCCGAGGGACTCCGCCAGCGTGAACACCTTCGTGCCCATGGCGAACGCCTCGCCCGCCGCGACGCCGCCAGCGAGCTCGAAGCTCACCATGCCGCCGGGTGCGCGCATCTGGCGCGCGCACAGCTCGTGCTGGGCGTGGCTCGGCAGGCCGGGGTAGTGCACGCGCTCGACCTGGGGCGAGGCCTCCAGGTGTGCCGCGACCGCGGCCGCGTTGGCGCAGTGGCGGTCCATGCGCACGGCGAGGGTCTTGATCCCGCGCAGGACCAGGAAGCAGTCCATGGGGCCCGGCGTCCCGCCGACCGCGTTCTGGTAGAAGGCCAGCTCCTCGCCGATGGCGGGGTCGCGCGCGACGAGGGCGCCGCCCACCACATCCGAGTGCCCGCCGAGGTACTTCGTCAGCGAGTGCAGGACGATGTCGGCGCCCAGGGCCAGGGGCTGCTGCAGGTAGGGGGTCGCGAAGGTGTTGTCCACGACGCAGAGGGCGCCTGCGCCGTGGGCCAGCTCTGCAGCCGCGCCGATGTCCGCCAGGCGCAGCAGGGGGTTGCTCGGGGTCTCCAGGTACACATAGCGCGTGTGCTCGGTGAGGGCTGCCTGGACCTGGGCAAGGTCGGTCGTGTCGACGAACGAGAAGCGGATCCCGTAGCGCTCGAACACGCGCGAGAACAGGCGCCAGGTCCCGCCGTACAGGTCGTTGCCGGTCACCACATGATCGCCAGGCTCGAGCCGGTCGAGCAGGGCGTTGCAGGCGGCAAGGCCCGAGGCGAAGGCGAGGCCGCGGCTGCCCTGCTCCAGGGCGGCGAGGTTGACCTCCAGGGCCGTGCGCGTGGGGTTGCCGGAGCGGCTGTACTCGTAGTCGCCCACGGGCTGGGCCGGCGCTCGCTGAGCGTAGGTGCTGGTCATGTAGACCGGCGTCATGACCGCGCCCGTGACGGGGTCGGGCTCCTGGCCGGCGTGGATGGCGAGGGTCTCGAAGCGGGCGTCGTCGGAGGTGCTCATGGGGGATTTGGCGTCGGGCGGGGGCGGCGCGGCGCGGCGCTGGAGCCCCCGGGGGCCGCTCGCGCGCGCAGGCGGAAGCGCGGAGTCTAGCGTCCCCGCACGCGGACCCGAGCGGGCCTGCGGTAACCTCCGCCCATGACCACCGAGACCCGGGACCTGCGCGCCGCCTTCGCTGCTGGCGTCCTCGGGCTCGAGGAGGTCCTCGAGCTGTTCGCGCGGGAGGTGGCCTCGTCCCTCGGTCGGCGCGCGCTGCTCGAGCTCCAGCCACGCTCGCGAGAGGGGGCACGCCAGGCGCTCGCCCGCGTGCGCGCGGCGCACGCTTTGGGGGCGCGCGGGGCCGAGCCCCCGCTGGCGGGCCTGATCGACCTGGCGCCGGCCTTCGCGCGCGGGCTGCGCGGCTTCGACGAGGAGCAGCTCTCCGCGCTGCGCAGCCTGATCGAGGCGCGTGGGCGCATCGAGGCCTGGGGCACCGAGCACGGAGAGGAGGCGCGCACGCTCCTCGAGGTCCTGGACGGGGCCCCCGACCTGTCGGGACTCCACGGGCGGCTGGAGGCGACCCTGGACGGCCGCGGGCGCCTGCGAACCGACGCCTCTCCCCTGCACGAGCGCCTCTCGCGCGAGGTCCAGGACCAGTCGAGTCGCATCGACCAGCGCCTCAAGGAGATCCTCGGGCGCGCGGATGTGCGCGCGGTCCTCAGCGACGCCTCGGTGCACAGGCGCCAGGGGCGGCCGGTCCTCGCGGTGAAGGCCCGGCTGAGCGGGCGCGTGCGCGGGCTCGTGCACGACCGCTCGGCGAGCGGCGAGAGCGTCTTTATCGAGCCGAGCGAGGTGGTGCAGCCGGGGAACCGTCTCGCCGAGCTGCGCAGCGACCTGCGCCGCGAGGCCGAGCGGATCATGCTCGAGCTGGCCCGCCGCGTGCTGGACGAGCGCGAGCGGATCGAGGCTCACGCGCTGCTCCTGGCCGAGGTGGAGCTCGCGGTGGTGGGGGCGCGGTTCATGGCGCGGCACCAGGCGGTCGTTGCGCTGCAGCCAGGAGACGAGGGCGCCTCGGCGGGCCTGTCCCTGCGCGCGGCCCGTCACCCGCTCCTGATCCAGCAGGTCGCGGACGGGCGGCTTGCCGAGGTCATCCCCATCGACCTGCGCGTCGGGGACGACTTCGACCTGCTGCTGATCACGGGTCCGAACACCGGCGGCAAGACCGTGGCCATGAAGACGGCGGGGCTCTTCGCTCTGCTCACGCGCCTGGGGCTTCCTGTGCCCGCGGCCGAGGGCACCACCGTTCCGCTCTACGAGCGGGTGCTTGCGGACATCGGGGACGAGCAGGAGATTCGCCAGAACCTCTCGACCTTCGCGAGCCACCTCGTGCGCATCCAGGAGGCCCTGGAGCAGGCCGACCCGCAGAGCCTCGTGCTGCTGGACGAGCTCGGCGGGGGCACGGACCCGGAGGAGGGAGCCGCGCTCGGTCTCGCGGTGCTCGAGACGCTCCTCGCGCGCGCTGCCCACACCCTGGTCTCGACTCACATCGGTCGGCTGAAGGAGTTCGCCTGGAGGCGACCCCGCGCGGAGAACGCCTGCACCGCGTTCGACCTCGAGAGCCTCGCCCCCCTGTACCAGGTGCACCTGGGAACTCCCGGGGAGTCGGGGGCCCTCGTCATCGCCCGCCGGCTCGGCCTCGACGGGGGGGTCGTCGCCCGCGCCCAGGAGCTCCTGGAGCGGCAGGGGCAGGACCTCGACGACCTGTTCGCGGATGTCCGCACGGCGCGCATCGAGGCCGAGCGCGTGCGCAAGCGGACCGAGTCGGAGCGCGACCGGGCGCGCGAGGAGGCGAACCGCCTCGCCGGGGAGCGTGAGCGGCTCGAGCGCAGGAGCGAGCAGGTGGAGGCGGAGGCCCAGAAGGGGCTGGAGGAGCGCGTGCGCGAAGCGGCGCGGGGCCTGGAGCGCGCGCGCGCGCTGCTGCCCCAGCTGGGCGCGGAGGCGCGGCGCGCCATGGAGGAGGTGCTCGACCGGCTGCAGGCGGACCTCAGCGGCGCCTCCCTCACCGATCGCAGGAAGACCTTCCTCGCAGGCCTGGGCAAGGGCTCGCTGGTGTATCTGCCGCGCTACCGCAAGCGCGTCCTCGTCCACAAGCTCGACCGCGAGCGTGAGGAGGTCGTGTGCAAGCTCGGGGCCATGAAGGTGCGGGTGCCCTTCGACGAGGTGACCCCCTACGAGTCCCTCTGACCGGCGCCCCTCCGGGCCCTCCAGCCCGTGCGGGTCCTGCGGGCGGAACGCGCGTGAGGATTCCCTTCACGCGCCTTGAACGGTGCATCAAGCGGAGTAGTCTTGGCCTATCCGTCATGACGAGCTCCGATCCGAACGCGCACGACCCTCTCGAGGCCCTTCCCGTGCCCCAGGCCGCGTCCGCCGGGGCCGGTCCGGCCGACATCCTGGTCCTGGACAACGACGAGCGGATCGTCGAGCTGGTCTCCTGGTTTCTTGGCAAGCGGGGCTTCGGCGTCCGCCGCGCGCACAGCTTCGCGGAGGCCCGCGTGGCCCTCGCGGACGGGCTGCCCGACCTCATGCTGTCGGACCTCGATCTGGGCGCCGAATCGGCCCTTGACGAGCTGCCCGTCCTCGCGGAGCAGGGGATGCTGCCCCCGACCCTCGTGGTCTCGGGCTACCTGGATCAGGACTCCACCGAGCGCCTCCTGGCGGTCCCCGGGGTCCTGGGCACCCTGCCGAAGCCCTTCGACTTCGAGCTCCTGGAGGCGCGCGTGCTGGAGTGCCTGGCCGCCCGTCCGGCCCCCGTCGAGGTCGCGCCGGCCGCGTCCGAGGCGGCGGAGCACGCCCAGGTCGAGCGCTTGAGCGAGGGCTGGGTCGAGATCCGGCCCGCCCGGCCGGCTGCCAGTGAGGCTCCGGTCTCCGACGCTCCGGCCCCCCCTGAGGGCGCCGGACCCGAGAGTGCCGGCGGCGCGGGCCGCCCGGCTCCCGAGATGATGCGCTTGCACGGCTGAGGCCCCCGTCTGAGCCCCCGCCTGGGGCCCCGTCTGAGCCCCGCGCCTGAGCCCCGCGCCTGAGCCCCGCGCCTGAGCCCCGCGCCTGAGCCCCGTCAGGGGCCCGCGGCGGTGTCTCGCGAGGGGTGGGATCCGCCTCCGCCTCTTGGCTCGACCCGCGGGCGGGGCTAGCCTCCCTGCGTGGCGCGCTTCTCTTGGATCACCTCGGGCGAGTCCCACGGCCCGTCGATGGCGGCCGTCCTGGAGGGCCTGCCGGCGGGGCTGCCTCTGGATCTCTCCGCGGTCGACGCAGACCTCGCCCGCCGGCAGCTGGGCTACGGCCGCGGCGGCCGCATGAAGATCGAGCGGGACCAGGTCGAGGTCCTCAGCGGCCTGAAGGGGGGGGTGACCCTGGGCTCGCCCCTCACTCTCCTGGTGCGCAACCGTGACGCGGTGATCGAGCGCCTGCCGCAGGTGGCCGCGCCCCGGCCCGGGCACGCGGACCTGGCGGGCTGTATGAAGTACGGCCACCGGGACGGGCGTGCGGTCCTCGAGCGCGCGAGCGCGCGGGAGACCGCTCCCCGGGTCGCCGCCGGAGCCGTGGCCCGCCAGCTGCTCAGCGCCTTCGGCATCGAGGTCTTCGCCTTCGTCCTCGAGGTGGGGGGGGTTCCTGAGGTCCCTCCGGACGGTGAGTCCCTGTGGCGCGCCGCAGGGGAGCGGCGGCACGAGATCCGGGCGGGCAGCGCGTTCCACGGCCTCGACCCGGCCCTCGAGGGGGCCTGGGTGGCCGCCGTGGACGGCGCGCGGGCCGCCCAGGACAGCCTTGGGGGGGTCTTCGAGGTCCGCGTGACCGGCCTGCCGCCCGGGCTGGGCTCGTACCAGTCGCCTCCCGACCGCCTGACGGCTCGTCTGGGCGCGGCCCTCTTCTCCATCCCCGCCATCAAGGGGGTCGAGGTCGGCCTCGGGTTCGAGGCGGGGCGGCGGCCCGGCTCCCGGGTCCACGACGCCATCCTGCCCGCGGACGCGGGGGCCCCGACCCGCTTCCGCCGGGGGTCGAACCGCGCTGGAGGCCTCGAGGGCGGGCTCACCACGGGGGAGGACCTGGTCCTGCGGGCGGCGATGAAGCCCATCCCGAGCCTGCGCCAGGGAATGCCCAGCGTGGACATGGAGACGGGCGAGCCTCGGGATGCCACCTACCAGCGCTCCGATGTCACCAGCGTGCCGGCGGCGAGCGTCGTGGCGGAGGCTGTCGTGGCCCTGGCGCTGGCCGAGGCCTTCCTCGAGAAGTACGGCGGGGACTCGATGGAGCAGGTCGAGGCGGCCTTCGAGCACCACCGCGGGCAGCTGCGGGCCCTCTAGGAGGGGGGGCGCCGGGCGGCGTCGCGCCTGAGCGGCGGCCCTCCCCCGAAAAAGATCCCCGGCACGCCCTTGACGGACGGGGGCGCGACCCTATCCTGTCCGCTCCTCATCCGGGACCAGGGTCCTGGAGGTCCTCCAATGACCTCCGCGTCCCCCCGGGTCTGGAAGGCCCTGCTGCACGCCAGCGTGGCTCAATTGGCAGAGCAGCTGATTTGTAATCAGCAGGTTGCGGGTTCGAGTCCCGCCGCTGGCTCCAGCGGCGCCTCCCCCGGGGCCCGCTGATGCGGCTCGCCGCACGCTCACTGGAAACACGAACCGATCACGAGGAGGACACGGGAGCACCGTGACCCCCGAGGCTCGACCGCCGTGACCCGACCAGGGTCACGGGGTGCCGGTCCCCATGCGGGACTGTGGCACGCGGGGCTCTCGAGGGGTTGAACCGTGCGCCAGCACCGGTCCCCCGATCCGGATCCACACGGGGAGATTCCCGAGCGGCCAAAGGGGTCAGACTGTAAATCTGATGGCACTGCCTTCACAGGTTCGAATCCTGTTCTCCCCACCACCCCCCTCCGGGCTTCGCGCCCGCAGAGCGGGTGGCCCGTCTCGCTGAGCCGAGGTGTGTGGGTGGGGGAGAGCCGCTCCGCGCTGCCGAACCCGTTCCGGTCGAGGTTCCGATCCGGTCCTGATGCGCGGCGTGCGCCTCCAAGGCGCCTGCCCTGCCCGCTCCAAGCACGCGGCTCCAGTCGGGGGCCCCAAGAGGGTGCCGCCCGTGAGGGGCGCCCGGCGTGCTCCGGCCCATGGGTCCACCGAGGGCGGGTGTAGTTCAATGGTAGAACGGCAGCCTTCCAAGCTGCACACGAGGGTTCGATTCCCTTCACCCGCTCCACCCAGCCCTGCCCCGAATCCTCTGGACGCGCTCGCTCTCCCTCATGCGGGGGGGCTCGGCAGCCGCGACCAGCCTCGTGATCGCCGCAAAGGCCTTGGATGTGCGCTCTGCGCGCGCCCCTGGCCCGAGCTGCTGTAGCTCAGTGGTAGAGCACTTCCTTGGTAAGGAAGAGGTCACGGGTTCAAGTCCCGTCAGCAGCTCCATCTTCGTTCACTTCAAACCCCAATCACCGCACCCCGCCCCAAGGCGGGGGACGGTCGTCGGTCCCGCTCGCGGGGTCGGCAGGCTCCGCGCAAGCGGGGTCACCCCTCGGCTCGACTCCCGGGCCATCCATCCCCCAACCACCCAGCAAACAGGGCTTCGGCCCGGAAAGACAGAGGATCCTGCAATGGCCAAGGAAGTCTTCGAGCGGAAGAAGGACCACGTGAACGTGGGCACCATTGGTCACGTCGACCACGGCAAGACCACCCTGACCTCCGTCATCTGCCGCACCCAGGCCGCCCGTGGCCTGGCCAAGGCGATGAACTTCGACATGATCGACAAGGCGCCCGAGGAGAAGGCGCGCGGCATCACGATCTCGACGGCTCACGTCGAGTACGAGTCCGAGACGCGTCACTACGCGCACGTGGACTGCCCCGGTCACGCCGACTACGTCAAGAACATGATCACCGGTGCCGCCCAGATGGACGGCGCGATCCTGGTGTGCTCGGCCGCTGACGGTCCGATGCCCCAGACCCGTGAGCACATCCTCCTGGCCCGCCAGGTGAACGTGCCCGCGATCGTGGTCTTCATGAACAAGGTCGACCAGGTCGACGACCCCGAGCTGCTGGACCTCGTCGAGATGGAGATCCGCGAGCTGCTCAGCAAGTACGACTTCCCCGGCGACGACATCCCGATCATCCGTGGCTCTGCCCTCGCCGCCCAGAACGCCCTCGACGGCGACGGCTACAGCGACGACAACGCCGCCTTCGCTCCGATCAAGGAGCTGATGGACGCCATCGACAGCTACATCCCGCTCCCCGAGCGTGATGTCGACAAGCCGTTCATCATGCCCATCGAGGACGTGTTCTCGATCAAGGGTCGTGGCACCGTGGGCACCGGTCGCGTCGAGCGCGGCATCGTGCGCGTGGGTGACGAGCTCGAGATCGTCGGCATGAGCGACGAGATCGGCAAGACGACCTGCACCGGCGTCGAGATGTTCCAGAAGACCCTCGACGAGGGGCGCGCCGGCGAGAACGTCGGTGTCCTCCTCCGCGGTGTCGACAAGAAGGACCTCCTGCGCGGCATGTGCCTGGCCAAGCCCGGCACCGTCACCCCGCACAAGAAGTTCGAGGCCGAGGTCTACATCCTCTCGAAGGACGAGGGCGGCCGTCACACGCCGTTCTTCTCCGGCTACCGCCCGCAGTTCTACTTCCGCACCACTGACGTGACGGGAGCCGCGAACCTGCTCGGTGGCGCCGAGATGTGCATGCCCGGCGACAACGTCAAGCTCGAGGTCACCCTCGGGACCCCCGTTGCGATGGAGGAGCAGCTCCGCTTCGCCATCCGCGAGGGCGGCCGGACCGTCGGCGCCGGCGTCGTGACCAAGATCCTCGAGTGACGCCTCGCGGTGGCGGCGCGCCCCCGGAGCGCGCGCTGCCTCAACCGCCTCGGCTCGGGCCGGTGGGGGAGTGACCCTCCCTCGCCGGCCAGCAGCCTCCCCTCTGCTCCGCACCCCCGAACACCAAGCCCCGCGGCGCGCCCATGAAGGTCAAGGAACGCTACGTCTTCCTCGAGTGCACCATCTGCAAGAACAGGAACTACACGACGCACAAGCGTCTGAAGGCTGCCTACAAGCTCGAGAAGAAGAAGTACTGCCGGTTCTGCCGGGAGCACACCGTCCACAAGGAGAAGAAGCTCTGACCCCTGGGGCCTGCGCCCCAAGTCCTGCGGCCCACGGGCCGCTCAAGAGCTCCTGACCCCCTTCCCCGTCCCACCTCGTCCCCACCCCCGACCCGGAGAGCACACCCATGGCCTACAAAGCAGACCAGGGCCGCATGGCGCGCATGACCGTCTTCTGGACGGTTGCCATCCTCGTGTTCTACGGCTGCACCTCGCTCCACGAGACGCTGCAGACCTTCGACTCGCTGGCGGCCCCCCTCGGCGGGCTCGAGCGCGTCCCGGTGCTCGGGGTAGTGCCGAACGCGGCCCTGCTGATCAGCACCCTCGTCCTCGGACTCGGCCTCTTCCTGCTGCACCGTTGGGAGCAGACCCCGAAGAACGCGGAGCTCCTGATCGAGACCGAGCAGGAGCTCCGCAAGGTCACCTGGCCCACGGTCGACGAGGCCATGGACAGCTCCCTGGTGGTCATGGCCACCGTCGTGTTCTTGATGGCCTTCCTCGCCGGTGCCGATTGGTTCCTTGGCGAGGTCGCCCGTCGCATCCTCATCGGCTGATCCAAGAGAGCGACCCATGGCCTTCAAGTGGTACTTCCTGCGCTGCCAGTCCGGGCGGGAGAAGCGCATCCGCGACAACGCGATCCAGCGCCTCAAGGTCGCTGGCGTCGACGAGGTCGTGCCCCAGGTCCTGGTTCCCTACGAGCTCGTCACCGACATGAAGGGTGGCAAGAAGCGCACCGTCGAGAAGAAGCTGTATCCCGGCTACCTCATGGTGCAGGCCGACCTGGCCGAGGCTGATGACCCCAAGGTCATCCAGGCGCGCAACACGCTCCGGGGGGTCGACGGACTGCGCGACTTCCTGGGTAGCCGTGGCGAGCCCACGTCCATCTCCGAGGCCGAAGTGACCGCGATCCTGTCGCGGATGCAGGACTCGGAGTCGCGCCCCCAGGTCACGATCGGCCTGAACCGAGGGGACATGGTGAAGATCAACACTGGGCCCTTCGATGGCTTCGATGGAGCTGTCGAGGAGGTCAACGCCGAGAAGGGCACCGTGCGCGTCGTGGTGACCATCTTCGGTCGACCGACGCCCGTGGACCTCAAGTACTGGGAAGTGGAGGCCGTCTGAGATGGCGAAAGAAGTCACCGGCAAGATCAAGCTGCAGTGCCCTGCTGGGCAAGCGACCCCGGCGCCGCCCGTGGGCCCCGCCCTGGGTTCGCACGGCGTGAACATCGCGGAGTTCGTCAAGCGCTTCAACGATGCCACGCGCGACCAGATGGGGATGATCATCCCCGTCGAGATCAGCGTCTACAAGGACCGCACCTTCGACTTCATCCTGAAGTCGCCCCCGGCTGCGGTCCTCCTCAAGAAGGCTGCTGGCATCGAGAAGGGGGCCGGCGAGGTCGGCACCCAGGTGGCCGGCAAGGTCTCCCGCGCTCAGGTGGAGGAGATCGCCAACATCAAGATGAAGGACCTCAACGCTCGGGACCTCGAGCACGCCTGCCGCATCATCGAGGGCACGGCGCGCTCCTCGGGAATCGAGGTGGAGGGCTGATATGCAGAAGCGCAGCAAGCGATACGCCCAGGCCGCCACCATGGTGGAGCGCGGCCGCGACTACTCGGCAGAGGAGGCCTTCTCCCTGCTGAAGAGCCTGCCCGGTCCGAAGTTCGACGAGACCGTCGAGGTCGCCGTCCGCCTCGGCATCGACCCCCGCAAGTCGGACCAGCTGGTCCGCGGCGCGGTCTCGCTGCCCAAGGGCCTCGGCAAGACCGTGAAGGTCGTCGTGTTCGCCGAGGGTGACAAGGCCGAGGCCGCCAAGGCCGCCGGCGCCGACGAGGTCGGCTCCGACGAGCTGGCGACCAAGATCGAGGGGGGCTGGATGGACTTCGATGTCGTCATCGCCAGCCCCGACATGATGAAGCATGTCGGTCGTCTTGGTCGCGTCCTGGGTCCCCAGGGCAAGATGCCCTCGCCCAAGTCCGGCACGGTCACGCCCGATGTGGCCAAGGCCGTCACGGACTTCAAGGCGGGTAAGGTCGAGTTCCGGACCGACGCCGGAGGCAATGTGCACGCCCCCCTGGGCAAGCGCTCCTTCGCCACCGAGGACCTCGTCGCCAACCTCACCGCGTTCATGGACCACCTCGCGGGCATGCGCCCCTCGGCGGTCAAGGGCGTGTTCGTTCGCAAGGTCAGCGTCTCGACCTCCATGGGTCCGGGCGCACAGATCACCTACGGAGGCTGATCATGCCGAACATCATCAACCGCATGGTGACCGCCGAGCTGGCGGACCTCCTCGGGGACGCCGAGGGCCTGCTGTTCATCAACTTCAGCAGCCTGACCATGGCCCAGAACGAGGCCATCCGAGTTTCCCTGGCCGAGCGCGGCGTCAGCGTCCGCATGGTCCGCAACACCCTGGTTCGCCGCCTCCTCGCCGAGCAGGGCGTTGAGTTGGACGGGGACGCGTTCAAGGGCAACACCGGGATGGTGGCTGCCGGGACCGAGGGCCTCATCGCGGCCGCCAAGGTCCTGAGCGACAAGGACTTCAAGGCGCTGCGTGCCGACGGGAAGCTCGGTCTCAAGGCCGCCTACTTCGAGGGGCAGGTGATGGGGGCGGCCGAGGCCGCGGCCCTCGCCGATCTCCCCGATCGCGACACCGTCAACGCCATGCTGCTCGGGGTCATCTCTGGTCCCGCGCGCGGCCTGGCCACGATCCTCAACGCTGTCCCCTCCTCCGTCGCCCGGGTCATCCAGGCCAAGGCGGACAAGGAGGGCGGCGCCGAGTGAGCCGTCCACGGCTGGGCTCTGCTCGGTCGTTCCCCCTTCGATCACCGGCGGACAGGCCGCCGGACTTCCACCAAGCACACCAACACCCCTCCACCAGGAGACCCATAGCCATGTCCGAAGAGACCACCACGGTCGAGCTCGACGCCGAGCTCAAGACGATCGCCGACCAGCTGAGCGGCCTCACCCTCATGCAGGCCTCCCAACTCGTCAAGTTCCTCGAGGACGAGTGGGGCGTCAGCGCTGCTGCCCCCGCCGCCGTCGCGGTCGCCGCCCCCGGTGGCGGTGGCGCGGCCGAGGTCGAGGAGAAGACCTCCTTCGACGTCATCCTCGAGAACGCTGGCGGCAACAAGATCGCCGTCATCAAAGAGGTGCGCGCCATCACCGGCCTTGGTCTCAAGGAGGCCAAGGAGGTCGTTGACAACGCTCCCAAGCCCGTCAAGGAAGGCGCCTCCAAGGAAGAGGCCGAAGAGATCAAGGGCAAGCTCGAGGCCGCTGGCGCCACCGTCAAGGTCGACTGAGTTCCGCGGTCCGGGTCGCTTCCTGCGGCCCGTGACCGTTGCACCCCGCACCACGCCCGACCCCGGGCGGGGTGGAACCTCTCCTCGACCTTGCACCCCGGCACCGCGATCCTCCACCTGGCGACATCCCTCGTCCCCCGCGCTGCGCAGAGCTCTGCGTGCCGCGGTGGGGTGTCGTTGTGTCCCGGTGGTGCGTCTGCCGCCCCCTCTCTTCACCCGTGCTCAGGCCTGCGCTCCCCCCGGCGCGGCCAGGGCTCCCGTGCGCACTCTTTGCTGCTGGAGTGCGCACTCCCGTCGGATCCTGGTACGGCCTCTGAGGCCTGACCGGGGTTCGCTCGCAGCGCCCCCCTCACCCCCAAGGCACCCGCCACGCGCGGGATGCCCGGAGACGAGACTCCATGACTCAGAACCCCGGCCGCATGGTCGCCCCCGATGTCCCCGTTCGGACCTTCGGGCGCGTCCTGGAAATCGAGTCCCTCCCGAACCTCACGGAGATCCAGACGGAGGCCTACGAGGCCTTCCTCGGCGCCGATACCCCCCCGGGCTCCCGCCCGATGGAGGGGCTCGAGGCGCTGCTCCACGAGGTCTTCCCGATCTACTCGTACGACAAGACGATGTGCCTCGAGTACATCGGCTACGAGCTCGGGCGGCCCCGGTACAACATCGACGAGTGCCGCAAGCTGCGCATGTCGTACGGCTACCCCTTCCGGGTGCGCCTGCGCCTCGTCAAGCCTGAGCCGATCGAGGAGGAGGTCTACCTCGGTGAGATCCCGATCATGCTCGGCGGGGGCGAGTTCATCGTCAACGGCTCCGAGCGCGTGATCGTGAGCCAGCTGCACCGGTCGCCCGGCGTCGACTTCCTGCTCGACACCTCGACCACCGATCGGGCCCTGCACTCCTGCTGGATCATCCCCGAGCGCGGCAGCTGGATCGAGCTGAACGTCACCAAGAAGGACGGCCTCCAGGTCCGCATCGACCAGTCGGGCAAGTTCTCCGCCGTCACCTTCCTGCGCGCTCTCGACGAGGACCTGGGCACCGACCAGGCCCTCCTGCGCAAGTTCTATCCGACCAAGGTCGTCAAGAAGACGAAGACCACGACGGCCAACGCCTTCGCGAAGAAGATCACCGACCGCATCGCGGTGGGGGACATCATCGTCCTCAAGACCGGTGAGGTCCTCGTGCCCTCGGGCATGCCGATCCCCGAGACGGCCGCCCTCGAGATCTCCGCCAGCGACCTGGCCGAGGTCGAGGTCATCGACGCCGATGTGAGCGACCTCGACATGCTGATCCTGAACAGCATGCACGAGGACTCCGGCGTGCGCTCCCACGAGGACGCGCTGCTGAAGATCTACTCGCGCCTGCGTCCTGGCAACCCGCCCCAGCTCGAGAAGGCCCGCGAGCTGTTCCACGAGAAGTTCTACGACCCGCAGCGGTACCGCCTCGGGCGCGTCGGCCGCTTCCGTCTGAACCGCAAGTTCGACCAGGACATCCCCGAGCACATCCAGGTCCTGCAGCCGCAGGACATCCTGAACTCGGTCAAGTACCTCATCGACCTGCGCAACGGCCGCGGTGAGGTGGACGACATCGACAACCTCGGCAACCGCCGCGTGCGCACCATCGCGGAGCTGGCCGGCGAGGAGTTCCGCAAGGGCCTCCTGAAGCTGCGTCGCACCGCCCAGGAGCGCATGAACCTCGAGGAGCGCGAGAAGGTCAAGCCGCGAGAGCTGATCAACTCGAAGACCTTCTCCAGCGCGGTCGAGTACTTCTTCGGACGCTCCGAGCTCTCCCAGGTCGTCGACCAGGCCAACCCGCTTAGCCAGCTGACCCACGAGCGCCGCCTCTCGGCCCTCGGCCCCGGCGGTCTGAACCGCAAGCGCGCGGGCTTCGATGTCCGCGACGTGCACCTCTCCCACTACGGACGCCTCTGCCCGATCGAGACGCCCGAGGGCGCGAACATCGGCCTGATCTCGTCCCTGGCGCTCTACAGCAAGCTCGACTCCTACGGGTTCCTGACCACGCCCTACCGCGCGGTGAAGAAGGGCCGCGTCACCGACGAGATCAGCTACCTGCGCGCCGACGAGGAGCTCGGCATGGTCATGGCCCCCGCCGATGTGATCGTCGACGACAAGGGCAACATCCAGCAGGAGCGCGTCCTCGCCCGTAAGGACGGCGACAACGTCGAGGTGCCGCCGAACGAGGTCCACTATGTGGATGTCTCCCCGAAGCAGATCATCGGCGTCTCCGCGGCCCTGATCCCCTTCCTGGAGCACGACGACGCGAACCGGGCCCTCATGGGCTCGAACATGCAGCGCCAGGCCGTGCCGCTCCTCATTCCCGAGGTCCCGATCGTCGGGACCGGGATGGAGAAGCCCGTCAGCGCGAACTCCTCCATGCCCCTCTACGCGAAGAACGCGGGCACGGTCGAGTATGTGGACAGCCGCCTGATCATCGTGGGTGAGGACGAGTACCCCCTCACGAAGTTCCGCGGCATGAACGAGCGGACCACCCAGAACCACCGCCCGGTGGTGAATGTCGGCGATGAGGTGGTCATGGGCCAGCTCCTCGCGGACGGGGCGTCCAGCCACGGTGGGGAGCTTGCCCTCGGCAAGAACCTCGTGGTGGCCTTCATGCCCTGGGACGGCTTCAACTACGAGGACGCCATCCTGGTCTCCGAGCGCCTCGTGCGCGACGACGTCTTCACCTCGGTGCACATCGAGGAGTACGAGGTCGAGATCCGCGAGACCAAGCTCGGCAAGGAGGAGTTCACTCCTGACATCCCCAATGTGGGGGAGCGCGCCCTCGCGAACCTCGACGAGTCCGGCATGATCCGGGTCGGCACCTTCGTCGAGGCCGGAGACGTCCTCGTCGGCAAGGTCGCGCCGAAGTCCAAGAGCGAGCTGACCCCCGAGGAGAAGCTGCTCCACGCGATCTTCGGCAAGGCCGGCGTCGATGTGAAGAACGCCAGCCTCACGATGCCTCCCGGCACGCGCGGGGTCGTCATCGACGCTCAGAAGTTCTCCCGTCGCGTCAACCTGACGGACGCCGAGCGGGCGCAGACCCTCAATGTGATCCGCGACGCCGAGATGGCCTTCCTCTCGGCGCTCCGTGAGAACACGGCGACCATGCTGAAGAAGGTCCAGGAGGCCCTCTCGGTCGAGATCAAGGACGACCTCACCGGCAAGCCCTTCGCCCTGGACGACACCTCGACCTACGACGAGCTGCGCCGGGTCAAGGTCCTCAGCCAGCAGGCTGCCGAGGCTGCGCCCGAGGGCGCCGGCCGCAACGGCGCCCTGCAGGCCATCCACGACGCCACGGCCCGGATCGAGGCCCGCGAGGCCGAGAAGAACAAGATCGTCAACCGCCTCAGCCGCGGCGACGAGCTGCCTACCGGCGTGCTCGAGATGGTCAAGGTCTATGTCGCCACCAAGCGCAACATCTCGGTGGGGGACAAGATGGCCGGCCGCCACGGCAACAAGGGTGTGATCAGCAAGGTCTGCCCCGTCGAGGACATGCCCTACCTCGAGGACGGCCGTCCGGTCGACATCGTCCTCAACCCCCTGGGCGTGCCCAGCCGCATGAATGTCGGGCAGATCCTCGAGACCCACCTGGGCTTCGCGGCCCACAAGCTCGGCATCCGCTGCTACACGCCAGCGTTCGACGGCGCGAAGGAGGAGGAGATCGCCGAGGTGCTCGACGAGGCCAAGTTCGACGCCGACGGCAAGTTCCGCCTCTACGACGGCCGCACCGGCCAGGCCTTCGAGCAGAAGGTCACCGTGGGCATCATGTACATGCTCAAGCTGCACCACCTCGTCGATGAGAAGGTGCACGCCCGCGCGACGGGGCCCTACAGCCTCATCACGCAGCAGCCCCTCGGCGGTAAGGCGCGCTTCGGCGGCCAGCGCTTCGGGGAGATGGAGGTCTGGGCGCTCGAGGCCTACGGGGCCGCGTCCATCCTGCAGGAGCTCCTCACCGTCAAGTCGGATGACGTGGACGGTCGGACCAAGATCTACGAGTCCATGGTCAAGGGCCTCAACGTGCTGGAGCCCGGCACGCCGGTGTCCTTCGAGGTGCTCACGAACGAGATCCGGGGCCTCGGCCTCAACATGCAGCTGCACAAGAAAGCAGCCACCCTCTGATCGACGGAGGTCTCTCGATGGAAGAAGTCAAGTACAACCGGATCAACGACTACGGCAGCGTGACCATCGCGCTCGCCTCTCCCGAGGACATCCGCAGCTGGTCGTACGGCGAGGTCAAGAAGCCGGAGACGATCAACTACCGGACCTACCGCCCCGAGCGCGACGGCCTGTTCTGCGAGCGCATCTTCGGTCCTGAGAAGGACTGGGAGTGCTTCTGCGGCAAGTACAAGGGCATCAAGCACAAGGGCATCGTCTGCGACAAGTGCGGCGTCATGATCACCCACAGCCGGGTGCGTCGGAGCCGCATGGGCCATGTGAACCTGGCGGCGCCCGTGTCGCACATCTGGTTCTTCAAGGCCATGCCGAGCCGCCTGGGCAACCTCCTGGGGGTCAAGGTCTCCAGCCTCGAGCGGGTCATCTACTTCCAGGACTACATGGTCGTCGATCCCGGCGACACGCCCCTCGAGAAGTACCAGCTGCTCACCGAGGAGGAGTTCCGCAGCTCGCGCGACAAGTACGGCGCCGAGTTCGAGGCGGACATGGGCGCGGAGTGCGTCAAGAAGATCCTCCGCAAGCTGGACCTGCCCGGTCTCTCGCTCGAGCTGCGTGAGGAGCTCCAGGCGACGAAGTCCAAGCAGCGCCAGAAGGACATCATCAAGCGCCTGCGCACGGTCGAGATGCTGCGCGACTCCGGGAACGAGCCGGAGTGGATGGTGCTCGATGTGGTCCCGATCATTCCCCCGGACCTGCGCCCCCTGGTGCTGCTGGACTCGGGCAACTTCGCGACGAGCGACCTGAACGACCTCTACCGTCGCCTCATCAACCGCAACAACCGCCTCAAGAAGCTCATCGACCTCAACGCCCCCGAGGTCATCATCCGCAACGAGAAGCGGATGCTGCAGCAGGCGGTGGACGCGCTGTTCGACAACGGCCGCTGCCGCCGCCCGGTGCTCGGCTCCTCGAACCGCCCGCTCAAGTCCCTCACGGACATGATCAAGGGCAAGCAGGGACGCTTCCGCGAGAACCTGCTCGGCAAGCGCGTGGACTACTCCGCCCGCTCGGTCATCGTGGTCGGTCCCGAGCTGCGCCTGACGCAGTGCGGCCTGCCCAAGAAGATCGCGCTCGAGCTGTTCCAGCCGTTCATCATCCGTCGCCTCAAGGAGCTCGGCCTCGCGGACACCATCAAGTCCGCCAAGCGCATGCTCGAGCGGCGCGACGAGGAGGTGTGGGACATCCTCGAGGAGGTCACCCGTGACCACCCCGTGCTCCTCAACCGTGCGCCCACCCTGCACCGGATGGGGATCCAGGCCTTCGAGCCCGTGCTGATCGAGGGCAACGCCATCCGCCTGCACCCCCTGGTCTGCGGCGGCTTCAACGCCGACTTCGACGGGGACCAGATGGCCGTGCACCTGCCGCTCTCCTTCGAGGCGCAGATCGAGGCCTCGACCCTGATGCTGGCGAGCAACAACATCTTCTCGCCCGCGAACGGCAGTCCGATCATCTCGCCGTCGCAGGACATGGTCCTCGGCATCTACTACCTGACCAAGGACCCGCTGCACATCCCCGAGCAGCTGCCGGTCTTCGGTAGCCGTGAGGAGGTCTTCCTGGCCTACAGCCACGGTCGCGTCCGCACCCTGGACGCCATCCGTCTGAAGCTGGCGCCCAACTCCCAGGTGAAGTTCGTCCGGGGGGCGGCCCCGGTGGATGTCGACGCCGCGGGCAAGTGTCCGGGCGAGGGGGGCGAGGCCGTCTATGTGAGCACGACGGTCGGCCGCATCCTCTTCAACGACATCCTCCCCGTGGGGATGCCCTTCTACAACTACAAGCTGAGCAAGGGCGCCATCCAGGGCCTGATCTCGGACTGCCACCACCTCCTGGGCCGTCAGCTGACCCTTGGGCTGCTGGACGACCTGAAGGACCTCGGCTTCAAGGCCGCAACCCGCGCAGGCCTGTCCTTCGCGGCCAGCGACATCCGCGTGCCCGACTCGAAGACGGACATCCTCGACGAGACGCAGGGCGAGATCGACAAGATCGAGAAGGCCTACAACCGCGGTGTGATCACCGAGGGCGAGCGCTACCTCAAGATCATCGACCTCTGGACCCACGCCCGTGAGAAGGTGGGGCAGGACCTCATGAGGGTCCTGGCCGACGACTTCAACGACTCGACGGGCTACGTCAACCCGATCTACTGCATGGTCGACTCGGGCGCCCGTGGCTCGGTGGATCAGATCCGCCAGCTGGGCGGGATGCGCGGCCTGATGGCCAAGCCGTCCGGCAAGATCATCGAGACGCCCATCAAGGCAAACTTCCGCGAGGGCCTGCGGGTGCTGGAGTACTTCTCCTCCACCCACGGTGCGCGGAAGGGTCTGGCGGACACCGCTCTGAAGACTGCTGACGCGGGCTACCTCACCCGGAAGCTCACGGATGTGGCCCAGAACGTGGTGGTCACCATGGACGACTGCGGCACCCTCCAGGGGACCACGAAGTCGATCGTCTACAAGGGCGACCGCGTGGCTGTCTCCCTGGGCCAGGCCGTCCGCGGTCGGGTCGCCCGCGACACCATCGTCGACCCCATCCACGACGAGGTCGTGGTGCGGGATGGCGAGGTCATCACGGAGGAGATCGCCGCGCGCATCGAGGCCCTGGGCCACGAGCGCATCCGCGTGCGCACTCCCCTCACCTGTGAGGCCGCTCTCGGCGTGTGTGCCCGCTGCTACGGCATGGACCTCGCTCGCGGCCAGCTGGCCGAGCGCGGCCTCGCCGTCGGCATCATCGCCGCTCAGTCGATCGGCGAGCCCGGCACCCAGCTCACCATGCGGACCTTCCACATCGGAGGCACCGCGAGCCGCTCGGTCGAGGAGACCGAGCGTCGGGCCAAGCGGGACGGCAAGGTCGTCTTCCAGAACCTGCGCGTCGTGACCGCGGAGGGGGGCGAGGTGCTCGTCCTCAACCGGAACGGCATCATCATCCTGCAGGACGACCGTGGCCGGGACATCGACCACTACGCCATCCCCACGGGTGCCGCGCTCAAGGTGAAGGAGGGCCAGGCCATCAAGGCCGGTGATGTTCTCTGCTCCTGGGACGCCCACCATGTGCCGATCATCTCGGAGTTCAAGGGTGTGGTCCGCTACGAGGACCTCGTGGAGGGCAAGACGCTCAGGATGGAGCGGGACTCCCGCCGCGGCAGCACCCGCGCCCAGGTCATCGACCACAAGGGCGACCTGCACCCGCAGCTCGTGATCGAGGACACCAAGGGCAATGTCCTTGCGCTGTACCCGATCCCGGAGAAGGCCTACCTCGAGGTCGAGGACGGCGCGAAGATCAACCAGGGCGCGCTCCTGGCCAAGTCCTCGCGTGACGCCAGCGCCGGCACCCAGGACATCACGGGCGGTCTGCCCCGCGTGACCGAGCTCTTCGAGGCTCGGCGCCCGAAGGACCCGGCCGTGATGAGCGAGATCGACGGTGTCGTCGAACTCGGGGACCGCAAGCGTGGCAAGCGCACCATCATCGTGCGCGCGCTCGGCGCCAACGGCGAGGTGATCGAAGAGGTCGAGCACGCCGTGCCCCAGGGCAAGCACCTGCGGGTCCACAAGGGGGATGAGGTCCAGGCCGGCGAGGCCCTGGTCGACGGCCCCCTGTACCCCGACGACATCCTGCGCATCCGCGGTGAGGAGACCGCTCAGGAGTACCTCCTGCGCGAGATCCAGAACGTGTATCGCAGCCAGTCGGTGACCATCGACGACAAGCACATCGAGACGATCCTGTCCCAGATGATGCGCAAGGTGCAGGTCAGCGATCCGGGTGACACCCAGTTCCTGCCCGGCGCCATCGTCGACCGACACCAGTTCCGGATCCAGAACGAGGCCATGCGCCGCGAGCGCCGCAAGCCCGCGACCGGCGTGACCCTGCTGCTCGGGGTGACGAAGGCCTCGCTCTCGTCCGACTCCTTCATCTCGGCGGCCTCCTTCCAGGAGACCACCAAGGTCCTGACCGAGGCCGCGATCGCGGGCAAGCGGGACCACCTGGTGGGCCTGAAGGAGAATGTCATCCTTGGCCACCTGGTGCCCACCGGCACCGGCTTCCGCGACCACAGCCGGACCCGCGTGAAGAAGAACATCGACTTCGGCGAGATCGGCGGGGGCTTCGGCTCCTCGATGGATCCCACCGACGACGACATGGCCGCCCTGCTCTCCGGCAGCCTGGACCCCCTGGCCCCGACGGGCTCGGACGCCCCGGAGCAGGGCTCCTGAGGGTGGGGGGGCGCCCCGGGAGGGTCGGGATGTGTTCCTGACCCTTGACGGGCCGCCCCCCAGCCCTAGAATCTTTCCCCCCGACCCGCGAGGGCCCGCTCCTGGGCCCCGTGAGCCGGCCCCCGGAGGCCTCGGCCCCGGCCCTCCACGCACATCACGCGATGCCGACCATCAACCAACTCATCCGCAAGGGACGCAAGAAGCCGGTCAAGCGCTCGAAGTCCCCCGTCCTCGACGCGTGCCCGCACAAGCGTGGCGTGTGCCTGCAGGTGAAGACCCAGACGCCGAAGAAGCCCAACTCGGCCCTGCGCAAGATCGCCCGCGTGCGCCTGTCGAACGGCAAGGAGATCACCGCCTACATCCCCGGCGAGGGGCACAACCTCCAGGAGCACAGCGTGGTGCTGATCCGCGGCGGTCGTGTGCGTGACCTCCCCGGCGTCCGCTACCACATCCTGCGCGGAACCCTGGACGCCTCGGGCGTCGACGGCCGCCGCCGCAGTCGCTCCAAGTACGGCACCAAGCGTCCGAAGGGCTGATTCCCGTCCTCGTCCGCCCTCTAGCGCTCCAGCCCAGAACCGACCATGCCCCGCAACTACAAGTCCACCGCGGCCCTGCTCAAGCCGGACCCCAAGTTCGGCTCGATGCTCGCGACCAAGATCATCAACAAGATCATGCTCGACGGGAAGAAGAGCACCGCCCAGTCGGTGTTCTACGAGGCCCTCGACCTCGCCTCCAAGAAGCTCCCCGAGGTGGAGCCCGTTGAGATCTTCACCCAGGCCATCGAGAACGCCAAGCCGATGGTCGAGGTCCGCTCCAAGCGGGTCGGCGGCGCGAACTACCAGGTTCCCCGCGAGGTGAAGAAGAACCGCCAGCAGTCCCTGGCCATTCGCTGGGTGATCGACAACTCGCGCAAGAAGAAGGGCAAGCCCATGGCCCAGCGCCTCGCTGAGGAGCTCGTCGACGCCTACAACGGCACCGGCGCCTCGGTGCAGTGGAAGGAGAACGTCCACAAGATGGCCGACGCCAACAAGGCCTACGCGCACTACGCGCGCTGAGCCCCCGAGAGCGCGCCCACGGGCTCGCCTCGCCCCGGGACCCCGTGCCACGGCGCGGGGTCCCTGCATTTCCGCTCCGCTCGAGCAGCACCGCCATGTCTCATGTCCTCATCCTCCGCGACCCTCGCGAGAGCCTGAAGAAGTGCAGCCTCACCCCGCTGCGCGGCATGGGGGGAGTGGAGTTCCGCGAGTACGCGCCCGGCCGCAGGGTCGAGGCCGCCGGGAGGATCCTCCTTCATCATGAGGGCGAGGAGCTGGGGCCCGCCGACGCGGGCGCTGACCTCCTGCTCGTGGACTCCAACTGGCGGCGCCTCCCGACCCTCCTGCGGACCGTGGAGGGCGAGCCCCTGCGCCGGAGGCTCCCGGCCCTCCTCACCGCGTACCCACGCCGGAGCCGGATCACCCCGGACCCGGACGGGGGGCTGGCCTCGGTCGAGGCCCTGTGGGCAGCCCTGGCCCTCACGGGTGCGCCCCGCCCCGAGCTCCTCGAGGGGTACCGCTTCCGCGACGCTTTCCTGCAGGCCAATCCGGTCCTGTGGGAGCCGGCCCGCGCCGCGGGGATGACCTGGGATCCGAGCGCCGCGCGCGCGTAGGATTCCCGCGTGGAGCTGGAGCGGATCCGCAACCTGGGCATCGCAGCCCACATCGATGCCGGCAAGACCACCGTCACCGAGCGTCTGCTGGTGCAGGGTGGGGTCGAGCGACGCTTCGGTCGCGTGGATGAGGGCTCGGCCACGATGGACTGGCTCGCGGCTGAGCGCGAGAGGGGCATCACCATCAGCGCGGCCTGCACGCGCATCCCCTGGAGCGGCCATGCCCTCAACCTGATCGACACGCCCGGACATGTGGACTTCACGCTCGAGGTGGAGCGGGCCATGCGAGTCCTCGATGGCGGGGTGCTGGTGCTCGATGCCCAGGCCGGGGTGCAGGCGCAGTCAGAGACCGTCTGGAGGCAGATGAGGCGGCACGGCGTGCGTGCCCTGGCGTTCCTCAACAAGTGCGATCGCCCCGAGGCCGACCCCGAGGCGTGCCTGGCCGCCCTCCGGGAGCGGCTGGGAGTCCGGCCCCTCCTGGTCCAGCACGCGCTGCTCGAGGAGGGGCGGCTGCTTGGGGTCGTGGACCTCGTGACCCGCGGCTTCGAGGCCGCCCCCGGCCAGCCCGCGTCCATGCCCGAGTCGATGCGGGACGAGGTCGAGGTCCTGAGGGCTGAGCTCTGCGAGGAGCTCCTCGACCTGGACGAGGCCCTGCTGGGGCAGGCGCTGGAGCAGGAGGCCAGAGGGGCGAAGGGCTCGCTTGGGGAGGGCCTCCCCGCAGCAGACCTGAGCGCGGCCCTGCGGCGGCAGGTCCTCGCTGGGACTGCCCTGCCGACCCTGTGCGGCTCGGCCCTCGCGGGGGTCGGTACCCGGGGGCTCCTGGATGCCGTGGTGGCCTGGCTGCCTTCCCCCGCCGAGCGCCAGGGGGAGGAGGCGGCCACGCCGGAGGGGCCGCCCGTCCTCCTGGTGTTCAAGGCCCAGCGCCTGGGGCGCCAGCGCGTGGACTTCGCTCGCCTGGTCCAGGGCACCCTCACGCCGGGGGCCGAGCTGATCAACGCCCGCACTGGCCGGGTCCAGAGGGCGGAGCGCATCCTCCGCGTCCATGCGGACGCGACCGAGGACCTCGACCTGGCCCGCGCGGGCGACCTGGTGGCGCTGGCGGGGCTGGAGGACGCTGGCACGGGGGACACCCTGCACGCGGCAGGAGCGGAGCGCCGCCTGCTCCCTCCGGAGCTGCCCCCGCCGGTCCTGAGCCAACGCCTGGAGCCCGAGCGGGATGAGGACCGCGCCGCGCTCGGGGAGGCCCTCGCTGAGCTGGCCCGAGAGGACCCCTCCCTGCGCCTGCGCACCGACCTGGCCGCCGGCCAGTGGACGCTGGAGGGGATGGGGGAGCTGCACCTCGAGGTCGCTCGCCAGCGGCTGATCGACGACTTCGCACTGACCGTGCGGGTCACGGCCCCGGAGGTGGCCCTAGTGGAGGTGCCCCAGCGAGAGGGCGAGGGCAGCGGTCGGATCCGCCGGGACCAGGCCGATGGCGTCCGATTCGGGGCCGCGCGCGTGCGGGTGGCTCCGGGCTCCGGGGCCGGCGTGAGCTGGGAGTGGGAGGGGGATTGCCTGATACCCTCCGCATTTAGGGATGAGGTGGGGGCTGTCCTCCGCGCGGCCGCCCAGGCGGGTCCCCTGGCAGGAGCCCCCCTGGAGGGGGCGATCATCAGGGTGGGGGGCGGCGAGAGCATCCCTGGGGAGGACTCGGAGGCGGCCTTCTGCCAGGCGGCCGTGCTGGCCCTGCGGGACGCGGCCCTGGCCGCTTGTGTGCGGGTGGAGGAGCCGGTCGTGGCCTACGAGGTGGTCGCTCCCGAGGAGTTCGCATCCGCGGTGGCAGGGGACCTCGCCGGGCGCGGGGCCGTCGTGGAACTGGTGCGGTCCGAGGGCGCGCTGCGCGTGATGACTGGGAGGGTGCCGCTCGCGCGGATGATGGGCTACGCCACCGGGCTGCGCTCGGTCTCCCAGGGCCGCGCGACCCACAGCCTGCGCCCGGACGGACGCGCCCCAATGGGGCCCGCGGACCTCGCCCGCATGGGCCTCCAGGGCGCCTGAGGCCGGGCCGGCGATTGCGCGCGAAATCCCCTCGGGATTTCCCGCTGCAGCGTTGACCCCCCGGGCCCCTCCGCGTACTCTCTGCGGCCCTTTCGCGCCCAGGGAGCCAAACTCTCCCCGGGCCCGATCCCCAGAAACGACCCCCCGCCGGGGGTGGCGCCTTCCTGCTGCCGCCCTCGACCCCACGCATGAGCGAGAAGATCCAGATCCGCATGGAGGCCTACGACCACGAGGCGCTCGACCAGTCGAGCGTCGAGATCGTGGAGACCGCCAAGCGTACGGGCGCTCGGGTGAACGGCCCGATCCCGCTGCCCACCCGCGTCGAGCGCTACACCGTGCTGCGCTCGCCGTTCGTCGACAAGAAGTCGCGCGAGCAGTTCGAGATCCGCACGCACAAGCGCCTGATCTACATCTCGGAGCCGACCCCCCAGACGGTCGACTCGCTCTCGAGCCTGAACCTCCCGGCCGGCGTCGACATTCGCATCAAGGCCTGAGGCTTCCCCGGCCGGGGTGCGACCGCTGAGCGGTGCGCGTCTCGATCGGACCCCCAACCATCACCCGGCGGCGCGCGTCGTCGGTTCGCGGCTCCCCTGGAGCCACCCCACAACAAGAATCCACACCGCGTGGCCAGGCGTCACGCTCCCCGACGGGGAGCACCTGGTCGAACCGGTACCCCACGAGGACTCAGGAGTCATGACGCTGATTCTAGGGCGAAAAAAAGGCATGACTCAGCTGTTCGCTGAGGATGGAACCGTCACGGGCTGCACCGTCGTTGAGGCGGGCCCCTGTGTCGTCATGCAGCTCCGCACCCAGGAGCGGGACGGCTACAGCGCCGTCCAGCTCGGCTTCGAGGACATGCGCGACAAGGTCGCTGCCAAGCCCCAGGCCGGCCAGGCCAAGAAGGTGGGCACGGCACCCAAGCGCTTCCTCCGCGAGGAGCGCCTCCAGGGCGATCCCAGCTGCGAGGTGGGGGATGTGGTCACCGTCGAGGCCTTTGCCTCTGGCGACCTGGTGGATGTGACCGGGACCTCCCGCGGCCGCGGCTTCTCTGGCACCATCCGCCGCCACGGCTTCGGGCGCGGCCCGAAGACCCACGGCTCGATGAACTACCGCCGTCCCGGCTCGATCGGCTGCTCGGCGTATCCCTCGCGGGTCTTCAAGGGCAAGCGGATGTCCGGCCACTTCGGCGCCGCGCGCACCACGACCAAGAACCTCGAGATCCTGCGCATCGACACCGAGCGCAACCTCCTGTTCGTGAAGGGCGCTGTCCCCGGACCCAAGGGCGGCTTCGTCCAGGTCCGCACCGCCAAGACCGGAGTCAAGAAGGGCTGAGCGACATGCAGGTCAAGAGCTACAACGCCGGCAATGTCGGCACCGTCGAGTTCGACGAGGCGCCGTTCGGGGGCAAGGTCCTCTACCGGACCCTGAAGGACGCGGTGGTCATGTACCAGGCCAACCAGCGCCAGGGCACCGCCAGCACCCGCGGCCGCTCCGAGGTCAAGGGCAGCAACAAGAAGCCCTACAAGCAGAAGCACACGGGCCGCGCGCGCGCGGGTGACCGCAAGTCGCCCATCTGGCGCGGTGGTGGAACCGTCTTCGGGCCCCGCCCCAAGGACTGGAGCTACCACATGCCCACGAAGGCCCGTCGCGTGGCGCTCCGCAGCGCCATCGCCGGCAAGCTGGCCGACGACGAGGTGGTGGTCGCCGACCTGGGCGGCTTCGACAGCCCCTCCTCCAAGGCCGCCCGCAAGGTCCTCACCGATCTGGGCTCGCCGCGCCGCGCGTGCGTCGTCATCGCGCAGGCCAACGAGGGCCTCTACAAGTCGTTCCGCAACTTCCCGGGCGTCAAGGTCCGCACCTCTGCCGACCTCTGCGCCTTCGATGTGGTCAACGGCGGTCTGATCATCGCTGAGGGCGCTGCCCTCGAGCAGCTGGCCGCCCGCGTGGGTGCCAGCGCCGCCCCGGCCGCCGCCGGACAAGGAGGAGACCAATGACCTCGATGGAGCGTTTCTATCAGCTCACCTGCCGTCCGATCCTGACGGAGAAGGGGAGCGATGACATGGGTAAGCGCAACGCCTACCACTTCCGCGTCCCCACCGACGCCGGCAAGGTCGAGATCCGCCAGGCGGTGGAGAAGGTCTTCGGCGTGAAGGTCGCGGCCGTCAACACGAGCCTCGTCAAGGGCAAGGCCCGCCGCCGCGGTTGGGTCGCTGGCAAGCGCTCCGACTGGAAGAAGGCGATGGTCGTCCTTCAGTCCGATCAGACCCTGGACCTCTTCTAGTCCCCGCGCCGCAAGCACCAGGAGCACCAAGATGGGTATCCGCAAGTACAAGCCGACCTCCCCCGGGCGCCGCCACGGCACCGTGCTGGACTACTCCGAGGTCACCAGCACGACCCCCGAGAAGTCGCTGCTTCGTCCCCTCAAGAAGACGGGCGGGCGCAACAACCGCGGCCGGATCACGGCTCGGTTCCGTGGGGGTGGCAACAAGCGCCGCTACCGCGTCATCGACTGGAAGCGCAACAAGGACGGCGTTCCCGCCCGCGTCGCGACCATCGAGTACGACCCGAACCGGACCTGCTTCATCGCCCTCCTGCACTACCAGGACGGGGAGAAGGCCTACATCCTTGCGCCCCTCGGGCTCGAGGTCGGCCAGACCATCACCAACGGCACCGGCTCCGAGCCGCTCCCGGGCAACGCGATGATGCTGCGGGACATCCCCGTCGGCGTGACCGTGCACAACATCGAGCTCACCCCGGGCCGTGGGGGGCAGATGTGCCGCTCCGCGGGCTGCGGAGCCCAGCTCCAGGCCAAGGATGGCGACTACGCCGCCATCCTGATGCCGTCCGGGGAGCTCCGCCGGGTCCATGTGACCTGCCGGGCCACCGTCGGCCGCCTCGGCAACACGGACCACCAGAACGTGAAGCTGGGCAAGGCGGGGCGCAAGCGCCACCGCGGCCGCCGTCCGCACGTCCGCGGCACGGCCATGAACCCCGTCGATCACCCCATGGGTGGTGGCGAGGGTCGTACCGCGGGGGGTCGTCACCCCTGCTCGCCGTCCGGCGTGCTCGCCAAGGGCGGTCGCACCCGACGCAAGAACCATCCGACCAACGCCTTCATCATCCGCCGCCGCAAGAAGTGACGCCGGACTCGACCAGAGGCACGAGCAGCTAGAGCACAACCATGGGACGCAGCATCAAGAAGGGACCCTACGTCGACCCCAGCGTGGCCAAGAAGGTCACGGCGCTGGACGAGGCGGGCAAGAAGGCCCCGATCACGACGTGGGCGCGCGCCTGCACCATCCTGCCCGAGTTCGTCGGACACATCTTCATGGTCCACGACGGGCGCAAGCACCAGAAGGTCCAGATCACCGAGGACATGGTCGGGCACAAGCTGGGCGAGTTCGCGCCCACCCGAACCTTCCGCGGCCACACCAACAAGAAGGAGGGCCTCAAGGCCGGCCGCTGAGCCGAGCCTGAGGTGAGCCAAGATGACCGTCCAGGAAGGAGCCTTCGTCGCCAAGCACCGCTACGCGCGCATCACTGCGCGTAAGGCGCGCATCGTGGCCGACATGATCCGCGGTCGGGACTGCAACCAGGTCCTCGATCTCCTCGAGTTCTCGCCGCTGCGCGCGGCGGCGTTCTACCGCAAGGTGGTCGCCTCGGCCATGGCCAACGCGGCCCAGGACGAGGATGTGAACGTCAACCGCCTGTTCGTCGCTGAGGTGCGTGCGGACGACGGCCCGATGCTCCAGAACCGCCTTCGTTGGCGTCCCGGCCCGCAGGGCCGCGCCATGCCCTTCGCCAAGAAGACCAGCCACCTCACCGTGATCGTGAAGGAGCGGCCCGCCGAGGGCTGACCGGAGACCACCATGGGACAGAAGATCCACCCCACCGGCTACCGTATCGGCGTCGTCGAGCCCTGGACCTCCCGCTGGCACGGCGGGAAGCACGACTTCGCGCGCCTGCTGCTCGAGGATCGCCAGATCCGCAAGCATGTCCTCAAGGAGTACGGCTCTGCCGGCATCCCGCGCATCGAGATCGAGCGCACCGGCGAGGCCGTCAATGTCGTGATCTTCACCGCGCGTCCCGGCGTGCTGGTGGGGCGCAAGGGCGTCAAGATCGACCAGCTCAAGGCCGAGCTCCAGGGCATCGTCAACATGACGGTCCACCTGACGATCCACGAGATCAAGCGGCCCGAGCTCTCGGCCGGCCTCGTGGCCGAGAACGTCGCCGACCAGCTGCGCCGCCGGATGGCGTTCCGCCGCGCGGTCAAGAAGGCCGTGCAGATGACCATGCAGGCCGGCGCCCTGGGCGTGAAGGTCGAGATCAACGGCCGCCTGGGCGGCGCGGAGATGGCCCGCACCCTCACCGAGCGCGAGGGCCGCGTGCCCCTCTCCACCCTCCAGTCCAACGTCGAGTACGGCACCGCCGAGGCCCGCACCACCTACGGGATCATTGGCGTCAAGTGCTGGATCTATAAGGGCGACATCGACCGCGGGCAGATGGTCAACCACCGTGTGACCTCCGCCGCCGCCGGCCGTCCCGGCGCTGGTGGACCCCGCCGCCGCCGTCGCTCCGACCGCGCCCCCCGCTGACCCTGAACCAGACCGCAGAGCAGGAAGACCGTCATGGCCTACATGCCCAAGAGAGTGAAGCACCGCAAGGTGCACCGCGGCCGCCTGAAGGGGTTCGCCACCCGCGGCAACCGCGTGGTCTTCGGTGAGTGGGGGCTCCAAGCCCTCGACGCCGGATGGATCACGGGTCGTCAGCTGGAGGCCAGCCGGATCGCGGCCAACCGCATCGTGCGGGGCGCCACCCGCATCTGGATCCGCGTCTTCCCCGACAAGCCCATCTCCTCCAAGCCGGCCGAGACCCGCATGGGTAAGGGCAAGGGCGATGTGGACTTCTGGGCCGCCGCCGTGCGCCCGGGCCAGGTCCTGTTCGAGCTCGGGAACATTCCCGAGGACAAGGCCAAGACCGCCTTCAAGCGCATCGCTCACAAGATGCCCATCAAGGTGCGCATGGTCCGCCGCATCCACACCGTCTGAGCGGAGCTGAACCCGATGAAGATCGAAGAAGTGCGCAGCAAGAAGGACTCGGAGCTCGAGTTCGACCTCGCGAACCTCAACAAGGAGCTCCACGACCTCCGGTTCAAGTCCGCGACCGGCAATGTGCAGAGCCCCTCGCGGATCCGCACCGTGCGCCGCTCCGTGGCGCGTATCAAGACCATCCTCGCCGAGCGAGCCCAAGGCGTTCGAGGCCAGGAGCCCCAGCAATGACCGAATCCCGCAACACCCGGCGCACCCTCCAGGGGGTCGTCTCGAGCAGCTCGGCTGCCAAGACGATCACCGTGCGCGTCGAGCGCCTGGTGCGCCACCCCAAGTACGGCAAGTACATCCGCACCCACACCAAGGTCCACGCCCACGACGAGAACGGCGAGGCTCAGGTGGGGGACACCGTTGAGGTGATGGCCTGCCGCCCCATGTCCAAGCTCAAGCGATGGCGCCTCGTTCGCGTCGTCACCCGTCCCGACCTCGCTGAGGAGATCGCGTCATGATCCAGATGCAGACTTACCTGGACGTCGCCGACAACACCGGCGCAAAACAGGTCCAGTGCATCAAGGTGCTCGGCGGTACTCACCGCCGCTACGCCAGCCTGGGCGACATCATCGTCGCCTCCGTCAAGAAGGCCATCCCCGGCTCGGACGTTCGTCCCGGCACGGTGGTCAAGGGCGTGATCGTTCGCGTCAAGCAGAACACGCGCCGCTCCGACGGCTCCTATGTCCGCTTCGATCGCAACGCCCTGGTCCTCGTGGACAACGAGGGCAACCCCAAGGGGACCCGCATCTTCGGGGCCGTGGCCCGCGAGCTGCGCGAGCGCAGCTTCATGAAGATCGTGTCGCTCGCCCAGGAGGTCATCTGATGAAGATCAAGACTGGAGACAGCGTGCTGGTCATCGCCGGCAACGACAAGGGACGCACGGGCGAGGTCATCGCCGTGGACCGTGGCAAGGGCCGCGTGACCGTTCAGGGCGTCAACATCCGCACCAAGCACAAGAAGCCGACCCAGCAGAGCCCCCAGGGCGAGCGCGTCGAGCAGGAGTGCCCCATCCATGCCAGCAATGTGATGCTGGTCGACCCCGCCACCGGTAAGGGCACGCGCAAGCGTCCCATCGCGGGCTAGGAGCAGCAGCCATGTCGCAGCGACTCAAGGACAAGTACGAGAACGAGATCAAGGGCGCCCTCAAGGAGCGCTTCGAGATCGGCAACGACCTGGCCGTGCCCCAGCTGGTCAAGATCGTCGTCAACATGGGCGTCAAGGGCGCCGTTGAGAACAAGGCCCGCGTCGACGCGGCCATGCGCAACCTGGCCCAGATCACGGGTCAGCAGCCCACGGTCCGCAAGGCCAAGAACTCCATCGCAGGCTTCAAGCTTCGCGAGGGCATGCCGATCGGCTGCGCAGTGACCCTGCGCGCGGACCGCATGTGGGAGTTCGCCGATCGCCTGATCTCCGTGGCCCTGCCGCGTATCCGCGACTTCCGCGGGGTCAAGAGCAAGCTCGATGGGCGAGGCAACTACACCCTGGGCCTCTCCGAGCAGTCGATCTTCCCGGAGATCCACTTCGACCAGATCGAGTTCCCCCAGGGGATGGATGTGACCTTCGTCACCACCGCCGCCAACGACGAGCAGGGCTATGCGCTGCTCAAGTCGCTCGGCATGCCCTTCGCCGACCAGGAGGCCGGCGCCAGCGCCTGATCCGGCGCGGAACCACGAGCCCAATCGAATCGAGATGGCCAAGACCTCACTGATCATCAAGAGCCAGCAGAAGCCCAAGTTCTCGTCTCGGGCCTACCGGCGCTGCAACTTCTGCGGCCGCTCCCGCTCTGTCTACCGCAAGTTCGGCATGTGCCGGATCTGTCTCCGCGAAGCTGCGCACAAGGGCGAGATCCCCGGCATGCGCAAGGCGTCCTGGTAAGAGGAGAAGCACCGCCATGATGACCGACCCGATCGCAGACATGCTGACGCGGATTCGCAACGCGAACCGCAACAGCACCAAGACCGTCCAGATGCCCGCGTCCAAGATGCGCGTGGGGATCGCCGAGGTGCTCCAGTCCGAGGGCTTCGTCGCGGGTTACCGCGTCGAGCCCGGGAAGCCCTGCAGCACCCTCATCGTCAACCTCAAGTACGGGGTTGATGGGGAGCAGGTGATCCGCGCCATCGACCGCGTCTCCAAGCCCGGCTGCCGCGTCTACAAGGGCGTGGCCGAGCTGAAGCCCGTCCTTCGGGGCCAGGGAATCCGTGTGATGTCGACCCCCAAGGGCGTCATCTCGGATCGCAAGGCCCGTGAGCTGAACGTCGGAGGCGAGGTCCTCGCCGAGGTGTACTGAGCCATGTCACGAGTCGGAAAGAACCCCGTCCCGATCCCCAGCGGCGTCACGGTCGATGTGAAGCCGCAGGAGGTCTCCGTGAAGGGCCCCAAGGGCAGCCTCAGCATCCCCGTTCGCAGCGAGGTCAAGGTCTCCGTGGACGGTGACCAGGTCGTCGTCGAGCGCTCGGGCTCCGGTGCGGATCGCCAGGCCCGCGCCCTGCACGGCACCACCCGCGCCCACATCGCCAACATGATCACCGGCGTCACGAGCGGCTTCGAGAAGAAGCTCGAGATCGTCGGTGTGGGTTGGAACGCCAAGGCCCAGGGCAAGCGCCTCATCCTCAACATCGGCTTCTGCCACGAGGTGCCGGTCGACATGCCCGACGGCGTTGAGGTCGAGACCCCCGGTCCCACCCAAATCGTGTTCCGCGGTGCGGACTGCCAGCAGGTCGGCCAGATCGCCGCTGTCGTCCGCAAGGTGCGTCCGCCGGAGCCCTACAAGGGCAAGGGCATTCGCTACGCCGGAGAGTTCGTCCGCCGCAAGTCCGGCAAGAGCTTCGGATCCTGATCATGCTGAAGTCCCTTCAACTCGTGGGCAACACGCGCAAGAAGCGCCGCGCCCTGCACGTCCGGAACCGCCTGCGTCGCGAGTCCGGCTCGCCGCGCCTGTCGGTCCACCGGACCAGCAAGCACATCTCCGCTCAGGTGATCGACGACAAGCAGGGGCGCACCCTCTGCGCCGTCTCCTCGACCGCCAAGGGCCTCGGCGAGGCCCTCGCCGGCAAGACCAAGTCCCAGCGCGCCTCCGTGATCGGAGCCGAGATCGCCCGCCTGGCCAAGGAGGCCGGGGTTGAGCAGGTCGTCTTCGATCGCGGCGCCTTCCCCTACCACGGTCGCGTCAAGGCGCTGGCCGAGGCCGCACGGGAGGGCGGGCTCAAGTTCTGATCATGAAGCACCGCATCGAATA
>JADHNZ010000020.1 GCA_016779225.1 Planctomycetota bacterium
GCCCCCCCTGGCCCCGGATGCCCCGCGTCGGGCGTGGATCCCCGAGCGCGACTGGCGCGCGAGCGACGCCCCCGCGGGCTCGGCAGCCGGTCCGGCCTGAGTCTGCACGGAGCGGCACAGGCCACCCCTCGCCCGCAGGGGCACGCATCCTCGGCGTGCTCGGAGGCGAACAACGCCCCGTGGCTCGCCCCGCGCACTTCCTCGGTCCGTGGGACCTCGATCCACGCCTGGCCTCCGTCCCCGAGCCTGGAGAGGGAACGGTCGTCCTGGTGGAGAGTCGCGCCAAGGGTCTCGCGCTCCCGTGGCACCGCAAGAAGCTCGTGCTCGTGCTGGCCGCGCAGCGCCACTTCGCCGAGGAGCTGCGCGGCCTCGGGCACGAGGTCGAGCTCGTGAGGGCCGGGAGCTACGCGGAGGGCATCGCAGAGCATGTCCGGCGCCATGGCTCGACCGAGGTTCGGGCCCTGCGACCGCGGGATCGCGGCATGGAGGAGGCCCTGCTGCGCGCCGACCTCGGCGCTCCCCTGAACCTCCTGGACGACGGCGGTCCAGGCGGGCACTTCCTCCTGACCCGGCAGGAGTTCGCCGACTGGGCCCGCGGCCGCAAGCAGCTGCGCATGGACCAGTTCTACGCGTGGATGCGCAAGCGGACCGGGCTCCTGATGGACGCCGAGGGCAGGCCCGAGGGGGGCAAGTTCAGCTTCGATGCCGACAACCGCAAGCACGCCAAGGGCATCGCCCCTCCTGCCCGCCCGGGGACGCCGCCGGACGCGCTCACCCAGGAAGTGATCGAGGAGGTCGAGGCCGCGGGCTTCGGCTACGGGAGCGCCCGCGGCTTCGCATGGCCCGTCACTCGCGCGCAGGCCCTGGCCGCGCGCGACCGCTTCGTGGCCGAGCGCCTCGCAGGGTTCGGGGACTACCAGGACGCCCTCGTGGAGGGGGAGCCGTTCCTATGGCACGCCTGCGTGAGCGCGGCCCTGAACCTCTCCCTGCTGTCCCCACAGGACCTGCTCGACCCCATGCTGGAGGCGTGGCGTGCGGGCCGCGCGCCACTCAACGCGGTCGAGGGGTTCGTGCGTCAGGTCCTCGGCTGGCGCGAGTTCATGCGCGGGGTCTACCACCTGCGGATGCCCGAGCTCCGCGACGCGAACCGCTTCGGCGCGGAGGGCTCCCTCCCAGGCTTCTTCTGGGATCCCGAGGCCACGGAGATGGCCTGCGTGCGAGATGCCGTGCGGCAGGTCCACGACCACGGCTACGCGCACCACATCCAGCGACTGATGGTCCTTGGCAACTACGCCCTGCTGGCCGGGACCGCGCCGCTCGAGGTCAGCCACTGGTTCTGGGCGGCGTTCGTCGATGCCGCGGAGTGGGTCGAGCTCCCCAATGTGCACGGGATGGCGCTGGCCGCGGACACGACCTTCACGACCAAGCCCTATGCCGCCTCCGGGGCCTACCTGAACCGGATGGGCGACCACTGCAAGGGCTGCAGATACAAGGTGAAGGAGCGCCACGGGGACGACGCCTGCCCGTTCAATCCGCTCTACTGGGACTTCCTCGCCCGGCACCGCGACGACCTCGCGAGCAACCCGCGGATGCGCATGATCATGGGGCACCTCGACCGCTTCGACCCCGAGGAGCTGCGCGCGGTGCGCGCCACCGCCGACCGCATCCGCGCCGCTCACCCTCCCGCCCCCGAGACCTATGCCTTCCACGACGACCAGGGCTGACGCCCCCATCGCGATCCTCGGCGCGGGCGTGGCTGGAGCGGCGGCCGCCGCGCGCCTCCAGGAGGCCGGGCTGCCGGTGCTGGTGCTCGACAAGGGGCGCGGCCCCGGCGGGCGCTGCAGCACGCGCCGAGGAGCCGACGCGGGCAGGCCCTCGTTCGATCACGGGGCGCAGTACTTCACGGCGAGGGGCCCGCGCCTGCAGGAGCTCGTCGCGCGCTGGAGCGCCTCGGGAGGCGTACAGCCGTGGACCGGACCCTACCTGCGCAAGAGCGGTGAAGTCCTCGAGGAGGAGCTGCCCTCGACCACGCGTTGGGTCGGCGTCCCCGGCATGAACCAGGTGCCGCGGCTGCTCCTGGGTGGCGCCCCCACGCGCTACGGCGCGCGCGTCACGCGGCTGCTACCTGGAGGCCGGCTGGAGCTGCAGGAGGGCGCAGAGGTGCTCGGCCCGTTCCGCCTGGTCCTCCTCACCCTGCCGCCCTCCCAGGCCCTCGAGCTGGTGCGCGCCTCCGAGGTCCTGGCGCCCCTTGCTCGCGCCGCCGAGATGGTCCCGTGCATCACCTGGATGGTGCAGCTCGAGCAGGGGCCAGCGCGCCCCTTCAGCGGCCTGCGTGCTCCCGCCGAGCCCGTCTCCTGGATCGCCCGCGACTCGAGCAAGCCGGGGCGCGGCGGCGGCGAGGCCTGGGTCCTGCAGCTCTCCCCCGAGGCGTCGGCCGAGGTCCTGGAGGACGGTGAGGAGGCCTGGCGGCGCCTGTGCGAGCCTGCCCTTGCTGCTGCCCTGGGCGCGCCTCCGCGGATCGTGCACAGCGCCTTCCATCGCTGGCGCTTCGCCCAGCGCGCGGAGGGCACGGACCTCGGACCCGCTCCCGAGCCCCTCGACCTCGAGCACGGCTGGGGGCTCGCCGGGGACTGGCTCCGGGGCGGACGGCTCGAGGCGGCCTTCGACTCGGGCACCGCCCTCGCCGAGCGCGTAGTGGCAGCTCTCTCCTGAGCGGCGCAGCAGCGCTCAGGAGGCCCGCGGAGGAGCGCTCCGCGACAGGGCGCGCGGTCCGAGGGTCAGGCAGACGGCCAGGGCGCAGGCCAGGAGGACCGAGCCGGCGAGGAACAGCCCGGGAGGCCCAAGCCCGAGGCCCTTCTCCAGCACCCAGAACACCGGGCCGGCCAGGAGGATGCCCACGAAGTCCAGGGTCTCCCCCAGCCCCTGGATGGACCCGCGGTCGCCCTCGCGCGGGCGGCCCTGGACCAGCACCCGAACGGGGATCGAGAACAGCCCGGCCCCGACGCCGATCAGGAACAGGGCGCTGCGCAGCGCGACGAGGGAGGCTGGATCCAGGTGCACGAGCAGCGTCCCGAGGAGCATCACCCCGAGCCCGAGCGGCGCGAGGCCCAGCGCCTCGCTGCGGCGGCCCACGCGGCCGGCGACGAGCGCGCCCACGACGATCCCGAGGATGATCGCTGCGTTCAGCAGTCCGATGCGGCTCTCGGGCACGCCGAGCCAGGTCCCGTAGGCCACGACGACGCTGACGAAGAGCGCCGCGACCGCGTAGAAGAAGGCGCTGCCGGCGAGTGCGAGACCGAGGACCCGATCCCCCCGCACCGCACGCAGGTGACCCACGAGCTCGCGCACGGGGTTCAGCGAGATCTTGCGCTCAGGGGCAGCCGGCGGGAGGACCGGGATCGCCAGGGAGGCCAGCCAGCCCAGGGCCGCGAAGGTCATGTACCACGCCCCCGCCCACGGAAGGAGCTGCCCCCCGAGCCGCTCGGCGAAGGTCCCCCCCACGACATTGCCGCAGAGGATGGCGATCATCGTTGACGCCTGGATCACGGCGTTCGCGCGCGCCAGCCGGGGTCCGCCCACGAGCTCCTTGATGATCCCGTACTTGGCGGGGCCGAACAGCGCGCTCTGAGCCCCCATCAGGAGCACCGTGACCAGCAGGCCGTCGTAGGAGCGCCCGAGGAACGCCAAGGTCCCGCAGCCCATCACCACCACCTCGAGCAGGTTGGCGGCGCGGACGATGCGCGTCTTCGAGACGCGGTCCGCGAGGGCGCCCGTCAGGGGCCCGAGCACCACGAAGGGGAGGGCGAAGAGGAACGCGGGCGCAGCCTGGCCCCAGGTGCGTGCGGCCCATGAGGCCTCGACCCAGGGCAGGGTGTCCCTCCCTGCCGCCAGTCCGGCGACGAGCAGCAGGACGAGCATCTTGAACGCGTTGTCGTTGAACGCGCCCAGGAACTGGGAGGCCACGAATGCGCGGAACGCCCGCGGGCGGACCTGCCCAGCCTCACCTCCACGCTCGCCAGCGGGCTCCTTCGTCTTGGCCGTCACCGCAAGAGCCTACCCCCGGGCGCGGCCAGCCCTAGGGGTTCACGCGGAACGAGGCGGGGCCGACGACGGCGGCACCCGAGCCCTGGTCCGCGAGGAGGGCGGCCACCTGAATCCGCGTGCCCACGAGGTGCACGGCCACTGCCGGGTCCAACAGGAACTGCGCCTCCGCCCCGCCGGCGGCGTCGAGGGTCCCACCGCCGCCGGACAGCCAGGGAGCGCCCCCCTGCAGGGTCAGTCCGAAGAGCCGCGAGGGGTTCAGGGGGACGAGGACGCCGCCCACAGCGACCCCAGGGCTCGTGCCCGCCGTGCTGGCGAGGACCTGATAGGGCCGGCCCGCCTCGGAGGGGAGGTCCAGGCGCGCTCGCACGATGCCGCCCTCGCTGGCACGCACCTCCCAGCGTGAGAGGTGCAGGGGCGCCGGGGCGTCCGCCTCCACGAACAGGTCCGGGAACAGCCGCACTGCACCCGCCCCGTCGTCCACCCAGACCTCGTAGGCCCCGCGCCCCACCTGCCCGTTGCTCGTGAGCTCGAGGCTGTAGGTGCCATCACCATGATCGGTGACTGGGCCGAGGTCGAAGGGATCCACCGCCGGCACCACCGGGACCAGGCTCAGCTGCGCGCCGCCCGTCACGAGCGGCGCTCCCTCGATGTCGACCAGCTCCAGGGTGACCGTGGTGCTGTCCGTCCCGTTCGCCCGCAGGCGCTGGTCAGGGACCAGCACCCGCGAGTTGAGGTGGTCCGGTCGCCCCGCCAGGCCCGCGCGCCAGGTGTCGTAGGAGGCGCGCAGGAAGCCCACCAGGCTCGAGTTCGCCTGCACGCTGAGCTTCGCGAAGTAGCTGCCGTTGACGCAGCCCTGGGCCGGCGTGCAGCTGCCGTCCACATCGCCGAGCCTCGACCACACCAAGAAGCCCGTCGTCGCCGTGGTCTGGCTGTTCGGCGGGCTGCACCCGCAGGCGTTGGGCGTGAAGTCGTTGCACGAGCAGCGCCCGTCCCCTCCGAGCAGGGCCGCCGCCTCCATGGCCGCCATCACACGCGTGCCGAGGTCCCCCGGCGTGGCCTTGAAGGCCGCCTCCGCCATCAGGACGACCTCGTTGCAGGCGAGGCTGTTCCCCTGGACCGCGTACGCCAGGTCCCCCACCTCGCCTGCCCGGCCCGAGTACGCGAACCAGCACTGGTTCCCGGAGAAGGTCAGCGGCGCGCCGCTCATGGCGCAGATGCCGTACTGGTGGTTCTGGATCGTCACGCCCGCGTCCTGCACGGCCTGGAACGCCTCCGCGGCCGTCCCCCCGACGAGGAAGACATCACGGATCGCGTTGCGGTTCACCGCGTTGCCGTCGGGGAAGAACTGCACGGCACCCACGCCCTTCCCCACCACGATCACGGGCAGGTAGTCGTCCAGGTCGATGCCCGACACGCAGGTCGCCCCGGCGACGATGACCTCCCCCGTACGCCGGTCCACGGCCACGATGGACCAGGTCGCCTGCGCTGCCGGGGCGAGGACGAGGAGGGCCAGGGCAAGGGTCTGCAGCAGGCGGCGCATCCCCCAAGGATAGACGCGCGCCCGCAGACCCGACAGGGCCCGCGGGCGCGCGCTCCGGATCGAGGGAGCTCAGCTCCCGGCGGTCACATGCAGCTCGCCGCCGGCCTCGCGGAAGGCCTCGGTCCGCTCCCGCATACCCGCCTCGAGGGCCTCCTGCTCGTCCAGGCCGTGCTCCTCGGCGTAGGCCCGCACATCCTCGGTGATGCGCATGGAGCAGAACTGGGGCCCACACATGGAGCAGAAGTGGGCCGTCTTGGCCCCGTCTGCGGGCAGGGTGGCGTCGTGGTACGCCTTGGCCGTCGGGGGATCGAGGGACAGGTTGAACTGGTCCTCCCAGCGGAACTCGAAGCGCGCGCGCGAGAGGGCGTCGTCCCAGGCTTGGGCCTGGGCGTGCCCCTTGGCGAGGTCGGCGGCGTGCGCAGCGATCTTGTAGGCGATCACCCCAGCCTTCACATCGTCCCGGTCCGGCAGCCCCAGGTGCTCCTTCGGGGTCACATAGCACAGCACCGCGGTGCCGTGCGCCCCAATGAGCGTCGCGCCAATGGCGCTGGTGATGTGGTCGTAGCCCGGCGCGATGTCCGTCACCAGGGGGCCGAGTGTGTAGAAGGGCGCCTCGTGGCAGAGCTTCTGCTGCAGCTCCACATTCTCGACCACCTTGTTGAGGGGGACATGCCCGGGTCCCTCGATCATCACCTGGCAGCTGTGCTTCCAGGCGATCTGGGTGAGCTCGCCGAGCGTCGCCAGCTCCGAGAGCTGCGCCTCGTCATTGGCATCGGCCGTGCACCCCGGGCGCAGGCCGTCTCCCAGGCTGAAGCTCACGTCGTAGCGCTTGAGCAGCTGGCAGATCTCCTCGAAGTGCGTGTAGAGGAAGTTCTCCTGGTGGTGCGCCAGGCACCACTTGGCCATGATCGAGCCGCCGCGGGACACGATGCCCGTGATGCGGTTGCGCGTCATCGGGACATAGCGCAGCAGCACGCCGGCGTGGATCGTGAAGTAGTCCACGCCCTGCTCGCACTGCTCGCGCAGGGTCTCCATGAAGACCTCGATGGAGAGGTCCTCGATCTTGCCGTTCACCTTCTCGAGGGCCTGGTAGATCGGCACCGTCCCGATCGGAACGGGGCTGTTGCGCATGATGGCCTCGCGCGTCTCGTGGATGCGCTCGCCGGTGGACAGGTCCATGACCGTGTCCGCGCCCCAGCGGGCGGCCCAGCGCAGCTTGTCGACCTCCTCGGGGATCGAGCTGACCACGGCGGAGTTGCCGATGTTGGCGTTGATCTTCACATGGAAGGCCTTGCCCAGCACCATCGGCTCCAGCTCGAGGTGCTTGCGGTTCGCAGGGATGATCGCACGCCCGGCGGCCACCTCGTCGCGCACGAACTCCGGGGTCACCCCCTCGCGCGCAGCGGCGTAGGCCATCTCGTGGGTGATAATCCCCTGACGCGCGTACCACAGCTGCGAGCACTCCCCGTCCGGGCCGACCTCACGGCTCGCGATCCAGGGTCCGCGCAGGTCGGGCAGGCCCACATGGGGATCGACGCCGAGGGGTCCCGTGGTGTCGTAGAGGTCCAGGGTCTCGCCGTTGGTCAGGTGGACCCGACGGACGGGGACGCGCAGGGTCTCGGGGCCGAAGGGAACCTCGACCTGGTGCTTGTGCGAGGAGGGAAAGCTCTGCTCGAACGGCTCGATCGGCCGGGGCTCGTGATCGTCGAGGAGCTGGATGTTGGGTTGGGTGTCGGTCATGGTGCCTTCCTTCGCCGGCATGATCCGGATCAGGTTCAAAGGGTGCGTCTCAGGCGCTCGGGGGAGCGCCGCCCCTGGCTGGTCGAGCGCACACTCTAGCGGTCCTCGCCTGCGATGCACGCGGCGCCCTCGATCCCCGTGGCCGGGTGGCGGCGGGTCGTGAGAGCTGGTCGTGTCGCAGCGAGGCCTCGAGCGCTCGCTCTTCAGGGCCCCATGTGGGATGCGGAGCGCACGCGCTCCACCCCCAGGCCCCAGGATCCCGGGGCTCCCGCTGCGGTGCGGCCGGCGGCGCGGGCTGCGCGGCGCCCCGGGACGGCCTCCCCCGGCGCGGCGGTCTCGGGTTGATCCGCGGGCTCGCGGGGCCCACCGCGCCACCCCCCTCCATGCCATGCTGGGGCGGCCGTGACCGTTCAGCTCGCAGACCATGTCGTGATCGGCGCCGGGATCGTGGGACTCGCCACGGCCGAGGCGCTCCAGCGTGCCACGGGCGGGCGCGCGCTGGTGCTCGAGATGGAGGGCCGCGTGGCCCCGCACCAGACGGGGCACAACTCCGGTGTCCTGCACTCGGGGCTCTACTACCGGCCGGGCTCGCTGAAGGCCCGCCTGTGCACCGAGGGGCGTGAGGCCATGGTGCGCCTCTGCGAGGAGGAGGGCGTGGCATTCGAGCGAACGGGCAAGCTCGTGGTGGCGGTCACCGACAGCGAGCGCCCGGCCCTGGACGAGCTCGCCCGCCGAGGCGAGGCGAACGGGCTGGAGGGGATCCAGCGCCTGGAGGGCCTCGAGACCCTGCGCGAGGTGGAGCCCGCCGTTGCCGGCTGCGCGGGGCTGTGGATCCCCCAGACCGGCATCGTGGACTATGTGGGCGCCTGCCGCGCCCTGCAGCGCAGGATCGAGGCCGGCGGCGGTCGGGTGGAGCTCCGGCGGCGCGTCACGGGCCTGAAGCGCGCAGGCCACGCGTGGCGCGTCGAGGCCGAGGGCGCCGTCGAGACGCCGCACCTCGTGAACTGTGCCGGCGCCTGGTCCGACCGCGTTGCGCGGCTCGCGGGCCTCGAGCCCAAGGTCCGCATCGTCCCCTTTCGCGGCGAGTACCACCTGCTGGCCCCCGAGGCCGCGGGCCTCGTTCGCGGCCTGATCTACCCCGTCCCCGACCCGCGCTTCCCCTTCCTCGGGGTCCACCTGACCCGGATGGTGACCGGCGAGGTGGAGGCCGGGCCCAACGCAGTCCTCGCCCTCTCGCGACGGGGCTATCGCTGGACGGATGTCTCCCTGCGCGATCTCGCCTCAACGCTCTCCTACCCGGGTGCCTGGCGGCTGTTCGCGCGCCACGCCGCCACCGGCCTGGGCGAGATCCACCGCTCGCTCTCGCGGCGCGCCTTCGCCCGAGCCCTGCGCCGCCTGGTGCCCGCGCTGCGCGACGAGCACCTGCTGCCCGCCGGCTCGGGAGTGCGGGCCCAGGCCCTGGGACCCGACGGCAAGCTGCTGGACGACTTCGCCTTCGAGCGGGCGCCCGGCGCCCTGCATGTGCTCTGCGCGCCCTCTCCGGCGGCGACGGCCAGCCTGGCAATCGGTGAGGAGATCGCGCGGGTCGCGCTCGAGCCGCTCGGGTGACCCGCGGGGTCAGCCCCCGGCGCGGGCCAGGTCCGGGAGCAGCAGCCGGTAGACCTGCTCCTCCGTGGCGATGTAAGCGAGGCGCTCTCCAGGAGGGACCTCCACGGAGACGACCGGGGCAGGCATGCGCCACCTAGCGAGCTCCGCGCCACCGCCATCGAGCAGCTGGAGCAGCCCGTCGCTGCCCGCGAGCAGGCAGCCTCCCTCCGCCGCAGCGAGAGCCAGGACCGGCGCGTCCATGGAGCGCAGCGGGCGCACCGTGCCCGTGGGGACGCCGGTCGCGTCCAGGTCCGCCAGGAGCAGGAGCCCCTCACCCTCTACGGCCAGCAGCAGCTGCTCTCCATGCACCTCGGCACAGTGGACCCGGTGCTCCAGAGGAACGGCGCGGAGCTCACCGGCCGGGCTGAGGCTGAGGAGCTGACCCGAGCGATCCACGATGCAGAGCGCACCGCTCGCGTGGCTGGCCAGGGAGCGCGCCTCCGCGAGTCCTTCGCCACGGAAGGAGGCCGCGAGTACGGCGCCGCGCTCTCCGGAGGCGGAGAAGCGGGCAATCCGAGCGTGGACTTGGTCCGCGCCGACGAGGCCGTCGGGCCCGGCCGCCAGCGCCAGGGGGGCCACAGGCGCGCAGCGCGTCGGGACGCTGCCGGAGTGCCAGCGCAGGAGGCCGGACCGCTCCGTGGAGAGCATCAGCGCCCGGTCCTCGGGGACCCAGGCGAGGGAGCGCACGCCCCCCACGCGATCCATGAGGAGCGAGGGCTTGCTCTCGTCCTCGATGCGTGCACCGCGCGGGGAGCTCGCGCAGGCGGTGAGGACGAGGAGAGCGGCGAGCGAGTGCGGTGCGAGACGGGGCAGTGCCATGGAACGAGCGCCTGCCAGACTAACCCCGGAGGCTCGATTCCGGGAGGGCAGCGGGGCCTCGAGCCGCACGGCTTGCGCAGGACCCCCACCAAGGGGTCATCCTCTGACCATGGCCCGGGCTCCGCGATCGCCCGCAGAGGGCACCCCCTGGCGACGGCTCAAGGACGCACAGCTCCTCGAGCGGCGCGTGTGCAGCCTTGGCCTGACGCTCGAGGAGAGCCCCGTGGCCCCCCTCCTCGAACAGGTCGCGGCCGAGCTGCGCGCGCGCGCACTGGCGTTCCGCCCCTACGCGTGGCTCTCGAACGACTGGTTCACCCCGGACGACCTGACGGGCTTCGCCGTGCCCTTCACCCTCGCCGACCCGCGCCTGGTCGCCCTTGAGCGTCGCCAGCTCCTGTCGGTCGAGGGCGGCACCAAGGCCCAGTGCCTGCGGATCCTGCGGCACGAGACGGCCCATGCGGTGGACAACGCGTTCGGCCTGCACAGGACCCGCCTCTGGCGCCAGACCTTCGGCCGCTTCTCGGCCCCCTACAGCTCGACCTACAGCCCCGACCCGACCAGCCGAGAGCATGTGCTCAACCTGTCCTGCTGGTACGGCCAGAGCCACCCGTGCGAGGACTGGGCCGAGACCTTCGCCGTCTGGCTCGACCCCGCCTCCCGGTGGGAGCAGCGCTACCAGGGCTGGCCCGCGCTGGCCAAGCTCGAGGCCGTGGACGCCATGATGCGAGGCCTGAGCGGCCGCCGCCCGCAGCGCCGGACGCGACGGCTGGAGGAGCCGGCCAGCGAGGACACCTCGACCCTGGGGGAGCACTTCCAGCGCAAGCGGGAGGCCCTCGACGAGGAGCCCATCCCCGCCATGGACGAGCACCTGCGCCGTCTCTTCGACGCGCATGCCCCGCGCGAGCGGCCGCTGGCCAGCGCGTTCCTGCGGCGCCACCGCAGGGCCCTGGTCGCAGGAGTGGCCCAGCCCCTTGGCCACCACGCCTATCTAGTGGATCAGGTCGTCGAGGAGATGATCCTGCGCTGCCGCCACCTGGGGCTGCGAGTCCGTGGCGCAGAGCGCCACGCCCAGCTGGCCTGTGCCTCCCTCATCACGGCCCTCACCTCCCAGTTCACCTACGGCGCCCACCCGCGCTACCACCGATGAGACGCCTCCGCATCCTGGTCCTGATGCACGCCGAGCTGGTGCCGCCCGACTCCCTGGACGGCGTGCCCGAGCAGGAGTGGAACCGGTGGAAGATGGAGTTCGATGTCCTCGCCGGCCTGGAGGAACTCGGCCACGAGGTGATCGGCATCGGGGTGGAGGACGACCTGCGGGTGATCCGGGACGCGATCAACGCCCACCAGCCCCACCTGGTGTTCAACCTGCTCATGCACTTCCACGACGCGGGCGTCTACGACTCCGCGGTGGTGAGCTACCTGGAGCTGATGCGGGTGCCCTACACCGGCTGCAACCCGCGCGGCCTGCTCCTGGCCGGGGACAAGGCGCTGTCCAAGAAGGTCCTTGCCTACCACCGCATCCGCGCGCCGCGCTTCGCGGTGTGGCGTCGCGGCAAGGTCGTGAAGCGGCTGCCGCCGCGCCTGCGCTTCCCGCTGATCGTGAAGAGCGCGAGCGAGCACGCCTCCACGGGGATCTCCCAGGCGTCGATCGTCCGCGACCTGGCGCAGCTCGCGGACCGGGTGGCCTTCGTCCATCGCAATGTCCAGACCGACGCCATCGCCGAGGAGTACATCGAGGGGCGCGAGCTCACGATCGGCGTCCTTGGCAACGAGCGGCTGACGGTCTTTCCCCCCTGGGAGCTCTCCTTCGACGCCCTCCCCCGGGGAGCCGAGCCCATCGCGACCTCACGCGTGAAGTGGGACCGCAAGTACCAGCGCAAGCTGGGGGTCCACACGGGCCCGGCAAGGAGCCTCGGGGCCGCCCTGGAGGGAAGCCTGCCCAGGCTGGCGAAGCGCATCTACCGCGCCCTGGACCTCTCCGGCTATGCGCGGATCGACCTGCGCATCGACCCGGAGGGGCGCCCGTGGGTCCTCGAGGCGAACCCCAACCCCGACCTCTGCTTCGGGGAGGACTTCGCGGAGAGCGCCGAGGCCTCGGGATTCCCCTACCCCGAGCTCCTGAGGCGCATCACCAGCCTGGGCCTGGCGTACCGGGCACCCTGGAAGGACTGAGCCCAGGAGGCCCATGTCCCGCATGCGTCCGGAGCCGGACGCAATTCGGACCTCGACCGGGTTCGGAGCGAGCGGAGTCATTATTGTTGGGGGTGGAGGGAGCGTCCGTCCCCGGGCGCCTAGCCCTCCTCCTTCGCCATGCGCAAAGCCATCTTCGTCTTCATCGCCACCCTCGCGGGCGGCATCGTCGTCGCCGACTTCGCCGACGCCCAGGGCTGCTGAGGCCCTCGCCGAGGACCCGCCGGTGGCGGGTACAAGGGGCCGGCTGGTGCCGGCGGTCGTCCTGCTCCCAGCGGCGGTGGAGCCCGTGGTCCGGCGGGAACTCCCGTCAACGGACCGGGGCTCCCCGGTGGCGGTGTCCCCGGCGGCTGGGGCAAGCCGGTCGACCTGCCGCCCATCCCGTGGCTGCCGCGGCCGGACAACCCCTTCAGCGTCGGCGAGGGCGAGACCGTCAGCGATCCCACGGCCTGGCAGCTGTGGTGGGATGTCAACCGCGACCGCTACCTGCGCTGGGCCAACCTCGACACCGGGGTGGCCATGACCGGCAGCGACTCCTGGTACCTCGGGACCGGACAGAGCGAGGAGCGCATCGGCGGCCGCCTCGGGGCGGACCTCGTGCAGGACGAACTCGTCCCGCACCTGGTGAAGGCCATCGAGGTGGGCGGCTCGAACGAGTATGTGAAGGGCGCGCTGCTTGCGCTCGGGAAGATCGGGGGTGAGGAGAACTTCACCACCTTCGACTTCCTGATGCGGTTCTTCCTCAAGGAGGGCCTGCCCGAGCTGAACAACACCGCGGCCTTCTCCCTCGGGGTCCTGGCCGACGCGCGCAACCTCGAGTTCCTGACCTCCCTCGCGCGCGACGGCGCTGCTGCGCGCGCGCTGCTGGAGAAGCCCGAGGTCCCCACGGAGATGCGCGCCTTCGCCACCTATGGCCTGGGCGTGCTGGGCTCGCGAGTCGAGGACCACGAGGTCCGCCGCTCGGTCGTGGCGACCCTGGTCCAACAGCTCGAGGACGACGGACCGCGCACGAACGACCTGCAGGTGGCCGCCATGGTCGCCATGGGGCTCGTGCCCCTCTCCTTCGATGAGGAGGCCGAGGTCTGCATCTGCGGCGAGTGCAAGGTCGAGGGCCCTGACCGCCACTACCAGGCGCAGGTCACCTACCTCATGCGCTACTTCACCGCCGACCGTGAGTTCGACGCCACGGTGCGGGCCCACACCGCGACGACCCTGGGTCGCCTCGTGGCCCACGGCCAGGCGGTTGCAGGGGAGGCCTTCCGGGCCCCCGCGCTGGAGATCAAGGAGGGCGTTGCCGACATCCTGATCGAGGCGCTGCAGCGGTACGCCAAGCAGCCCCCCATCGTGCAGCAGAGCGCCGTGCTGGCCCTGGGCCTCGCCGGCGACGCCGACGATGAGGAGGTGGACCACTGGATCCGCCACGAGCTCGGCAAGCAGGCCGGCCACGGTGACCCCCTGTCCAAGCGCTTCGCCCTGATGGCGCTGGCCGAAGCCGGCAGCCGCAAGGGTCAGACGGAGACCCCCTGGTCCGGAACCGACCGGACCCGCAGCGAGCTGATGCAGATCCTCTCGCGCGGCAAGAAGGACGAGCGCGCCTGGGCGGCCCTCGCCCTCGGCGTGTTCGGGTGGCACCTGGACCAGGCCGCGCAGCCCCTCGAGGACGGCGTGGACCGGGCGCTGGTGCACGCCGCCAAGAAGGCGCGCGGATCGGACGACCTGGGTGCCGTGGCCATCGCCCTCGGCCTGCGGCGCCACGCGGACGGCGAGAGCGTGCTGCTCCAGAAGCTCGACAAGCTGAAGGACCCCAGCGCCAAGGGCCACGCCGCCCTGGCCCTGGGCCTGATGGGCGCCCGAGACGCCGTCGGGACCCTCCAGGAGCGCCTCGGTGAGGACGACCTCGACCCCACCCTGCAGGCCCGCCTGGGCCTGGCCCTGGGGATGCTTGGGGACTCGAGCGTCGTCGAGACCCTCGTGGAGCGCATGGCCACCAGCGAAAGCGAGGACGAGCAGGCCGCCCTGGCCAGCGCCCTGGGCTTCCTGGGCGACCGCCGCTCCCTCGACGCCCTCGCCGAGCTCATGCTCGACACGGAGAAGGGCTATGCGGTCTCGCGGGACAAGGCGGTCCTGGCCCTCGGGTTCCTGGCGGACGCTGCGGCGACCCCCTGGAGGTCCCTGCTCGCCCACGGCTGCAACTACAGGGCGGAGACCCCGACCCTGACCAGCACCGACGGGAAGGGCATCCTGGATCTCCCCTGAGGTCCGGGCGACCGCCGGCCACGGGAGGCCGTCCTCGCGCGCGCGAAGGCGGCCTCCTGGCGTTCGGGCCCGTCCCCAAGCCCAGCGGGCCGAGCCGGCGAGAGGGCCCGCGCGCAAGAGGCGGCGCAGGACCGCCCGGCTCAGAAGCGCACGGCCCAGGTGAGCTTGACGGCCAGGGCCTGCCCCTGCGCGACGAGGCGCTCCCCGTCACGCTGCAGCCAGCCGCCCTGCCCCACGAGGAAGAGGTCCTGGCCCGGGGTGAGGATCCAGCGCATGCGGCTCTGGAAGCCCAGCTGCTCGGAGCCCGTGTCGTACTGCAGCAGGTTCTTCCACGAGAGCTCGGGCGTGAAGGAGAGGTCCAGGTTGAGCTGCCACGCAGCGAGGTCGAAGTCGCCTGCCGGGAGGCTTCCAGCGGCCTGGGTCCACTCGATCCCGGCGCGCCAGTGCTCGTTGGGGATGATGAACGGGGACACGGTCCAGCGCGTGATGTCACCGCCGTAGAAGTCCCCCCACTCCAGCTCCAACTCGGCCTTCACCCGCCGGCGATCGTTGGACTCGAGGGTCAGGAAGTGCCGCTCCATCTCGTAGCGCCCGGCTCCAACCTCGACCTCACCGGTGAGGAAGAACGGAGCGTCGAGCTGCTCCACGATGCGGTGCACCTCCCACTTGAACTCGTCGCCGCTCTGCAGCTGGAGCCCAATCGGCTGGATCGGGATCGCGTAGTTGTCCTCGTTGCCGTCAAGGTCACGGGTCACATCGACCGCGATGCGCGCATCGAAGCGGCGCAGCCAGCCGGTCTCCCCCAGCTGCTTGAGGTAGCGGGTCTGGTGCCGCAGGTTGGTCACCCCCGCGCGCCGCACGAAGCCCATGGCGGGATCGAAATCCACGCCCACGCGCTCCGCCTCGAGGCTCAGGTCGAACTCGCGCGTGCGCACCTGGGCCTCCAGCCCGAAGGCCTTGCCGTCCCGGCTGGCCTGCCCGGCCTCCTCCACCGAGGACGCGAGGGCCCAGGCCCACAGGGAGCCGGAGCGTCCCTCTCCGAACAGGCGCGCGTCCTGCAGCCGCAGGTCCGCACCGGCGGTCATGGCCTGGCCCGAGGCGTCGGGGAGGCCCGCCGTGACGAGCACGCCCACGCTGCCCTCCTCGCCCACCTGGCGCGCCCCGCGCACGACCGCGAGGTTCTTCTCCTCCACCTGCGCCCCGTCCTCGGACTCCCAGCCCGCGACCTGCACATCCAGGGCGCCCAGGGTCCAGGGCCCGCTGCGCGCCGAGAACTTCGCCCCCGCCAGGAGGTCTACGGCCTGGCCGCTGTCATCGCGCCCGATCGTCCGGGAGAAGAACGGCACGATCGAGCTGCGGTTGGAGGGCGCGCCGAACTCGAACAGGGACGCGTCCTCGAGGAAGAAGTCGCGCTTCTCGGGGAAGAAGAGCGGGAAGCGCGTCAGGTTGACCCGGCGGTCGTCCACCTCGGTCTCGGCGAAGTCAGTCCCGAAGGTGAGGAGCACATTGGTCTCGGGGGTCGGGCGGAAGGAGACATCCCCGCCCACGCGCGCCCCCGGCTCGAGCTGGTCCCAGGCCGGTCGCGCGAGGTCCGCGCGGACATAGGGCGTCACCTGCAGGCCGAGGCCCTGCTGCAAGCCCTCGAGCCCCCCCACGATCCCGCCCTCGCTGAGCCGGAAGAAGCGATAGGCGAGGCTCGGCGAGGCCCAGCGCATGACCTCCCCGTTGGCGACGCGCTTGCGACGCAGGTTGAAGCCGAAGGAGCCCAGCTTGGAGTCGAAGGAGAGGGACTGCAGGGGGATCGCGAGCTCCGCCTCCCAGCCCCGCTCGGTGCGGGCGGCGCGCCCGTCCCAGATCCCGTCCCAGCTCTTGTTGAACCGCTGGCCGCCGTCGCTGAGCAGGGCGTCCCCGCGCGAGCCCGCGGCCGTGATCTGGAACCAGTACGCGGACTGCTGGCTACGGAAGGTGTCGAACCAGAGCTCGACCACATCGTCGAACTGCACGAACGCGTCGCGGTCCATCTGGCGGGCCCGAACCTCGGCAGGGTCGTCGTGGCAGATCAGGCCCACGAAGAGGGTCGAGCCGTCTTGCAGCAGCAGGACCTCGGTCTCCTGGCTCGGCCGGGCCCCCTCGACAGGGGTCACCTGAGTCAGCGCCCCGAGGCTGCCCGCACCGCGCCACTCCTCGGCGCCGACGCGACCGTCCAGCTCGATCCGGCGCCCCGCCTCGAGACGCCCGAACCGGGCGCGGGGCCGGGCCGAGGGCTCGTCCCCCGCGCCCGCGTCCTGAGCTGCCTCGGCCTGCACAGGTGCGAGCGAGGCTGCGGCCAGCAGGATCAGGAGGCGTGAGGGAGTCGGCATGGGCTCGGGGGCCGGATTCTAGGCGCCCTCCGCGGGCTGTTCGCCCCACAACCCGCCCACTTGAGGCGCCCTCCCTCGCGGTCCGGGCGAACCTAGGACGCCGTCTCCGCAGGCTCTCGGGACCAGCGCGCGCGACGCGCCGCGAGGCCCCACACCGCGCCGGACAGCAGCGTCGTGCCCGCGAGGAGTCCCACCACCTGGCTGGGCGTCCAGCCCGCATCGAACGCCGCGCCCGTGGCAAGGCCGACGAGAGTGAACGCCAGGGTGAGGCCGATCTGCTCCAGGGTCACGACGCGGCCGCGCCAGCCGTCGTCGATGGCGCGCTGCCACAGGGTCGTGGAGCTCACCCAGATGGTGCTCCCGCCCGTATGCGCGAGCAGGACCAGGGCCCAGGTGGCGAGTCCCCCGTCCACGGCGGCCACGGCGAGGTAGCCGAGCCCCGCGGCCAGGAACCCGCTGGCGGTCGAGCGAATGAGCGCGCGCTCGCCAGAGCCGCCGAGCCTCCGGGCCAGCAGCGGCCCGATGCCGGTCCCCACGCCGCGGGCCGCGTACAGCAGGGCGATGGCGAAGCCGGTCTCCCCCAGGTCCGCAGCGCCTCCCAGTCGCGGCGCCAGCAGCGGCAGGCACACCAGGAACCCGCCAGCAACGCCCCAGTGCCACTTCGCGGTCACCGCGAGCAGGACCCCACGCGCGCGCAGGTGTCCAAACGCGCCGCGCAGCTCGCCCAGCAGCAGCACCCTGCGCCAGCTCCAGCGGTCGGGCTGGCTCGGCATGGGCGGGAGCCGCAGGCCCACGAGGAGCAGGGCGGAGAGGACATAGGTCACGGCATCCGCGATGAAGACGCCGTCCGCCCCGATCACCGTGAGCAGAACGCCCCCGACGAAGGCCCCCAGCGCCAGCATCGTGCTCCAGGTGACCGCGGTGAGCGCGTAGGCGGCGTGCAGATGATCACGCCCCACCACGCCTGGGATGCAGGCCGAGTGGGCCGCGTCATGGAAGGGCCCGAGGGCCATCTGCAGGACCAGGACCCCGTACAGCACGGGAAGGTCCTCCGGCCCGTCCACGAGCAGGAACGCGAGGACCACCAGGGCACGCGCCAGGTCCGCGGCGATCATGGTGCCCCTGCGCGAGAGGCGGTCGGCCACCGGGCCGGCGATCGGGCCGATCAGCGTCGTGGGCAGCAGGCGCAGGGCCAGCTCCACCCCGAACAGCATGCCCACGGTCCTGCCGTCCCCGTGGTGGCGGATCAGGGCCAGCACCGCCATGCGGTTCAGCCAGTCGCCCGCCGAGGAGACGACCTGGGCCAGCCACAGCCTGCGGAAGGCCTGGTTGGCCCTCAGCAGGGCCCACACGGGAGTCCGGCGTCAGGCGCCGACGACCTCAGGCAGGGCGGCGGCGATGCGATCGAGGGCCAGCTTGATCTCGTCCTCCTGCACCACCAGCGGCATGCGGAAGCGGATCGACTGCGGGCCGCTTGCGAGGACCATCAGCTTGCGCTCGACGAGCAGCTTGAGGAGGTGGTCCCGCGCCGCCGGCGAGGCACAGGTGAACGCCGCCAGGCTGCCCACGCCGCGCACATTCGAGATGCCTCCGCGGTCCCGGGCGAGCTCGCGCAGGCCCTGCACCAGCTGCTCACCGCGGGCGGCCACATTCTCGTGCAGCCGCTCCTCGACGATGATCTCGATGAAGCGCCGCGAGCGCACCATGTCCACGAGGTTGGCACCCCAGGTGGAGTTGATCCGCGAGCTGCGCACGAACACATTCTCAGGCACCTCGTCCACGCGGGGGCCCGCGTAGAGGCCGCAGACCTGGGACTTCTTGCCGAACGCAACCACATCAGGGGCCACGCCCTTCTGCTCCCAGAGCCAGGGCGTGCCGCTCCCGAAGAAGCCGGTCTGGACCTCGTCGAACACGAGCAGGGCCTCGTGCTGGTCGGCGTAGCCGCGCAGCTTCGCGAGGAACTCGGGGCGGAAGTGGTTGTCCCCCCCCTCGCCCTGCATCGTCTCGATGATGATCGCCGCGACGCGGCCGGCGTAGCACTCGAACGCGCCCTCGATCTCGGCGCAGGCCTTGGCCTCCTCCGCCTCGATGTCGTTGGCGATGCCGCCGTCCAGGTCGAAGACGATCGCCGGGTTGTGGACCCGCGGCCACGGGAACTTCGGGAACAGGGCCACCTTGTCGTGGACCGTGTTCGTGATGCTCATCGTGTATCCCGAGCGGCCGTGGAAGGCCTGCCGGAAGTGCATGACCACGAGGGCGTTGCCGTCCTCGCAGTTCTCGACCCCCATCTTGTGGGCCTTCCAGTCGAAGGCGACCTTGAGCGCGTTCTCGACCGCCAGCGCGCCGCCGTCGATCCAGAAGTGGTGCTCGAACCCGGCGGGCGTCACATGCTCCGCGAAGGTCTCCACGAAGGAGGCCATGTGGGTCGTGTAGAGGTCCGAGTTGGCCGGCTTGTTGCGCCCCGTGAGCTCGATCTCCTCGCGGAAGGCGGGGTCGAGGGTCCCGGGGTGGTTGTAGCCAATGGGCCAGGACGCGAAGCAGGTGAAGAAGTCCAGGTACTCCTCGCCGGTCCGGGCGTCGTGAATCCAGGACCCGTGGCTCTTCTCCAGGTCCATCACGATGGGGAAGCCATCGGTCAGCTGGTGGCGGCGGAGGGTCTCGTGGACGGCTGCGGGGGCGATCATGGCGGTTCGGGGCGCCTCGGGGGGCCCGAGGAGGCTGTGGGGCTCTAGGGGGCTCGGGGAGTCCCCAGGGCGGACTGGTCACTGTATCGGCAGGCTCCAGCCCGAACCATGCGGCAGGCTGCCGCCAGCCCTGGGGCGCTACGCAGCTGCCCCGAATGAACAAGGGGTCTCGGACCCAGACGCTCGCAGGACGCACTTTTCTGGGCCTCAGTACGGACGGAGCAAGGGGATACCCCTAAACTGGCTCCCCGTGATCCCCCCGACACGCCGCTCGACCAACGGGTTCCCCCCGTGGGCTCGGGTCCGCCGCCAGGCGGACTTCGACCGCGCCTGGAAGCGCGGCCGGCGGGCGCGCGCCTCCAGCCTGGTGGTCGTGGCCGTGGACAACGGCACGGAGCGGACGCGGCTCGGGCTCTCGATCGGTCGGCGCATCTGGCCCGGGGCCGTCCAGCGCAACCGCCTGAAGCGCGTGATCCGCGAGGCGTTCCGGACCATCTACCCCGACCTCCCGTGCGGGGTGGACCTCATCGTGATGGCGGCGAGCCCCCGGCTGCTCCTGGACCTCACCACCGCCCAGGCCGAGCTGCGGCTCCTCGCCGCCAAGGCCCACCGTCGCTACCTCGAGGCGAGGGCCGAGGAGGAGGCCTCCCATGGCTGATCCCCTCGGAGGCCTCCTCGCCCTGCCCATCCGCGCCTACCGGCGCTGGATCTCCCCCTGGACCCCGGCCAGCTGCAGGTACATCCCGACCTGCAGCGCCTACGCGATCGAGGCCCTGTCCACCCACGGAGCCCTGCGCGGCTCCTGGCTCTCGTTCCGGCGCATCCTGCGCTGCCACCCCTTCGGCGGCACCGGCCACGACCCCGTGCCGCCCCCCCAGGCCTGATCCCCATGCGACTCCCCCTCATCACCCTCGCCCTGGCGTCCTGCGCAGCCACCCCCAGCGAGTGCCCGATCCCTGGCGCCACGCCGGCCGACCACCTCATCCTGCCCGGCGAGACCCACTTCGCGCACCTGTGGCAGGTGACCTTCGGAGGCGAGAACGCCGAGGCCTACTGGAGCTTTGACGGGACGCGCCTGTGCATGCAGGTCCGCAACGAGGAGAGCGGCTGGGACTGCGACCGCATCTGCGTGATCGAGGGCGACGGCAGCGTGGACCAGCTCAGCAACGGACGCGGGGTCACGACCTGCTCCTACTTCATGCCCGACGGTCAGAGCGTGATCTTCGCGTCCACCCACGCCGAGCACGAGACCTGCCCCCCGCCCGCCGATCGCTCCCAGGGCTATGTGTGGCAGATCCACCCCGAGTACGACATCTACCGCCATGCCTTCGGCAGCGGCGACGAGCCGTTCGTGGCCGGCCCGGGCTACGACGCCGAGGCCACGGTCTCCCCCACGGGGGACCGCGTGGTGTTCACCTCCACGCGCTCGGGTGATCTCGAGCTGTGGACCTGTGACCTCGACGGCGGCGACCTGCAGCAGGTCACCAAGGCGCCGGGCTACGACGGCGGCGCGTTCTTCAGCCACGACGGCAAGCGCCTCGTCTTCCGGGCCACGGCCTTCACGCCCGGAGCCGAGGAGGAGGAGCAGGCCGAGTACTTCCGCCTCCTCGAGCAGGGCCTCGTGCGCCCCAGCCGGATGGAGCTGTTCGTCATCAACGCCGACGGCACCGGCCGCCAGCAGCTCACCGAGCTGGGCAAGGCCAACTTCGCGCCCAGCTTCTACCCGGACGACTCGAAGATCATCTTCTCGACGAACCACCACGACCCCGAGCGTCCGGCGCTGAACTTCGACCTCTTCGCGCTCGACCTGGGCACGGGCGAGCTGGAGCAGATCACCCAGTTCAACGGCCCCCGCGGCAAGAGCTTCGACGGGTTCCCCCTGTTCTCCCCCGACGGCCGCTACCTGGCCTTCTCCTCGAACCGCGGCGACAGCGCCCCCGGGGAGACCAATGTGTTCATCGCCGAGTGGCGCTGAGCGCTCGCACCCCCAGCCCCCTCGCCAACAGCAATGGACACCCACCACCCCCTCGTGGCCGTCGTCGATGACGATCCGGCCCTGCGTGACCTCGTCAAGCATGTGCTAGGCACGGTCGGACACGACGCCCTCAGCCACGGCACGGTCGAGGACTTCCTCGAGGACGAGCGCCTCGATCAGGTCGGCTGCGTCATCTGCGATGTGCGCATGCCGGGCCTCGGAGGCCTCGGGCTCCTGAACCGCCTGGCGGAGGACCCCTACGCCCCGCCGGTGATCCTGCTGACGGCGCACGGCGACGCCCAGATGGCTGTTCGCGCCCTGCGCGCGGGGGCCTTCGAGTTCCTCGAGAAGCCCTTCCGCGACCAGGACCTGCTGGATGTGGTCCAGCGCGCGGTCGAGCTCGACTCCAAGCGCCGCAAGCAGCGCGCCGCCCTGAACGACCTGCAGCAGCGCCACGAGACCCTCACCCCGCGCGAGCGCCAGGTCTTCCGCCTGGTCGTGGAGGGCTCCTCCAACCGGCAGATCGCCGACCAGATGGAGCTCTCGCAGAAGACCGTCGAGGTCCACCGCGCTCATGTCATGTCGAAGATGTTCGCCGGCTCGCTCGCGGGCCTGGTGCGGATGGCCGTGGCCCTCGAGGTCGCGGCCGGTGAGGACCCCCTGGAGTCCCTCCCGAGCCTGACCTCCGGCGGCGGCGCGCGCTGAGCGCCCCATGCGCCTCCAGGTCCTCTCGAGCGGGAGCAAGGGAAACGCCACCCTGGTGCGAGCAGGCGAGGCCTGCGTCCTCGTGGACGCGGGCCTCGGCCCGCGCAACCTGAAGGACCGGCTGGAGCTCGCCCAGCTCGGCCCCAGGGCCCTCGATCATGTGGTGGTGACCCACGGCCACCTGGACCACTCGCGGTCGGCCGGGGCCGTGGCCCGGCGCCACGACGCGACGGTGCACTGTGCCCCGAGCCTCCTGAGCCACCGTGCGGTCGCCCGGGCCCCGCGCCTCGCCGCCCTGCCCGTGGGAGGCTCCTGCACCCTCGAGGCCCGAGGCGAGCGCCTGGAGCTGCGCACGGCGCGGCTTCCACACGACTGCGACCCCACCGTGGGCGTCGGGCTCGAGCACGCGGGGCGACGGGCGGTGGTGCTCACCGACCTCGGGGTCCCCGACCCTGGCGTCGCACGCGCCCTCGCCGGCGCACATGTCCTCGTCCTGGAGTTCAACTACGACGCGGCCATGCTGGCCGAGGGCCCCTACCCCGAGCGGCTCAAGGAGCGCATCCGCGGTGGCCGCGGACACCTCTCGAACGCGCAGGCCGCCGAGATGCTGGGCCTGCTGCAGGGACCAGAGCTGCACACCGTGGTCCTCGCCCACCTCTCCGCCCACAACAACACCGAGGACCTCGCGCGCGCCGCCGCGGAGGAGGCCCTCTCCGCCGCCGGGCGGGACAAGGTCAGGGTGCTCATCGCGCGCCAGGACGAGCCCCTCGAGCCGATCCCCGTCTGATGAGCACTCTCCCTCAAGGCAGACAGCCTGCCCTACCCTCCGCTGCCGAGGTCGTCCTGGAGCAGATGGCCGCCCATGCGACCGTCCGCCGCTTCCGCCCCGAGCCCCTCCCCGAGGGGCTGCTGGAGCGCCTCGTCGAGGCCGCCTCCCACGCCCCCACCTCCAGCTGGATCCAGGGCTACTCGGTCCTGCGGTGCACCCGCCCGAGCGAGCGCGCACGCCTCGCGGAGCTCGCTGGCGGACAGCCCCAGGTGCACGAGGCTGCCGAGTTCCTCGTCATCTGCGCCGACAGCCGGCGACACCGCCTGGTCGCGGCCGATGCGGGGAGGCCCCATGCCACCAACCTCGAGGCCTTTCTCCAGTGCGCGCTCGACGCGGCGCTCTTCGCCCAGAACCTCGCTCTGGGGGCGGAGGCCTGCGGCCTGGGCACCTGCATGATCGGCGGCCTGCGCAACGAGCTGCCGGCGGTTGCAAGCCTGCTGGAGCTGCCCGAGGGCGTCTGGCCCCTGTTCGGCCTGTGCCTCGGGCTGCCCGAGGAGCAGCCCCTGCGGCGGCCCCGGCTTGCTCCCGGCGCGCTCCTCGCAGACGACCGCTATCCGAGCGATGCCGAGGTCCGCGCAGCCATCGCCGACCACGACCGCGAGGCCGAGGGGTGGTATGCGGCCACAGGGCGGCCAGGCCGCACCTGGAGCGGCGGCGTCATAAGGACCTTCGCGAGCCCGCGCCGAGAGCACCTGCGCCGGACCTATGAGGACCTGGGCGCGCACCTCGACTGAGGCGCCAGGCTCAGGGGAAGAAGCGGAAGCGGACGATGGCCCACAGGGCCGCCACGCCGTCGCGCCAGCCGATCTTCTTGCCCTCCTCGTAGCCCCGGTTCTCGTAGTGGATCGGGACCTCCACGATCCTCAGGCGTCGGCGGGCGAAGGCCGCGGTCAGCTCCGGCTCGATGGTGAAGGCCCGCGAGCGCAGCTGCAGGGACCGCGCGACGGCCGCAGGGAAGACCTTGTAGCAGGTCTCCATGTCCGTCAGACGGTAGCCGGTGAACAGGTTGCTGAAGCCCGTCAGGATCCGGTTCGCGAGGGTGTGCAGCCGGAAGTGGACGCGCTCGCTCCGGCCCAGGAAGCGGCTCCCATAGACCACATCGGCCTCGCCGGCCTGGAGCGGCGCCAGCAGGGTGCCGTAGTCGGCCGGGTCGTACTCGAGGTCGGCGTCCTGCACGACGACGAAGTCGCCCTCGACCGCCGCGAAGCCCGTCTGGAGGGCCGCGCCCTTGCCGCCGTTCTGCGCGTGGAGGAAGCTGCGCACGATCCCAGGATGGGCGTCGGCCAGCCGCGCGATGATCTCGCGGCTGCGGTCACGGGACCCGTCGTCCACGAGCAGCACCTCCTTCTCGTAGGGCGTGGCGAGAACCCGCCCCACGATCTCCTCGAGGGTGCGCTCCTCGTTGTAGACCGGGACGACGATCGAGAGCTTCATCAGGGCTGCGAGCCGAAGAGGGCGCCCAGGTCGAGGAAGTCGACCAAGCCCTCATGGAGCGCACGATACGCCGGGTCCCCCTCGATGCACCAGAGGGGCTCCAGGAACAACGGCAGGATCTCCTCGTCCGGGCGCCGCCGGCGGTCCTGGACCGCCCGTCGCTTGGCGCTCCAGTGGCCCCAGCCGCCGACGAAGTCGTCCAGGGCGACGAGGTCCGCGGCGCCGATGCGGTCGATCTCCTGCACGGGCCGGCGCTGCTTCCGGAAGCGCGCGAGCAGCCGCTCCCACCAGCCCGGGCCGCTGAGCGTGCGCAGCTCCTCGATGTGGTACTCCGTCCGGTCGAGCGGCCCCATGTGCAGGAAGGCGCGCCGGACCGCGAGCGCGAGCATGGCGGGCAGCACCCGCTGCAGGCTCGCGTCGTCGTAGTTCTTGAAGCAGGCGAGGAGCGGGTTGCGCACCTGGAGGCGGCGCAGCCGCTCGGCCGGGACGCGTGCGCTCGTGGACGAGTGGTGGTGGTAGCACACCGCGTCCGGAGCGTAGTGCACCTCGTGGCCGAGCACCCAGGTACGCCAGCCCAGGTCCACATCCTCGTAGTAGGCGAAGAAGTCCTCGTCGAAGCCCCCCACCTCGTCGAAGGCCCCCGCGCTCATGGCCATGGCGCCCCCACACGCGAAGAGGGTCTTGCGCGGGGCGTCCCACTCGGGACCGTCCGGCGACTTGTAGCCGCGCTGGATCCCCATGCCGTGGAAGTTCGCGCCGCCCCCGGCCGAGTCGATGCTCTGGCCGTCCCAGTGGAGCATGCGGCCCGTGGTGGCCGCGCAGGTGCCACGCTGGACGGGGGCCACGAGCGCGCGCAGGAACCCGGGCTCCACGCGCAGGTCGTTGTTCAGGAACACGACCTGGTCGGGGCGGTCGGCGTTGCGCACGCCGGTGTTGCAGCCGGCGCTGAAGCCCAGATTGCGCTCGTTCTGGATGAGGCGCACCCACGGATGGTGCGCGCGCAGGTGCTCCTGGCTGCCGTCGTCCGAGCCGTTGTCGACGAGGATCACCTCGAAGCGATCCTTGGGGTAGTCGAGGGCGTCCAGGGAGCCGAAGCACCCGTCGAGGTGGTGCTTGCCGTTCCAGTTGAGCACGACGAGGCTGCAGCGGGGCAGCTCCGCGTCGGCCAGGGGCTCGACGCGCGGGACCTCGAGGTCCCTCCTCTCGGCACCCGTCATGGCCGCACCTCGGGGCGCGCCCGGAGGGCCACTCGCGCAAGGCGCAGGTGACCCCCTTCCGGGGCGGTGCGGAGCCGCAGGGAGCGGGCTCCGTCAGGGAGGTCCAGGTCGAAGTGCTGCACGGCGTTCCGATCCTCTCCATCGGCACGGCATGGCTCCAGGCTGACCTCCTCTCCCTCTCCCAGGACGACCGTCCCGCTCAGGAGGAGGTCCGGCTCGGCGGCGAGGACGAGCTGCTCGAGCTCGAGGCGCACCGGACCGGGCTGGAGGCGCGGGAGAGTGAACTCGACGGCCGTGCCGGGGAGCAGCAGCAGGAGGTCGGATCCCTGGGCCACGACCTCGCCCGCGAGCCGGCGGCCCTCGCGCGGCGCCCACTCGGCCAGGAGGCGCTCGCTGGCGGACTCACGCTGCACACAGGCCAGGCCCCGGTAGCGGTACTCCCAGTCCGCGGCGTCCTCCTCCACGGTCTTCGGGGCCGGAAACTCCCGCCCCAACCCCTCCAGGAGCCCAGGCTCCTCCAGGAGCCTGCGCAGCTGCCGCGCCAGGTCCTCGGCCCGGCCGGGCTCGAAGTGCAGGCCATCCACCCCGTCGCGGACGAACTCCGCCATGCCCCCAAAGCCCGAGACCACGAGCGGCGTGCCGCAGGCGAAGGCCTCGGCGATCGTCACCGGCGCATTCTCGAACCAGAGGCTCGGGATCACGAGGACATCCAGGTCCCGGTGCACCTCGGGGAGGCGCCCGTTGTCGAAGCGCCCTGCGAAGCGCGTCGCGGTCCCAGCCGCCGCGCGCTGCAGCTCGGCGTGGTGCGTGTCCTCGGCGGGCGAGAACGCGCCGTGCACCACGAGCTTCACCGGCAGGCCCGCCAGCAGCCGCATGGCCTCCACCAGCACCCCCACGCCCTTGTACCAGACCAGACTCCCCACGAAGCCCACGCGCAGCACGCCCCCCTGGCGCGGAGACTTCGCCGCGGCGTGCAGGTGATCCACGGCAAGGCCGTTCTCGCTGAACAGGAACCGGTGCGCGTCGAAGCGACCCGTGGCGAGGTAGCGCTCCCGCAGGAAGCGGCTCGGGCTGACCTGCAGGTCACAGGCGGCATAGGCGCCGAGGACCACCTCCTCCCGGTCGCGCAGGTCCAGGTACTCGGAGGCGCTGCGCCGCAGGCCTGCGGGGAGCAGCTCCGTCTCCCGCGCGCGCCGCGCCAGCTCGCGCAGGGCGCCGCCGGCCAGGCCGTCCAGCGCGGCCAGGCGCGGCACGGCGTCCAGGGAGCGCTCCTTCACGCACGCGAAGCAGCCCGAGCCCATGCCCTGCTCGCACACCTCTCCGTCGGGCCGGATCAGCTGCACGCGCGGGCAGAGGCCCCAGTAGTCGTGGCAGTGCACCACCGTGGCGCAGCCCGCGTCCTTGGCCAGCTGCACGAGGCTCGTGCTGGTGTGGATCAGGTGCTGGAAGTGGACGATGTCCGGCTGCTCCTGGGCGAGCACCCGTGCAAAGGCCGCCTCCGCCGCAGGCTGCTCGTAGCTCGCCCGCAGGCTGGGGTGCTCCAGGCGGTGGGTCATGCGCCAGACGCGCAGCTCCTCGAAGGTGCCCTCCTCGACGGAGAAGTCCGGAGGGCCGTCCGGCCCGGCGGGAACGCGAGCGAAGACGGCGACCTCATGCCCCCGCGCAGCCATGCCCCGCGCGAGGCCGAGCGTGAACACCTCCGTGCCCGCCCAGGTGTCCGGTGGAAACCCGTGAACGACATAGAGCACCCGCACGCGGCCATCCGCACGCGCCCGGGTCGCGGAGCGGCGCGCCCCGGTCGCGCCCCCCTCCAGCAGCCCCTCGAAGGCCGCCCGCCGCAGGTCGCGCACCTCCCGGAGCAGCGCCTCCGGCTCGGCCGCCGGCGCCAGCTCCGCGATGGCCTGGCGATCCGCCGGCTCGAGTCGATCGAGGAGGACCGGGATGTCGGACGCGCGACCGATGCAGGTGCGCCCCAGCCACTCCTGGTTGAAGCGGCCGTCGATCCGGCCGCGCGAGCGCATCTCATCCACGCCGTAGTCGTGGCTGTGCTCCACGGCCGCGCGCTCGGTGTAGACGATGGCCCGACCGTCCTCCAGGAGAGCGCGCGCGGCGAGGACATCCTCCCCGAACCAGGTCCGCGGCATGGGATGCCGCTCCCAGAACGAGCGCCGGATGGCCGAGGCCACATCCTGGAACGAGTAGAGCAGGCGTCGCTCGTCGGGGGACATGGCGGCGTACTGCTCAGCGGGTGGCAGGCGGACGACCTTGCGCTCAGCCGCCCAGCCGGGGTCCTCACGCGAGAGCACGCGCGTGGAGTCCAGGGCATCCGGCCGGGGCAGGTTGCGGCAGTAGGCGCCGCCGACCTCGGGGTCGCGGAACTCCTCCGCCAGGTCCCGCAGCCAGGTGCGCGAGGCGGGGATCGCGTCCTGGGTCAGGAACACGAGCAGCTCCCCGGCGGAGCGCGCCGCCAGCCGGTTGCGCGTGTCCCCGTGGTCGAACTCCACCTGGTGGATGCGGTCCGCGTGCAGGGGAACGGGGAAGCGCGGGGCCCAGGCCTGCAGCAGCTCCCAGGTGCCGTCACTCGAACCGGAGTCGGTCACCCACAGGTCCCAGGGCAGGTCGCACTCCTGCTCCGCGAGCGCGGTCAGCACGCGCTCGAGGAACTCCATCCCCTGCCAGGTGGGCATCAGGACGGAGAGGCTCTTGGGGAGGGTCATGACGGGCAGCCGGGCGGCCCAGGGTAGCGCCCAGCCCCTTGGAGGGTCCAAGCCCCAGGGCCCTCAGCTGAACCGGCGTGTTGCCGCGCTGCCCATCGGCAGGTTCCAGCCCAGGGACCCGATCAGCTGGCCCGTGACCTGGGCCCCGCGCAGCAGGGGAGCCCGGAGCAGCAGCGGTGCGAGCGAGGTCCCGTGGCGCGCCCGGAAGCGCAGGTCCTCGCGCAGCTCGTGGAGCAGCCCCTTGAGGACCTCGAAGGGACCGGAGCGCACCCGGATCCCGAACTCCAGCCGCAGGAACGCCGCGTCGAGCCGGTAGCGCTCCAGGGCGCCGAGGAGGGAGTAGACATGCGCATGCCGGACCTTCGCATCGTGAGCGTGCGCGAGCGCCCAGCCCGCCTCCAGGGCGCGAGCCGCCCAGGCCACATCCTCGCCGAACACCCGCTCCGGGAAGGGCAGCTCCAGCAGCGTGGAGCGGCGATAGGCCGAGGCCACATTGTGGAAGCGCGCCAGGGTGATCGCCTCCCGAGCAGGCAGACCGCTGAGCCGCTGGCCCGTATCCAAGCGGCGCTTCTCGGGGAGGCCCGAGGCCTCGGGCGAGGCCAGGACCGTGCGCGCGCTCAGCGGGTCCGTGTCGGGATGTGGGACCAGCCGCGCCGAGACCCCCGCCACCTCGGGATCGTCGAGGTGGGCGACGAGCCGCGGCAGGGCGTCCGGGCCGGAGGGCACCGCGTCCTGAGTCAGCAGCACGACCCGCGAGGCCTGGGAGAGCGCGACGAGCGCATTGCGAGTCGCGCCGTGACGGAACTGGGACCGCGGGATGCGCTCCACGCGGAACCCCGCGGCCTCCAGGCGACTCACCGTGTCGTCGTCCGAGCTGCTGTCGATCGCCAGCAGCTCCACCTCACCGGGCCAGGCCTGCGCGGCCAGCGCAGGCAGCAGCCGATCCAGGTCCCGGCTCGCGTTGAGCGTCGGGAGCAGGAGGGAGGCGTAGGGCGTGGACATGGGAGGCGTCAGCCGCGACCGCAGAGCTCGCGGTAGTTGCAGGAGGCACAGGGGCGGGCATCCTCGACCCTCGGGAACTGCTCCGGATCCCCGGCGGTCTCACCCGCGTCGAAGTGGCTGGCGCGCATCTCGGCGAGGGACTCGAGGATCCGCCGGTACGCCTGCTCCAGCCCGGCGCTGCCCGGACGGACCTCCACGACGCGGCGGTCCCTCAGGTAGGCGTCGTAGCCCACCACCCGCTCGGGGTCGGCGTCCCAGAAGTCACGGGCGTAGCCCGCGTAGACCTCCAGCTGGAAGCGGTCGGCGTCCCGCGGGCTGCCGGTCTTCCAGTCCCAGATGTGGACCACTCCCTCGGCATCGCGCCAGGCGAAGTCCGGGACGGCATAGACCTTGACCCCTTCCACATCGAAGGTGGACATGTCCTCACAGGCGAGCCAGCTCCCGGGGTCCGAGGAGCGCACCTCCTCCAGCTCGGGCATCTCGAGGAACGCCGTGAGGCTCTCGACGATCCGGTCGCGGTAGGTCGCTCCATAGGTCGCGGCCTCCCCGGTGCCCTCGTCGATGCGGGGCTCGGCGTAGTGGTGCTCCGCCAGGTGGGTGATCTTCGCCGGCCGCTGGCGCCACTTGCCGTCGCGCGAGTCCTTGTAGTGACGCCGGAGCTCGGCCACGGCGGCTGCGATGAAGGCCTCTCGCTCAGGCGGCTCGCCGCCCGAGCGCCGCAGCTCGAACCAGCGCTGGATCGCGTCGTGCACGATCTGGCCCGCCAGCATCGGCATGCGCGTCATCTTCTTCAGCAGCCAGGCCTGGCGCCGCTCCGGGTCGCCGCTCGCATCCCACCCCAGCCAGGAGCCGTAGTAGTCCCAGTAGTACCGCCGAGGGCACGAGGCCAGGGTCGACGCCCGCGAGGCGGACCAAGAGAGTTCGTGCGCGATCCGGAACGCCATGCCTGGATGGTCCTCCTCCGGAGCGACGGGTGCAACCCTCGTCCCGCGGGGGCGCGGGGCGGGGCGCTCTGCCTCAGGCCGCGCGGGGTAGGGAGCCCCCGGGCCGCCCAGGGGAGCCGGCGTGGACCGGCTCCGTGAGGACGGCGCCGCCCCGGGAGGTCAGCCACAGGGCCTCACCGCCCCGGAGCGTCCGAAGGTGAACCGGAGCGCGCCACAGGCTCTCGAGGGCCGCGAGCACGCTCGCCGCCTCGTCCAGCTGCAAGTCTCGACCGTCGTGCTCGTGGACGAGCACGAGCTCCTCGCCCCGGACCTCGTGGTGCAGGCGAGGACGGCCGCCGTCCCGCAGGCTGCGCAGCAGGTCGCGCCTCACCCGCCTCCAGGCGCCCCGGACGGGCTCGTCGCCCGCACGCGCTCGGACGAGCTCGCTCTCCAAGGCGAACTCCTCGTCCAGCAGCTCCTCCACCAGGCTCTCGTCGCGGTGCCACGCGCGCAGCGCGAGGAGGTCGCGCCCCTGGCCGGCAGCGTGGCGCAGCAGCTCGAGGCCCAGGCGGTAGGGATTGAGCTCTCCGGGAGCGGCGGCGGTCGCGCGCGCATGGGTGCCGGCGAACTCCGTGGCCTCCACCGAGCGCAGGTGCTCTGCCGGCAGCAGGGTCGAGTGCCAGAGGGAGGCCCAGCCCTCGTTGGTGATCCGCGTCAGGCGCTGGGGAAGGAGCCCGTAGGCCTCGCTGCGGGCCACGCTCACGAGGTCCCGCTCCCAGCCGGCCAGCCTGTCGTGCGCAGCGAGGGTCCCCAGCAGGTCGCGCTCACTGCTCCGCGCGCGATAGGCCCCGCGAAGCAGCAGCTCGGGATCGACCAGCTCGGCGAGGGCCTGGAGGAGCTCGAGCCGTCGCTCGACGGTTGCCGCCCCGTGCTCCTGCACCCAGTCCTCGACCCGACCGGCGTTCCGGGCGAGCTCGCCCAGGAACCCCTGCCCGACCCCGGAGAACCAGCGGCTCGCTCCGAACAGATCCGCGTGGGCAAGCACATGGGTGAGCACGAGGCGCTGCTCCGGCAGCCGGTTCGCACGATCGAGGGAGGCCACGGTCGGATCCCCGGGGGTCACGAGCTCGAGCAGGCGGAGGCTCCCCTGCCGCGCTCCCCGCTCGAGGCGGTGGAACTCCATGCCGAAGCGCCAGGCGCGATGGCGGACGGGGTAGCCGCCGCGCGCCGCGAGCGCGTGCAGGTGCCGCCGCTCGAGGCCCTGGAACCGCACGCGCCCTGGGCGCAGCCCGACCTCGAGGGCGCGCTGCTCCGCGGCCTCGGCCGAGGCTGCCAGGGCCGGGTGCAGCCCCCGGAGCTCGACCGGCATCAGCGCCCCCTCCCGAGGAACGCACGCAGGGCCGCGGGCAGATCCTCCGCGGCGTCAATCCCGGCGACGACGAGCGCCTCGTGACCCGGCAGGGCCGCCTCGAGCTCGTGCCGGAACTGGCCCGACCCGTACTCGCTGCGCACCTGCCCATAGGCGAACTGCTGGACTCGCGGCAGGATGCGGTCCTCGAGGAGCTCGATGCAGGAGCGCGTGTCCCGCAGGCTCCAGTTGTCGCCATCCGAGTGGTGGAACGCGTAGACGCTCCACGGACCGCAGGCAAGGCGCCGATCCAGCTCCTCCGCGAGGAGCCCGTAGGCAGCCGAGATGCGGGTGCCCCCGGCCTCGCGGATGCGGAAGAAGGTGTCCTCATCCACCACCCGCGCCGCGGCGTCGTGAACGATGTGGACGACCTCCACGCGGTCGTGCTGGCTCCGCAGCCACAGCTCCGTCCAGAAGGCCTGCTGCCTCACGAGCTCCTTCTGCTCCCGGCCCATGGAGCCCGAGACATCCATGAGGTGGACCACGAGGGCCCGCGAGCCCGGCGTGCGTGCCGGGCGTCGCGCGCGGAAGACCTCGTCACCAGGAGCCGACGCTCCGGCCGCGAGCGGAGCCCCGGCGCTGTCTCCGGAGTTCCAGGCCCCCGAGGCCACGGCGCGGCGCAGGGCGCGGCGCCCGGTCCTTCCCACATGCAGCAGGGACCGCGGCCCCTTCGCGGCAAAGCTCGTCCAGCGCGGAGCCCGGTCCACGGCCTGCGGCCTGGGCTCGATCGGAGGCAGCTCGAGGGCCTCCCCCAGCAGGCCCGCCAGCTCACCGCGCTCGAGGTCCAGCTCGTGCGCAGCCGGGAGGCCTCCCGCCCCGCGCTCGTGCGCTGCGGAGTCGGCCTCCTCCTTGCCCTCTCCCTTCCCCTCGCCCGGGCCGCCGGGGCCGTCGTCGGGATCCGCGAAGCGCAGCCGGGGGAGGGCCAGCTGCGGGAGCGAGGCCGTCAGGTGTCCCTGAGCGCGGGGGACCAGGCGTCCGGGGTCACGGATGAGGGCCTCGAGGTCCGTCAGGGCAGCGGCCCGCGCCAAGGCGAGGAAGCGGCGCTCGTCGCGCAGGAGCCCCGCCATTCCGGGCTCGACGCTCACGCCGCGCCTCGCCTCTCTGCGGGCTCCTCGGCCGCCGAGGCCAGGCTGCCCAGGGCCTCGCGCAGCAGCAGCTCGGCCTCCGTGCGCACGCACCCCTCCTGCAGCATCAGCCGCAGGAGCAGCGCCTCGCACTCCATGACCGCAGCGCTCTCCGCCGGCCCTCCCTCGGCAGCAGCGCCGGAAGCCGTGGCCAGGAGGCCCGACAGGCGGATGAACTGCACGCGCTCGAGCGCGCCCCAAAGGCGCGCGTCCGCGCGCGGCTGGAACGGGTCCCCGCGCTGCGCGAGGCCCTCCACGTAGCCCACCAGCTGGCGGCGGAACTCGCGCTGCTCGCGCGGGTCCAGGCCGAGGGCGCCCTCGACCTCCTCCAGCACCTGGGCCTGCTCTCGCGCAGGGGCTGCTCCCCCCGCGGCCTCACGGGCGGCGCCCAGGTAGGACTCGGCGAGGAGCTGGAGCGACTCGCCGTCTCCAGCGGCTGCACGCTGCACGCGGCGACGCACCTCAGAGAGCCAGTCCTCGCGGACCGCAGCGAGCGCCTCTCGGCCGCGCGAGCGCAGCGCGTCGTGAGTCACGAGGCTGTTCCCGCGCAGGGCGAGCTCGAGGGCGTCCAGCGCCTCGCGGGCCTCGACCCGCGGTGACTCGGACGCGAGACAGGTCGCGAGCAGGTCCCCGACGAAGCGCGGCGAGAAGCCCTCGAACCCCTCGCGTCCGTGCGGCTCCCGCGCCTGCGCGCTCCGCGCGCGCTCCACCCAGGCTCTGGGCTCGGTGGCCTCGTCCCCGCAGGGCTCGAGCCGGGTGAGCACCGCCCACAGAGCCAGCACCCCCACGGCCTCGGAGCTCAGGAGGCCGCCGTCCAGGGCCGCGCCGAACCTGCGCGCATGGATGGCCTGCTCCTCCTCCACGCCGAGGGTGTAGGGGACATCGATGGTGAGCGTCCGGTCGCGGAAGGCCTCCATGTGCTCGTCGGCCTGCAGGCGCCGGTACTCGGGCTCGTTGGTGTGCCCGAGGATCACCTGGTCGATCGACACCTGCTGGAACTTGCGCGGCTTGATCACCTGCTCCTGGGTCGCCCCCAGGAGGTCATAGAGGAAGGCCACCTCGAGCTTGAGGACCTCCACGAACTCGAGCAGCCCGCGGTTCGCGACGCAGAACTCCCCGTCGAACCGGAAGGCGCGCGGATCGGAGTCGGACCCGACCTCGGCCAGGCGACGCAGGTCCACATCCCCCGTCAGCTCGGCCGCGTCCTGGCTCTTCTCATCCTTGGGCTGGAAGGTGCCGATCCCCACGCGCCGCGCCTCGCTGAGGACCAGGCGACGCACGCGGACATGAGAGGTGGCCCGCTCCCAGCAGCCGTCGTAGCGCTGCAGCAGCTGATCGAGCACGCTGCGGCTCAGGGGATCCAGCTCGCCGCGGATGCGGAGCGGCTCGCCGGTGCCGAGGGCCTGAGTGAGGCTCGCCTCGAGCGCCGGGCGCCGCTCGCGCGGAACCAGGAGGAGCGGGTCCTGCCGCAGGGGCGAGGGCAGCACCTCGCCGTCGAGCTCCCACTCGAAGGTGTAGAGGGCGCCCTCCTCCCGGAGGCTCCAGTCCTCCAGGCCGCGCTTCAGCAGGCGGACGATCGTGCTCTTCGCTGAGCCCACCGGCCCGTGCAGGAGCAGCATGCGCCGCTCCGGCCCGAGCTCCAGGGCTCCGGCTCGCAGGGTGCGCACGAGCTGGTCCAGGGGCGCGGCGAGGCCGTGGATGGCCTCCGCGCCTCCGCCCAGGGGATCGTCGAAGAGGCGCCAGCGCCGCGGCTCGCCGGGACGGCTTGGCGCCACCGAGCCGTGGGCCGCGACCATGGCGTGAAGACGCTGCCAGGCCCCGCGGGCCGGACGAGGATCCCGCTCAAGCAGCTCCAGATAGTCGCGCAGGCTCCCGCTCCAGGCATGGACCGCGCCGCTCCGGTGCTCGGGGCGGGCCAGGTCGTAGAGGGACGGAGCGGGATCCATGGCAGGGGGCTAAGCCCGCCTCGCGGGGGCCCTCCGCGGTATCGGCCCCCCCCATGCCTCGACCTGAGACGGACCGGTGGAGCCTCGCCCCAGGCGCCTCCAGGGCTACCATGCGCCCATGCGTCCCGCCTGGAGCCTCCCCCTGGCGCTGGTCCCCCTCCTGGCCGGCTGCGCCCGCGACACGCCCACTCCGAGCCCTGGCCCCGCGGCCGAGTCCGGCGAGCGGGAGCCCGTGCGCGCCCCCCCGACCAGGGGCGCAGCGATCCCCTTCGACGCCGCGCGCGCCTGGGCGGACCTCGAGCGCACGGTCGCCCTCGGACCGCGCCACCCCGGGAGCCCGGCCCTCACCGAGCTGCTCGACCTGCTCGAGGCCGAGCTCACGGTGCTCGGGTTCACCACGCGACGCGAGACCTTCGAGGCCGAGGTCCCCATCACGCCGAGCACGCCCGAGGGTCGCCTGACCTACACCAACCTGATCGCCGACCTCCCCGCGGCAGAGGCCGACGCCCCGATGGTGCTGGTGGGTGGCCACATCGACACGAAGTTCCTGGGCGCCGACTTCGTGGGCGCCAACGACGGCGGCTCCTCGACGGCCGTGCTGCTCGAGCTCGGGAGGGGCCTTGCCGCGAGTGGGACTCGCGAGGCGACCTGGCGCCTGGCCTTCTTCGACGGCGAGGAGGCGGTGCGCAGGGACTGGCTCGGCAACGACAACACCTACGGGTCCCGTCGCCACGCCATCGAGCTCTGCAAGCGCGGTGAGGACCGCCGCGTCGGCGCGGTGGTGGTGGTCGACATGGTGGCCGACCGTGACCTGACCCTGACCTGGGACGACTACTCCACCGCGTGGGTGCGCCAGATCTTCTGGGAGGCCGCGCGGGCCGAGGGGCTCGAGGCCAGCGTTGGACGCCCGTCCCGGGGCACCCTGGTGAAGGACGACCACCTACCGTTCCTCGACCTCGACCTGCCGGCCGTGGACCTCATCGATCTGGACTACGGCGGCCCCATGCGCCCGTGGTGGCACACCTCCGCCGACACGCTGGACAAGTGCAGCCAGGAGTCGGTGGCGAAGTTCGGCCGCCTGCTCACGCGGGGCCTCGTGGACCTCGAGCTGCGCGTGCTGCAGAACGCGCGCTGAGGTCTGGGCCCAGAGCGCCGCGCGCTCGCGGATCCTCCAGGCGCCCAGCCTCGAGGTCCCCGCGCGCGCTCCCCGCCCGCTGCGGGCGCCGCCCCCTTCCCTAGGCCTCTGCGGCCGCGGACTCCGCGGGTGGCGCGGCCTCGGGCTCGTCGGCTCCGTCCGCCTCGGCGGGGCTCGCCTTCTCCGGACGCGGCTGAGGACGCAGCTCCACCACGGGCTCCCCGTGCTCGTCCACCGCGTCGGGATCCGCGAGGCGGCCCTCGCCCAGGAGTGACGGCCCGCCGGCCTTGGCCTTGCCAGTGGACTCGGGAGCGAACTCGTCGACCTCCGACAGCTCGACCGACACGAAGCGCGAGACGCCCTTGGTCTGCATGGTCACGCCGAAGAGGGCCTCGCAGGCGCTCATGGTGCCCTTGTTGTGGGTCACCACCACGAACTGGGAGGTCTCGCGGAAGCTCTCGAGCATGGCGAGGAAGCGGTCCACGTTCGCATCGTCGAGGGCCGCGTCGACCTCGTCGAGGATGCAGAAGGGGCTGGGCCGGCTCTGGAACACTGCGAACAGGAGGGCCAGGGCGGTCATCGTCCGCTGGCCGCCGGAGAGCAGGCCGATCGGCAGGGTCTCGCGCCCAGGGGGCTTGGCCAGGATCTCGATTCCCGCCTCCAGCACATCCTTGTCGGCCTCCATCTCGAGGTCCGCCTTACCGCCCCCGAACAGCTGGCGGAAGATGCGACGGAAGTGCTCGCGCACCTCGATGAAGGTCTCCATGAAGAGCCGGCGCGACTCCTCGTCGATCTTGCGGATGGTCTCCTCGAGGTTGCGGCGCGCCTCGGCCAGGTCCTTGGACTGGGTCTCAAGGTGCTCGAGACGCCCCGAGACCTCCTCAAGCTCGTGGACCGCCTCCAGGTTCACCGGGCCGAGCTTGTCGAGCACGCCCTTCAGCTCGGCGACCCGCTGACCCAGCGCGCGCAGGGCGCCGCCATCGGCCAGCTCCGGCTCGGGCTCGAAGCCCTCCTTGAGGTCCATGGCCGAGAGCTGCAGCTCCTCCTCCGCGCGGACGAGCAGCTCCTCGCGCTCGAGTTCGAGACGCTGCACGCGCAGGCGGTCCTGCCCCTGGGCCTCGCCGACCCGATCCAGCTCGGCCTGCACCGCCTCGGCCTCACGCCGCGCCTCCTGGGCGTGGGCAGCCCCCTCGCGCTCACGCTGGCGCAGGGCCTCGAGCTCCTCGGCAAGCGCAGCCGCCGCGGCCTCGCGCTCGGCACGGTCGCGCTGCACCTGCGCCGCCTCCTCGCGCCCCTGTGCGGCGTTGCGACGGAAGTTCTCGGCCCGGCTGCGCGCGCGCCCAACCTCCTCCTCGTCCCGCTCGATGCGCGCACGCTCGCTGCGCACGCTCTCCTCGGCGGCACGGTGCTCCGACGCCAGACGCTGGCGCTCCACATCCGCGGCGGAGGCCTCCTTGAGGGCCTCGTCGCGCTGGGCCTCCAGCTCACGCCGCTCCTGCTCGAGCGCGCTCAGGCGCTGGTTCTCGGCCTCGAAGGCTGCGTTGGCCGCCGCCTCGGCCTCCTGGGCGCTGCCGATCTCAGCGGCCACGCGCGCGTGCTCTTCTCGGGCGCGCTCGACCTCGGCCTCCTGCTCGCGCAGGGCCGTCTCCTGCTCGGTCAGTCGTCCCTCGACCTCCGCCAGCTCACGGGCGCTGGCCGAGCGCGCGGCCACGGCAGCGTCGCGCGCGGCCTCGGCGTCGGCCAGGGCCACGGCCGCCGCCTTCGCAGCCTCATCGGCCTGGAGCTGCTCGTGAGCGAGCCGCTCGAGCGCGCGCGTGAGGTCCGCGCTGCGGGCCTCCAGCTCCTCCGCCTGAGCGCGCCGTCCGACGGCGCCCTGACCGATCTCCCGGTGTCCCCCGCTCAGGCCGCCGGCATCCACCAGCTCGCCCACCGGCGTCACGAAGCGCCACTGGGGATTGTCCCCCACGAGCTTCAGCGCGAGGTCCAGGTTGGACACGACCACCACATCGCACAGGAGCGCGCGCGCCAGCGGCCGGAAGGCCGGGGCGCAGGCCACCAGGTCCGAGAGCCGCCCCTCGACGCCGTTGCCGTAGCGCGCGAACAGGGCGTAGTCCGTGGGCGAGGGGCAGGGCGGCGCCCCGAGCCCGGGAGGCACGGCGATGGAGAGCTCGCCGACCTCCTCCTCGCGCGCCCACTCGAGCACGCGGCGCGCCACATGCGCATCCCGTGCGACAATGGCCGCGGCGCGGTCACCGAAGACCGTGTCGAGGGCGCGTGAGAGGCGCGTGTCGATCGCAATGTGATCCGCGATGACGCCCAGGAGCGCGTCCGCCGAGCAGGGCCCCTCGCCTCCCTCGACAGCCTCCATCAGCCGGCGCGTGCCGTCGGAGAGCTCCTCCAGCTGGCGCTCGCGGTCGCGCAGGGCCTCGACCCGCGCGTCGAGTCCTGCGCGCTCGAGCTCCAGCTCGCCGCGGCGGCGCTCCAATCCCCGCAGGGAGGTCTGCGCCTCCTCGTTCGCCACCCGAGCCGCATCGCGGGCGGCGAGCGCCTGCTCCTGCGCGCCCTCGCTGGCGGCAAGCGCCTCGCGGGCGGACGCGGTGCGCCCACGCGACTCGGTCAGGGCCGCGCCAAGCTCGCTGCCGCGCGCCTCGAGCCGCTGCACGCGCTGCTCCAGGCGCGGGGCCTCCTCCTCGAGCTGACGGACGCGGCTGCCCGCCTCCCCGCGCACGCGCAGGCGCTCGAGCACCTCATCGTTCTGGCGCGCCGCGCGCGCCCGGGACTCCTGATAGGTGCGGCCCAGCGCCCGCCCCTTCTCGGTGAGCGCCTGGACCGTGGCTCCGGCGGCCTCGGCCTCGGCAAGGAGCCGTGCAGTGTCCTCGGCGAGCTGCGCCGCGCGCTCCCGCTGGGCCTCCAGCTCGGCGCCGAGCTGGCCGGCCCGCTGGTCCTCCTCCTCGGCAGACTGCTCCCAGTTCTCGACGCGCGTGAGCAGGGCGCGAGCGCGCTCGGCCAGGGCCCGCGCGTCCCCCTCGAGGCGCCCGGACTCTCCGGACACGCGGTCCAGCTCGGCCACCACCTCGCCCCGCTGGGCCTCGCGGCGCTCGGCCTCAGCGTCGTGCTCGGCACGGCGCCCGCGCAGCTCCTCGAGGACGGACTGCTGCTCGTCGATCCGCGGCCGCAGCTGGCCGAGCTCACCGTCCAGGTTGAACAGCCGGTGCCCGAGGTGGCGGCGGCGCTGGGTGACCCACTCACCGCGCGCCTCGATCCACCGCTCGGCCTTGCCGGCCTGGATCTTCAGGGAGCGCACGCGGCTCTGGAGCTCGCGGATCACATCCTCCGCCCGCTCCATGTCGGCAGCCACATGCTTGAGGCGCAGCTCGGTCTCGTGGCGACGCTGGCGGTAGCGCGAGATGCCCGCGGCCTCCTCGAAGATCGCCCGGCGCTGCTGCGGATTGGCCGACAGCACCGCGTCGATCCGACCCTGCTCCAGGACCGCGTAGCCCCGGGACCCGAGCCCCGTGTCGAAGAGCAGGTCCTTGACATCCTTGAGCCGCACGCGCTGCCCGTCGATCAGGTACTCGCCCTCACCGCTGGACTCGAGGCGGCGGGTGACGCTCACCTCCGCACCGCGCTCGGGGAGCACGCCGCCGGTGTTGTCGAACACCAGGGTGACCTCGGCGAACCCCATGGCCGGCCTGCTGGCCGAGCCCTTGAAGATGACGTCGGTCATCCCCGAGCCGCGCATGGAGGTGGGGCGGGTCTCCCCCAGGGCCCAGCGGACCGCATCGACGACATTGCTCTTGCCGCAGCCGTTGGGGCCCACCACGCCGGTGAGGCTGCGGTGACCGAAGTCGAGGACCGTCGGGTCGGCGAAGGACTTGAAGCCGAGGAGTTCGAGTCGGGCGAGACGCATGGGGAGTCAGGCGCGGGGGCGCGCCGGCTGTTCGAAGGGGAGGCCCGCCTCGGCGGGGCGCGGGGCCGCGCCGGCCGCGTGAGCGGTCACCGCGGGGCGCAGGACGCGCGGTTCGAGGAGCTCCGCGCGGGCCGCGACGAAGGCGGACCAGGTGGAGAGGCAGGCAAGGCCTGCGCGCTGGCTGGTGAGCGGATCGTGGAGGGGCCAGAGCGCACCCGTGGGCAGGGTCGCGGCCAGGGCGGCGAGGGAGGCGCCGCGGTCACGCGGCTCCCAGCTGGACTGGGCCGCGCCCAGGTCGAATCCCGAGAGGTAGCGCTCCACGCGCTCGCTCTCCGGCAGCGGGCCCTCGCCGAACAGCCCGGCCTGGGTCGGCCGTGCCTCGCCGGCAGCGCGGCGCGCGAGCACGCTGGAGGCCGGGCCGGAGAGCAGGGTGCTCAGCTCGATCACGAGCCCCGCGCGCTCGGCCGCCTGCTGGGCGGCGTCGCGCAGGACGCCCAGGACCCGCGCCCCCTGATCAGGACGCGCAATGCCGTCCCCGAGGATGCGGAGGACATCGCCGAGCCCGACCGGGACCAGCGCGTGCAGACGACGCCCGACGGGGATGCCCGGCGACAGATCCTCCTGGGCCGCGGCCAGCTGGGCCACGGCGTCGACTGCGCTCTCTGTGCGCTCCACCAGGCTCGAGAGGAAGGCCTCCTCGTTCCAGGGCCCCGCGCGACGAGCGAGGCGCACCAGGTCCACGGCGACGGCGGCGCCCAGGGTCAGCGGACCGCGCTCGCGAGAGCGCCGCGCAAGCCCGGGACCTGCGAACGACTCCCCGTGCGCGCTCCACACGGGGATCACCTGACCGGCCGCGAGCAGCTCCTCGAGCCCCTCGGCCAGGGCGGGCTCGGCCTCGAGCGCCTCGGCCGCGGCGGCGTGCTCCAGGAACAGCTTGGGCATGGCCAGTCCGCCCGCCAGGCCGTGCACGAGGGCCGAGAGCAGCTGGACCATGGGCCGCGGCCCGCGCCCGCCGGGATTGGCGAGGTCGAGGCGCCTGCCGCTGGCACGAGCCAGGGCGCCCAGGGCGACCAGCACCTCAACGGCGCGGTCGGTCTCCCGAGCCCGACGCGGCGGGCCGAGCAGGTCGCAGATCCCCTCGAGGACGACGCCGTGGGCCGTTGCGTCGAGCAGGGTGGTCAGCGGGCCGAGCGCACGGGCGACCCCTCCGTCCCCCAGGCCCGATGCGCTCACGGAGCGAACCAGGGGAAGATGGAAGCGCTCGAGCCCGAGAGCCAGCAGCTCACCGGCCTGATGGGCGCGCACGAACTCCTCGTCCATCCAGTCCTGGCGGGCCCAGCGCGCCATGATCGAGGCCCCCACGCGCCGCTCGCCCGAGCCGTTGGGAGTCCCGTGGCGCGCCTCGGTCGAGCGACGGTCGTCTCGCGGCGCGCGCAGCAGGGCGCGCAGATCGGGGCGCGGGATGCCCACCGGCTCGGTGGCACGCGCGGCGTCGTACAGGCCAAGCCCCTCGAGCTCCTGATCGACGAACGCGCGCACGAGTCCGGAGGACACGCGCGTCGCGCCCAGGGCCAGCACCTGACGCTCGACGCGCCGTGCGACCTCCTCCGCGATCTGCCCGCCGAGCCCCGACTCGCGCACGAGGGCCGCCGCGATGCGGCTGCGATTCCAGGGACTGACCCCGGCCTCACCGCGGACCTGCGGAGCCTGCTTGCCGCGCATCCCCGTCTCCGAGACGGAGAGGGTGGCGCGCGCGCGTGAGCGGCGGTCGCGGTAGAGGATGTAGGCGCGCGCCACGCGCGTCCTGCCGAGCCCAACCAGGGCCTCCTCGACCAGGTCCTGGACCTCCTCGAGGCTCGGCACGCGTCGCGACTCGGCCACCATGCCGACGCGATCCGCCTCGGCGCGTCCGACCAGGGTGAGCACGACCAGCTCGGCGACCTCCACCGGCAGCCCCGGGTCGGCGTCCCCCACCGCGTCCTGGGCGCGAGACACCGCGGCCATGATGCGCCGCGCGTCGAAGGGCACCACCTGTCCGTCGCGCTTGCGCAGGTGCTCGGGCATGCGCGGGGGCTGGGCCGTCACGAGGCGCCTCCTCCGCGGCCCTCGATGATCGGACGCAGCGTCTCCATGAACTGCTCCACATCCCGGAACTCCCGGTAGACGCTGGCGAAGCGCACATACGCCACCTGGTCCAGGTCGCGCAGCTCGTCCATCACCAGGGACCCGATCACCGAGCTCGGGATCTCGCGGTCGAACTCGCCCTGACAGCGGGCCTCGACCCGGGCCACGGCGGCCTCGATCTCCTCCATCCCCACCGAGAGCTTCTCGCAGGCCCGGAGCATCCCGGAGCGAATGCGATCTCGATCGAAGCGCACCCGCTCGCCGCTCTTCTTGACCACCCGCAGCGGGGTCTCCTCGACCCGCTCGTAGGTGGTGAAGCGCTGGAAGCACGCCAGGCACTCCCGACGGCGCCGGATGGCAGCGCCGTCGCCGGAGGTGCGGGAGTCGACCACGCGGTCGTCCGCGGCGCCGCAGCGGGGACAGTTCATGAGAGGGACCGGGGACCCCCTGGGAGGGGTCTCGCAGGCCCCTACTCTACATCTTGCGTCCTGACCGATGCCACGCCCCTCCCCACGCCACCCGTGGTGGCTGGGAGGGTCCCGTGGCGGGCCCGCGGGTCCCTGCCGGACGCACGCCCGGACGAGGTCACTTGCCCAGGCAGAAGCGGGCGAAGATGCGGTCCAGCAGATCCTCGGGCGTGGTGTGGCCGGTGATGCCGTCCAGCTCGCCGGTGGCGCCCCGGAGACCCTCCGCCACGAGGTCGAGGGGCGCCCCCGCGCGGAGGTCCGCGACGGCCTCGTCGAGGTCGATGCGGGCCCTCGCCAGCGCGTCCCGGTGGCGAGCGGAGACGAGGTGCCCCTCGGAGGCCCCGGCGAGGGCCGCGGAGCCCCCAAGGGCCCCGCCCAGGGCCAGCGCCAGGTCGGCCAGCCCGGCCCCGGTGCGGACCGAGGTGGCGACCCAGGGCAGGCCCTGCGCGAGGTCCTCCGGCGGGGCGGCGGGGGCCCCAGGGCGGTCCACCTGCGACCAGGCCAAGAGCCCTGCACCGGGCGGGCGCTCGAGCCCCCGCGAGGAGGCCTCCGCAGAGACGACCCAGAGCACGAGGTCCGCGGCGCGAACCTCGAGGCGAGCCCGATCCTGGGCGCGCCGGTCCAGGTCCCGCCCCTCCCAGTCGTCCGCCTCCGGCCCCTCGAGCCCGGCAGTGTCCACCAGGAGGAGATCCCGAGGCGGCCGCCCCATCCGCACCAGGGCCGCGCGAGCGTCACGGGTGCTTCCGGCGCGGGCGTCGACCAGGGCGGGGACCGCGGCGCGGTCGCCCCCGGCCTGCTCGAGGAGCGCGTTGAACAGCGAGCTCTTGCCGGCGTTGGGTCTGCCGGCGAGGACCACCCTCGGGGCTCCGGTCTCGGGCCCATGGCGCGCGACCTCCCATCGGGTGGCCTCGGCCAGGGCCTGGGACGCCCGCTCGCCCAGGTCCAGCAGCTCCTCCACGGGCACATGCCCCGTGTCGGTCTCATCGAAGTCGAGCGAGGCCTCCAGCAGGGCGCGCAGCTCCTCGAGCAGAGCGCGCAGCCCCCCAATGCGCGTGTCGAGCCCCCCCATCAGCAGCGCCGTGGCCGCCCGCTGCTCGGCCTCGTTGGAGGCGTGCACCAGGGAGAGGATCCCCTCCGCCCGCGTGAGGTCGAGGGCGCCGCTCTCGAACGCGCGCCGCGTGAACTCCCCGGGCCGGGCGGGCCGCGCGCCGAGCTCGTGCAGCCGCCGCAGCGCGACCTCCACGAGCAGCGGGTTGCCCGGCAGGTGCAGCTCGGCCACATCCTCTCGGGTGAAGGACGCGGGGCCGGGCATCCACAGGAGCAGAGCCGGCTGCTCGCCCTCCCCGTCGAGGAAGCGCACCCCGAACGCACCCCGAGCTCCCGGCGTGAACGGCGTGCCGTCGACAGCGCAGCACGCGCCGACCACACGGGCCGCCTCGGAGCCGGAGACGCGCACGACGGCGCGGGCTCCACGCCCGGGAGGGCTGCTCAGGGCGCAGACCGTGGCCCGCTGCCCCGCGCCCTCGTCCGGGCCCGCGACGGCTCCTGCGCGGGAGGCCATGGCTCAGCGGCGCCGGCTCTGCTTGCGCCCCTGCTGCTGGCGCTGCAGCTGTTGCTGCTGCTGCTGGAGCTCCTGCAGGCGCTGCATGAACTTGCTGGGCTTGCGCGGCTTCTCCGAGTCGTCGATCGGCCAGATCCGCCGCACCACGGTGTACTCCGCGATGCCGAACAGGCTCGAGGTGATCATGTAGAGCGACAGGCCCGCGGCGTAGTTGTAGAGGAAGACGCCGAACAGGACCGGCATCCACATCATCATCTTCTGCATCCGCGCGGCCTGCTCGTCAGTCGGCTTCGGCATCAGACGCTGCTGCACGATCCACAGCACGACCATCAGCGGCGGCAGGACATTGAGGTACTCGATGGTCCCGATGCCCGGCAGGTGCGTGTCGAAGTCCAGCTTCAGCAGGCGGTCCGGCATGGAGAGGTCCTCCACCCACAGGAAGCGCGCCTGGCGCAGGTCGAACGAGACGCGCAGGGCGCTGAAGAGGCCGAAGAAGACGGGGATCTGCAGGAACATCGGCAGGCAGCCCGACAGCGGCGGGAAGGCGCCCTCCTCCTGCATGATCCGCGCCTGTTCCTGGCGCTGCTTCTGCGGGTTGTCCTTGTACTTCTCCTTCAGCGCGTCGAGCTTCGGCTGGACGCGCTTCATCTTGGTCGTGTGGCGCGCCATGGAGGTCTGGGACTTGCGGTTCATCGGGAACAGCGTCCCGCGCACCAGCAGGGTCAGCACGATGATGGCCACGCCCCAGTTGCCGAGGACGCCCTCGAGGAACCCGAGGAGCCCGAGCAGGAGCCCCGCGATCCCATTGAAGAACCCCAGGTCGTCCGCAAGCAGGGCGGCGTGCCGCGGGTCGTCCCCGAGCAGAAGGGCCTCCTCCTTGGGACCCGCGTAGAGCAGGTAGCGGTACTCGCTGGCCCCGCCGGGGGCGGGGACCTGCAGGGTCAGCTCCTGGGAGAGCACCAGGCCTCGCCAGGCCTCCTCCGGCTGCTCAGGGTGCTCGGCCGCCCAGGCCTCATCGAGCGCCCGCAGCCAGCGGGTCTCACCGAGGCTCTTGGCGTCGTTCTCGCCGGCCCCGCGCAGGAGCACCGCGAAGTACTTGTTGTCCACGCCGACGAAGACCGCGCCCTCACCGCCGGGGAGGCTGCCGCGCAGGTCGTCGGCCGAGGGGCGCGCCGCGCGCTCCTCGCTGGAGACCTCCACCTCACCGCTCGCCAGGTAGGCCTTCCGCGCCTTCGGCTCGATGTAGTACTTGTCGTCGCTGGTCTCCGGCACGCCGGCGGCGGGCACCAGCGAAAAGCTCGCGCGGCGTCCGCCCGCTCCGGAGGCCGGGGTCTCGAGCCGCAGGAGCACCTCGAGGTGGAGTGCCCCCGGGACGCGGCGGACCTCCTTCACGAGGCGCAGGGAGGTGGGGCTGGGCTGGTGCCAGAAGCGCACCCCCACGACCTCGTCGCCCTCCGCGAGCAGCTCGTGGTGCCAGTGCACCCGGCTGAGGCCCGCGGGGAACAGGTCCTGGGACGAGGGCGCGGTGTCGAGCTGCAGGGTGCGCAGCTCGCGCCGCCCGTCGCTGGCCGGCGCGAGCAGCACGGTCCAGTGCTCGGGGTCCTGGCGCGCCTCCTCGTTCAGCCGGCCGGCGTCGTACCAGCCGTCGAGGCGCAGCTCCGCGAGGGTCCCGCCCAGGCTGTCGAAGCGCGCCCGGTAGTGACCGTCGGACCCGGGGGTGCCAAGGTTCACCCAGTCGGACCAGGGCTCTGCCTGCTCCACGCCGGGATCCACGGGGGGCAGCTCACGGACCTCGGGGCTGGCCAGGGGCGCAGTGGCCTGCGCACCGCCGGGCTCGCTGCCGGGCTCGCTGCCGGGCTCGGGGGGCGGCGGCGGGAACAGGAGCTGCCAGCCGAAGAGAACGGCGAACGACAGGAACAGGAAGAGCGGGAGGCGCTTCTCCATCGGATCGGTGCGGGGGGCGGTGCGGCGGGCGCCGGCGGAGCGGCGGCCCTTTGGGGATCGAGTGCCGCAGCGCGGCGGTGTGCGGTGTCGGGATCAGCGCCCGGCGGCGAGGCGGTCGGCGAGGAAGTCGGGGAGCTCGGGCACGGCGCGGATGGCCGCGGCCGCGCGCTCGATGTCGTACTCGACCCGACGGAAGGTGATCGCCTCACCATCGAAGAGAACATAGGACAGGCGCGGGTCACCGTCCCGCGGCTGCCCGACCGAGCCCACATTCACGATGACCTTGCAGTCGATGTGGTCACCCAGCTCGTACGGACCCGCCGAGCCGCGTGGGAGGAAGTAGCGCTGGTCCTGGTAGTAGATGCCCGGCACATGGCTGTGCCCCACGAAGCACACGGTGCGGGTCATGGCCGCGAAGTTGCGCTCCATCTTCTCCAGGTCCTTCACATCCCGCGGGAGCAGGTACTCCCGCACGGGGTCGCAAGGACTGCCGTGCGCGTACATGGCCCGGTCGTCCTGGTCGGAGGCCGGGAGGTTGCCGATGAACTCCCAGTAGGCGTCCGCACGCTCGTCGTCCGCCAGGAGCTCCTCGCGCGTCCACTCGATGGCGGCCCGGGCCTTGGGGTTGAAGTCCTCGGCCGTGGAGAGCAGCGCCTCCTCGTGGTTGCCCTTCAGGCAGAGGCCGTCCTCGAGGGCCTCGCCGTCCTCGTGGCGCGCTCCGGTCCCGCACAGGCGCAGGGCCAGGTCGAGGGCGTATCGGGGCGAGGCGCCATAGCCCACCATGTCGCCCAGGCACACGAAGCGCCGCGCGCCCTGGGCACGGGCGTCGGCGACCATGGCCTCGAGGGCGGGCACGCTGCCGTGCAGGTCGCTGATGATGGCGGTGAGGGGCGCAGCCAAGGGAACTCCGGTCGCTGAACCAGACAGGGGATTATCCAGAGGCCCCTCCCCGGGCACAACCGAGAGCCGGGCCTCAAGACCGCATCAGCCGCAGGCAGGCGGGCCGTAGAGACCGCGTCGCCGCACGAACTCTGCGACCCCAGGACACAGGTCCTGCGAAGTCTCCCCACGGGCGAGGGCCTCGCGGATGCGGGTGGAGGCGCCGGGCAGGGGCTCGAGCGCCATGAGCGCCCCGCGCAGGCGCGCCCCGGCCGCGCCGCCAATGCGCGCAGCGGCCTCCTCCAGCTCCTCGGCTGCCGCAGCGTCCCTCAGGGCCACCAGCGGGTGCGCGCGCTCCAGGATCTCCTCCACCCCCCGCCACCCCGGCAGGCCCGCCAGGTTGTCGGAGCCAATCAGCAGCCAGAGCTCCTGCGCCTCCCCCTCGAGGGCCCGGACCGTGTCCAGGGTCCAGGAGGTCCCCCCGCGCTCCAGCTCATCGCAGCGCACGCGCATCCGCGCCTCCTCGGCCAGGGCCAGCTCGAGCATCGCCACCCGGTCCTCCGGCGGCGCCAGGACGCGCCCCGGCTTGTGGGGCGGCTGAGCGGCGGGGAGGAACCACAGCTCCTCCAGCCCAGCGACCCGAACCGCCTCGCGCGCGATCCCCAGGTGCCCCTCGTGAACCGGATCGAAGGACCCTCCGAACAGCCCCAGGCGGGCCAGCGGCCGGGGAGGCGGTGCGGGGGCAGGATCCATGGGGCCGGGGCGCAGGGCTCGTGACCCGGCGACCCGAGCAGGGTAGCCCCGCCAAGGCCGCCCCACGACCCTGAGGCCCTGGCCGCAGGATCTGGACTCGGGACCGGTCCTGGGCGTATGCTCTGCAGCCCCCAGGGACCCGGGCCCTCGTGCCAGGACCCCGAACGGACCCCTCCCCCCCAGCCATGAAGCGTTCCCTCGCCCTCCTGCTCACCGGCGCCCTCTGCGCCAGCTGCATCGCCACCGACGGCTCCAAGATGGACGACCACTGGAGCATCCGCTCCGTGCCCGGCCGCGCGCAGCGCACCCTGACCAGCTACGACCCGTCGCGGGACGGCACCGTGGGCGACTGGGCCGGCGCCGAGTTCGACGCCACCGTCCTCACGATCGAGCGCCACCTGTTCGGCTACAACCCGACCAACCCGCTCCGCTGAGCCCGAGCGCCTCGCGCGCACCCAAGCCACCTCCCCGGCCCAGCCGAGGGAGCGCGACTTCGACAGCCCGCCCCGTGCGGGCTGTCTGCATTGGAGCGGCCTGCGCCGCGCGGACGGCACTGGCGTCGCGCGGAAGGCTCCGGCTCCGCGCGCCGTCAAGCCCCGGACTGCGTGCCGCCGCCGCCGCCGGCATCAAGCGGCCCAGCGCCCCAGCCCCAGTGGGCGAGGGCACGCTCGAGCAGCCCCGGCTCCCGGGCCGGAAGCCACTCGATCGCGAACTTGCGGTACCAGGTTCGCTGGCGCCGGGCGAACTGCCGCGTCCTGAGCGCGACGGCCTCCAAGGCGTCCGCCCGCGACAGGACGCCATCGGCCAGGTCCAGCACCTCCGCGTAGCCCAGGGCCTGCGCCGCCCCGCGCGCGAGGCCTGCCTCGCGAGCACGCGCGGCCTCCTCCTGCCAGCCCTGCTCCAGCATGAGCCCGGCCCGGGTCCGAATGCGGGCGTCGAGCTCGGCGACCGGGACCTCGAGCCCCACGAGGCGAGCGCGCTGCGCACGAGCCGCGGGCGCAGCCCACTGCTCCTGCCAAGAGCTGAGCGTGCGCCCGGTCTGCTCGAGCACCTCCAGCGCGCGCACCACCCGCCGGGTGTCGTTGGCGTGCAGGCGCGCTGCGCTCTCCGGGTCCGCCTGAGCGAGCTCGGCGTGCAGGCCGACCGGATCCTCGGCCGCGCGCTGCTCCAGGGGACCGCGGATGGCCGGATCCGGCGGCGGCCCTTCGAAGAGCCCGCGCAGGAGCGCTGCGAGGTAGAAGCCGGTGCCCCCCACGAAGAGCGCGCGCCGCCCGCGGGAGAGACAGTCGTCCACCGCGTCACGCGCGGCCGCGAGCCAGCGCGAGGCGTCGAAGACCTCTCCCACCTCCACCAGATCGAGCAGGTGATGGTGCACGCGCGCCTGCTCCTCCGAGGTCGGCTTGGCCGTCCCGATGTCGAGGCCCCGATAGACCAGCATCGAGTCCATCGAGAGGACCTCGGCCCCGGCGCGCTCGCAGGCCTCCAGGGAGAGGGCGGTCTTGCCGCAGGCCGTTGGCCCCACCAGAGCACACAGGGGCTCTCGCTCCAGGGGATCGTCGACCAGGCTGGGCTCCGCCACGGCCGCACGATACGGAACGCCGCCGGGGTGCCAATGCGGCGGGGTGGGCTCCGTATCATCGCCCCATGCTCCGCCCCGCCGCCGGCCTTGCCCTCGCCCTCCTCCTCACCGCGCCGCGGGGGGCTGCCCAGGACGACGCCCCTGCTGGCGACACGCCCCCCCAGGGAGGCGGGCGCCCCCAGCTCCCGGTCGTGGCGCCGGAGGCCGCCGCGCCCCTGGTGGATGTGAACGGGCGCCCCCTCGAGGCCGGCGTCCTGCCCGAGGGAACCAGCGCCGCTGCGCAGGAGCGCATGCAGCGGCTGTTCGCGGGGACCTGGCTCGGCGAGGGCGCGCCGCGTCCCATGGGCGCCTTCGTGGTGACCTTCGACGCGCGCGTGCGCCAGCAGGTCGAGGGAGGCAGCACGGATGTGCGCACCCGCTTCCTGTTCAAGGAGGAGGGCCGCGGCTGGATCCGCGGGGAGTTCCCGCGCTCGGGGCGGGCCTCGGTGCGCGGACCGGAGGGAGACTGGCTGCTGGACGGGGACGAGGTGGTGGACCTGTCCGACTTCTCCAACGCCGAGAGCCGCCGCGAGCACGAGCGCTGGCTGGCGATCGCGCGGAACTTCGCGGCGCTCTCTGCACCGAGCTCCCTGCGGGTGGCGCGGGCGGAGACGCGTACGGCGGCTCCCCAGGAGGGCGACACGCGCTCCCTGCGCTTCGACGAGCGCGTCGTGCGCCTGCCCACCGCGCGCCAGGTGCGGCGCGGGCTCGAGCTTGCCTGGATCGAGGTCGAGAGCCCGGACTTCGACCTGGTCGAGGGCAGCGACGGCAGGCGAGGCCTGCGCCGCGTGCTGCTGGGCCTCACGCCGGACACGGGGCGACCCGAGCTCGTGCTGGTGGAGCCTCTCGCGCGCCCTGCCTGGGACGACGAGGCCGCCCCGCGCGCCGCGTGGGTCGAGGTGAAGGGCTGGGAGGAGCTCGGCGAGCGCCGGCTGCCCAAGCAGCTCCTGGTGCACCGCGAGCTGCCCCCCTCGGGCCCCGCCCAGCCTCAGACCTTCGAGGGCCGCGCCGGCGTGGACCTCTACCTCGTCCCCAGCCAGACCCGCCCCGACGCAGACCTCGAGGCGGGCGACTTCGGCAAGCCCGTCCCGCGCTGAGGCGGCGGCCGGAAGCGCAAGGCCGCGACGCTCAGCGCCGGTGGAAGGCGCGCTCGAGATCGGAGACCGTGAACCGCACCCTGGTCGGCCGGGCGTGGGGACAGGTCTGGTCGCTCTCGAGGGCCGCGGCGCGCTCGAGCAGCGCCTGGATCTCCTCCTGGCTGAGGGTGTCCCCCGCCATCACGGACGAGCGGCAGGCGCAGCGGTGCAGGACCTCCTCGAGCACATCCGCGGCCGTGGGCGGCTTGCCCGTGCGCGCGATGACCTCCACCAGGTCGCGCACGAGGCCCTCCGGATCGGGATTGCGCAGCCGCACGGGGAGGCCCGAGACCGCCACCGCAGTCTCCCCGAACACGGCCAGCTCGATGCCCAGCTTGCCCAGCTCCCCGGCGTGCTCCTCGAGCCGCGCCAGGTCCGCGCGTGAGACCTCGACGACCTCGGGAACCAGGAGGCGCTGCACCTCGACGGTCCCGCCCTGCACCTCACGCAGCAGTAGCTCGTAGGTGAGCCGCTCGTGCAGGGCGTGCTGGTCGATGATCTCGAAGCCGTCGGCGACCTCACGCATGATGAAGGTCTTGGCCACCTGCAGGTAGGGGCCGCGCAGGCTGTCGGTCGGGGCCCAGGGATCAGGGCTGGGCGCGGCGCCGGCGGGAGCGCCCGCAGCACCAGGACCCGCCAGAGGCGCGCCGAGGCCTCCGCCCTGCGTGCTGCCCACGGCACCGCCCGTCGCAGGCGGGCCGCTGGGGAACGACGGAGGCGCGGACCCGATGCCCACGCCTGGCGCATAGGCACGGCCGGGGACCTCGCGCACGACGCCCTGGCCCGGATCGGGAAGGCGCGCCTGGCGGGGATCCTCCTCGCGGGCGAGGCGGCGCGCGCGGCCTGCGAGCATGGCCTCTCCGGGCGTGGCCATGTCGGTGCGCCGGATAGCCTCACGCAGGGCCTCCACCAGGAAGCCGAACATGCGGCGCTGGTCGCGGAAGCGCACCTCGCTCTTCGCCGGGTGGACATTCACATCCACCGCGGCGGGATCCATGGCGAGGCGCAGGAAGGCGACCGGCTGGCGTCCCTCCTCGAGGAAGCCGCGATAGGCCTCCTTCAGCACCCGCACCAGCACCTTGTCCCGCAGGAAGCGGCCATTCAGCAGCCACACCTGGCGCGAGGTGTCCCGGCGCGAGATGCGCGGCGAGCCGACGAGGCCGGTGAGCAGGAGGTCCCCGTCACGGGCCTCCACCGGCACGAGGTGCTCGACGAGCTCGGCCCCATAGGTCCGGCGCACGCGCGCCAGGAGGTCCATGGTCGGCTCCACGTCATAGGCGCGCCGGCCGTCGCTGTT
>JADHNZ010000021.1 GCA_016779225.1 Planctomycetota bacterium
GTCGAAGGGCACCCCCAGCACATGGACGGCCGCCTCGTCGGGGCCGTGGGGGAGGCCGAAGATGCCGCTGCCGGGCTGGGCCGCCGCGTCCGGGTCGAAGGGCTGCATCCCAGGAGGATCGGGCCGCGGGCGGCCGGGGCGCAAGCGGAGCCTCGGCGGGAATCTTCTCGGAGGGGCCAAGACATCGTGGCTCGGCTTCGTTCCCCTGGTACGCGCCATGGAAGCAGCCCCCCGACGCCCCTCCCCGAACCCCAGCGAGCTGGGGACGGGTGACCTCCTCGCGCGCTGGCGCGGCGGGGACCTCGGGGCCTTCGAGGCCCTCGTGGAGCGCTTCGAGGGCGCCCTGCTGCGCCACGCCACGGCCCTGCTGGGTCGGGGCGCGGGCGCGGAGGACATCGTCCAGGAGGCCTTCCTGCGCCTGGCCGAGGTCCCGCCCGTCCCTGCCCCAAGCGGCGATGGCCACGGGGCCCTCCAGGCCTGGCTCCACCGGGTCGTCCGCAACCGCTGCACCGACGAGATGCGCTCCACCCACAGCCGCAGGGAGCGCGAGCGTCGCGCGGCCCTGGACGAGTCCACCGAGGGCGGCCAGCGCGCCGTCGACCAGGCGGATACGCAGGAGGCCGTCCGTCGCGGCCTCGAGACCCTCCCCGTGGACCAGCGCGAGGTGCTGACCCTGCGCCTCCTCGGGGGGCACAGCTACCGCGAGATCGCCGACCTCACCGGGAAGAAGTCGGGGACCATCGGCTGGCTCGTGAGCGTCGGCCTCGAGGCCCTGTCCCGCGAGCTGGCTCCCCTGCTTGGGCTGGGGTCCGCGGACCTCCCCGGCCAAGCCTGAATCCACTCGACCGGCGGGCCACTGGCCCGCGCACGACCAGGAGACACCCATGGAAACCAACCACCCCCTCCTCGAGGACCTCTGCGCCGTCCTGCTCGGCGAGGCCGACGCGGTCACCCGTGAGCGTGTGGCCCGCGCCCTGGCCGAGGACCCGGCCCTGGCAGCCCTGGACCAGCGTCTGCGGGCGACGGTCGATCTCGTCACGGCCGCGGGGCTCGAGCCCGAGCAGCTGCCTGAGCGCGAGCGTGAGGCCCTCCTGAGTGCCGCTCGGGGGCTGGCGGCATCCGCGCCGGCTCCCGCCCCACTCGCAGGACTCCTTCGCGCGGCAGCGGCGGTGGTCTGCCTTGCCGGCGGCGTGTGGTTCGCGCTCGAGTCCGGTCCCTCGGGCCCCACCATCGAGTGGGTGGAGGACGACCCCTCGGCGGTTGCAGTCGCCCGGGCGCGCGCGGTCCTCCTTGAGCAGGTGAGGCGCCTGCGCAGCGCGCCGTTCGAGCTGGCAGGGCTGCCTGATCCCGAGCGCGTGGCGGCCTATGCGGCCCTGGCCGAGGAGGCGCGAGCGGAGACGGCTCCTGCCGACTTCGGCCTCAGCCACGGCGAGCGCGAGAGCCTCGCTGCCCTGGGCTATGGGGGCGAGGGCTCCGGGGCCCCGTTCGACAGCCGGGTGACCAATGGAGTCGTGGGGATTGGCGGCGGCGCCGGCGGCCCCGGCAAGGCCGCGGAGGGTCGCTATGGGGCTCGCGGTGGGGCGGTCCGCAAGGTCGAGAGCTCCGCGGGTGCGCCGACGACCCAGACCCTGTCCCTGGGCGTGCCCTCGGGCGGACTGGTGGGTGGCAGCACCGCAGCGCCGGCCACGACGGGCTTGGTGCCGCCCCCCGCCGGAGGCGGCGGCGGGCAGGGCGTCGCCGCCCCGGGACCGACCACCCCGTCGCCTCCGCCCTCGACCCTGGCGCTCTCCTCCAAAGGAGCCCCGTCCGCGCAGCCCGCCCCTGCGCCCGCCGCCGCGGCACCGTCGCGGGCCCCGGACTCGCGATCGCGAGGGGGTGCCTACCGCGGCACCGGGGACACCGTCCCGCCGCGGGCGGATGCTCCCGCGCTGGGGCTTGGGTTCGAGCGCAAGCGCGCCGGTGAGAGGGTCGCTCAGCTCGCCGAGGTGGCCGACCACCTCTACCTCCTGGGTGATGCGGACCTCGACGACGCGGAGGGCGTCCGGTTCGCGCAGGAGCCGGGCGTGCGGCGCACGGTCCAGCTGCCGCCGTTCGAGGCGACCCTCGAGGTGCGCGAGCGCGAGCTTGCGCGGAGCACGCGCATCCTCCCCGGAACGGACCTCTCCGAGCGCTTCTCGCGCTGGTGGGGCGACAACCCCTGGGAGCTGACCCTGGCCGATGCCCAGGCGACCTTCGCCGCGGATGTGGACACGGCCAGCTTCGGGCGCGCGCGCTACGACCTGGGGCGCGGGCGCCTGCCGGGGCGCTCCGAGGTCCGCACCGAGGAGTTCGTCAACTGGTTCCGGGCGGACCTCGACGCGCCCATCCAGGACGACCTGCAGCTGTCCGCAGAGCTCGCCCCCTCGGCGGTGGGCACGAACGGGGACCGCTGGCTCCTGAGGGTCGGCGTGCGCGCCAAGGAGGTCCCGCCGAGCGAGCGCGCTCCCCTGGACCTGGTTCTCGTCGTGGATGTCAGCGGCTCCATGAACAACGGAGATCGCATGGGGCTCGTGAAGCGTGCCGTCGGCCAGCTGGTCGAACAGCTCGACGGGCGCGACACGGTCGCCGTGGTGACCTTCAACGCCCAGGCGAACGAGGTCCTGCCGCCCACCAGCGCGGCCCAGCGCGGCCTGGTGCGCGCGGCGATGGAGCCCCTGAGCCCCGGAGGCGGAACCAACGCTGCGGTCGGCCTCCAGCTGGGCTACCAGGTCGCCGCCCGGACCCTGGCCCCGGACCGCACGAGCCGCGTGGTCCTGCTCTCGGATGGGATCGCCAATACCGGCGAGACCGACCAGGCCAAGATCCTCGAGAGCGTCCGCGCCGAGCTGGACCGCGGCGTGCACCTGAACACGATCGGGGTCGGCCTCGAGCAGAACGGGGACGCCTTCCTCGAGCAGCTCGCCGACAAGGGCGACGGCGTCTGTGACTATGCCCAGGACGACGCGACCCTCCAGCGCGCGCTGGTGGAGCGCTTCGCAGGGGCCTTCGTCCCCGTCGCCGACGATGTGAAGATCCAGGTCGAGTTCGCCCCGGGCCAGGTCGTGCGCTGGCGCCAGCTTGGGTATGAGAACCGGGCCATCGCCGATGCCGACTTCCGTAACGATGCGGTGGACGCGGGCGAGATCGGCTCGGGTCACCAGGTGACGGCGCTCTTCGAGCTCGAGCTGGCGCGCGGCCTTGTGTTCGACGGCACGCCCCTGGCGACGACGCGCCTGCGCTGGAAGGCACCGAAGGTGGGTGGCGTGGACAACACCCAGCGGACGGCGACCGAGCGCAGCCTCGAGGTCCTCGCCTACGACGCCGTGGACTCTCCGCGGGCCACCTCGGGGGGCTATCGGCGCGCCGCCGTGGCCGCGCGCTTCGCCGAGCTGCTGCGGCGCTCCGTGCACGCGCGCGAGGACCGCGCTGAAGACCTGCTGCGCGCGGCCGAGGCCCTGCTCCAGGACCCCTCCGTGGGCCGGGACGCGGACACCGCCGAGCTGGTCGCTCTCATCCGCCGCGCGACCGAGCTCGGGCTCCACCCTGCTCAGGAGGAGAACCCGGTCCAGCGCGCCCAAGACGAGCTGCGCATGATCGAGCACCTCTGCGGTCAGGTGGACTCCCTGCCCGGCGGAGCCGGATCGGCCGCGGCCTGGGAGCTCGGCGCGGCGCGCCGGGTGGCTCGAGAGCGACTCACGGCGGCGCTGGAGTGGGAGGAGGCCGCCGCGCGGGAGGCCGCGGGCTGGTCTCGGAATGGGACTCAGCTGCTCGGGGGCACCGGGGGCACACGCTCCCGGGACTCCAAGGACTAGGATCGACGGGGCATGCGTGCCCCCGCCCTCCGCGGACGCATCGATCGCAGGATCAGCGTCTTCTACCGCCTCGACCCGACGGCGGCGCGGAGCCTGCTGCCTGCGCCGCTGCGCCCGCGCCTCGTGCGCGGCTGGGCGCTCGGAGGCGTGTGCATCCTTCGCCTTGCGCGCATGCGCCCGCGGATGCTGCCCATTCCCCTGGGCCTGGCCTCCGAGCTGGCCTGGCACCGAATCGCGGTCGAGTGGGAGGAGGAGGGACGCCCCATGCACGGCCACTACCTGCTGCGGTCCGAGACGGACTCGCGCCTCGCGCCGTTCCCGGGCGCGCGCCTCGTGCCCTCCCCGGATGACTGCACCCGCATCGAGGTGCGCTCGTCGGACGCCGCGCTGACGGCGCGCGTCGAGAGTGGCGATGGCACCACCGACCTCGACCTAGCGGCGTCCCTGGGCAGCTGGAGGTCCGACGCCCTCTTCAAGTCCGCCAACGCCGCGCGGGCCTCGATCGCCTCGGGCCATGTGGTCTGGGACGGGGATGAGCAGGGTGAGCTCGAGGGTGTCGAGCTGCGCTCCACCGGCGGCACCGCGCAGGGCCTCGAGGTCGTCCGGCTGGCATCGACCTGGTTCGACGACCGAGCGCGCTTCCCCCTGGGAGCGGCGACCCTCGACTGCGCCATCGTCGTGCGCGATGCGGACCACGAGTGGCACGCGCCAGCGGGCCAGCCGGCGCGCGCCCAGGCTGGTGGCACGGTCCCTCTCCCCGCGCCCGGAGCATGACTGCCTGCGGGGCCCTCATGCGGCAGAGCCCGTGGACCAGGCGCTAGCCAGACGGCTGTGAGCGCAGCGCGAGCCTAGAAGACGAGCCGCAGGCGGTTGAAGGTTGCCGGGCCCACCGTGCTGCCGGCCTCGGGGGTGACCGTCAGGGTGGACGCGGCGGCGTCCCAGGTGGTGCTTGCGGCCACGGTGCTCGTGGTGCCCCCGGGCAGGTCGAATTCGATCTCCGCAAGGGCCGGCTGGCTCCCCAGGCCGGTCAGCCGCAGCTGTGGAAGAGTGCTGCCCGCGGCCGCCTGGGTCCGGACGAAGAGCTCCTCACCCGCAGCGGGAGCGGAGTCGAGGCCCAGATCCGCCGGCTGGAACTCGAGGGAGGCCACCTTGAAGAGGTCCTCGATCTGGAGCTCTTGGGTGACCGGGTCGGCCGCGTAGCGCATCCGCGCCAGGGCCAGCGGGCCCGTGCGCTGCACCATGAATGCGTGCCACTGGCGATCCGCGTCCATGCGCAGCTCCTGCGTCACGGTCGGATCAATGGGCTGGAGGGTGTGCAGAGCCAGCCAGTCGAGGACCTCGTCCTCGCACAGGAATCCCCAGCAGTGGTTGTCGGGGCAAACCGTCGGCGCGGGCTGGGGCACCAGGCACGGAGTCAGGGGAGCCGCGGGCACCTGTCCGACCGTACCGAGCAGGTAGTCGCGAGTGATCTCGGTCTGCGTGGCGAGGACCCCGAGCGGTGCGCTCTTGTCATCCGTGGCCCAGGTGTAGGCCTGGTAGGTGTGGCGCAGGTTCCAGGCGAGGCTCTGGGCGTCGTTGATGTTGTCCGGATTCGGCAGGGAGGGGATCCAGAAGCTCTCGAAGCCGGTGTCCGTCCAGTCCACATGGAGCGAGGAGGACTGCCGCATGCGGAACGCGCGCTCGGGGTCGATGTCCGGGCCAAAGAGGACCGGGGAGTCGAAGTCGGCCACGCGCAGCACGCCATTGCCCGCGGGCAGGAAGAGCGGCCTGTGTCGCGAGCGATGGGACAGGTCCGTGAGGCTCAGCGTGCCCGTGTGGATGAGCTGGGCTGCCATCCGGATGTCGCCGAGGCCCACATGGCGCGCGGCGTAGCTCGAGGCCCAGCCCCCACCCATCGAGAAGCCGACCCCGTACACCCGCTCCTGGTCGATGCAGGAGCCGAAGTTGGCCCAGACGAACTCGAGGGCGTCCTCGGTGTTCTGCTGGGCGTAGTCGATGCCGAAGTTGGCGATGTTCGCTCCAAGCGGTGCGATGACGAACCAGCCGCGCGCCATGGCCTCGTCGAAGAAGCTCGTGCGCGTCTCGAGGGCGGTGGGGTCTTCGTAGTAGGAGTGGAACAGGATCAGGACTGGCGCAGGCTGCGAGGCGGAGGCCCCGGTCGGCTCGCCCACCACCACGGACTCGGGGATGCCGGTGGAGGTGAACAGGAGGTGGTACTCCGTCACCGTGCCGTTGACCGGCATCCCTGCGGGCCCTCCGAGGGGCGCAACGCCAGTAGCCACCCGGCCCTGGGGGAGGGCGAGTGCAGGGGTGGCGAGGGCCAGGCCGAGGAGGAGATGGAGTCGTCCCATCACAGCCCCATCAAGATAGATGAGGAGGGGCGAGAACGATAGGTCATCCAACGGCGGGGCCTCTTTCTGGGCCCATCGCCCCGGCACCGCGCACCCAGCGGGGGGACCGCCCCCCCCGCGCAGGGGCAAGTCAGGGCAGGACGCGCCACGAGATGGCGGACATCCCGGTCGGGGCGTAGTCGAGGGTCAGGGTGCGAGCGACTGCGTCGTAGCTCCACCCCGTCGTCGCGACTCCGTTGAGGTGGATGGTCGTCGGCGGGTCCATGTCCTCGAGCGTGACGCTGGCCGGGAGGCCGTCCTTCTCGTTGAACACCAGCTCGAGACCCGCGGCGCTGGCCGGGTCCAGCCCGAGGTCCTGGGGGGCGAAGCGCAGGTTGCTCAGGTTCGAGGCTCGGATGACATAGGCACGGTTCACCGCGGGGACCACGGCCCAGTCGAAGGGGGTGAAGGACCCCGCCGCCCGCTGGGTGACTGCGAAGTGCTGGAAGCGTGCGTCGCGGTCGGCGAGGACCTTGGTGAGGGTGGAGCCGTCGGGGAGCGTGAGCGTGTGGGTCTCAAGCCAGTCGAGGACGGCGTCCTCGTCCAGGGTGCGCCAGGAGTGCTGGAGTCCAGGAGCTGCGCTGAAGCCGGCCGTGTAGTCGCTGGTGCCGCCGCGGACCACGCGCTGGGCGTCGAACTCCTCGGACTGCTGCACCAGGTACGCCAGGGGATCCGCGAGGCAGGTCCAGGTCCGCACCGGGACATGGGCGATGTTGCGCAGCAGGTCGGTGTCCTGGTCCACCTCGCCCGTGGCGGCGAGGAGGTCCATGGCGGAGGCCGTGGAGTAGCGGAAGGGCTGCGCCGCTGGGCTGCCCCCGAACATCAGCGGGCTCTGCAGGAGCGTGGTGTTCACCGCGCTGGCGTGGACATGGGACACCGAGGTCGAGCCGGTGTGGTTGACCAGGGCTGCGAACCGCAGGTGGTCCTCCCCGGTGTGGCGCGCGGCGAAGCTCGCCATCCAGCCTCCGCCCATGGAGAAGCCCACGCCGTAGACGCGGTCGAGGTCGAGGGGGAAGTACTGGGCCAGGAACTCGAGCGCGGCCTGGGTGTTCGCCTGCGCGTAGTCGATCCCGAAGTTGTACTTGTGCGCCCCAAGGGGAGCGACGACGAGCCAGCCGCGCTTGCGCGCGGCCTCCATGTAGTCGGTGTTGGCGACGGTGTGCTCAGGCTCCTCGCCGTAGGCATGGAAGAGCACGAGGACGGGGAGGGGGCCGGTGATCTGGTCGGGGAGCCCAACGACCATGCGCTCACGCCATGCCGTTCCGGTGGCGCCGAGGCCGACGCGGTAGACGCGGTTGCCGATGGGCAGGGCGTAGGGCCACCCGCCGAGGGGAGGCGCGATCTGCCCGCCGACGGACGAGACGAAGGTGTGCTGGGTGCCCAGCAGGTCCCCGTCGACGCCGCGCAGGGGTGCGTCGGGGGTCCTGGGGGCGCGCCGCTGGGCGCTGGCCGGTGCGGCGAGGCCGGTAAGGGCCGTCGCGGCGAGGAGGAGAGTGACTCGGTTCATCAGGGTCTCGGGCGTGCGGTGTGGCCTCGGGGGGGCCCGCCCATCAAGGAACGCTAGCCCTGCACCTCCGCCCCTGCGCCGCAGGGGGAGAGAGCGGGAAATGCTTTCCGCAGGGAACGCCTCAGGCTGAGACGCACGGGAGCGAGGCGTGACGGGAAGGCCTTGCGAGGGCCTGGCGCGAGCCCGCCGGGGCCTGCCGGCTGGCAATCTAGTGCGTCATGACGACCCCCTGGATTCGCGCCGCGGCGCTCATGGGCTTCCTCGGCGTTTCTCTCGGCGCGTTCGGCGCCCACGGACTGGAGGAGGTCCTCAGCGGGGGAGAGCGCGCGGCCTGGTGGTCGACCGCCGTGGACTACCACATGTGGCACGCCCTGGCCCTGCTTGCCGTGGGGCTCGTGGAGGAGCGCACCGGACGCGGCCGTGCAGCCGGCTGGTGCCTGCTCGCCGGCATCCTGGTCTTCTCGGGGACTCTCTATGCCATGGGGCTGGGCGGACCCCGCTGGCTCGGCGCGATCACGCCCTTGGGTGGCCTCCTCTTGCTGGCGGGCTGGGTCCTGCTCGGCCTGGCCGCCCGCGGATCCGCGCGGGCCTCCTAGGGCTCGCGCGGCCAGGCGCGGGCGCTGCCGCGCTCGACCGCGTCCTCGTAGGCCTCGCTCAGGCGCTGCGTCCAGGGCCCCGGACGCCCCGTCCCAAGGGTCACGCCCCCCAGGCGGACGATGGGCACCAGCCCCCGAACGGAGGTGGTCAGAAAGGCCTCCTCAAGCTGCTCGACCTCATCGCGGTGGACCGCCTCTTCGCGGACCGGCATGCCGAGGCTCTGCGCAGCGCCAAGCACCGTCTCTCGCGTGACCCCCAGGAGCACTCCGTGCCCTGCAGTGCGCAGCTCGCCGCCTCGCACGAGGAAGAGGTTGCTCATCACGCACTCGAGCAGGTACCCGTGCTCGTCCACCAGCACCGACTCGTAGTCGTCCTCGAGGAGGGGCCTGCGCGCGCGCTGGGCGATGAAGGCCGTGCCCTTCACCTCCGGATCGTGGCGTGCGAGACCCTCGGCGATCCGGACGCCAACGCCGTCTGCGTAGACCTCGGGCGTGGGGAGGACGAGCGGGCGGAAGGAGTAGAGGATGCGCGTCTGCGCCCCGAAGGCAGCCGGCGGCTCAGCGCACAGGTCGATGCGGACCTTGGCCTCGTGACCCCAGGCGCGCGTGCAGGCGTCGAGGCCGCGGCGGAAGAGGTCCTCATCGAGAGGAGGCAGGCCCGCGCGTGCGCAGCCCTCCGCGGCGCGTGCGCAGTGGCGCTCCAGGCGGAAGAAGCGCGCGCCTCCTCGGGTGCGGAGGGCCTCGTACACGCCGTCCGGCAGGTCGAGCAGGGCGCGGTCGAGGTTCGCAGGGCCGCCGGGGACCTCGAGCCGCACCGCCTGGTCGTCGCGCAGCTCGAACAGGGCAGGCAGAGGGGTGCTCATCGCGCGCAGGGGCTCAGAGACCCGAAGCGACCATCGCCTCGAAGGCCACCGCGAGGGTCTCGAGCTCCTCGTCCGTGGTGCAGGCAGGGGGCAGCGCGTAGAGCGTGTCGCCCAGGGGGCGCAGCAGGGCTCCATGGCGCAGCGCAACCTCGCGCAGGGCCCGCGACCGGTTCGAGAGGTACCCGTGCGGCTGCCCCTCGGGACCCGCGAGCTCGAACGCCACGGCGCCGCCCACCCGGCGCAGTCCGCTCACGCGCGGGTTCGAGGTGAGGCCTGCCAGGCGCTCGTGAAGGCGCGCGCCGAGCCGGGCCAGGAGCGCGGGAGTGTGACGCTCCTCGATGAGGTCCAGGGAGGCCAGGGCGACCGCGCAGCCCACGGGGTGGGCGGTGAAGGTGTGGCCGTGGAAGAACGCGCGGGAGCGGTCCTCGGAGCGGAAGGCCTCGAAGAACTCCTCGCGGGCGAGGGTCACCGACATGGGGAACATGCCCCCGGTCAGGCCCTTGGCCAGGCACATGAGGTCGGGGGTGACTCCCTCGCCCTGGCAGGCGAACAGGTGCCCGGTGCGGCCGAATCCGGTCATCACCTCGTCCGCGATCAGGGGGACGCCGCGCTTCGTCGTGATCTGGCGGAGCGCACCGACGAAGCCCATCGGCTGGATCTTCATGCCCGCGGCTCCCATCAGGCGCGGCTCGAGGATGACGCCGGCCGCGCGGTCGCCGAGCTCGTCCAGCGCGCGCACGGCAGCGGCCGTGTCGACCGGGATGCGGCGCACCTCGAAGAGCATGCGCTTGAAGGGCTCGAAGAAGGGGTCGGGGTCCCCGACCGCCATGGCACCGAAGGTGTCGCCGTGATAGCCACCCTCGAGCGCTACGAACACCGTGCGCTGGGGCTCGCCCTGGTGGACCCAGCGCTGCACGACCATCTTCAGGGCAACCTCGACGGCGGTGCTGCCGTTGTCCGAGAAGAAGACGCGGGTCAGGCCCTCGGGGGCCTTCTCCACGAGGCGCTCGGCCAGGCGCACCGCGGGCTCGTGCGTCGTGCCTGCGAAGAGGACATGGTCGAGCTGCCGGTACTGACGCTCGATGGCCTCCACCAGCCGCGGCTCACCGTGGCCGTGGAGCGTGGCCCACCACGAGCTGATTCCGTCTACGAGCTCGCGCCCGTCCGCGAGGTGCAGGCGCGCTCCGCGCGCGCCGACCACGGGCATCGGATCCCCGTCCACCCCGTGCTGGGTGAAGGGGTGCCAGGTGACGGTCCGGTCTCTGCCGATCAGGTCGCTCATGCGAGGGCCTGGGCGAGGCCGCTGGCCAGGGCCCAGGACCTCACAGTCTCGCTCGACAGGGGGGCCAGGTGGGGCAGCTCGAAGAGGGGGCAGGCGACCCTGCCGCGCAGGGTCGCGGCGTTCGAGGGGTGCGGCGGCCCGACGAGGATCAGGGCCTCAGGCCGCAGGCCTCGCGCGGCCAGGGCCTCCACCGTGAGCAGGGTGTGGTTCAGGGTCCCCAGGCCAGAACGCGCCACGAGCACCAGGGGCTCCCGCCTGCGCGCCAGCCAGTCCGAGGTCAGCACCTCGGTCGTGAGCGGCACATGCAGCCCGCCGGCGGGCTCGACCACCAGCCGCCCGCCCGGGCGCGCGGCCAGCTGGGCGTCGAGGGCCGCATCCAGGGCGGCCGGATCGAGCTCTGACCCCGCCGCGGCCGCGGCCTCGTGGGGCGAGGCGGGCAGGGGGAACCAGGTGTGGGGCTCGTCCGCGTCGAGGCCGGGGACCAGTCCCCTCAGGGTCGCGGTGTCGGAGTCGTCGCCGGTCTGGACGGGCTTCCAGTAGGCCACCGGACCCAGCTCGCCGAGAGCGTGCACCACCGCGGCCGCCGCGATGGTCTTGCCCGCATCCGTGTCCGTGCCCACCACCCACAGGGGTCGGCAGGTGTGGCCGGGGACCACGGCCGCGGGAGGGGCCCAGCCGCTCTCGAGGACCGTGCGCGTGAGGGCATCCACGCCGGCCTCATCGTGGCCGGCGTGCAGCACCACCCGCAGGCGTGCGGTGCCCTGGGGGACCGTGGGGGGCCGGACTGCGTGGACTCGGACGCTGGCGGCGCGCAGGCGCTCGGCCAGCCGCATGGCGTCTGCAGAGGACCCAATGGGAATGGGAACGATGGCCGCGTCCGGCGCGGGCAGGCCGAGGGCCTTGGCCAGGCGGCGCGCGAGACCTCGGATCCGCTCGCGCTCGGGGTCGAGCTCCTGGACGCGCGCGATGGCCGCAGCAAGGGCCGCCGCGACCGAGGGTGCGACGCCTGTGGTGAACAGGAAGGAGCGCGCGCGCGAGAACAGCACCGCGCGCAGGGCGCGGCTCCCCACGGCGAAGGCGCCCATGGAGCCCAGGGCCTTGCCGCCGGTCACGATCCGCGCGGCCAGGCGGTCCGACGGGGCGCCCGAGGCGGCCCAGGCGCCTGCTCCGCGGGGCCCGAGCAGGCCGGCGGAGTGGGCCTCGTCCACCACGAGCCAGGCATCGTGTCGGGCGGCGAGCTCAGCCAGGCCCGCGAGGTCCGGGCTCGTGCCGTCCATGCTGAACACGCCCTCCGTCACCACGATCCTGCGGCGCGCGCCGGCCGTGCGCAGCAGGGCGGCCTCGGTCGCTGCGAGGTCGCAGTGGGCCACGACCTCGCGGCGCGCGCGCGTGAGGCGCGCCCCGTCGATCAGGGAGGCGTGCAGCAGGGCATCGCAGATCAGGGCGTCCCCGGGACCAGCCAGGGCACCGAGCACGCCGCCGGTGGCCTGCCAGCCGGTGGGGAACAGGAGGGCGGCCTCGGCGCCGAGCCAGGATGCCGCGGCCTCCTCGGCCAGGGCGTGCTCATGGCACTCGCCTCCGAGGGCGCGGGCCGCGCGTGCGCCGGCGCCGCGGCGCTCCAGGGCCTCTCGCGCCGCCGCGAGGACGGCCGGATCCGAGGAGAGCCCGAACAGATCGTTGGAGATCCAGTCGTCCGACTCCGGGACGGACACCGGCTCGCGCAGGAGGCCTGCCTCCTGCAGCGCGGCGACCTCGCGCGCGAGGGCCTCCTCGGGGAGGGTCACGGGGACTCAGCTCCGGTCGACGGGGACGAGCCCGAGCTTCGCCAGCAGTGCGGCGTCGTCCGCGCGCTCGCGTCCCGGGGTGGTGAGCAGCTCGCCCAGGAAGATCGAGTTGGCCCCCGCGAGGAAGCACAGGGCCTGCGCCTCCTCAGTCATGTCCTCGCGTCCGGCCGAGAGGCGCACCACGGAGGTCGGCATGAGAATTCGCGCGGTGGCGACCATGCGCACGAGCTCGTCCCAGGGCAGGGGCTCCTGCTGGGCCAGGGGCGTTCCCTCGATGGGGACCAGGCTGTTGATCGGGACGGACTCGGGGGCCGGCTCGAGGTCGGCCAGCTCGGCCAGGAACTCCGCACGCTGCCGGCGGCTCTCGCCCAGGCCGACGATGCCTCCGCAGCACACCTGCACCCCGGCCTCTCGGACCGCCTCGAGCGTCGCGAGGCGCTCCTCGTAGGTGCGCGTCGAGATGATCTCGGCGTAGTGGCTGCGACTCGTGTCGAGGTTGTGGTTGTAGTAGTCCAGCCCGGCGTCGCGCAGGCGCCCGGCCTGCTCGCGGGTCAGCATGCCCAGGGTGGCGCAGGCCTCGAGGCCCTCGCTCTTGATGGCGCGCACCATGTCGAGCACGCGGTCGAAGTCGGGGCCGTCCTTCACATCGCGCCAGGCGGCTCCCAGGCAGAGGCGGTCGGCGCCTGCCTCGCGGGCGCGACGGGCCTCGGCCTCGACGGTGGGGACATCCGTGAGCTTCTCCTTCTGGAGGCCCGAGCCGTGGTGGGCGCTCTGGGAGCAGTAGCCGCAGTCCTCAGGGCAGGCCCCGGTCTTGATGGAGAAGAGGTGCGCGCACTGGACCTGCCGGGGGTCGTGGTGCTGGCGGTGCACGCTGGCGGCCTCGTAGACCAGCTCGAGCAGGGGGCGGTCGAGGAGCTCGAGGGCCCGGTCGAGGGTCGCGCTCGACGGTGCCGCGGTGCTGGGGGAGGCAGAGGCCATGGGGGCCAGTCTAGCCAGCCCGCTCGGGGGCGGGTGGCGACCCAGGGTCTGGATCGCGGGGGCGGGGGACGGGGCTGCCGCCCTATCCTGACCGGATGAGCGAGCCGCGCGGGACCACCTACTGGGACTACATCAAGGTCGAGGAGCTCCTCGCCCTGCAAGGGGGCCTCGAGAACGACGAGTCGGGCCTGGATGACGAGGAGCTCCTCTTCATCACCGTCCATCAGGTCTTCGAGCTCTGGTTCAAGCTCGTGCGTCACGAGCTTCTGGCCGCGCGCAACCTCTTCGTACGACCGCGCGTCTCCGAGCAGGAGCTCTCGCGCGTCACCGCTCGCCTGCGGCGGGTGACCACGATCTTCAGGACTGGGGCCCAGCACTTCGAGGTGGTCGAGACCATCGGTACCCGGGAGTACCTGGCCTTCCGCAACAAGCTCATGCCGGCCAGCGGCTTCCAGAGCGCCCAGCTGCGGCAGATCGAGATCCTGTTTGGCCTCGACGAGGAGGAGCGCGTTCCGCTGGGTGCGCCAGGCAGCCACATCACCTCGCTGATGAACGCGGACGGGAGCCCCTCACCCGCACTAGCCCGCGTGCGCGAGGCCCAGGCGGACAAGCCCAACCTGCGGGAGGCGGTGGAGGCCTGGCTCGAGCGCACGCCCATCGACGGCGTGGCGCACGACCACCCGGACATCGACGCGGTGCGCGAGGAGTTCGTGGGCCGCTTCCTCGCCTCCCAGCGAGCCGAGGTCGAGAAGGCGCGCGCCCACGCCAAGGGCGTGGCGGCCCCCGACGATCATCCTCGGCTGGACGCGCTCTACGACCGGGAGGTGGCCGCGACCGAGGCCTTCCTGAGGGCCTCGGATGTGGAGGGTGACCCTCGCCGAGCGCGGGTCCGCATCGCGATGCTCTTCATCGAGACCTATCGAGAGCTCCCGCTCCTCTCCTGGCCGCGGGAGATCCTGGCCGGGCTGATCGAGGTCGAGCAGGCCTTCCTCATCTTCCGGCAGCGCCACGCGCGTATGGTCGAGCGGGTCATCGGGCGTCGGGTCGGGACGGGCGGCAGCGCAGGCGTCGAGTACCTCGATCGCACCGCGCTCGAGTACCGCGTCTTCCGCGACCTGTGGGCGACGCGCACCCTGCTCCTCCGCGGCGAGGCCGCACCGCCCCTCGAGCGGCCGGGCTTCTACGACTTCGCCCAGGGCAGCTGAGGCCTCTCGGCAGCCGCGCGGCGGCTGCACCCGCTCCACGGGCAAGCAGTGAGGGGGCGCCGTCCTGCGGACGACGCCCCCTCGGTGCCGAATCCGGACTCCTCCGGATCAGAAGGTCACGCTCAGGCCGTCCGAGAAGTTGGAGGCCGAGCCGTCGCGGTACCAGAGCTGGAAGTGCCAGGTCTGGCCGGGGTTGATGATCCCGCCGGGAGGGTTGGGGAGGACTGCCGGCACATCGAAGCCCGTGCCGACGCTCGAGCTGCCGAACAGGTTCACCAGCACGCCGCTGGCATCGAAGCGCCCGATCGAGTTCAGGCCGGGGCCTGCGGTGCTGTTGTAGCGACCGATCGGTGCACCCACGCAGAGGCGGCCCTGGCTGACCGGGATGCCCGGGTCCACGCTGGAGGCCGAGACCACGAACATGCCGAACTGGTCGAGGGGCCCGCCCGCGGCCTCGAGGTGCACGACGCCCGGGCCGGACATGGAGGAGTTCGCCAGGGTCACGGCGTTCCCCGTGCTGTTGGGGTTCGCCGGGTCGCAGTAGAGGTCCATGTTGGAGCCCAGGCCGGGCTCGATCTTGAAGTCGTCGTAGAAGACCTCGGAGACATTCTGGTCGGCCGGGAAGAGGTCGAGGGCCTGGAGGGTGGCGGTGCCCGTGGTGGACACGCCGATCGACCACACGTACTCGGCGAGCAGCTGACCGTCGTAGTAGATGGAGGCCACATCGTTGTCGAGGTCGATCTCAGCCTTCAGCTCCACCCACTGGTCGAAGACGATCGGCACGGAGTTGGGGCCCTGCATGATCGCCGCGGCGTTGGTGTCGGGGCTGACCATGGCGGTGCTCGCGTTGAAGGGCACCTGCACCGACCAGCTCCAGGGGCCAGCCGGGGCGTACTGGTTCAGCATGATCCAGTAGGTCGTCCCGCCGAACTCGTTGGGGATGTACTGCTTGCAGGAGAAGGTCCACTGCCCCGAGGTGTAGGGGCCGCCCAGATCGCTGACGGTGTCCGAGCAGAACGCACAGTTCGGGTCCGCGCTGCCAGCGATGCGCAGGGACTGGGTGCCATTGGAGGACAGCACTCCGTTCACCGTGTTGTAGGGATAGACGCCGCCGTCCCAGTTCGACCAGGAGCCCTGGCCTTCGATGGCCGAGTTGACCGCGTAGGACTCGAAGTCGTCCGCGAACTGGGCGAGGGAGGGGCTGCTGAGCGCGAAGAGGCCGAGGAGGAGTGAGGTCTTCTGCATGCGAGGGTCGTGTTGGGAGGAAGGAGGGAGCGAAGCGGATGCGCTTGGCCTTGTCCCATGCTTGGGGTGCAGCCGCTGACCCGCAAGGGCAGAGTGTCGCGGCCGCCTGCTGGCGGAGGCGAATCAGGCAATCTGCAAGTGGGCTGCTTCGTGGCTCCAGGCGGCTCGCCGGGCCCCTGGGACCGCTTTCTGCGCCCTTTTCATCGCCCAGAGGCCCTCCAGGGCCCTCTGACCTTCCCTGGAGCGCTCCGAGCACCCAGAATCCCGAGAGGGTTGACCTCCCCTTCACGCCTGCTTCAAACGGCCGGGCAGAATCCAGTACTGCGGGGACGCCTCCAGGCGTGCCAACCCCTGCCCCCAGCGGATGTCCAAGCAATCCATCCTCATCATCGAGGACGACCTCGATATCGCCGAACTGCTGCAATACAACCTGCAGAAGGACGGCTACCCGGTGCGGACCAGTCGTGACGGGGAGAGCGGCCTGCACGCCGCGCGCAAGTTCAAGCCGGACCTGATCCTCCTCGATCTGATGATGCCAGGAATGGACGGTCTGGAGGTCTGCCGCCACCTGAAGCGAGATCCTGGGACGGCCGCGATCCCCGTGATGATGATCACGGCCAAGGACGCGGAGAGCGATGTGGTCCTGGGCCTGGAGCTGGGCGCGGACGACTATGTCTCCAAGCCCTTCTCCCCGCGCGAGGTCCTGGCCCGCGTGAGGGCGGTGCTGCGCAGGGGCAGCCGACCCGCCGAGTCCGGCAAGTCCCGGGTGGAGGCCGGCCCGCTGGTCCTGGACCGCGAGCGCTACGAGGTGCGCGTCGACGAGACGCTCCTCGACATGACCCGCGCCGAGTTCCGCCTGCTGTGGGCTCTCGTCTCCCAGCCCGGCCGCGTCTTCGCGCGCGATGAGCTGGTCGAGTACATCACCGCCGGTGAGGCGATGATTGGTGACCGCAATGTGGATGTCCACATCAGCGCCCTGCGCAAGAAGCTCGGGGAGCATGGCGACCTGATCCAGACGGTGCGGGGAGTCGGGTACAAGTGCCGCGATCTCTCGACCTGAGTCGCCCTTGCGTCAGTCCAAGCACTTCCGTCGGCTCGCTGCGGGTCAGGCAGTCCTCATTGCCCTGACCACCGCGGTCCTGGGTAGCTTCGTCCTCAGCCAAGCCTCGCGCTCGATCGAGCGCGGGCTTCGCGTGCAGCTCGAGTCTCAGGCCCTCCTGCTGCTTCCGGCCGCCGTGGACGACTTCGCGCGCTTCCTGGGGGACCAAGAGTTCGCCCAGGTCTACAGGGACCAGGCGGCTCAGCTCACTGCGGAGACCCGTGCTCGCGTGACCTACATCCGGCGATCGGGCGAGGTCGTCTTCGACACCGAGGCCGACGGTGAGGAGATGGAGAACCACGGGACGCGGCCGGAGGTGCTGCTGGCCCTCGAGGCTGGCCAGGGCTCTCACCAGCGCCGCTCGCGCACCCTCGACCTCGACCACTTCTACCTGGCGAGGACGGCTGGCCCCGAGGGCGGTGTCGTCCGCGTGTCCCTGCCCATGGACCAGTACTCCGACGAGACCGACCGCCTGCGCGCGAGCACGATCGTCGGGGCGCTCCTCGCGGGCCTGCTCTCCGTGGGGCTTGGCCTCTGGTTCGCCCGCTCGGCCTCCCTGCCCCTTCAGCGCGTCTCGCGTGCGGCAGAGGCCCTGCGCAAGCGTGAGCTGCCGGACTCTGAGAAGCCCCAGGTCTCCGACGAGGTCGAGCTCCTCGGTCAGACCCTCTCTGACCTCGGCATCGAGCTGAAGGAGAAGATCGAGGCCCTGGCCGCGGACGAGGCCCAGATGCGGGCGATGATCGCTGGCATGGTGGAGGGCGTCCTCGCAGTGGACGCCAACAACGCCGTCACCTTCTCCAATCGCGCTGCCCGCGAGTTCCTCGAGCTCCCCGCGGAGCACCTGGGTGCGTCCCTCGAGTCGGTCTCGAGGGCTCCCGGGCTGGAGGCCCTGGTCGAGGTTGCGCGGGGAAGCGACACCGCGGCATCCAGCGAGCTGCAGGCCGCGCAGGGCGGCCGCTCCCTGCTCGTCAAGGCGCACCGGTTCGTTGCGGTTGGGAGGACGGGCGTCGTCCTCGTGTTCGAGGATGTGACCGAGCTGCGTCGACTGGAGCGCGTGCGGCGGGACTTCGTGGCCAATGTGAGCCACGAGCTGAAGACGCCGCTGACCTCGATCCGTGGATTCGTCGAGACCCTGCTCGATGGCGCCCTCGAGGATCCGGACAACAACCGTCGCTTCCTCGACAAGATCGACACGAATGTCCGCCGCCTGGGCTCCCTGGTGAGCGACCTGCTGTCCCTGGCGCGCATCGAGTCGGCCCATGAGGGACTGAACCTCATCCGCGTGGACTGGCGCGCCGTCACGGATGCGTGCGTCCGGCGGCACGAGGCGCATGCGCGGGCCAAGGATATCGAGCTCTCGTTCGATGACGGTGGAAATGGCAGCGCGGTGCTCGGCGAGGAGGAGGCCCTGACGCAGGTCGTCGACAACCTGCTCGACAACGCGCTGAAGTACACGCCCAAGGGCGGAAGCGTGCGCGTCTCCCTCCGTGCTGAGGCGGAACATGTCCACCTCACCGTGAGGGACACGGGGATCGGGATCCCGCCAACGGACCTCGAGCGCATCTTCGAGCGGTTCTATCGCGTCGACAAGGCGCGCTCGCGAGAGCTGGGCGGCACCGGTCTTGGCCTCTCGATCGTCAAGCACCTGGTCACCTCGCTCGAAGGAGAGCTCGCAGTGACCAGTGAGGAGGGCGTGGGCTCGGAGTTCACCGTCACCCTCAACCGCGCCTGACTCGAGCCTAGAACCCGGCCTGCAGGCGCAGCAGCAGGATGTCGAGGTCCTCGCCTCCCTCGACCTCCGTGTGCTGGAGGTGCAGCATCCCCCGGCTGCGGCGGCTGGCGTAGAGGTTGACGCCCGCCGAGACCTCGGCCTGGCGCGTGCCGCCCAGCTCCTGCAGGTCGAGCCAGGAGGCGCGCACCACCCATTCGTGGGAGGCGAACGGCGCGACCGCGTCGGGGTAGTGCAGGGCCTGGCGGCCGACGGACCAGGAGCGCTGCAGGCCGCCGCGGGGCAGGACCAGCGTCAGCGTCGACCCCAGGGCAAGCCCGGCTCCCTCCACGCGCTGGGTGACGGCCTCCGCCTGCAGGATCCAGGCCGACTGGACGGCGGACCACTCCAGGCCTGCGCCCACGGCACGCGCATCCACCAGAGCCTCCGTGTCTACCGTCCGGTCGCGGGAGTCGCCCCAGGGCCTGGCGTCGAAGCGCAGGCCGTCTCCGCCCCCATCCCGTCCCATGACCCACGCGCCCAGGTGGGCGCCCCGTCCGTCCGCCGCGAGGCCCAGGTCCCAGTCCCTGCGGCCGACCACGAGGCGCTCGGTTCCGATCGGGTCGAAGGAGCGCCGCGCTCCGCCGAACGCGCCGAAGGACCAGCCGTCCGGCGTGCGCGCGTTCCACGAGGCGCCGGTTGCGCGGCCGGGGATCAGGGCTCGCGCGGGGGCCGAGCGCTCAGGGCAGGGCAGCACGGAGAGGCTCGTGCGGCTCTCGCTCCCCGCGGGCGGCCGGTGGTGGCCGAGGCGGGCCTCGCCGCCCTCCGGGAACGAGTGACCGAGGTAGGCCTCGAAGACCTCGAGCTCACCGCGGCCGTGCTCGAGCTGGAGGCGCAGCGAGCTGTGCTCGTCCAGGCGCAGCCTGCTCTGCAGCCGGAGCGAGCGCGGCGGGCCCTGCTCGCCGTCGAGGGACGGCAGATCGAGGAAGAGGCGCCCGTGGAGCTCCAGCACGCTCTCCTCCCGCGCGGACGCGGGGTCTCCCGGGAGGGCGAGGAGCAGGGCTGCGGAGAGGAGGAGCACTGGGAACGGGATACTGGGCTCTGCCGCGAGGCACAATGCCCTCGCGGCCTGCGCCGGACGCCTGGACTCCTTCCGGCCGGGTGCTCTTCCCCATGACCGACGACTTCTACTGCGACGAGGTCCTCAGCGGCCGCACGCCCGTGCGCGTGGTGCACGAGACGGAGCACACCCTCGCCTACCACCACACGCGGCCGCACTGGCCCGTCCACATCGTGGTGATCCCGAAGGTCCATGTGCCCTCTCTCACCGACCTTGGGGAGGCCGGTGCGCAGCTCCTGCCCGAGCTGCTCGAGGCGGTCCGCACGGTGGCCGCGCAGGTCGAGCAGGAGCACGGCGCGGCGCGGGTCCTGACCAACCTCGGGGCCTACCAGGACTCCAAGCACCTTCACTTCCATGTGAACTCAGGGCCCGAGGGCCCTGCCCTGGAAACCCCTCCAGCGTAGGAGTGCGGAATTGAGGTGGCGGAGTGGCCGGGCCTGGGGGAGTATGGTCTCGAGGCTCGCACCCGCCCCGGTGACTCTCCGCCCATGACTCCCGCTGAACTCGCCCAGGCTCAAGCAGCCGCCCAGGCCTTCTCGCCCGGCGGACGGCTCGTTGGCGTGGAGCCTCTCCACCGCGGGCACATCCACGACACCTTCATCTCCTCCTGGGAGGTCAACGGGGGCCGCCGGCGCCTGCTGCACCAGCGCATGAATGACGCGGTGTTCCAGGACATCCCGGGTCTGATGCACAACATCCGCAGGGTGACGCGCGAGCTCCGCAGGGGCAGCTGGCGGGCCGGGGATCGCGAGCTCGAGGTGCTGCGCCTCGTCCCCACGACCGAGGGGGAGAGCTGGGCCGAGCTGAACACTGGCGCTTGGCGGACCTTCGCGTTCGTCGAGGACACCGTCTCCTACGACCGCTGCCTTGGGCCGGAGCAGGCCTTCGACGCTGCCGCCGCCTTCGGGAACTTCCAGGCGCGCCTGTTCGACCTGGATGCCCGCGGCCTCGTCGAGACGATCCCCGAGTTCTTCTCGCCTCTCCACCGCTTCCGCCAGTTCATGACCGCCCTGCGCGAGGACCGCTGCGGACGCGCGGACTCCGTAGCGAAGGAGGTCCGCTTCGTGCTGGACCGGCGCCACCTGATGCAGGTGATCGAGACCGGGATCCAGCAGGGGCGCATCCCCGTCCGCGTGATCCACGGGGACACCAAGCTCAACAATGTGCTCTTCGACCGCGAGTCCGGCCAGGCGCGCTGCATCGTCGACCTCGACACCTGCATGCCGGGCTGGCCGCTGTACGACTTCGGCGACCTCGTGCGCTTCACCGCGGCGACCAGCGACGAGGACGAGCAGGATCTCTCCCAGGCTGGGGTCGACCAGGGGCTCTATGAGGCCCTGACCGCGGGCTGGATGGAGACCACCAGCCGCTTCATGAACGCGGACGAGCTCGAGCTCATGCCCCTGGCCGCTCAGATCGTGACCCTGACCGTCGGCGTGCGCTTCTTGACCGACCACCTCGCGGGCGACACCTACTTCAAGATCAGTCGCGAGGGCCACAACCTCGATCGTGCGCGCGTGCAGCTGCGCATGGTCGAGCAGATGCAGGCCATGGACCTGCGGCCCAGCGCAGCTCCCCAGGTCGCGCTGGTCTGAGCTGCGCGCTGGGAGGTCCTCAGTCCAGGTGCGCGCGGGCGCTGTCGCCCATCTCAACGCCGCCGTCCGGGAAGTACTCCGACCATCGGCGGTCCACCGTCGCCGCCGTGTCCGGGTCGCAGAACAGCTCCTCGGGATAGGACGGCTTCATGCGCGCGTCGATGACCAGGGGGAACTCGTACGCCGCATGGGTGCCCACCAGCTCGATCCGCCGCGGGACGATGTCCTGGCCCGGATCGAAGCGCGTGAAGGTGGTCCACAGGAAGTTCGCGTCGCTGCGCACGGCCCGCTCGGGCTCGTCGGAGAGCACGACCAGCGGCCAGTCGGCGAGGCCCGGCTCCTGCGCGATGCGCTGGGCCGCGTCGGGGTCCTCCTCGTAGGAGCCCACCTGGACGACCGCGGCCCCGGGGGCGTAGACCCGCGCGTCGACGATGCCCGAGCCGAGCTGACCGGGGAGCGTCTCGGGCAGCTTGCGCTTCGCCTCGCCCAGGCCGACCAGCACGCCCTTCGACCCGCGGTGCATCTTCGGCCCGGAGTAGTCCAGGGAGTCCATGGACAGGTTGGCCAGGATGAACAGGTCCGTGCGCGTGTCGGTGCGCTCCAGGACATGCACCAGGGTCGAGCGGAAGTCGCGCAGGTCCACGGCGCCATCCGTGAGCAGCAGGAACTTCGTCAGGGCCAGCTGGCCCTCGCCCAGGATCCGGAAGGCCGACACCAGCGCCTCGCGCTCGTAGCGCTCGCGCACGATCGCTGAGGACAGGGCGTGGTACCCCGTCTCGCCGTAGCTCCACAGGTCCACGACCGCAGGCATCACGAGGGGGAAGAGAGGGCTCAGCAGCTCGGTCAGGTAGTCGCCCAGGAAGAAGTCCTCCTGGCGCGGCTTGCCCACCACCGTCGCGGGCCAGATGGCGTCCTTGCGGCGGTGCAGCGTCTCGACCTTCATCCACGGGTAGTCGTGGACCTCCGAGTAATACCCGTAGTGGTCGCCGAACGGACCCTCGGGGCGGCGCGCGCCGGGCTGGATCGAGCCCGACAGGACGAACTCCGCCCCCGCGGCGATCGAGCGACCCTGGCGCGACTTCGCGAGGGGCAGGCGCTGGCCCATGGCGAGCGAGGCCAGCAGCAGCTCGGGGACATTCTCGGGCAGCGGCGCGATCGCGGCCAGGATCAGGGCCGGCGGCCCGCCCACATGGATGTCCACCGGCAGGGGGCGGCCGAGCTGCTCGGCGCGGTGGAGGTGGAACCCGCCGCCCTTGCCGATCTGGAAGTGCACGCCGACGGCCTCCTCGTCGAAGACCTGCACGCGATACATGCCGAGGTTGGGGACATCCGTCTCGGGGTCCCGCGTCAGGACCAGCGGCAGGGTCACGAAGGGCCCGCCGTCCCTGGCCCAGGTCTTGAGGGCGGGCAGCCGGTCCAGGCCGGGAGGCTCGTCCGCGACCTCACAGATCGGTCCGCGCGCGCGCTGCTTGAGCCCGACCTTGGCCAGGCTGCCGAACAGGTCGCGCTGGCCCCAGAGCTTGCCCAGGGTCGGCGGCATTAGCTCCTCGGGGAGCTTCGCCACGCGGGACACCACCTCCTCGGGCTTGCTGCCGAAGGCGAGGTTCACGCGCTTCGCCGTCCCGAACAGGTTGGTGACCAGCGGGAAGCTGGACCCCTTCACATTCTTGAACAGCAGCGCGGGCCCGCCGGCGGCGATCACCCGGCGGTGGACCTCTGCCGCCTCCAGGTTCCAGTCCACGGGGGCGTCGACCTCGACCAGCTCCCCCTCGCGACGGAGGATGGACAGGAAGGCGCGGAGGTCGGCGGGGGCCTGGTGGTTCGGCACGGGGGAGGGTGCGCCGGAGGGGCCAGCCGGCGCGCGCCATTATGGGTCACCCTCCCCGAGGACTCAGCCCGTAACCTCGACTGGGGGGCCGGGTTGTTCCGCCCTGGCACGCTCCCGTCCCGACCCTGGCAGCCTGTCGCACCCATGCAAGCCCTCCTCCTCACTGCCCTCGCCCTGGCCCCGCTCCAGGGCGGAGATGCTGCGACCTCTCCCTGGAGCCCTCGCAAGGCCGAGCACCTGTTGAACCGTGCCGGCTTCGGCGCCAGCACCGCCGAGGTGCAGCGCTGGACCGAGGCCGGGCAGGCCGCGCTGGTCGAGCACCTGCTCACCTCGGCCGGTCCGACGCCGGCCTGGGAGTACGAGGCCCGCATCCCGGACTTCGACTCCGTCCGCGCCATGGAGCAGGAGAAGCGCGTGCGCCTGATCCAGCAGGTGCGCCAGCAGATGACCCGCGAGGCGATCGACTTCGTGGCGGAGTGGCTGGAGGGCATGGTCCGGGGCGAGGACCCCCTGCGCGATCGCATGCGCCTGTTCTGGCACGGCCTGTTCACCAGCGCCCAGACCACCGTCAAGCGCGGCGACTACATGATCCGCCAGGCGGAGCTCATCGATCGCCACGCGCTCGGCAACTACGGGGACCTGCTGCGCGAGATGCTCGAGGACCCGGCGATGCTGGTCTACCTCGACAATATCTCGAACCGCCGGCGCAAGCCCAACGAGAACCTGGCGCGCGAGGTGATGGAGCTCTTCAGCCTGGGCGAGGGGCACTACACCGAGGAGGATGTCCGCGAGGCGGCTCGCGCCCTGACCGGCTACGGAGTCGGGCGCAGCCAGGAGCCTGGCGGGAGCTTCCAGTTCCTGGCCAGGGACCATGACTTCGGCCGCAAGACGATCCTCGGCCAGAGCGGGCGCTTCGACGCGGATGACCTGGTGGAGGTCCTGCTCGCCCAGGACGCCTGTGCGGAGTGGATCGCCGGCCGTCTCCTGGAGTGGTTCGAGGGAGCCGAGCCCGCCGCCGACCGGCGGGCAGCCTACGCGGCCCTGCTGCGGCGCTCGAACTACGAGGTGCTGCCCGTGCTGCGCGCCCTGTTCATGGATCCCGCCTTCTACTCCGACGACCTGATCGGGGCCCGCATCCAGTCGCCGGTCGACTTCATGGTCGGCAGCGCCCGTCGCCTGGGGATCACACCCGTGGGGGAGTTTCTCGGCGTGTCCGCCAGCGTCCTGGGTGAGCGCATCTTCGATCCGCCCAATGTGAAGGGCTGGGAAGGGGGCATGGCCTGGATCAACACCAGCTCCCTGATGATGCGCGGCAACCTGACGGGCGTCGTGCTGGGCCTCGTGGACCTCGGGGATCTCGGGGTGGACGAGGAGCTCGACGCGATGATGGCGGATGAGGGCATGGAGGCCTCCATGGAGGGCATGCAGGCGATGGAGGGCGCAGATCGAAGGCGCGCCCAGATCGCTCCCGACCTCGTGCGCGCCATGCGCGCCCTGCGCAGCGGCATGGGAGGACGCCGGCGCTTCACCCCGCCCGCGACCCAGCTGCGGCGCACCCTGGCCCTGCGCCGCCCGGCGGGTGACGAGGAGCTCGTCGAGCAGGCGCTCGAGGAGCTGCTGGCCATCGTGCCGCCCCTCGAGACGCGCGCACCGCTGGTCGCCTTCTTGCGTCAGGCCCGCGAGGCCGAGGGTCTCCCTGAGGAGGCGTTCCTCGTCCGCGGAGGCCAGCGAGCCGAGGCCATCCTGCGCCAGCTCGCCCACCTGATCCTGTCCCTACCCGAGGCCCAGCTCGGCTGAGGAGACCCTATGTTCGATCGTCGCTCCTTCCTCTCCGCGAGTGCCGCCCTGGCGGCCTCTCCCTGGGCCCGGGCGGTCCGCCTCGCTGACCCCGAGACCGACGGGACGCTGGTCGTCCTGCAGCTCTCCGGCGGCAACGACGGTCTGTCCACGGTGATCCCCTTCGCGGACCCTGCCTACCAGCGGGCCCGCGGCACGCTGCGCTTCGGCCCCCAGGAGGTCCTGCGCCTCGATGGTCGGCGCGGCCTGCACCCGGCACTGCAGGGTCTACGCCGCATCTGGGACGCGGGGCACCTGGCTATCGTCGAGGGCTGCGGCTATCCGGAGCCCGTGCGCTCGCACTTCAAGGCCCTCGAGATCTGGCACACGGCCTCCCCGCGCGGCCGCGCGGCCGGAGACGGCTGGCTCGGCGGGACGAACCGCGCGCTGCAGGGCGAGTCGCCGCGCCCCGAGTTCCTGGTGCATGTCGGCGGCAACGCGCCCTACTCGATCCACTCGGCGACGCACCCGGCCTCCTCGGTCCAGTCTCCGACGGCCTACCGCTGGTTCGGCGAGACGGGGGGCGCCCAGGGGCTTGCCCAGTGCGAGCACGAGATGGGGGACGAGGACCAGCGCCACCGGGGCCGTGACCGGGCCCTTGCGCAGCTGCGCCAGGTGCTGGCCGACGCGGAGGAGTCCTCTCTGCGCATCCGCGCCGCCGCCGCGCGCCACCCCGAGCGCGTGGAGTACCCGCGCACTGCGATCGGCGCGCAGCTCCACGACGCCGCGGCCATCCTCTGCGGTGGCGTGGGTACGCGCATCGTGAGCACGGTCATGGGAGGGTTCGACACCCATGCGAACCAGCGCAACACTCATGACCGGCTGATGCGTGACCTCGACGCCGCGCTGGCGGCGTTCTACGAGGACCTGTCCGCCTCGGAGGCGGGGCGCAAGGTGACCCTGGTCGTCTTCAGCGAGTTCGGCCGCCGCGTGCAGCAGAACGGCTCGGCGGGGACCGACCACGGCAAGGCCGGGCCGATGCTGGTGCTTGGTCACGGGGTCCGCGGGGGCTTCCATGGCCGGACGCCGGACCTCGCCAGCCTGGACGAGGGCGATGTGCCCTTCACCACGGACTTCCGCTCGGTCTACGCGACCCTCCTGGAGGGGAGCCTCGGCGCGTCCTCGGAGGCCGTGCTCGGGCAGGCCTGGCCGCGGCTCGGGTTCCTCGGCTGACGGCGGGGGTCCAGGGCGGCGAGTCTAGGCCGCGCTGATCAGGGCGTGCAGCCGCATCATGGCCGTGCGGTCCGCCTGCATCTCGAGCGACTCGAAGGCCTCGGCGAAGCCGGCCCAGCGGGCCTGGGCCCAGTGGCTCTGCAGCACGGCCGGGTCGGGGTCCGCGTCGTACTTGAAGCCATAGCACCACTCGATCACCAGCTCGTCGGGCAGCTGGAAGCGTGAGGCCCACTGCAGGTCGACCAGGGAGCCGGGGGTCAGTCCGCCGACCTCCTCCACCATGGTCCGACGCGCCGCGTCCTCCATCTGGTCCCCGAAGCCCAGGGTGCTCTGGGCCGGGCCCCACAGGGCCTCGATGCCCTGGTCCGGCTTCAGCAGCAGGTAGGCCGGCTGCGGGCCCGACAGCCGGAAGGGAAAGACCTTGATGCGGTGGACGGCGGGCTGCATGGCATGGGCACGCGGGGGTGCGCGGGGATCCTCCACCTCTAGAGATCGGCACCGGACCCCTGCACCGAAGCGTCAGAATCCCGCCGTCCCACCATGAGACCCCCCGAGCCGCCGTCCCCGGCCCTGGCCCGCGCCCAGGCCCTTCTCGACGCCCGCATCGACTGGGAGCGCCGTGACCGCGGCGGCATGCGCGTGGATGTGGCGCCGAGCCTCGACCTCTGCGCCCGCCTGGGCGACCCGCAGCGCGCGCTGCGAACGGTCCATGTCGGAGGGACCAAGGGCAAGGGCTCGGTGGCGTCGCTCATCGCCGCCGGGCTGCAGGCCGCGGGTTGGAGGGTCGGCCTCTACTCGTCCCCACATGTGGAGCGGATCACCGAGCGGGTGCGCCTGCAGGGGCGTGAGGTCGAGGACGACCTCCTGGCGTCCGGCATCGACGCGGCCCTCGCCGCGCGTGAGGCGGCGGAGCGCGAGGGCACGCCTGCCGCAGGCGCCAGCTGGTTCGACCTGTTCACCGCGGGGGCCTTCCACGCCCTGCGCGCGGGCGGTGTGGAGTGGGCCGTGATCGAGGTCGGCCTTGGCGGTCGACTGGACTCCACCAATGTGCTCGAGGCCGCGCTGGCCGTGCTCACGAGCATCGACCTCGAGCACACCGCGGTCCTGGGCAGCACCCGCGAGGCGATCGCCGCCGAGAAGGCGGGAATCCTGCGGAGCGGGCTCCCGCTCGTCTGTGGCGTGCCCGCCCACGGGGGTGAGGACGATCCTGGCCGCGTGATTGCCGAGCGTGCCCAGGAGCTGGGCTGCCCGATGCGGCTCGTGCCTCGTGCGGCCACGATCGCGGCCACCAACCTGGCCCTGGCGCGGACCGCCCTCGAGGCCCTCGGCCGCTGCGGCCACGCCGCACCGGACGGGGCTGCCCTGGCGGGCGAGCTGCTGACCGACGGGGTTGCGGCCGCCGCCCAACTGCCGGGGCGCCTCGAGCGCAGGGAGGGCCCCGGCGGCGTCCCGGTGGTGCTCGACGGGGCCCATGTGGGCAGCAGCGTCGAGCGGGTCCTCGATGACCTCGAGCGGGCCGAGGGCCTCTCAGGGGCACCCCAGGTGGTCCTTGCGCTTGCCCGAGACAAGGACCACGCGGGCATCCTCAAGGCGCTCCGCGGGCGGGTCGATAGGGTCCACAGCACGACCGTGCCGAGCGGGATCCACCTGGAGGCCGCCTCCCTGGCCCAGCGGGTCCAGGAGGGGGGGCTCGACGGGGAGGAGGTCGCAGACGCGCGGGACGCGCTGCACCGGGCCTGCGCCCGGGCCGCGGCCAGCGGCGGGTGGGTCCTCGGGATCGGCTCGCTCTACCTGGCGGGGGCTCTGCGCGGGGACACCGGTCCCTCCGTCGACCCCGACCGCGCTAGCGACCCATGCTCACCCTGACGACCGACCTGTTCCTGACGGACTGCTTCCTCATCAAGGGAACCGTCGAGAACAAGTACACGCGCCTCTCGCGCATGCTGGACGGTCACCGGCAGAGCTTCCTCAAGCTGCGTGACGCGACCCTGATCGACCTCGCCTCCCGCGAGCGCATCCAGACGCCCCTGCTCCAGATGAACCTGGACGAGATCCTCGTCGCGCACGAGTTCCTCGACGAGGCGGGGGACGGGACCGCCGCGGCCCTGGCACGCGAGCAGGAGGCCGACCTGCAGCGCGTGCGCCTGTTCTACACGGGCAACCTCAATGTCGAGCTCGCCGGCAAGATCCGCCCGCGCGCCTACGAGATCGACGACAAGGCCACCCGGCGCTTCTTCGTCATGCGCGAGCCGCAGCTGCGGGGCTTCCAGCACGGGGACGACAAGGAGCTCAAGCAAATGCTCGAGCTGCCCTATGTGATCCTCAACAAGTCGCGCCTGTCGTATGTCTACGACTTCAACGGCTGAGGCCTGTGGGAAGAGCGCTCCTCAGGGCGCCTCTTCGTCACTGCTGCGCCGTGGATCGGTGCGCAGCTCGTCGAGCATCTCGAGATAGCTCGACCAGCGCGTGGGTGCGATGAGCCCCTCGTCGAGGGCGCGGTCGAGGGCGCATCCCGGCTCGTGGTCGTGGCTGCAGTCGTCGAACTGGCAGTGCTGCGAGAGGCGGTGGATGTCGGGGAAGAGGTCGCGCAGCTCGCGTGCGCTCACATCGAACAGCCGAAAGACGCGGATGCCCGGCGTATCCACCACCGCGCCGCCCATGGAGAGCGGGTGCAGGCGGGAGAAGGTGGTCGTGTGTCGCCCCTGCTTCCAGTAGCTGCTGATGCGCCCCTCCTTCAGGTTGAGGCCGGGCTCCAGCTGGTTGATCAGGGTGGACTTGCCCGCGCCGGAGGGGCCGTAGAGCACGCTCACCTGATCCCGCAGGAGCTCGCCCAGCTCCTCGACGCCCTCGCCGGTCTTCGCGCTCGTGCGCAGGACCCGCACGGGCACCGAGGCGTAGGTCTCCTCGAGGGCCGCGGCCTCATCGCGCTTGGCGAGGTCGATCTTGTTGAAGACCACGATCGTGGGGATCTCGTGCCACTCGCAGGCCGCGAGGATGCGGTCCGTGCGGTTCGAGGAGAACCCGGGCTGACGCACGGAGCCGATCACCAGCAGCTGGTCCACATTCGCCACGAGGACCTGCTCGCGCGGGTCGTGGCCGGAGGCCACTCGGCTCAGGTGGTTGCGGCGCGGAAGGACCTGGGCGACCGCAGGGCCCTCGGCGTCCTCGTCAAGGCGCACCCGGTCGCCCACCGCGACGGGGTTCTTGGTCGTGCCCAGGTCCTCGAACAGGGTGCCGCGCAGAGCGGCGGGCACGACCTCCCCGGCGAGGTCCACCAGCACCTGCTTGGCGTCCACTTGGACGACGGTCCCTTCGCTCACGCCCATGCTGAAGGAGAGTCCTGGCTGTGCCTCACGGCTAGGATGTTAGCCCAAGGGCCCGGAGGCCCCCCTCCTTGACCGCCAACTCCGAGACGATCCGCTCGCGCCAGAACGCCCTCCTGAAGCGCGTGCGCGCGGTGGCCTCCGGCAAGGAGCGCGGCGTGCTGCTGCTCGAGGGCGAGCGCCTCGTCCTCGATGCACTCGCCGCCGGCGCAGCGCTGGAGGTGGTCCTCGCCGAGGAGGGCCAGGTCCTCCCGGCCGCCCTCGAGGCAGCGCCCCTCCGCCGCGTGCAGGCCGGCCTGCTGCAGGGGCTGGGGACCCTGCACACCGAGCCCTCGGTCGTGGCCCTTGCGCAGCCGCCGGCAGCGGTCGCCCTCGAGGACCTCGCCGCCGTGCCGGGCGCCCTCGTGCTGGTCGTGGCCGGCGTTGCGGACCCGGGCAACCTCGGCGCCCTCGCGCGCTCGGCGGAGGCTGCCGGCGCGACCGCCATGATCAGCCTGCTGGGCGGGGTCAGCCCCTGGCATCCACGCGCCCTGCGCGGCTCGATGGGCAGCCTGCTGCGGCTCCCCGTCGTGCGTGGGCTGGGTGCCGAGGAGGCGATGGCCATCCTCACCGCTCGCGGCTGGCGCTCGGTGGGCGCCGCTACCCGCGGCGGGCGCACCTGGCGCGAAGCGGACTGGAGCGGCCCCGTGGCGCTGTGGGTCAGCGGTGAGACCGGCGAGGAGCCGGAGGCGCTGGCGACCCTCGAGCGGGTGACGATCCCCATGGCGGGCAGCGTCGAGTCGCTGAATGTCACCGTCGCGGCGTCGCTGCTGCTGTTCGCGGCCGGGAGGACCGGGGCGTGAGCGGGCTGTTCGAGGAGGAGCTCGAGGGGGCCGACCCGCTCGAGCCCGCGCCCGCGGACGCACCGCTCGCCGATCGCATGCGGCCGCTCCGGCTGGAGGACTACCAGGGCCAGGCTCACCTCGTGGGCGAGGGCCGCATCCTGAGTCGCGCCCTGGCCGGCGAGCTCTCCCAGAGCCTCATCCTGTGGGGGCCGCCCGGCGTCGGCAAGACGACCCTGGCGCGGCTGCTGGCCCAGGCCTCGGGCCTCGCGTTCGTGCCCTACTCGGCGGTGCTGTCGGGCATCAAGGAGATCCGCGAGCTCATGGGACGGGCCGCAGCCGATCGCCAGCGCACCGGCCGCCGCACCCTGGTGTTCGTGGACGAGATCCACCGCTTCAACAAGGCTCAGCAGGACGCGTTCCTGCCCCATGTGGAGCGGGGGGACATCGTGCTGGTGGGTGCGACCACTGAGAACCCCTCCTTCGAGGTGAACGGCGCCCTGCTGTCGCGCTGCCGGACCCTGCTGCTGGAGCCCCTCGAGGGTCCGCAGGTGGTCACCCTCCTCAGGCGCGCGCTCGATGCGCCGGAGGGCCTAGGCGGCGGCTGGCAGGTGGAGGACGGCGCGCTCGAGCGCATCGTCGGCGCCACGGATGGAGATGCCCGCCGGGCACTGACTGCGCTCGAGACGGCGGCTGCCCTGGCAGGGGACTCGGGGCGGGTGCGGCTCGAGGATGTGGAGGAGGCGCTGCAGCGCAAGGTCACCCTCTACGACAAGAGCGGCGAGGAGCACTACAACGTGATCAGCGCCCTGCACAAGTCGATCCGCAACAGCGATGCCGACGCGACCCTCTACTGGGTCACCCGGATGATGACCGCCGGGGAGGACGGCAACTTCATTGCGCGACGGCTGATCCGCGCGGCGACCGAGGATGTGGGCCTGGCGGACCCCTTCGCCCTGCGGATCGCCCTTGACGCGGGCGAGGCCTTCCATCGCCTGGGCTACCCCGAGGGCAAGCTCGCCCTGGCCCAGGCCGCGGTCTACCTGGCGCGGGCGCGTAAGAGCGACGCGGTCTACCGGGCCGTCGCCGAGGCGGAGCAGGATGTCCAGCGGACCGCCGCCGAGCCGGTGCCCAAGCACCTGCGCAACGCTGCGACGCGGGTCATGCGCGAGGCCGGCTATGGAGAGGGCTACCGCAATGCCCACCAGGATCCCGGCGCGCGCGAGGAGATGAGCTGCCTCCCGCCCGGGCTCGAGGGGCGGAGCTACTTCCGAACCTGACGGGGAAGCCGTGCGCGGCTGCTTTTTGGCTTGCCCCGCCTACCCCGCAGGCCTAGAACGGGCGCCGTTCGGCCGTCAGGCCCCCGTTCGCGGGGGTTCGGCGGCATCCACGAACCAACCGTAACGCGCCCCGGGGTCGTGTGGTGAGAGCCGCGCGGCCCCGGGATTCCATCCGGGGTGCGGGCGCGTCCCAGCCGTGCCGATGGCCTCGGCGTCAGGCGTCCGCGCGTGCGAGTCGGAGCCGCTCGCTCAGCATGCTCATCCGCAGGGCCTGGTCGGCCGTCTCGACCGCCCAGCGCAGCGCCGTCTCCGACCCCACCAGGACCACAAGGCGCTTGGCGCGTGTGATCGCCGTGTAGAGCAGGTTGCGCTGCAGCATCACTCGGTGCGGCGTCGTGAGGGGGATCACGACGCAGGGGAACTCGCCACCCTGGCTGCGGTGGACGGTGATCGCGAAGGCCGGCCGCAGGTCGGAGAGCTCGCCGCCGCTGTAGACGACCTTCTGCTCGGGGTACTGCACCGTCACGACCCCGTCCGGCGAGACCGCGGAGATCCGGCCCATGTCGCCATTGAAGACCTCCTTGTCGTAGTCGTTGCGCGTCTGGATCACGCGGTCCCCGACTCTCCAGCGCTGGCCCCCGCGCTCGACCTCGCGGCCGCCGTATCCGGCGGCCTCACGCAGCCGGTCGTTGAGCGCGTCGACGCCGCAGTCTCCCTTGTACATGGGCGAGATGACCTGCACCTCCTCGGTCCACTCCATGCCGAAGCGCTTGGGGATGCGCTCGGTCACGACCTCCACGAGGCGGTCGGCCGCGCGCGCCGGGTCGTCGACGGGGAAGAGGAAGAAGTCCCCGCCGGTCTCGCTGCGCTCCGGCTGGCGCGGGAGGTCTCCCGCAAGCACGCGGTGCGCGTTCTCGACGATCAGGCTCTCACGGTCCTGCCGGAACACGCGCGTCAGGCGCCAGGTGGGGATCTCGCCGCTGCTGAGCAGGTCGCTCAGCACGCTCCCCGCGCCGACCGACGGCAGCTGGTCGGGGTCGCCGACCAGGATCAGCCGCGTCGGCGCCGCGACGGCCTTCACGAGGTGGTGCGCGAGCGCGACATCCAGCATCGAGATCTCGTCTACGAGGACGAGTCCGCCCTCGAGCGGATTGGTGTCGGTGTGCTGGAACCCGTCCGGCGGCTGGAACTTCAGCAGGCGGTGGATGGTCGAGGCGGGCCGTCCCGTGGCCTCGCTCAGGCGCTTGGCGGCGCGCCCGGTGGGGCTGGCCAGCAGCACCTCGTATCCCGCCGCCTGGGCGAGGTCCGCGATGAGGCGCACGATCGTGGTCTTCCCGACGCCGGGGCCGCCGGTGAGGAGGGCGACGGGGCTCGAGAGGAGGCCCAGGACCGCGGCGCGCTGGTCCTCGTGGAGCGCGATCCCCGAGGCGTCGGCGGCGCGCTGGAGGCGGGCCTCGTCCGCGAGGGCCTCCACTCGGCCCACGGCGAGGAGGCGGGCGAGGTTGCGCGCCAGTCCGCGCTCCGAGGCCAGCAGCCACGGCAGGTAGACCGGGTGCGCGTCGTGGTCGGCGTCCGCGTCGGGGAGCAGGCTGCGGTCCACCACCGCGCGATCCTCGCGCTCGAGCCTGCCCAGCGCGGCGCGCAGCGCCTCGCGGTCGGCGGCTCCCTCCAGGAGGTCGAGCGCGGCCTGCAGCAGGTCACCCTGCCGGACCAGGCTGTGCCCCTCATCGGACGCCTTGGCGAGGCAGTGCTCGAGCGCCGCGACGAGGCGCCGCTCGTCGTTGGCCTCGAGGCCCATGGCCTGCGCCACGCGATCGGCGGTCCGGAAGCCCATCCCGCGCACGCGCGTGAGCGTGTAGGGGTCGGCCTCCAGCAGGGCCTCGGTCTCGGGGCCGAGGCTGGCCAGGACGGTCTGGGCCTGGGTCGGCCCGAGCCCGAGCCCCATCAGGAACGAGGCGCTGCGGTGCTGGGCGTGCCGGCTGCGGACGCTCTCGATGAGCCGCTCCTTCACCTCGGGCCGCAGGCCCGTGACCTGGTCGAGGGCCTCGGGGTGGTCACGGATCACCTCGAGGGCGCCCACGCCCAGGCGCTCGACGATGCGCTGGGCCAGGGTCTCGCCCACCCCCTCGAAGGCCTTGCTGGCGAGGTAGCGGACCAGGCCCGCCTCGTCCCCGGGGTCCAGCAGCTGCACCTGCTCGAACTCGTACTGGTCCCCGTGGGTGGCGTGCCGGGTCCAGCGCCCGAGGAGCCGGACCCGCTGCCCCTCGACGGGCTCGACCATGCGCCCGACCGCGGTGACGCGGGTGGGGGCGAAGAGGCTCCCCGTGGCCCCTCGGGGGGTGAATCCAGCCTCGGGGAGGACCCGCAGGACGGTGTAGAGGGAGTCCTCCCGGTGGTAGGTGACCCGCTCGACGAGCCCCTGGAGGGCCTCCTGGGCGCTCCCAGCGTCCCCTTGGGGCGGCTCCGAGGAGGGGGTGGACACGGTCGGAGGATGGCAGGCCCCGGACCCCTTTTCCAGGGCCACCTTGGACGGATGGGCCCCCCGCCGCTATCTTGTTCGGCCGCTCAAGCCGGGCACTCTTCCCGGCCTGCAGCGCCCCAACCTCCATACCCCACCCCTGCACCGTCCATCGTGATCAAGGTCACCGTCCGCTCCAACGAGTCCCTCGAGGCCGCGCTGCGTCGCTTCAAGCGCCAGTGCAACTTCGGCGGCATCTTCAAGCTCGCCAAGGCCAACGCCTACCACGAGAAGCGCAGCGACCAGCGTCGTCGCGAGCGCCGCGAGCGTCTGCGTACGATCCAGAAGGCCACCCGCAAGAACGACCCCAACCGCCGCGTGCGCCGTCGTCGGGCCTGACGATCCCCCGGGGTATGGAGTGCAGGAGCCGCGCAGCCGAGAGGCCGCGCGGCTCCTGCCGTTCTGGGGCGCCGAGCCCGCGGGTGCCGGGCCGCCTCGTCGGGTCCGCGCTCCGGGTGCGGCAAGCCGGCCCGTACGCGAGAGGCTAGGCTCCTCGGTGTGGGACTGTTCGGCAAGGAGCGCGATCTGAACCGGCCGCCCGAGGAGGTGCTCCTCAAGGTGGACGGCAGCTTCTTTCAGACCCGCAAGGACGAGCTCGAGGTCCGCCTCGATCACTTCCTCGGCGCGCACCTGACCTGGCGCTCGCGCTCCTCGATCCAGCGCCTGATCAAGGACCGCTTCGTCTATCTGGACGCCGCTGCGCCCGAGGCGCCCCAGGGCCGTGGGGCGTGGCAGCTCGAGACGCGGCCAGGCCGTCGCCTGCTGCATGGCACGAAGGTCAAGGTCGTGATTCCGCCGGACCTCCGCCTCCCTGCCCCCGACGGGCCAGCTGGCCCGGTGGAGGTGCTCCTGGAGGACGAGGACCTGCTGGTGGTGGACAAGCCGCCGCTGGTGCCGGTGCACCCGAGCGGCCGGCATGTGAACGACACGCTGATCCAGCGCATCCACGCCCGCGAGGCGGGGCGCATGGCCGAGCGGGGTGAGGCGCCTCGGCTCGCCCACCGGCTGGACCGCGAGACCAGCGGCCTGGTCCTTGTCGGGCGGCACCCCCGGGCGCACACCGAGCTGCGGCGCCAGTTCGAGGCGGGGACCAACGACAAGCACTACCTGGCCCTGTGCCGGGTGCAGGCGTCGCCTTCAGAACCGGAGCGTGACGAGGGCAGCGTGCGGCTCCCCATCCGCTCCGCGGCTGCGAGCCGCGTGCGCGTGAAGATGACGGTCGGCGAGGACGGGCTGCCCGCGCGCACGGACTGGCGCGTGATCGAGCGCGTTGGGCCCTATGCCCTCGTGGCGTGCGAGCTGTTCACCGGGCGCCAGCACCAGATCCGCGTGCACCTCGCGGCGGTAGGCCTGCCCATCGTTGGCGACAAGCTCTACGGGCCGGACGAGGAGCTCTTCCTGCGCGCGTCCGACGGGGTGATGACGGAGGAGGACGAGGCTCTCTTGGAGCTGCCTCGCCAGGCTCTGCACCACCACCGCATCGCCTTCGATCACCCCTCCACCGGCGCGCGCACCACGGTCGAGAGTCCGCTCGCTCCGGACCTGGTCGCGTTCCTCGAGGCCCAGCGCGAGCGCTACGCCTGAGATCCAGGCCGCCGGCCGGCGCGAACAAGCACCGCCAGGGTGGTGGCGGCGATGCCCAGCGCCGCCGGCACGCCCAGGGCGATGCGCCAGGTGGCGAGCGCTACGCCCCCCGCGAGCAGCGCATTCAGCAGCAGCCCGCCGCTGCCTCCCTCGAATGCTCCGCCCAGCTCGGTGGCCTGTCGTGAGAGCGGCGGGCCCTCCACGGAGCCGCTCCACGCCACGGCGAGGACGGCTCCTGAGAGGGCGAGGCTCACCAGCGTCCAGGTCAGCACCTGCTCGGCGGACACCGCCGCCAGCAGCAGCCCGCTGATCACGAGCTGCAGGGGAACCACCACGCGCACGAACACGGCCCAGCGCGCGCCGATCGCCTCATCCCGTGCGTGCAGCGGGGCGGCGTCCAGGACCCAGCGCGCGGCAGGGGTCGCGGTCGTCGGGACGAAGGTCATGAACACGGGGAGGTAGGCGGCCGGCGCGAAGCACGCGAGGGCGTAGAGCCCGCGCCCGTGTTCGGTGGAAGGGTCCGCGCCCGCGGCAAGCAGGGCCAGGGGGGCGAAGCCCAGCGGCCAGGCGCGCACGGCGAAGTCCCTCTCGGCCGGGAGGGCCGCCTCGACGAACCGGAACGGGGCGCGCTGGGCGGGGGCGAGCAGGCGCAGCTCGACCAGGCGTGCGAGGGGCCTGAGCAGGCGGGCCAGCGGCGTCTGCGTCCCCCGGGCGGGAGCCTCGCCCGCGGGGGGGAGCCAGGGCAGGGCGAGCGCGATGGCGATCCACACCCAGCCCGGCGTGCCAGAGACCTGGACGACGAGGGTGCCGAGGGCCGCCGGGGGGAGCCAGGACCAGGGTGCGCCGATCGCCTCCACCGCCCGCAGCTGGGGCAGCAGGGACAGGGCCCCCATCACGCCGGCGAAGAGCCCGAGGAGGGCCAGGGTCTGGAGGGCGACGGCGACCTCGGTGGCGCTTCGCCCCGCGGCGCGAAGGAGGGCGGTCAGGGCCGAGGCCAGCGCCAGGGCCTGAAGCCCGCCCAGCAGAGGGAGGGCGAGTCGCTGGCCGAGGCTCCAGTCCTCCGGCGCGAGCAGGCTCGCGGGGAGCATCCCGCCTATGCCGAGCGAGCCCAGGACCAGCACCAGCACCCCGGCCCGGGCGCGCTCGAGGTCGCGCCGGCTGACGGGCTGCGCGGCGACCCAGTCCCCAGCGGGATCCTCGGCCAAGAGCGGCGCCAGGTCGCCGAGCAGCGCCGTGGTGCACAAGAGCCCCGAGAGGGCGAGGGTCAGGGTGGCGAAGAGGGCGGGGGCTAGGGCGTCGGCGAGCACCAGCGAAACGAGCGCGATCAGCCCCCCGTGGATCAGGATCCCCGCGACCGGCAGCCAGCCCGCGCCGGGGAGGACCTGGGCAAGGCGCACCCGCGCGAGGAGCAGCGCGCGCGTGCGCGGGCCGGGCGAGGCGAGGGTGGTCACCCCTGGATCCTAGCAGCCCCGTCCTCGGCCCTTGCCTCTCCGAGGGCCGCGTGTGCTCCGCGCGCGAGCAGGAGGAGCGCGTACATCTGGACCACATGGAACAGGTCGTTGTGGTTGAACGCGGGGTGCGGCGCGAGGCCGGCGGCCTGGATGCCCGCGCCCAGCACCGAGGTCGCAAGGCTCGCGAGCACCGCTCCGGCACCCGCCCGGCCCCGGCGCCAGGCCGGGACCGTGAGCGCGAGGACCACCAGGGTGATCGAGACCCACACGAGGAGGACCGCCTCGAAGGCTCCGGAGGGCACGCCGAGCGCGAGGCCCGCAAGGACGCCGATCAGGCCGGTGGCATTCAGGGCGCGCCGCGCGCCCGGGGTGGCCCAGAGGGCCGTCGCGAACCCGAGCAGTGCGCCGCTCGCGAGCATGAGCAGCACCAGGGTGCCGCTCCAGATCAGGTCCAAGGCCGTCGGTGACAGGTGCAGCTTGAAGCCGTGCTCGGTGCCACCCAGCACGGCCCCGGCGGCCGAGAGGAGCAGGTGGGCGCGCAGGGCTCGCGCGGCGGCCTCGGGCGCTCCGCTGCCTGGCCCGGAGACGCGGACACCGGGCCGCGCGTCGCGCTGCGTGAGCCCGCGCGCCAGGACGATGGCCAGCAGTGCCAGCAGCCAGTCCGTGATCAGCGTTGCGGGCTCGGTGATAGTCATGGGCTCGGTCCCGGTCAGGCGGGGTCCCGCGAGGGACGGCGGCGCGCATGGCCTCGCGGGCCAGCAGTCCTCCGTGGAGCTTCGCAGGGCGGGCGCGGCACGGCCCTCTAAGTCTGTCAGGTCGCAGCCTTCGGGCCCAGCACGGGTCGATCCCCTGGTCCCTCCACGGGGACTCGCGGTTCGCTCGGTGCTCCCCGCCGCGCGGGTACTCTGCCTAGATGCAGGTGGACTTCGAAGGGCCTTCGGGGCGGCTGGAGGGCGCGCTCTGGGACCCCGAGGGGGAGGCCCTCGGCGCCGCGGTCGTGTGCCATCCGCATCCCCTCCACGGGGGGACGATGCACAACAATGTGGTCTTCCGAACCGCCCGGGCGCTGCAGGAGGCAGGGCTTGTCGTCCTGCGCTTCAACTTCCGCGGCGTGGGGCGCAGCGAGGGGACCCACGACGGCGAGGGCGGCGAGGACGACGACCTGCGCGCCGCCCTCGAGCACCTCCGGGCCGCGCGTCCAGGCCTGCCCCTCTGGGCGGGAGGATTCTCCTTCGGAGCGCGCACCTCGTGCCGGGTCGCCGCGGCGGGCGCCCCGGGCTTCGAGCGCCTGCTCCTCGTGGCCCTGCCCGTTCGCGTGTTCTCGTGCCCCTGGCTGGCCGAGGTCCGCCTCCCGACCCGCGTGATCATGGCCGGCCAGGACGAGTTCGGCACGGCGACCGAGCTCCACGACCAGTTCCCGGACCTGCCGGAGCACATCACGGTCGAAGAGGTGCCTGGGGTGGACCACTTCTTCACCGGCCAGCTCGACGACCTCCAGGCCCGCGTCCGCGCCTGGGTCCGCAGCGAACTGCAGCCCTGAGCGCTCGACATCACAGACCTGAGCGTTCAAGACCGCAGCCCTGAGCACGCGACCCCGCAGCCCCGAGCGCCAGCTGCTCCGGCTGTTCCGCACGCTGACGGCTGCCCCGCCTACGAACACGCCCCCACTCCGCGAACCGCCATGACCGAGCCCCAACCTCTCGTCCAGCCGCCCACCGACATCCCTGCGATCCGCCGGGTGATGATGCCCAGGGACACCAACGCGGTCGGGACGATCTTCGGTGGCGTCATCCTCTCGGAGATCGACCTCGCGGCGGCCATCGAGGCGCACAAGCATCACCCCAAGCGCGTGGTGACGGTCTCCATGGACAAGATCGACTTCAAGGCGCCGGTCTTCGTCGGCGACCTGGTCTCGTTCCACACGCGTACCGAGCGGATCGGCCGGACCTCGATCACCGTGCGCGTGGATGTGTGGTCCCAGCAGCGCTTCGGCGGCGCCGACACCGTGCATGTCACCGAGGCCACCGTGACCATGGTCGCCGTGGACGACGCCATGCGGCCCGTCCCGGTCGGCCAGCTCGACTAGCGCCCCAGCTCGTCGAGCAGCCGCCCGGCCGCGGCGGCCGGATCCTCGCTGCGCGCGAGGGCGGTGAACACCTGCTCGAGGGTGCCACCCGTGCCGGCCTGGCGCGTGAGCTCCTCGAGGGTGCCCTCCGCCACGACGCGACCCTCAGCGAGGATCACCATGCGGTCGCAGACCCGCTCGACGACATCCAGCAGGTGCGAGGTGTAGAGCACGGCGCCCCCGCGGTCGGCCCACTGGCGCAGGAGCTCCTTCACGAGCGCAGCTCCCGGTGCGTCGAGTCCGGTCAGGGGCTCGTCCAGCACGAGCAGGGGCGCGTCCGAGGTGAGGGCCAGGGCCAGGGCGGCACGCTGGCGCATCCCGCGGGAGTAGCCACCCAGGGGCTCGGCCGAGCGACCCTCGAGCCCGAGGCCGCGCACCACGGCGTCGCGGTCCGCGCCGGCCAGCGGCCGGCCGCGCAGGCCCCGCACCAGGTCCAGGTGCTGGTCGAGGCTCAGGTTCGGGTAGAGCGGGGCGCCGTCAGGCACCAGGGCCAGGTGCCGGCGGGCCTCCAGGGGGTCCTGCCCCAGGTCCACCCCCCCGACGCGGATGGTCCCCGCGTCGGGCTCCAGCAGGCCGGTCAGCATCCGGACCGTCGTGGTCTTGCCCGCGCCGTTGGGACCCAAGAGCCCGACCACCTCTCCGGGCCGGACCTCGAGGTCCAGACCCTCCACCGCCACGCGCTCACCGAAGGCGCGCCGCACGCCGGCGAGTTGGAGCAGGGGCCTCGAGTCCACGGCGGCAGCCTAGCGGATCCCTCCTTGGAGTGAGTGCGGCTCGCCTGCGGGTCGACTTCAGTTCGGGGCCCTCCGCCGGCGGTCACGCGGTCATGGACCCCGGGCTGTCCGGCCCCAGAACGCAGACGGCGGCCCCGGCCGCGAGGGCCGGGACCGCCGTCCGGTCTGGAGCGAGGCGCCCTCAGGACATCAGGGCCTCGTCCTCGTGCAGGGTCGCGGCGAGGCCGTGGGTCTCGGTCAGCTCCTCCATGATCGAGCTGATGGCCCCATCCGGGGCCTGGCGCACCTTGGCGCCCTTGGGGTTGTGGGGCATGCCCTTCAGGATGTGCACCGCGATGGGCTTGATCTCCTGGACGCGCTTCACCCAGCCCTTGACCTCGGTGTCCTTCGTGTTGTCCGCCGAGCCGCGGTAGAAGCTGGCCTCGAGGATCAGGTGGTCGAAGTAGTGCAGGTCCTTCGTGAGGGAGGCGAGCTGGGTGCCCTTGGCGCCGGTCAGGGCCGAGAAGCCCTTGGTGGTGCCCCACTCGTAGCGCACGAAGACGCGGTCGTAGATCGACAGGGCCGCGCGGACGTCGTAGCTCGCGAAGTCGACCGAGCGGGTCTGCAGGTAGAGCTTGGCCCGCGGGAACCACTTGTCGCACAGGGCCCGGAAGTTCTCGGTGGCGTCCCGGAGGTCGGGGTGCTCGGTCGGGTCGGCGGAGGTGCCGACGATGACGATGCTCTGCAGCTTCTCACCAGCCTTGGAGAGCTCGATCATCTTCGTGGCCGCGGTGGTGACCACCAGGGACGAGCGCGGAAGCACGCTGTCCTTGGCCACCGACATGTGGTCGTGGGCGGCGCAGAGGTCGACGGTGAGGACGCGCCCCAGGCGCTCGGTGACGAGCGGCCCGTGGACGATTTGGGTGGAGGTGACGGTCGTCATCGGACGGTGGCCTGCCAGGGCGGCAGTGGGGGCCTCTCGGGGGGCGGGCGTGGGTGCCAGGGGCCCAAAGGGGCTCTTGGTCCGCGCTTGGAGGGGGTCCTACGACCGCTCCCCGCTCGCGAGAGGGGGAACTAGAATAGGTTTTTGCATCCGCGCCGTCCATTGGGGGAAACCCCCGGAGGCAATCAGGGGCCACCCCTTAGGGCGCTCAGGGCGGCCATGAGGGCAAAAGTGGACCTCCATCCCGCATTGTGCATGGCCTGGAGGTATCCCGTGCTCCACTCGGGAAGCCCCGGGGCTGGCCCCTGAAGGAGCACAGGAATCCCCAGATCCACCGCGGCCGCGGCCAGGAGCCCCGCCCAGAGGGTCCGCTCGGCGGGAGACACGGACCTGGGGAGGGGCCTGAGCGGCTCCCAGGAGGTCTCGGGGCCGGAGCGGACCCCCTCGAGCTGTTCCTGCCCCCGGTCGAGGCCGAACCTCCCGGCCCCGCCGCCCATGGGTGGGTCGAGGTGCGGGCCCTGGAGGTGGCCGGGGCGTACGAGCCACGGGTCTGGAGTGGTCGGGAGGCGGTCCAGGGGAGGCTGGGGCCAGGGAGGGGGGAGGCACATCGCGGCGTGGCTGGGGAGGTGCCCCGAGCCAGGGAACCCGAGGACGCGCAGGGGCGCCGCCGGTTGCAGGCAACCCGGACCAGGACCCTCCAGAAGCGCGTTCTTCGGGCGCCCGGGGAGCCTGCGCGACATCCGGTCACCTTGACCCCCCCCAGCACCCCTCCTAGACTCTCGCGCGAGTTTCAGTCCCCGCCCCCAACCGGGCCGGTGCCGAGCCCTCAGCGGTGCGACAAATCGTCGCAACCCCTTGAACGCAAGGGGGATGCAACGGACCGCGGGTGGGGAGCGCACTGGCGTCGGTGGGAGTCCCCTCCCCGCCATGCTCTTCGACTATCTGAATGTCCTGGTCTTCGTGGCCGTGGGCTTCGTGTTCGTGATGGCGAACCTCGTCATCGGGTCCTTCATCCGGCCGAAGCGTCGCGGGACCGATGGTCTCGAGACCTACGAGTGTGGTGAGGAGACGATCGGCGACACCTGGATCCAGTTCGACATCCGGTACTACACCGTCGCGCTGATCTATGTGATCTTCGCCGTCGAGATCGCCTTCCTGTTCCCCTGGGCGATGGTTCTCAAGCGGGCCTTCGAGACCCCGGAGATCGGCCTGTGGGCGCTGGCCAAGGGGTTCCTCTTCGTGACCATCCTGTTCTTCGGGTTGATCGCGGTGTGGGCCAAGGGAGACCTGGACTGGATCCTGACCTGGTCGAAGGAGTCCTACATCCCGACCGGGCGCAGGGAGGGCAGCACCATTCCGCCCCTCGCCGTGATCGACCGCGACGAGGAGTCCGAGGAGGGCTCCGAGGAAGAAGCCGCCTGACGGCAGGAGAACCACCATGGGTCTGCTCGAGGAAGCATTCGAAGAGAACGTCCTGACCACCAAGGTCGACTGGCTCATCAACTGGGCCCGCCTCAACAGCATCTGGCCGATGACCTTCGGCCTGGCCTGCTGCGCCATCGAGATGATGGCGGTCGGCGCGGCGCACCACGACCTGGACCGCTTCGGTGCCGGCGCCTTCCGCGCCTCGCCCCGCCAGGCGGACCTGATGATCGTGGCGGGCACCGTCAACTTCAAGATGGGCGAGCGCGTGAAGCGGCTCTATGACCAGATGCCGCACCCCAAGTACGTGATCGCCATGGGCGCCTGCGCCACGGGTGGCGGGCCCTACTACAAGTACGGCTACACGGTGATGAAGGGCGTCGATCGCATCATTCCTGTGGATGTCTACATCGCCGGCTGCCCTCCGCGGCCCGAGGCACTCCTCGAGGGGCTCATGAAGCTCCAGGACAAGATCAAGCGCACGCCGGTCATCCGCCGTCCCGCGCGCACGGCCTGACGCCCAAGGGGAGCACTCCATGGAGTTCCAAGCGATCCACGACCGCCTCAAGGCACAGGGCGCGCCGGGCCTGCTCGGCTTCGACGAGCCGCGTCCGGCCAACAAGAAGGAGAAGGACCCCGGTCGCGCCGGGATGCCCTTCGTCACCGTCGACCACGCACACCTCGTGGAGTTCCTGCGCATGTGCCGGGACGACGACAAGCTGGCCTTCGACATCCTGGTGGACCTCACGGCCTCCGACCCGTCGGCGGACTCCGAGGAGCTGTGGATCCTGATCCAGCTGCTCTCGCTCAAGCACAAGCACCGGCTGGCCATCAAGGCCCCGCTGCCGAAGGCTGCCGCGACCGTGGCCTCTGCGACCGCCATCTATCGCGCGGCCCAGTGGCACGAGCGCGAGTGCGCCGAGATGTACGGGATCACCTTCGTCGGCAACCCCGACCCGCGCCACATCCTGCTCCCCGACGACTGGGAGGGGTATCCGCTCCGGAAGGACTACGAGTTCCCGCGGGAGTACCACGGCATTTCGTGCGAGTGAGCCATGACTGACACCGTCGGAAAGTCCGAGGTCGAGCAGACCCCGCAGGACTACAAGCCCTCCATCCGTCCGGAGGAGCAGCGCACCCTGCCGAGCGGAGAGAAGGAGTTCTTCTTCGATGTCACCACCTCGGACCTCGAGGTGAACATGGGCCCGCAGCACCCCGCCACCCACGGCGTGATGCGCGTGCTCATCCGCTGCGACGGCGAGCTGGTCACCGGTGCGCAGGCGCACCTGGGCTACCTCCACCGCTGCGCCGAGAAGATCGGCGAGAATGTCGAGTGGCTCCAGTACCTGCCGTACACCGACCGGTACGACTACCTGGCGTCGATGAACAACAACCTCGGGTACAGCCTCGCCGTCGAGGCGCTGATGCCCGAGCTGGAGATCCCCCGCCGCGCGACCCTGCTGCGGACCATCTGCGCCGAGCTCAACCGCATCGCCTCGCACCTCGTGGCGATCGGCACCTACGGCCTCGACATCGGCGCCTTCACCCCCTTCCTCTACGCCTTCCGCGAGCGCGAGTGGATCCAGGCGCTGTTCGAGAAGATCTGCGGTGCGCGCCTCACCTACAGCTACATCCGGATCGGAGGCGTCTTCAACGACGCGCCTCCCGGCTGGCTGCAGGAGGTCGGTCACTTCTGTGATGTCTTCGAGGAGAAGTGGAAGGAGTACCACGACCTGCTCGCCGTGAACCATGTCTTCGTGATGCGCACGGCGAATGTCGGCGTGATCCCGAAGGAGATGGCGATCGACTTCGGCCTGACGGGACCCATGCTGCGCGGCTCGGGGGTCGACTTCGACCTGCGCCGCGACATGCCCTACATGGCCTACGGCGAGGCCCACGAGGCCGGAGCGTTCGATGTCCCCCTCGGCGAGGGCAAGAAGGGCGCGCTCGGCGACTGCTGGGACCGCTTCTATGTCCGCATGCTCGAGATGAAGGAGTGCATCAAGCTCGTGCGCTGGTGCCTCGAGGTCATCGAGGACGGTCCGATCATCGGCGATGTGCCGAAGGTGCTGAAGGTGCCGGCGGGCGAGGCCTATGTGGGCATCGAGAACCCGCGCGGTGAGCTCGGGCACTATGTGCACTCGGACGGAGGCAAGGTCGCCGTGCGCTGCCGCGTGCGCGGCCCTTCGTTCGTGAACCTCGCCGTGGTCGAGGAGCTCATGCCGGGCGCCCTGCTCGCCGACTCCGTGGCGATCATCGGCTCGACGGACATCGTGATCGGGGAGACGGACCGATGAGCCTGCTGCAGGACGCCGCTGGCCCCGTGCTCGAGCACGCGGCTCGCCCCGAGGGGGACGCCTCCATCTTCGTGAGCCTGCACCGCTGGCTCATTCCCGAGGCGTTCGCCGACCAGGTTCCGACCTGGTTCGTCGCGCTGGGCGGGATCGGGATTGGCCTGGGCCTGCTGATTGGCCTGATCTCGGTCACGGTCATGTTCTGCGTGTGGCTCGAGCGCAAGGTGTCGGGCCACATCCAGTGCCGCACCGGCCCGATGTACGCGGGCGGCTGGCACGGCTGGGCCCAGTCCATCGCGGACGGCGTGAAGCTCCTGACCAAGGAGGACACGGTCCCGAAGGACGCCGACCGGACCATGTTCTGGATCGCGCCCGCCATCGTGCTGGCGTCGATCTTCGGCGCCCTTGCGGCCATGCCTATCTCCTATGACTGGTGGTTTGGCCGCATGGACCTTGGGGTCTTCGCGATCCTTGCCCTGTCGTCGACCACCACGATTGGTGTCGTGATGGCGGGCTGGGCGTCGAACTCCAAGTGGTCGCTCTACGGCGCCATGCGCGAGGCGGCCCAGGTGGTGGCCTACGAGATCCCTCTGGGGCTCTCCCTGCTGGCCCCGCTCTTCGCCCTGGGGACCTTCAGCCTCGGTGAGGCCAGCGCCCTCCAGTCCGGCTGGTTCGGGATGAAGTGGGCCATCTTCACCAACCCCTTCCTGCTGCCGGCGTTCCTGATCTACGCGATCGCGGCGCTGGCGGAGACCAAGCGCGCGCCCTTCGACCTTCCCGAGGCGGAGTCGGAGCTCGTGGCGGGGTTCATGACTGAGTACTCCGGCATCCGCTGGTCGTTCTTCTTCTTCGAGGAGTACGCCGCGATGCTGCTGATGTCGATCGTCGGGGCCTTCTTCTGGTTCGGCGGTTTCGAGAGCCCGGTCACGGGCGCCCTGCGCTCCGCCGGCGTCGAGGAAAGCTCGCTCCTGTTCGGCTTCGTGTGCTTCGGCACGGTGATGCTGAAGGGCCTCTTCGGCATCTTCCTGATGATGTGGCTGCGCTGGACCCTCCCGCGCGTGCGCATCGATCAGGTCATGACCATGGGGTACAAGTACCTCACCCCTCTGGCCCTCGTCTGTGTCCTCGGCGCCGCCTGCTGGGAGGCGCTCGTCCACGCGCTGTTCTCCTGATTCCAGGTCCCCCAAGCCAGTTCGCCAACCATGGTCAGCGCCACCCGCTACTTCCAGAACGTCTGGGACACCCTCAAGACCACCCTGGTGGGGATGAGCATCACGGGTAAGTACCTGATGCGGAAGCCCATCACGGTGCAGTACCCGGACGAGCGCATGCCGATCCCGGATCGGTACCGCGGTATCCATTACCTCGAGCAGGAGAAGTGCATCAACTGCCTCGCCTGCGCCCGTGCCTGCCCGATCGACTGCATCGAGATGGACGCGGTGCGGCACGGCAAGGAGCTCGAGTGGGTCTCCTTCACGCTCGACTACCAGAAGTGCATGTTCTGCGAGCTGTGCGTGTACCCGTGCCCCAAGGACTGCATCCACATGGGTACGGAGTTCGCGCTGGTGGTCGAGGACCGCAGCGAGCTGAACCACGACCTGCTCTCCTTCAAGGGCATGGCCCTGGACGCGCGCATCCGCATGCGCGACGCCGAGAAGAAGAAGGCCGAGAAGGAGGCCGCCAAGAAGGCCAAGGCCGAGGCAGAGGCTGCCGCGAAGGCGGCCGAGGCGAACACGGCCGAGCCCGATGAGGGAAAGGCCGAGGCCGATGAGGCCGCCGGAGGCGAGGCCTGATGGACCCCAAGCTCCAGCAGAGCGTCTTCTACGCCGTGCTGGCCCTGGCGGTCGTCGCGGCGATTGGCGGTGGGCTGATCACGCACGGTGCCGAGGGCCTGGCCTTCGGGCTCTTTGCGTCGTTCACCCTGGGCGGCTCCCTGATGTGCATCTGGGAACGCTCGGTGGTGCGCAGCGCCTTCTCCCTGATGGCGACCTTCATGGGAGTGGCCGGGCTGTTCGTGCTCCTGGGCCACGACTTCCTCGCCATGGCCCAGGTCCTCATCTATGTGGGAGGCATCCTGGCCCTGCTCCTGTTCGGCGTGATGCTGACGCCGCCCGACCTCACCGAGCGCAAGCTGACGCGCGTCGGCGGGGCCATCGTGTTCGTGTTCGGCGGCGCGGGCCTGGTCTGGAACCATGTGCAGAGCGCGACCCGCTCTCTTGCGGTCCTGCCGCCGGAGGAGCTCGCCGAGGCCACGACCCAGGACCGGGCCATCGGCCTGGCCTTCCTGCACCCTGAGCAGTATGTGGTGGCCTTCGAGCTTGCCGCGTTCCTGCTGACCGTTGCGCTGGTGGCCGCCGTCTACATCGCGCGCCGCCGCACCGAGGACTTCGAGCCCGAGGAGGCCGCCTGATGGGCGTCGAGGCCTACATGGCAGTGGCCGGGGTGCTCTTTGCCCTCGGCATCGTCTGCATCATCAGCCGCCGGAACATCCTCTATGTCCTGATGGGCGTCGAGATGATCCTGAACGCGGCCAACATCAACTTCGTGGCCTTCAACCGCTATGGCAACGGCGGGATGGAGGGCCGGATGTTCGCGATCTTCGTGATCATCCTCGCGGCGGCTGAGGCCGCCATCGCCCTGGCGATCGTCCTCAACGTCTTCCACCTGTTCCAGAGTGTCCGGCCGAGCGAGGCCGACATCCTGCGCGACTAGCGCCGATCCCCCCCATAGGCGCAGCCATGAACACCCTGACCGCGTTCGACTACAAGCTCCTGCTTGCGGTCCCCCTGATCCCGCTCTGCGGGTATGTGATCCAGATCTTCTTCGGGCGCAACCTGCCGCGGAAGGGAGACTGGCTGCTGACCGGCGGCATGTTCGTCGTCATGTGCATCACCGTGTACATGTTCTTCAGCAAGGCCCTGGGCCACGAGGGGACCCTGCCGTTCTGGAACGAGTCGGCCGCCACGGAGGGCGGCCCGGTGTTCCGCTGGCTGTACGACTCCTCAGCAGTCTCCAGCGACCGCAACCTGGTCGCTGGGATCCTGTACGACGGCCTGGGGGCGACCATGCTGATGGTCGTGGGTGTGGTGTCCTTCTTGGTGCACCTGTTCGCCACCGGCTACATGCACGGGGACCGCCGCTACCACATCTTCTTCGCGAACATCTCGCTGTTCACGTTCGCGATGCTGGGCCTGGTCCTCAGCGACAACATCCTCTTCTTGTTTGTCTTCTGGGAGCTGATGGGCCTGATGAGCTACCTGCTCATCGGGCACTTCTCGCACGACCCGACCAGCTCCCGGATCAAGTTCGCCGCAGCCGCCTGCAAGAAGGCCTTCCTCACCACGCGCGTGGGGGACACCTGCCTCTTCTTCGGCATGGCGATGTTCTATTTCCTGCTGCCGCGCGAGTACAACGAGCTCGTCGGCCAGGGCCTGATCGAGGGCGACACGGTCCTCTCCAGCTTCCGCTTCAGTGAGCTGTGGCAGATGACCGGGGCCATCGTCGAGGCCCATGGTGGGGACTACCCGGCCTGGATGACGGTCGCCGGCCTCTTCACCTTTGGCGGCACCGTCGGCAAGTCCGCGCAGTTCCCGCTGCACATCTGGCTTCCGGACGCGATGGAGGGCCCGACCCCCGTGTCGGCCATGATCCACGCGGCGACCATGGTCGCGGCCGGCGTCTACCTGCTGGGCCGCATGTTCCCGATGATGTCGCCGACGACGCTGCAGTTCGTCATGGCGATCGGGGGCATCACGGCCATCTTCGCGGCGACGATCGGCTGCACGGTCAACGACATCAAGGGCGTCTTGGCCTACTCCACCATCAGCCAGCTGGGCTTCATGGTGGCGGCCATCGGGACCGGCGGCCTCGGCATCGTGGCGGGCCTGTTCCACATGGTCACCCACGCTTTCTTTAAGGCGTGCCTCTTCCTGTCCGCCGGCTCCGTCATCCACGGCTGCCACCACGAGCAGGACATGCGCAAGATGGGCGGCCTGCGGAAGATGATGCCGATCACCTTCGCCGCGATGCTGGTGTGCACGCTGGCCATCGCGGGGATGCCGCTCTTCGCGGGCTACTACTCGAAGGACCGCATCATCGCCTCGGCCATCGAGTCCGTGCTCACCCAGTGGCGCGGGGGCAATGTCTTCGTGATGGTCGTCCTGCCGCTCGCGGCGATGCTGACGACCTTCTACATGTTCCGCCTGATCTTCATGACCTTCTTCGGTGAGTACCGCGGCGGGCATGACGACCACGGACACGGGGCGCACGGCCACGACGATCACGCTGGCCACGACGCTCACGCGGGGCACGACGGCCACGGCCACGATCACGACGGTCACCACGGCCACGCCCATACTCCGCACGAGTCGCCGACGAACATGGCGATCCCGCTCATCGTGCTCGGCCTGCTTGGTGTCTTCGGCGGCCACATGTGGCTGACCGGCGACCCCCTCTCGGACTACGGGACCTGGTTCACCAAGCTCGTCCGCTGGGAGGACATGTATGTCCTTCCGGACGGCACCTCTCTCCAGCTGCTCAAGATGAACATGCTGGAGGTCAGCGAGCACAACCACCATGTGGGCCACATCTGGGCCGTGGGCGTGTCCCTGACCGTCCTCGTCCTGGGCGTGCTGGCTGCCTGGTGGATGTACATCTCCAAGCGCCAGGACTCGGAGGCCGGCTCTGGCGACACCGCCGCCCTCTTCCCGATCCCGGCGCAGGTCACCGGCAAGCTCGGGCTCGTCTACGAGGCCGTGCGCGACAAGTACTACATCGACGAGTTCGTCAACGCGACGGTCATCCGCGGGACCATGGTTGCGGCCAGGGTCCAGAGCTGGATCGACAGCAACATCGTGGATGGCCTGGTCGTCGGCACCGGCAAGACCGCCCGGGGCTTCGGCTTCCTCTGCGGCTGGGTGGACAAGCACATCGTGGACGGAGCGGTGAACTGGGTGGGTAACACCACCCAGGCCTTCAGCTCCGTCGTGCGCCTGTTCCAGACCGGCCGCATCCAGCAGTACATCTCGTTCGCCGTGGGAGGGGCGCTCCTCGTGGCGGCCTTCCACATCCTGACCTGATCCCTCCCACACCCCCCCCGGACGCTCACCTCCAGGCCCACCGCCATGGATCAACTCAACCTCGACTCGGCCAACGCCTCCCACGTGCTGAGCTGGCTCACCTTCCTGCCGCTCATCGGCATGGGGGTGGTGATGCTCATCCCGAAGACGAACATGCGGGCGATCAAAATCGCCACGGGGGTGTTCACCTTCATCCCGCTCGTCATCGCGACCCAGCTGTACTTCTCGGGCTTCGACAAGGAGGCCAGCGGGTACCAGTTCGTGGAGAACCTCAGCTGGATCCCGCTCGGCAAGATCTTCTACACGGTGGGCGTTGACGGCATATCGATGCCGCTGATCTGGCTGACGACGATCCTGTTCTTCATCGCCGTCCCGGCCAGTGAGACCGTTCCCCGCCTCTCGAAGGCGTACTACGCGCTCTTCCTGATGCTCGAGGTGGGCGTCATCGGCGTCTTCGTCGCCCTCGACTACTTCCTCTTCTATGTCTACTGGGAGATCATGCTCCTGCCGATGTACTTCCTCATCGGCATCTGGGGCGGGCCGCAGCGCGAGTACGCGGCCATCAAGTTCTTCCTGTACACCCTCGCGGGCTCGGTCCTGATGCTGATCGCCGTGGTGGCGATGCGGATCGACACGGGGACCTTTTCGATCCCCGAGCTGGTCGCCATCGGCAAGGCCGGCGGGTTCACGGGCCCGGCCCTGCTGGGGATGAAGTTCACCACCTGGGTGTTCTGGTTCCTCTTCGTCGCCTTCGCGATCAAGATCCCGGCCTTCCCGTTCCACACCTGGCTGCCAGACGCGCACGTTCAGGCGCCCACGCCGATCTCGGTGATCCTGGCGGGCATCCTCCTGAAGCTCGGCGGCTACGGCCTCCTGCGCGCCTGCTTCCCGGTGGTCCCGGACGCGATGAACGAGTTCGCGTTCGCCCTGGGGGTGCTCGGCGTGGTCGCGATCGTGTACGGCGCCTATGTGGCGCTGGCCCAGAGCGACTTCAAGAAGATGGTGGCCTACAGCTCCGTCAGCCACATGGGCTTCGTCGTCCTTGGGATGGCGGCGCTCACGGACTGGGGCATGAACGGGGCCGCCCTGCAGATGTTCACCCACGGCATCAGCTCGGCCGCTTGCTTCCTCATCGTGGGCGTGATCTACGACCGGGCCCACCACCGTGACCTCAACGGGTTCGGCGGCCTGGCCCAGCCCATGCCGCGCTACTGGGCCCTTGCGACCATCGCGTTCTTCGCCTCGCTCGGCCTGCCGGGCATGGCCGGGTTCGTGTCCGAGGCGCTCACCATGGTCGGCTCCTTCCAGTCCCAGGTGGGCTGGACCGAGGAGGCCAAGGCCTCCGGCTGGATGTGGGGGCCGTTCCAGTGGCTGACCCTGATCGCCACCATCGGCATCGTGATGACCGCCGCCTACATCCTGTGGGCGCTGCAGCGCGTCTTCCTGGGCACCCTCAACGAGAAGTACAAGGACTACCAGGACATCACCGGACGCGAGGTCTTCAGCCTCGCTCCGCTGCTCATCCTCTGCGTGGTGCTGGGGGTCTTCCCCTTCCTCATCCTCGATTGGATGGAGGTCAGCGTCACGGACCTGATGCAGATCTTGGCCTTCGCGGGCTGACCCCACACCCCGAGGACCACCCATGTTCGGCCTTCTTCAGACCCCCGACCTGCACTGGCACGGCCTCAGCCTGCTGGCGCCCGAG
>JADHNZ010000022.1 GCA_016779225.1 Planctomycetota bacterium
GGCGCGCAGTCGGCCGCCGGCCTCCAGCGCGAGCTGCGTGAGCTGCGCCTCGAGCTGAAGGCCTCGCGCCTCAAGCTCACCGAGGCCCAGAAGACCGCCCGCGAGACCCAGCGCGAGCTGAAGCGCAAGGAGCGCGAGCTGGAGCGAGCCTCGGCCAAGGTCGCCAAGCTCGAGCAGGCCAGCGGCCCGGGGACGGTCCGCAAGGGCGTGGTGACTCCGCCGGCTGCAGCGGCCCGCGCGAAGAAGAAGGTCTCGAAGCAGCCGGCCAAGGCGACCCAGGGCGCGGCCCGCAAGGGCTCGAAGGCCTCCGCGACGAAGGGCTGAGGCGTGGGGTTCGGCGGGGCGAAGCCGGGCGTCTGGGGCACGCTGCTGCGTGCCCTGCCCTGGGCCGCGGCAGCCGCGTCGCTGGCGAGCTGCGGGGACCCGCGCCCGGTCCCGCCGGCCTGGCGCGTCCTGCTCGTGACCGTGCAGGGCTCGGAGCAGGACCCCGGCGACGGCCCCGCGCGGCTCGCCTCATGGTGTCGGAACCAGGACGCAGGGACGGTGTTCGAGGAGGTGTGGTGCGCCACCGGCTCGGTGCGTGCCAACGGGGCCACCCTGCTCGCGGGCGGCGGACCCTGGCTGCACGGGATCACGAACGACCTCACGGATCGCACGGCCCTCCCCGCAAGCCTTCCCTCGCGCGCCCACGCCGAGTCCGCCTGGACGGCGGCCATCGTGGGTGTCCCGACCCTGGCCCGGCCCGCGGGGGTCGAGGAGGGATTCGAGCGCTTCGACGGTGAGACGGGGCTGACCGCGGGAACCGTTCTGGAGCGGGCCGTGCCGTGGCTCGAGGCCCGCGGAGCCGAGCCCGCAGGCTGGCTGCTGTGGCTGCACCTCGTGGAGCCCACGGACGCCGAGCTGGACCGCGCGCGTGCCCTGGCCCAGGACCCGCGCTGGTCGGACCACACCCTCCTTGCGATGGTCGCGCTCGACGCCGAGCAGCACGCGCCGGCCTGGACGAGCACCGCATGGATCGAGCGCCCCGCCGCGCGGCCGAACCGCTGCGCTGAGCCCGTGCTGCTATCGGATCTCACGCCGCTCCTCATGGAGCACCTTGGCCGCGAGGATGCGCAGGACCGCGCGCCCTGGATCGGAAGCCTCGAGGGACGGAGCCCCGGTCACGCGCTCCTTGGCCTGCCGGCCCACGCGACGCCTCCGGTCCTGCGCACCGTCGACGGCCCCATCGCGCTGTGGGGCGAGTGGGCCCTGCGCCCAGGCGGCGAGCCGTTCGCGCTGGAGGAGGCCGCGCCGCTGGAGGCCGACGCACGCGCGGCGCTGGTCGACGCCCTGCGCAAGAACGCCGAGCGCACTCCCCAGCCGCCCGAAGGCGAGTAGGTCCGTTTACCCGACCTGCACCGGGCAGCTGGATCCACGCTGCTAGAGTGGCCTCGCGGGCGAAGCCCCGCTCACGCCATGCGAGTCCTGCCCCTCCTCTGTGCCCTGCCTCTCGCCCTGCTGGTCGTCACTCGCCCCGCGGAGGCGTTGCCGGCTCAGGACAAGGCCCTTGGGGCCACGCGAGACCAGAAGAAGGACCTCGCACCGCTGCTCGACATCCTCGTCGACCAGCTCGACCTCCTGACGGTCCACGGCGACGAGCGCACCATGCGCCGGATGGTCACCAACGCCCTCGAGGTGCAGGTGACCTGGAAGGCCATCGCGCGCTATGAGGAGGTCCTGCTCGAGATCATTGCGGCAGACCTCGGCATCAAGACCAGCGACGGCCTGGCCATCGTGAAGACGAGCCTGGTCCCGAGCTATCTCGCCTCCCCCACGGCCGAGGAGCTGGCGCTGCTGGTTCCCGCCCTGCCGGACTACCCGGAGTTCGGGAGCGAGCAGGAGCGGCAGGACTACGAGCGGGAGCGCGAGCGCATGCGGCGCGAGGTCAAGCAGGCCGAGCTGCGGTCCAAGAGCCTGGCCTACCCCGCGGTGGACATCGCCGGGATGCACACCAAGTGCATGCGCCACGAGAGCCTCGCCCTGACGGAGCTCCGCCAGCGCGCGCCGGTGGAGCTGGACCGGGCGGTGCAGAAGGGGTTGCGCACCCTGGCCGAGCACTACAGCCCGCGGCTGGCCGAGGCCCTTGGGGTCGAGGCCGACCGCGAGTTTCGCGAGCTCGTGCAGGCGGGGCTCGACCACCCGACCCCCGAGGAGGCGCTCCTTGGAGTCATGGTCAAGCTGCGCGCCGCGGTGCGACCCCAGGTCTACGAGGCCGAGCAGGTCGGCGACGATCCCCTGCTGATCTGCGATGCCCACCCCAAGGTCATCGCCCGCGTCTGCAAGGGCGTCTCGGAGAGCGGCTGCTGGGCCGCCCTGCGCGCGGACTTCGTGGCCATGCTGGAGGACCCCCGCGGGACCACCAAGGCCATCGACGCGCGCGAGAAGTGAGGCCTCCTCAGAGGTCGACCACGCGGCCGGCCCTCAGGAACGCAAGGCGCAGGGCGATGCGCTCGGAGGGAAGGCCCGTCATGGCGGCCAGCACCCGGCCGTAGGCCTCGAGCTGCGGCCGGTAGTGCTCAGCCCGGCCGGTAAGACCGTCGTCCGTGACGCGATCGGTCTTCCAGTCGACGACCTCCGCATGGGTTAGAGAGCCCTCCGCATCGCGATGGAGCACCACGCGGTCGAAGGTGCCCGACCACAGCTCGCCGTCGAGCTCGACCGCGAACCGGCGCTCGCGCCAGAGCTCCGCGTCGCCGGCAGGTCGAGCCAGGAGGCTCCGCAGCTCGGGCGCCACCAGCGCCTCGTCCAGCAGGTCGAGGGCGCCCTCGAGGAGGGCCTGACCCGTGCTGCCCTGCCCGGCCCGCGCCTCGTCGCCGAGCTGTGCCAGGTCCAGGGAGTCCCCCCACTCGACCCGCTCGAGCAGCGCGTGCACGCAGGTCCCCAGGGCTACGGCGCCCTCGTCGACGCCCCGCAGCCACTCCGCCACGGTGCGACGCTGCCCGCCCTCCGCCGCCGAGGGGCTGCGTGAGGGCAGGGCCCGGAGAGCGCCCCCGGGCCGCAGGTCCAGGGTCGGTGCGGGGGCGGGCTCGGGCTGCTCCTCGCGGGGCTCGAGGCCGTGGGTCCAGGCGACCTCCGAGGCCTCCTGCAGGAGCAGTGAGCTCGCCGGGCCCGCCTCGAATGCGGTGCCCAGGAAGCGCACGAAGTGACACCAGCGCGCCGTGTTCGGCAGGGCATCCCGTCCCGACTTGTTCCTCGCCGGACGCCAGTGCGGCAGGATCAGGTCGAGGCTGCGCTTCGCCCGCGTCATGGCCACATAGAGCATGCACAGCGAGTCGGTGAGCAGCGCCTCCTGGTCCCACTCGTGGAGTCCCGTGAGGCCGTCGTCCAGGCACTGGAACCCGCGGGACTGGTAGGTGCTGAGGAGCTCGACGGGTCCGTAGGCATCGCCGCGCCGGGAGACGAGCGAGGGCGTCTCGAACATCTTCCCGCCAAGCTCCGGCAGCACGACTGCGTCGTACTCGAGGCCCTTGGACGCATGGATCGTGAGCACGCGCACCTGCGCGTCGCTGGCGCCCTCCGTGCGCGCGTCCTGCAGGTGCGCGATGAGCGGAGCGAGCCGGCCTCGCGAGGACTCGGGCCACGCGTGGGCGATACGGAGCAGCGCCTCGAAGCGCTCCGCGTCGTAGGGTGTGACGCCCTCGAGCCTGTCGCGGAGCCCGGCCAGCCACGGTCCAACACCCTGCTCGGCGATGCCCGCGCGCGCCCGGTGGGAGAGGGCGCGGCCAAGCTCGGGGAGCGGGCCCGAGGCATCCAGGTCGACGAAGAGCCCGAGCAGCGGGCTGCCCAGGACGAGCGCGAGGGCGAGTCCGTCGCCTGGGTGATCGGCGAGGCGCAGGAGGCCGAGGGTGCAGCGGACCAGGTGTGAGTCCACCAGGGGGCGCCCGCCCTCCCCCGCCGCGGGGATGCCCTCCTCCGCGAGGCGTGCGAGAAGCTTCACGCCGAAGCGGCCCGTCCTCGTCAGGACGGCGATGCGCGCGTGGGGCGCCTCGGTCCGGAGCTCGTCCACCAGGCGCACCGCCTCGTCGAGCAGCTCCTCGGTATCCGAGTTCCCATCAGACTTGGCCGCCTCCCACACGCGCACGCGCCCGGGTAGGCCAAGGTTGGGCTCCGCCGCCGTGTGCTCCTCCCAGCCGGCCTCGAAGGCCTGCGCCGCACGCAGGGCCGGAGTGTCGGGATCGAGGAACGGGGCGCTCGCGAGCTGTGAGAAGACGCGGTTCACGAACTCGAGGACCCGGGGCGACGAGCGCCAGTTGGTCGCGAGGGTCGAAGGCTCGAGGTCCAACCGAGCACCGAGCCCCTGCAGCAGACGCGGCTCGGCCTCGCGGAAGCCGTAGATCGACTGCTTGGGGTCGCCGACCACGAAGAGGCTGCGGTCCTCCTCTCCGTACGACGCGATCTCCGCCAGGTTGCGGTCGAGGACCGCGTGCTGGAGCGCGTTGGTGTCCTGGTACTCGTCCAGGAGCAGGTGGTGCAGCCGCGTGTCGAGGCGGTAGGCGAGGTCGAACTCCCGCTTGCCGAGGGCCGCGCTGGCGAGGCGCCAGGTCAGGTCGTCGAAGCGCAGGCCGCCCTCGCGCTCGAGGATCTGGTCGTGGGACCTGCCGAACTCAGCGAGCAGCTGGGACAGGGCCAGGTTCTGCCGGACGACCTCCGCGAGGACCTCGGCCGCCATGTGCAGACGCAGGCGCTGGAAGGCCGACTCCCAGCGCGGGTCCGCGTCGTTGAAGGTGGTTGTCCCGTACTTCCCAGCCTCGACCCACTTGCTGAACATCCCCCCGCTCGTCAGGGCTCCCCAGTCCTGCCGCTCGAGCTCGGCCAGGAACTTCACCCTGCCCTTCACCCACCCCGAGTGATCTGCTCCAGCCTTGGTCTTGGCGAGCTCGAGTCCCTCGAACTCGCGGTAGAGCGCCTCGAACTCCGCCGCTTCGAGGGGCTTGCCCGGACTCAGGTGATCCCAGGCCCCCTCGACCGACCAGCGCGCGCGGGCGTGGGCCGAGGCGACGCTGCGCAGCAGGCGGTCCAGCACGCGGGCCTCGCTGCGCCCGCGCTGGAGGTCCCGCAGCAGGGCGATGCGCTCCGCGCGGTCGCCGCGGGCGAGCACCTCCTCGAGCGCCTGGATGCGGAACTCCTCGTCCTCCACCTCCTCGAGCATCCGCCAGCCCGGATCCAGCCCGAGCTCAGGAGCGAGGCCGCGGCCGAGGCGCGCGAACCACGAGTCCAGGGTCAGCACCTGCATCCGCGGCAGCGCGTCCACGGTGCGCTTGAGGACCTCTTGGCAGTGCTCCACCTCGAGGTCCTGCCAGTCGAGGTGCTTGCGCAGCTCGTCCAGGCCCTTCCCCCCCTCGGCCGCTCCCGCGAGCCGCTCGAGGATGCGCGCCTGGATCTCTCCGGCCGCCTTGCGGGTGAAGGTCGCGGCGAGCACCTCCTCCGGACGCGCCCCGCGCAGCAGGAGCCCCGCGAAGCGCAGGGTCAGGGTGAAGGTCTTCCCCGAACCCGCGGAGGCCAGGACCACCTCGACGCGCTTCACTCCTCGCCCTCCTCGCTCTCGGCCAGATCCAGGCCATGCCCGACGAGGTAGCCCTCGAAGGGATCAAAGGGTCGATAGCGCGCCTCGGTCGGTGGCAGGGTGCCGGAGCGGATCTGCTCGGCGATGCGCGACGCCTCGTCGAGTGCCTCCTGCACATGATCGCGCAGGTCAAACCAGTCCTCGAAGCCCGTGTTCGAGTCGTCCGGGCCGAGGGCCACATACCCACCGTGCACGGGCGCGTCCCCCGCCAGCGCTCTCGCAAGGTGCACATAGAGCGGCAGCTGCAGGTCCATCCAGGTGCCCTCCTTGGTGCGGTGGGCTCGCTCGGGCTTCTTGCGCTTCGAGCTCGACTTGTAGTCGAGCAGGCACAGCCGTCCGTCCTCGTGCTCGTCGATGCGGTCGATCGAGCCGCGGATCGCCAGGGTGCCGCACGGGAGCTGGACCGGCTCGGGTGCGCGCCACTCGACCTCGCGCACGCGCCAGCCCGCCTGCACGCGCTGCACCTGCTCCGGCACGAAGAGCTCCAGCCGGCGGTGGGCCTGCTCGATCTGGAGGGCGACCGCCGGGCGCGGGTTGCTGCCGTAGGTCCTCCGCGCCTGGTCGGACAGGGCGTCGGCCAGGGCCTGCCGCAGCACCTCAGGGTCCGCGCAGCTGCAGAGGTCCTTCTCGCCCAGCACCTCCAGGGCGCCGTGCAGGAGGGTGCCGAAGCCCGCAGCGTCGATCTCGCGCGCGTCATCCGTGCATGCGCGCAGGTCGAGCTCGATCGTCGTGTGGAACAGGAACGGGGCCTGGAGCCAGCGACGGAAGGCCGTCACGGGCAGGCTCTGGAGAGGCTCCACAGGGCGGAGGCGCGCGGGCGGCTCGAGGGGCGGACGCGCCGGACTCGCGACCGGCACGCGGCGGCCGCCTTCGGTCCAGTGACGCACGCGGGCCGCCGTCTCCGCCGCCGAGGCGCGCAGGAGCAGGCGACTGGGCAGGGTGGGGTCGCCGCCCGGTCCAAGGCGCGGGGTCACCCAGGTGGTGCGCCGCGAGGCGCAGAGCACCTGGGCCAGGTGCAGGTCACGCGCGAGGCGGTCCTCCTCCGAGGGAAGCCCGAGGTCGCGCCGCAGGGCAGCAGGAAGCAGGGAGTCCAGAGCGGCGGCTGCCGGGACAAGCCCCTCGAGGACGGAGGTGACCACGAGGCGCGGCGCCGGGTCCATGGCGAGCTCCAGCCAGCCCAGGGCCTCCACCGTGGGCGCGTTGGGCTGCGGGGGCGGCGGCGGCACGCGCGCGTCCTCCGCAACCTGCAGCACGCGCTCCAGGTGGTCCGCGGGCTGGCGGCCCGAGGCGATGAGCTGCGGCACGGCGGCCAGCTCGTCGAGGATGCGCGCGAGCTGGCGCAGGGCCTCGATGCGCGGCTGGTGGGCGGGGTCGTTGGAGTCGAGCTCCGCGACCGGCGCGACCTCCGCGATCAAGGCCCGCAGCGCCTCGAGGGTCTCGATGCGGCCCTTGGCCCGCAGCAGCGGAGTCAGGAGAGCCTCGGTCTGCTCCAGCGCGCGCTGGATGCGCGCGTTGCGCTCGGTCTCGCGCCGCCGCGTCCCCAGCAGCTCCTCACGCAAATCGTCCACCAGGTGCGCCGTCACATACGCGTCCAGGTCGCCGATCGGAGCGGGCTCCCCACCCATGGCGCGGGCGAGCGCAGCCTCGAACCAGGGGTGCCGCCAGAGGTCGGCGAAGGAGCGCGGCGTCGGCTCGCGCAGGGCGCTGGCGACGAGGCGCAGGAGGCGCAGCTCGGGCGTCTTCTGCAGGGGCGCCCCAGAGCCATCGCGCAGGGTGACGCCCTGGCGCGCGAAGGCCTCGGTCAGCTCGGGGAGGACCCGCGGATCCGCGAGGCCCACGGCGGTCTCTCCGTCCAGCGAGGCCTCTGCCAGACCGGCCAGCACGGCCTCGCACTGGGCCGCCGGATCCGCGACCACCTGCCAGTCGTCGAGGGCGATCTGCAGCGGCCGCTCGAGCCACGCGTCGCGCAGGAGGCGCCCGTCCCCGTCGAAGAGGTGCGCCTCGTCCAGGGGCGCAAGGACCAGGTGATGCACGGTGCCGTCCAGCTTCTCCAGGACAGCGTCACGCAGGGGCTGCGGCTCCGCAAGGTCCACGAGCACGACCTGCGCCCCCGTGCGCAGTCGGCCCTCGTCCAGGGCCTCTCGGCGGCGGTCGTGGGGATCCTCGAGGCCCGCCTCCGCAAGCAGGCTGCGGTAGTCCCCCTGCAGGCGCCCGAACAGCTGCCAGCGCTCGCGCTCACGCGGCCGGGCGGCAAGGACCTCGCACGCGAGCACCTGTTCGACGCCGAGGCCCGCTCCCACCAGGTCCGCATGGGCCTGACGCAGCTGCCCCGCCAGCCCGCGCAGGCGTCCGTCGTCGTCCCCCTCGACCGCGATGCCCGCGAGCAGGCGGAGGTCCGCGGGGCGCGCACCGCGCAGGACCTGCTCCCAGCAGAGGGTGCGCGCGAGGCGCGAGGCGGCCTCGCCGGGAAGATCCAGGAGCCGGTCGGTGAGGGCCCCGCCGGTCAGGACCTCGGGCGCGCCAGCCCCGGTCGGATCGGCAGCAAGCGCACGGCGCAGGGTGCGCACGGCGCGGCCGCCGGGCAGGGCGATCGTCCACTCGTGGAGCTCGGCGCCGAGGGTCTCGCGCAGCCAATCCACCACCCGGGGGATGGGAGCTCCATCCCAGCCGAGGAAGTGCACCGCGCGACGAGCCATGGCGGGCCAGTCTAGGGGCGCGGCGCGCACGCACCAACGGAAGGCTGGTGGGCCCCGTGGGACTCGAACCCACGACCAAGCGATTATGAGTCGCCTGCTCTAACCGACTGAGCTAGGGGCCCGGTGGGGTGCGCCGAGGGTAGCCTCTGGCCGACCCTCCGGGCCGCCCGAGCCCGCCCCCCATGGACGAGCTGCAGCGCCTGATCACGACCCTCGAGCAGATGGAGGCCCTCATGCGGGAGCAGGGGGACGCTCTGCACCGCGTCGACGCCGAGCGCTCGGGCTGGTCGGCCGCCCAGCACTTCTACCACCTCGCCCTCGCAACGGACCTGGGCCTGCGCAATGTGCGCTCCCTGGCAGCGGGCAAGGGTCGCCTGATCGATCATGAGGCCCCGCCCAGCACCCGGATGCCTGAGCTCGTGGCCCTGGGACACTTCCCCGAGGGGGCGCAGGCACCGCGCATCGTCACTCCCCCGGACGCCGTGAACCCCGAGTTCCTGGCGACCGAGCTGGCCGCCGCCCGCGAGGCGGCCGCGCGCCTGCTGGAGGCCGGCACAGACCTCGCCTCCGTGCCCGGCCGGGTGGTGCACCAGGACCTGGGGGCGCTGGACGCGTCCCAGTGGGCGACCTTTGCGCGCATGCACGCGGAGCACCACCTGGCCCTCGGGCGGCGGGTGCTGGGCCTGGCCTGAGCCGGGCTGCGGAGGTGCGTCGCTCAGCTGCGCGCGCCGTGGCGTGCCAGCACGTCAGCCACGCAGCAGGTGAGCCGCTCGGCGAACTCGAGGTGCAGGAACTCGTTGGGGCCGTGCGCGTTCGAGCCGGGACCCAGCACGCCCGTGATGAGGAACTGCGCCTCGGGGAACTGCGCCCCCAGCATGCCCATGAACGGAATCGTCCCGCCCTCCCCCATCTGAACGGCTCCATGGCCCTCGAAGTGGGTGCGCGAGGCCTGGTCGACGGCCTCCTCGAGCCACGCAGCCAAGGGCGGGGCCTGCCAGCCGGGCGCGCCGTCCACGACCTCCGCCGTGACGCGCGCCCCGTAGGGCGGCTCCGCCTCCAGCGCAGCCTTCACCGCCTGACCCGCGGCCGCGGGGTCGCTGGTGGGCGGGAGGCGCAGGGAGAGCTTGAGGGTCGTGCGCGGGCGCATGACATTGCCGGCGTTGGCGAGGGGCGGCAGGCCGTCCTGGCCGGTGGTCGCGAGCTGCGGGCGCCAGGTGCGGTTGAGGACGAGCTCGGCGCCGTCCTCGGTCACGGGGCCCGCGCCGTCGTGCCAGGGGAAGCGCGCGTGCACGGCGTCCCCCAGGACCTCGGCGGCCACGCGCGCCTGGGCCACGCGGCCCTCGGGAATGGGCTCGTGCAGCGCCTCCACGAGGATGCGGCCGGTGGCGGAGTCCTCCAGGCGATCGAGGAGCTGGCGCGCCACGCGGAAGCTCGAGGGCACCACGCCGCTGGCATCGCCCGAGTGGACGCCCTCGCGGATGACCTCGACCGTGAGGTTCACGATGAGGTTCCCGCGCAGGGAGCTGGTGAGCCAGAGCTGGTCGTAGTTGCCAGCGCCCGAGTCCAGACAGACCACGAGCTCAGGCGCACCAATGCGCGGTGCGAGGTGCTCCACATAGGCGGGCAGGTCGAAGGAGCCGCTCTCCTCGCAGGCCTCGATCAGCACGACGCAGCGTGCGTGAGCGACGCCCTGGGCTTGGAGGGCCTCGATGGCGCAGAGGGAGGAGAAGGCCGAGTAGCCGTCGTCCGCGCCGCCGCGGCCGTAGAGCTTGCCGTCCTCGATGTGCGGCACCCAGGGACCGAGTCCCTCGCGCCAGCCCTCCATCTCCGGCTGCTTGTCGAGGTGCCCATAGAGCAGCACCGTGCCGGGAGCCGTCCCGGGGATCTCCATCAGGATCACGGGCGTGCGGCCACCGAGCACGACCACCTCGACCGTGAGGCCCGCGATGGGGCGCTCGCGGCACCAGTCGGCGATCAGGTCCACTGCACGCCGCATGTGCCCGTGTGCGGCCCAGTCCGGATCGAAGTGCGGCGACTTGTTCGGGATCCGGATGTAGTCCACCAGGGTCGGGACGATGCTGTCCTCGAACGCGCGCGCCACATGGGCGCGCAGAGACTCGGGGTCGAGGGTGGCGGCGGCGGCGGCTTCGGTGGTGGTCGGCGGGGTCATGGATGCTCCTGCGGCGCCTCGATGGTAGCGTGAGTCCATGGCGCTTTCCGTCCGCCTCGCGCCGCGCTCGGCCCTCCACCGCCTGCCGGTGCCAGACGCGCTCGTGCGGTTCCTGGCCGAGCAGGGGCTCGACTGCGCGACTCTTCGCGGGACCTGCACCGACTCGGAGCTGGGGGAGCGCCTGGCCCGCCTCGGCCTCGAGCCGGGTGAGGACCTGCGGATCATGGAGCCGGCCGCCCCGGGCAGCGCGGCGGAGGACGCATGGCGCCTCCGTCCCGGGGCGCACCTGGTCACGGTCTCCCACCGCCTGCTCGTGCGAACCGGAGGCCCCGTCGCCGCGGTCGAGGCGTGGCTGATCGAGCGCCACGGCTGCCCTCCGGCGGGTGAGGACGGAGGCGCCCTCCAGCGCGTCTGCGAGCCTGGGGAGAGGCACTCGCTCGAGCTGCGCGCGGCGCGCCTCGAGACCCTCGAGCAGGCCCTCACCCTCGAGGACCTCGTCAGGATCCTGAGCGCTGGCCAGGTCGAGCATCCCGACTTGGCCCTGCGCGCCCGCGCGGGAACGCCCCGCTCGGGCTTCTTCGAGGTGGAGTCGGTGCTCGCCATGGCGCACCTCGCGCAGGAGGCGCCGTGACCCGGGCGAGGCAGCGCCCCGCGGGCCGCTGCGCTCGGTACGGGCCCAGCAGCCGTGCGCGGGCCCGCGCAGGCGTCTCTGCGCTCGGGGGCGCGCTCCTCCTCGCAGCCTGCTCGCCCTCCGGCCCCGAGGAGGCCCCGATGCGCGTCAACGACCCCGCGCCGCCGACCGCCCGCTGGGACCAGGTCGAGCAGCTGCGCGCCGGGCGAGACGCGCCGCGCCACCCCGGCGACGGGGGAGGCACCGTCCGCCTCATCCTGGCCGAGGGTGAGGAGGCGCGCGTCCCCGTCAGCACCCCGCGGACCTGGACCCTCGAGCTCACGGTGGGTCCCGAGGGCATCGCCGAGGGCGGCGGCGTGTACCTCATGCCCGAGCCCTTCTGGGGCTGGAGCCCGCCGCACCAGAGCGGCGCGGGCCGCCTTGGGTTCACAACTGCGGCAACCGCTGCGGAGGGAGTCGAGCTCGAGGCCAGCGCGGGAGGCGGCCTGTTCCTCGCCACGGTGCGTGGGCGGGCCCTGCGCCCGGGAGAGCAGGTGACCCTGGTCTATGGCGCGGGGTCCGGCGCCCTCTCCGATCGTCACGCTGAGCGCGCGGCCCGCATCTGGCTCGCCGTCGACGCGGACGGCGACGGCGTGCGCACGGTGCTCACCGACTCCCCCACGGTGGAGGTGCTCGCAGGTCCGCCTGCCCTGCTCTCCGCAACGGCCCCTGCGATCGTCCGTCCGGGCGAGCGGGGCGTGCTGCGCATCGCGGTGCTGGACGCCCTGGCGAACCGCGGAGTCCAGGCCTCCGGGAGGATCCGCATCCAGAGGGCCCCGGCCGACTGGGACCTGCCTGCCGAGGTGCCCCTCCCCACCGAGGCAGAGGGCGTGCTGGCCGTGCCCTTCCGCGCAGGCGCAGCGGGCCTCGTTCGCCTCGAGCTCACCTTCGACGGCACCGAGCCGCCGCTCGAGACCCGCGTGGCACCGCTGCTGGTGCACGCCCGGCGACCTCGGGTGCGCTGGGCGGACCTGCACGGACACTCGGGCCTCTCCGACGGCACGGGGACGCCTGACGACTGGTACCGCTACGCGCGCGAGGTGGCGGGACTCGACATCGCCGCGCTGACCGACCACGACCACTTCGGGGTGCGCTTCCTGGATGAGCCCAATGGCCTCTGGAGCGAGCTGGTCGCGACCGCGGCCCGACACCACGAGCCGGGCGAGTTCGTGACCCTGCCCGCCTACGAGTGGACCAGCTGGATCCACGGCCACCGCCATGTGCTGCACTTCGCGGAGAGCGGACCCCTGCTGTCGTCCCTGGCCGAGGAGACCGAGCGGCCGGACCAGCTGTGGGACGCCCTGCGCGGGCTGCCGGCCATGACCCTCGCACACCACTCGTCCGGCGACCCGATCCCGGTCAACTGGACCTTCCGGCCCGACCCCGTGCTGGAGCCCCTCACCGAGATCGCCAGCGTGCACGGCTCGAGCGAGGCCGCGGACGGGCCCCAGGCCGTGCGCGGCAGCCGGCCCGGCCGCTTCGTGCGGGACCAGCTCGACTCCGGCGTGCAGCTCGGGTTCGTCGCCTCCGGAGACGGCCACGACGGACACCCGGGCCTCGCCCACCGCTCCCCCGTCTATGGCGCCCTCGGAACGCGCCGCATCGGCACCGGAGGCCTGGCAGGCCTCGAGTGTGAGGACCTCAACCGCGCAAGCGTGCTTGAGTGCCTGCGCGCTCGACGGACCTTTGCGACGAACGGCCCGCGCATGCTGCTGCACGCGCGGCTCTCGGGGGAGGCGCCGGGTGCGGGTCTCGGCCCCGGAGCCAGCGACACGCTCGAGGTGGAGCTGCACGGCACCGCCTCCCTGGCTCGGGCCGTGGTCGTGCGGGACGGAGCGCTCTACGACCTCGACCTCGGGGTGCGGGCCACGGCAGGCGAGCTGATCGGGCGCTTCGCCTTGCCAGGCGGAGCCCTGGAGCCCGGGGACTACGCCTACCTGCGCGTCGAACAGGTCGACGGCGGCTGCGTCTGGTCGAGCCCCTGGTTCGGAGCCCCCTAGGCGCTCACGGCGCGGGGCCCGGAGTCCTCGCCGCCGCTGCAAACGCGGTTCCTTCCGGCAGCCTTGGCCCGGTACAGGGCCTGGTCCGCGGTCCGCAGCAGGTCGTCGATGCCGCGCATCCAGGCCTCGCGCGTCGCAACGCCCACGCTGATCGTGAGCGCCACGGGCTCGTCCAGGTGCAGGGGCGGGAGGTCCTCCACCGCGCGCCGCAGGCGCTCGGCAGCCACCTGCGCCGTCTCCAGATCACCCCCCGGGACGAGCACTAGGAACTCCTCTCCGCCCACGCGAGCAACCATGTCGCCCGCGCGGCTGCTCTCACCGAGAGTGTCGGAGACCTCGCGCAGCACCGCGTCTCCGATGTCGTGGCCACCGCCATCGTTGATGGCCTTGAAGTGGTCTAGGTCCACGAGGGCCACCGAGAGCGGCTGGCCGCTGCGGCGGCTGCGCTCCCACTCCTGCTTGAGCTGCTGCATCCCGAAGCGGCGGTTGGGCAGGCCGGTGAGCGGATCGGTGAGGGCGGCCGAGCGCAGCCTGCGCCCAAGCAGACCCATCTCGGCGGCGCTGCGGAAGCTGCTCCGCTCCGCGTCGAGCAGCCGCGCGCGCTCGCGGGCGTTGCGGCAGCCCACGCGCACGCGCGCCAGCACGAGGCGCGCCGTGGCCGGCATCACGAGGACATCGTCGGCGCCTGCGTCGAGGAGGTCGACGGAGACCTCCTCGCGGGTCGCACCGGTGAGCACGATCAGGTGCATGCTGCGCCCAACGGTCGAGCGGCGCAGGACGCGCAGCAGCTCGAGCGCCGGCCCGGGATCGGCCGGGGACTCGATGAGCACCACCTGTGGGTGCATGTGCAGCGCCAGCTCGAGGGCGGCGCGATGGCCACGGGCCTCGAGGGTCTCGTAGTCGCCGCTCTCGAGGGCCTCCTCCAGAGCGCCGAAGGCGCCGGCCCTGGACTCCACGAGGAGCACGCGATCCGGGCGCTCCGTGCCGCTCTCGCTCCCAACCTCGGGTGCGTCGAGGGTCAGGGCGAACGGGTCGTGTTCGAGCGGGGCTGCCGGAGCCACCATCGGCACGGGAGCAGGCTCGCGCAGGCGGGCCTGGACGAGGGCGAGCGACAGATCGCCCAGGGGGTCGCCAATGGCGCGCACGCCGGTGGTCCGCGCCCAGCTGCGCCAGACCTCTCCGAGCGCAGAAGCACGCTGCAGCAGGGCGCTGGCGTCGTGCCCCAGGGAGGCTGCTGTGCCCAGCAGCTCGTCGAGGGCAACCCCACGGCTGACCACCGGCTCGCGCGGGTCGTTGGAGAGGACCCGTCCAAGGGCCTGGGCAAGGCGCAGGACCTGACCCGAGCGCTCCGCGGTCGCGTGGTCGCCCTCGCCGCTGCTCAGGCGCCCGGCCGCGGCAAGGAGGGCATGCACGAAGGCGTCTGGGAGCCCCCAGTCACGCAGCAGACAGGCGCTCACCTCCACATGGTCGATCTCGAACTCCCGCACCTCGAGGGCCATCAGGCCTGCGCGTCGCGCCGCGCGCGGGTCCTCCCAGACGCGCGAGTAGCGCTCGGTGTGCACGCAGGCGAGGGCGAGCTGGCCGACCTCACTCAGGAGCCCGAGGGTGAAGTGTGTGACGGGGTCCAGGCCCGCGTCCTCGGCGAGGCCCTGGGCCGACACGGCGACCGCGAGCGCCCGGCTCCAGTAGAGGTCGGCCTGGAACGAGCCGCCCCCGGGAACGCGGGTTTCAAGGAGCGTGAACCCGAGGGCCACGCTGCGGATCGTGCGGGCCCCGAGCCGCATGGCCGCCTCGTGCACATCAGCAACGGGGGCGCCGGAGGCGGCCGCGTTGGCCAGCTGGAGGATGCGCCCGGTGAGGGCGGGGTCACTGCGGAGCAGCTCCACGAGCTCGGCCTGCTCGAAGTCCTCACCGCGGGTGAGCTCGAGGATGCGCAGCCCCAGCGCCGAGGGACTCGGCAGGTTCCGCGCCAGGCGCAGCTCGTCGAAGCGGTGAGGCCCCATGGTCAGGCGCTCCGGCGCAGGACATCCCAGCCGTCGACCACGACGCGGTTCCGGCCGCCGGCCTTGGCGGCGTAGAGCGCGTGGTCGGCCGCCTTGAGCAGCTGGTCGCTGTCCAGGGTGTCGACCCGCCGCGAGGCGATCCCGATGCTCACGGTCAGCGGACGCGGCAGGCCGGCGGCGCGGGCCACCGAGGCCTCGATGGCACGGCACCACTCCTCGGCGAGCTCGGCCGCGCGGGCCTCGGTGATCCCGGGGAGGACCACGACGAACTCCTCGCCGCCCAGGCGACAGACCTCGCCCCGGCCCTGCTGCTGAGCCGCGAGCGTGCGCGCGACCTCGACCAGGACCAGGTCCCCCACATCGTGCCCGTGCTCGTCATTCACGCGCTTGAAGTGGTCCACATCCAGCATCGCCAGGCTGAGCGCCTGGGGCTGCTCCGGCGACGCCGCCCAGCACTGCTGGAGGCGGTTCATCGCATGGCGCCGGTTGGGCAGGCCCGTGAGAGGGTCGGTCAGCGACGCGATCTGCAGCTTCCGGTTCAGGCGCCCGAGCTCGGCCTTCTGAGCCTCGAGCTTCTGGCGGTCGAGGGCGACCTTGCGCTGCAGGCGCGTGGCACGGATTCCGCCGCGCACGCGCGCGCACAGCACGCGAGGCAGGTAGGGCTTGACGATGAAGTCGTCGGCCTCGGCGTCGAAGGCCCTGACGATCGTCTCGTCCTCCTCGTGCGCCGTGACGAGCACGATGAACATGCGCGAGCCCAGCTCCGTCTGGCGCAGGGCGCGGCACAGCTCGAAGCCGTCCATCTCCGGCATCGCCAGGTCCGAGAGGACGATGTCCGGGGCGTGCTCGAGGGCCATGCGCAGGCCCTCCTGGCCGCCGCGAGCCTCGAGCACCTCGTAGCCGTCCGCGCTGAGGAGGTGGCTCGCAAGGCGCAGGGACACCGGGTCGTCGTCCACGACCAGGATGCGGAAGCGCTCGCTGACCTCCTGGATGGGGGCGCGCCCGGTCTCCTGGGCTCCTTCGCTGGGCTCGTCCTGAGTCGCGGCCGCCCGCCGCGAGTGAGGACCGCCCGCCGCCGACTCCCTCTGCGGGGTGACGCGCTGGGACCAGCGCCGCAGCTGCTCGAGGCCGCGGGGGTCCGCGGTGGGGATGCCGAGCAGGCGCCCCCAGCCGACCCAAGCCCTGGAGGAGCCGTCGAACAGCACCGCGAAGGCCGCTTCGTCGAGGCCGAGGGTCGCGGCCAGCTCGCCGAGAGCCGCCAGGGTGGCCTGCCACTCACGCGGCTCACGGCTGCGCGGGGCACTCATACCCTCGGCCAGGCAGTCGGCAGCCTTGAGGACGCGGGCCAGGGTCGTCGCCGCGGCGTCCTGGGTCTCGCTCCCGCCGAAGGCGTCGAGCAGGGCGAGGCCAAGGTGCTCGGGAAGCCCCCAGTCGGAGAACAGGCACGCAGCCGCCTGCACATGGTCGATATCGAAGGCCTGCTGCTCAGCGGCGCGCAGCTTGGCGCGGTCCACGCCGCGGTGCTCCATCAGCAGGCTGCCGTAGGTCCGCGGGTGCACGCTCGCGAGGGCCAGTGCGCCGATCTCGGCGAGCAGGCCGCACACATAGGCCTCCTGGGGACGGCTGTGGCCCATCCGCGCCGCCAGCGCCTGGGCCGCGACGGCCCGCGCCAGGGAGCGTCCCCAGTACTGCTCGTAGTCGAAGCCCGGGCAGGTGTCCCCGCGGCGCGCGGAGACGAGCGAGAAGGCCAGGGCCAGGTCGCGCACCGTGCGACCGCCCAGCCTCATCAGGGCGTCCTGCACGCTGGTGCAGGGCTCGACGCCGCCGCGGTCAGCGGAGTTCGCGAGCTTGAGGATGCGCGAGGTGAGCGAGGGATCCGAGCGCAGGACCTCGGCCATCTCCTCGGCGCTGTAGTCCTCCGTCCGGGTCAGCTCCAGGATGCGCATGCCCACGCCAGCCGGCGTGGGCAGGCTCCCAGAGAGACGCAGGTCCTCGAAGGCGCGGCCAATCAAGAGGTCCCCCGGGCCGCGCGAGCCTGGATGCGGATGAGGGCGAGCTCGGTGTCGCGCCACAGCTGGCGCAGGGCGCGGGGCGCGCCGTCGGGCAGGGTTCCCCGACGCGCCTCCTGCTCGAGTAGCGAGCACGCCGCGGCCAGGGACTGGGCGCCAACCGTTCCCGCCGAGCCCTTGAGGCCGTGGGCCTCCACGAGGGCAGCCTCCAGGTCTCCGTGCTCGAGAGCCCTCACCAGGCGGGGCAGCCGGTCGCGCGCGCTGTCGAGGAACAGGTCGAGGATCTCCACGAGCACGGCAGCCTCTCCAGGGCGGTCCAGCGCCTCGATGCGGGCGATGGACTCCTGGCTGACGAGCGGCGTGGGGTTCGCTTCGGACTCCGTGGGGAGCCCCGTGTCCTCGGGGTGCTGCATGGCGGGGGGAGCACCGCCCCGAGCGGGAGCGGCACACCCCCTGGATCGGCCACCCCAGGGCCCCAGGTGCAGCCCTGTCTCGGATCGAGACGCCTCGAATCGAGACGGGGACGCCCGATCGGCCTGGCGGGGGAGTCCTCGCCGAGGGGAGGCCTCAGCCGGGGCCGTCAGGGAGCAGCGGCAGCACGGGGAACCCGTCGGGGCCCAGCTCGCCGGGTCCAGGGGCTGACGGAGGGGCCGGCGGGTCCGGCAGGCGCAGGCCGAACACCTCGAGGACATGCTTCACGAGCAGCACCTCGAAGAGGATCGTCGCCGGAGGAAGGGCCACGAAGTCCGCCACGCGGGTCATGACGCCCGGGTCCAACCCACAGGGCCGGAAGGGCTGGAAGGCCTCCAGGTCGGTGTGAACATTGAGGGCCAGACCGTGCCAGGTCACCCAGCGGCGCACGGCGACGCCGATCGAGGCCACCTTGCGCTCCCCGAGCCACACGCCCGTCTTGCCCTCCTCCCGGCGGCCGGCCAGTTCGAGCTCGTCCAGCACCCGAATGACGACCTCCTCCAGGTCCCGCATGTAGCGGTGCAGATCGCGACGCCCCTCCGGCAGGGCGAGGATCGGATAGGCCACCACCTGGCCGGGCCCGTGATAGGTGGCCTCCCCCCCGCGCTCCACCTCGAAGACGGGCAGGCCGGCCGCCTCGGCCGCGGCGCGGTCTGCCCCGCGCCCGACCGTCACAACCGGGTCGTGCTCGACCAGGATCAGGGTGTCGGTGATCTCGCCCTTGAGGCGCTTCTCCACGAGCTCCTGCTGGAGGGCGTGGGTCTCCTCGTAGCCGCGCCGCCCGAGGCGCATCACCTCGAGGACCGGCAGGTTGGGGTCGTCCGCGAACAAGGCTTCAGCGCTGGAAGATGTGGACGGCCATCTTGTGGACCGCCTCCGCAGCCTCCATCACGGCCTCGGGCAGGGTCGGGTGCGCATGGATGGTGCGCGCCAGGTCCTCCGTGGTCGCCCCCATCTCGATGGCGAGGGCACCCTCGGCGACGAGCTCGGTCACCTCGGGCCCGACCATGTGCAGGCCCAGGACCAGGTCGGTGTCCTTGTCCGCGACGATCTTCGCGAAGCCCTCGGTCTCCTGCAGGGTCATCGCACGCCCGGAGGCGGCGAAGGGGAAGGAGCCGGTCACGGGCTCGTAGCCGGCCTCGCGAGCCTGGTCCTCGGTCATGCCGACGGAGGCCATCTCGGGCGCCGTGAAGATCACCGCCGGCACGCAGCGCGCGTCGTACTCCTCGTTCTGGCCCGCGATCACGGCGGCGGCGACGAGGCCCTCCTTGCTGCCCTTGTGGGCGAGCATCGGCTGGCCGGCGATGTCGCCGATGGCGTAGATGTTCGGCACCGCGGTGCGCATCTGCTTGTCCACCTTGAGGAAGCCCCGCTCGGTGGTGAGCCCAACGCTCTCGAGGCCAAGGCCCTCGCTGTAGGGACGGCGGCCGACGGTGCTGAGGATCTGGTCGCAGGGAATCTCCTCGCGCTGGCCGCCGCGCTCGACCGTCACGACCAGGCCGCCTCCGTCCCCGCGCCGGTACTCCTTGGCGAAGGTCTCGGTCATCAGCTTGATCTTCTGCTTCTTGAGCGAGCGCTCGATGACCTTGACGCAGTCGCGGTCCTGGCCCGGCAGCGCGCCGGGCGTGGCCTCGAGGACGGTGACCTGGGAGCCGAGGTGGCGGTACATCATCCCCAGCTCGAGGCCGATGTAGCCGCCGCCGATGACGACCAGGTGACCGGGGATCTCCTTCGGCGAGAGGGCACCCGTCGAGGACCAGACCGCGTCCTCGTCGAAGGCGAAGCCGGGGATCTCGATGGGGATCGAGCCGGTCGCCACGACGATGTCGTCGCAGGTCACCCGCTGCTGGCCGTCACTGCCCGTGACCTCGACGGTGTTGCGGTCGACGATGCGCGCAGCGCCCATCAGCACCGTGCACCCGTGGTTCTTGAGGAGGCCCCCGACGCCTCCGGTCAGCCTGCCCACGATCGAGGTCTTCCACTCGACGAGCTTGCCCACATCGAGCTGCATGCCCTCGACCGTGAGGCCGAAGGTCTTGGCGTGGGCCACCTTCTCCATCAGGCTGCCCGCGGCAATGAGGGCCTTGGAGGGGATGCAGCCGACATTGAGGCAGGTGCCGCCGAGGGCCTCCTTCTCGATGACGACGACCTCCTGGCCGAGCTGACGGAGGCGGATGGCGCAGACATAGCCGGCGGGACCGGCGCCGATGACGACGACCTTGCGGGGGTTGGACATGGTGCGGGTGGGGTCAGGAGGGGCAGCCGGGCCGCCCCGCTGGATCAGAGAGGGAAGGCGCCGTCGCCGCGGGTGGCCTCGCCGCGACGCTCGGCAACCTCCAGGAAGGCGTTGAACTGCAGCCTGAGGTGGCGCGGCACCTCCTCGTAGACATCCTCGACAAGGGAGCGCAGGGGCATGGGCGCCGCGCTCTCCTGCTCGTGGATGACCGCGTCGATCTCGGCCTCGAGGGAGCGCTCGAGCGCCTCCCGCTCCCCGGCAGCGAGCAGGCCCCGCTGGGTCAGGAAGGCCTCGTAGCGCTCGAGGGGGCAGCGCTCCTGCCACCAGGCGACCTCGCTGTCCTCGCGGTACTTGCTCGGGTCGTCCGAGCTCGAGTGCCCCAGCATCCGGTAGGTCTTGAGGACCAGCAGGCTGGGCCCCTCGCCCGCCCGCGCCCGGCGCACGGCGCTAGCCATGGCTGCGTGGACGGCCAGGACATCATTCCCGTCCACCTCAAGGCCCGGCATGCCGTAGGCCACGGCCTTGTCCGCGTAGCTCTCGGCGGCGGTCTGCTCCCGCGAGCAGACGGAGATGGCCCAGCCGTTGTCCACGCACACGAAGACCGCCGGGACCTTCCAGACCCCCGCGAAGTTCATGCCCGAGTGGAAGCCGTTGGAGCTGGTGGCGCCGTCCCCCAGGTGGATCGAGTGCACCACATCCTCACCGCGGAGCTGGCTGGCGTATGCAGCGCCCACGCCGTGCGTGATCTGCGTGCCGATGACCGACGACCAGCTGGGGTAGTTGGACCCCTTGTGCTGGAAGTGGTTGCACATCTGCCGCCCCTTCGCCGTGTCGTTCGAGTTGCAGTACATCTGGGCCACATACTCCGCGAGGGGCAGCCCGCGCACGAGCGCCGCCCCCCCCTCACGCAGCCCTGACCACATCCAGTCCTGCGCCTCGAGCCCCGAGGCCGCTCCCACGAGGGAGCCCTCGAGGCCCGTCGAGGTGCCCACGAACCCAATGCGGCCGGCGCGCTGCAGCTTGAGCATCCGTCCGTCGAGGACCCGGATGCGCAGCATGTGCACGAAGAGCTCCTTCAGCTGCCCGTCGTCGAGCCCAGGGAGCTCGCCAACGACGGCGCCGTCCTTCTCGAGGATCTGGAGCATCGCGGTCATGCGCTGGTGGTCGCGGTTCGAGGCCGGGACGGGCCGTCAGAGGGACAGCAGGCCCGGCTCCTCGAGGATCTGGCGCAGGTAGGCCAGGAAGCGGGCCGCGTCAGCTCCGTCGGCGAGGCGGTGGTCCACGCTGCACGACAGGTTCATGTACTGGCGCACCTCGATGACGTCCCCCTCGGGGGTCTCGACGACGCCCGGGCGCTTGACGATCCGGTGCACGCCCAGGATCGCGATGTCGGGGAAGTTGATGATCGGGGTGGCGAGGGTGCCCCCGATGTTGCCCGCGTTGGTGATCGAGAAGGTGCTGCCCTTCAGCTCGTCGGGGCGCACCTTGCCGGAGCGGGTGCGCTCGGCCAGGTCCTGCAGCTCGGCGGCGAGCTCTAGCAGGCCCTTGCTCTGGACGGAGCGGATCACGGGGACGATCAGCCCGTTCTGGGTGTCGGTGGCGATCCCCAGGTCGACCGTTCCGGGGAGCACGATGTCGCCGGCGGCCTCATCGAGGTGACCGTTGAGCATGCGGTGCTTCATGAGGCCGCCTGCGACGGCCTTCATGAGGAAGGGCATGAAGGTCACCTTGACGCCCTGCTTGGCGCCCAGCTCCTTGGCCTTCTGCCGCACGCGGACGAGCTCGGTGACATCGATCTCCTCCACGACGGTGAAGTGCGGCGCCGTCTGCTTCGAGCGCACCATGGCCTCCGCGATCTTGCGGCGCACGCCGCGGAAGGGGATGCGCTCCTCGGCCGCCGAGGGGGCGGTGAAGGTCGGCGCGCTGGCCGCGGGGGCAGCCGCGGGCGCAGCTGCCGCGGCGGGCGCGCCAGCCGCAGCGAAGGCCTCCACATCAGCCCGGCGCACGACGCCGTTGCGGCCACTCCCGGAGACCTGAGCCAGGTCGATCCCCAGCTCGCGGGCCACGCGCCGGGCGCTCGGCACGGCCAGGACCTTCGCGTCCGAGGCAGGGCTGGAGCCCGCGGCGGGAGCGGGAGCGGGGGCCGCGGGAGCGGGAGCCGCAGCGGGGACGGCGGCGGCCGCCGCAGGCGCGGCGGGCGCGCTCGGGGCACCCGCAGTCGCGAGGCGGAAGATGACCTCCCCCACGGGGACCGTGTCGCCCGCGGAGACCAGCAGCTCGGTGATCGTGCCCGCGGCCGGGGCCGGGACCTCCACCGTGGCCTTGTCGGTCATGACCTCGACGACGGACTGGTGCTCTTCGACGGTCGCGCCGACCTCGACGATCCAGCGGACGATCTCGCCCTCGGCGACGCCTTCGCCGATGTCCGGCAGCTTGAAGTCGAGGACCTTGCCCGCAGCCGCAGACGCGGGAGCCGCGGCCACGGCGGCCGCCGGAGCGGGAGCCGCCGCCGTCGCGGCGGGAGCGGGAGCGGCAGCGGGAGCCGCAGCGGCGGGCGCGGCCGCGGGAGCCCCTGCGCCGGACTCCAGGTGGAAGATCACCGTCCCGACGGGGACCGTATCCCCCTCGGACGCGAGGAGCTTCGACACCGTGCCCGCCGCGGGCGCGGGCACCTCAACGGTGGCCTTGTCCGTCATCACCTCCACGACGGACTGGTGCTCCTGGACCGCGTCGCCCTCGGCGACGAGCCACTTCACGATTTCGCCCTCGGCGACGCCTTCGCCGATGTCCGGCAGCTTGAACTCGATCATGTCAGGGACCTGGTGGGTGCTCAGAAGGACGCGGTGGCCTCGATCGCATCGAGGACGCGGCGCTCATCGGGCATGTAGTGGTGTTCGAGAGTGTTGGGGAAGGGCGTGTCGAACCCCGTGACGCGGCGCACCGGGGCCTCCATGTACTCGATGGCGTGCTCCGCGATGAGCGCGCTGATCTCCGCGCCGAAGCCGCAGAAGCGCGGCGCCTCGTGGACCACGACGACCCGGCCCGTGCGGCGAGCGGCGTCGAGGACGGCCTCCTCGTCCAGGGGCAGGAGGGTCCGCAGGTCGACCACATGGGTCTCGACCCCCTGCTCGGCTGCTGCGGCGGCGGCCTTCTCACAGACCGGCACCATGGCGCCGTAGCAGAACACCGTCACATCCTTGCCCTCGCGCACGGTGCGCGTGGTGGAGAGGTCCACCGTGTAGTGCCCCTCGGGGACCTCACCCTTCACCGAGCGGTAGAGCGCCTTGGGCTCCATGAAGAGCACCGGATCGGGGTCCTCGATGGCGGCGATCAGGAGGCCCTTGGCGTCGTAGGGCGTGGACGGGATGACGACCTTCAGGCCGGCCGTGTGGGCGAAGTAGGCCTCGCCAGACTGGCTGTGGTACAGGCCCCCGCGGATGCCGCCCCCGTAGGGCGTGCGGATCACCATGGGCGCGGTGTACTGGCCGCCGGAGCGGTAGCGCAGCTTGGCAGCCTCGCTGACGATCTGGTCGAACGCCGGGAAGATGAAGTCCTGGAACTGGATCTCACACACCGGGCGCAGGCCGTTGGCAGCCATGCCAATCGCGGTGCCGATGATCCCATCCTCGGAGAGCGGGGTGTCGAAGCAGCGCTTCGCGCCGAACTCGGCGGTGAGGCCCTCGGTCGCGAGGAAGACGCCGCCCTTGGGGCCGACATCCTCTCCGAACACGAGCACGCTGTCGTCCTGGCGCATCTTGGTGCGCAGGGCGTCGTTGACGGCTTGGAGCAGGGTAAGGGTCGCCATGATCGATCGAGGGCTGGGGATCAGAGGGGGAACGCGCCGTCACCTGCGGCGGCGTCGCCCTTGCGGCGGGCGAGGTCGAAGGCCTGCTCGCCCTGGCGGCGCAGGTGGTCGGGGACGCTCTCGTAGACATCGCTGAAGACGGTCTCGAGGGCGGGGGCAGGCTGAGCCTCGGCCTCGCGCACGGCGGCGGTGACCTCTTCGCTGCACTCCTTGACGAGGCGCGCCTCGAGGTCCTCGCTCCAGAGGCCGCGGCTGTCGAGGTGGCGGCGGAGCCGCAGCACCGGGTCCTTGGCAGCCCACGCCTCCAGCTCCTCCTTGGGGACATACTTGGTCGGGTCGTCCGAGGTGGAGTGGCCCCCCATGCGGTAGGTGTGCGCCTCGATCAGGGTCGGGCCCTCGCCGCGGCGAGCGCGCTCGGCGGCCTCAGCCACGGCCTGGTTGACGGCGAGCACATCGTTCCCATCCACGGTGATCCCAGGCATCCCGTAGGCCTTGGCCTTGATGGCGTAGCCGTCCGAGGCGGTCTGTCCCTCGGAGGGGCAGGAGATCGCCCAGCCGTTGTTCTGGCAGAGGAAGATGACCGGTGACTTCCAGACGCCGGCGAAGTTGAGGCCGCTGTGGAAGCCCAGGCTCGAGGTGCCCCCGTCGCCGAAGCTGACCAGGGTCACGGTGTCCTCACCCCGGAGCGTGCTCGCATAGGCCGCGCCCACGGCCTGGGGGAGGTGCGTCCCGATCGGCGAGCTGATCGAGAAGTACTTGATCGGGTCCACGAAGGAGAAGTGGACGGGCATCTGGCGGCCCTTCGCAGAGTCGCCGGCATTGCCGAACATGTTGTTCATCATCGCGGCGGGCCGGACGCCGTGGTACAGCGCCATGCCGAAGTCGCGATAGCTGGGGAAGAACAGGTCGGTGCTGCGCAGGGCGCTGGCCGCCCCCACCTGGGTCCCCTCGACGCCCTTGTTCGGGACGGAGAAGCCAATGCGCCCCGAGCGCTGCAGCTTCATGCAGATGTCGTCGAACGCGCGCACCAGCAGCATGGTGCGGTAGCACCGCAGGAGCGCCTCGTCGCTCAGGCCTCCGGAGTAGGCCGGAGCGCTGCCGTCCTCGGTGATCAGGCTCATCATCTCAGTCATCGGGTCTCTCCTGCGCTGGACGCCGCGGCCTCGGCCCGCCGGCGCTCGCGCACCAGGTGGGCCGCCTGCAGCTCGCCTGCCTTGTAGCTCGAACGCACCAGGGGTCCCGAGGACACCTGCCTGAACCCGAGCTCCCGCCCCAGGCGGTCGAGGGCATCGAACCGCTCGGGGGTCACATACTCACGCACCGGCGCATGCTGCGGCGTCGGCCGCAGGTACTGCCCCAGGGTGAGGAAATCCACATCCGCCTCGCGCAGCAGCTCCATGGAGGCCACGACCTCGTCGTGGGACTCGCCGAGGCCAAGCATCAGAGACGACTTGGTGAAGGTCCCGCTCCAGGCCTCCTTCGCACCGCGCAGGGTCTCCAGCGAGCGCTCGAAGGAGCAGCGCGGATCGCGCACCCGGCGCTGCAGGCGCGGGACGACCTCGACATTGTGGGCGAGCACATCGGGCCGGGCGCCCATCAGCACACCGAGGGGCGCGCCGGTGTAGTCGGGGATCAGCGTCTCGACGATGGTGCGCGGCGCCTGCGCGCGGATCTGGCGCACGCACTCCGCGTAGTGGCCCGCCCCGCCGTCCGAGAGGTCGTCCCGATCCACACTGGTGATGACCACATACTCGAGGTCGAGGGAGGCCACGGCCTGCCCCACGCGCGCGGGTTCCTCGGGGTCGGGAGGAGCGGCCTGCTGCACCGTCTTCACCGCGCAGAAACGGCAGCGGCGGGTGCACTCGTCCCCCAGGACCATCAGGGTCATGGTCGCGTGGTCTCCGCGCCAGCACTCCCCGATGTTCGGGCAGCGTGCCTCCTCGCAGACCGTGTGCAGGCCGAGGCCCTTCACGAGCCCCTTGAGGCGCGTGTACCCAGCTCCACCCGGCAGGGGGACCTTCAGCCACTCCGGCTTGCGGCCGGTGGCGGGATCCGGCGCAGTCGGGGTGGGGTTCACGAGGTCCATGGGCGGGTCCTGGAAGCGCCGCAGGGTACCAAAGGGCCCGTCCCTGGGGGCCCGGAGGGCGCGGTGAATGGGGCGCGCAGAGGGTGCGCGCGGCGGAGGCGCACAGGGGCCCCGTCCCTCACCGGCGAGCGAGGGGGATCCGAGCCACCTCGGGGAGCTCGTCCTCCTCCACGCGGCCGCTCCCGTCCAGGTCCCAGCGCGCCTCGAACCCGTCCGCCAGCAGGCGCACGCCGCCGTTCTGGACCAGGTTCAGGATGCGCGTCCACTCGCCCTCCTCGACCACCCCGTCGCGGTTCAGGTCGAGGGCCTCGGCGAGGTCCTCCCGCGCCCGGAGCTCGCGCCGGGTGAGCAGCCGGTCGCCGTCCGCGTCGAGGGTGAGCAGGAGCTCCTCGGTGAGGCTCGGCGGCAGGGGCAGGGCACGCGGCCGTCGGCGCGGCCACTCGGGATCGGGCATGGCGACCGCACCGCCGCGCTGGCTCGCCACGGGGTCGGGCTCCAGCTGCACGAAGCCGTCCCCGTCGCGATCGAGGGCCTCCCACTCCGGATCCCTCACCCGCAGCTCGCGGGCGCTGATCGTCCCGCCCCTGTTCAGGTCGCGCGCGCCAAACTCCTCCATGGCGCCCTCGTCCCCATAGCGGATCTGGCGTGCACGCCCGGGATGGCGCGACAGCTCGTGGCGATCCAGCCGCCCGTTCGCGTCCAGGTCGAGGGCCTCGAACAGGGCACGGGCCAGCTCCTTGCGATCCAGCCGACGGTCGTTGTTGCGGTCGTGGACCAGCGGATCCACCCCATCGAAGAGGCGCGCCAGGTCGCCATCCGGCTCAGTGCGCGGGCTCTCGAAGGTCGACTCCGGCTGGTCCGTACGCGACTCGCCGGTGCTGAACACCGCGCCCGTCTCCGCCAGCTCGGCCAGCGTCACGCGCCCGTCCTCGTTCTTGTCGAGTCCGGGTCCTGCCCGCCTGAGCTCCTCCCCCGTGAGCAGCCCGCTGCGGTCCTTGTCGAAGCGCTGGAAGAAGGCACGCGCGGTGGCCCCGGGGATCGGAGGCGCAGCCTCGTCGGGGTCGATGGTCCCCAGCACGCGGCCGGGAACATCCAGCAGGCGCGCGATCTCGCGCGGATAGAGCCAGCGCGAGCCTGGGTGGCTGACATCCTTGAGCTGCTCTCCGGTCGGCGAGACCATCGCATCGAGGGGGAACTCCTCGACGACCACCGCGTAGGTGTCCCGCAGGCCCGGCAGGACCCCCACGGGGTTGGGCTCCGCGCTGACGGTCAGGTCCGTGAGGAACACGCCCTCGTCGCCGGGAACGAACGCCAGCGGCTGCAGGAAGGGCTGGTTGTAGAGCGAGACATGCGCGAGCATCTCGGAGGCGTCGCCACTCTCCACATCGCCCACGGGGCGGGGCCGCGCGGGGTTGCTGACATCGAGCACGCGCACGGTCGAGCGCTGGTCCCCGTTGCCCAGGGTGCGCTCGACGGCGACATACAGGCAGTCGCGCTCCCAGGTGCGCTCACCGCCCTGGGGCGTGGCAACATCGACCTTGCTGCGCAGGGCCAGGCCCCGATAGCTGACGCCCTCCACGCTTGCGGACGAGCGACCGTCCTGGCTGCGCGGAAACACCACCACGGGTCGCGTGGGCTCGGTCACATCGATCAGGACCGGCCCGCGGACGCGGTCGAGCACGGCGCACAGGTGGCGCGCATCGCTGCGGAACGGGGCCGGGATGGTCCCCGCAACCGTCTCGGGCCGGCTGTATTGGAAGAGCAGGTCGAGGTCGATGGCCGCCACCTCGGTGCGCCCTCCAGGCCAGCTCACCGCCCCGACAAGCCGCGGCGCGATGGGCTCGCGGATGTCCACGATGGCGAGTCCGCCCACGCCGTCGGCGACGAAGGCGTGCGGCCAGCGCACCTCGACCTCGTGCGCGTCGAAGAGCGGCAGGTGGCCGACCTGCTCGATGTCCTCCGGCGCGCTCACATCGAAGATGCGCAGGCCCCCGATCCCGTCGGCCACCAGGAGGTGATCGCCGCTCAGGGCCATGCCGCGCGGCGAGAGGGTGGACACGAACGCCACGCGACGCATGTGCGCCGGATCCGAGACATCGAGCGCATGCACGCCGCGCCCGCCCTCGGTCACGAAGAGATGCCGCGCGTGCCCCTGAAGCGGGTCGCACTGCAGCTCGAGGTCGACGATGTCGGGCAGGACGAACTTCGCCAGGGGCACGGAGGCCGTCAGGGCCTGGCGGTTGAGCGCGACGGCCTCGATGCCCCGACGGTCCGCCACGAAGGCCAGCTGCCGACCCAGGCGGAAGTTCGAGGTCCCCATGCCCCAGGTCCCGCTCGTGCGGTGGCACTCGACGCAGGCGCGAGCCGTGGGCCGCGTCGTGTGCATCTGGTGGTGGACCATGCTCATCCCCGAGCGCCCCTCGCGCGTGACGGGCATGGCCTGGTCGAGGATCCGGTTGCCCTCGGCGTCATCCACGGTCCCCATGGTCGAGAACCCTGTCATGTAGGGCGCCACCCGGCCGCTCTCGTTCAGCCCCGCGTAGAACGACTTCCAGGTGGTGAAGACCTTCTCCTGGGTGGTCACTCGCCCCGGAGTGCGCCGACCACTCAGCAGGTCGAGCTGGGTCAGCGCCTCGTTGCGATAGAAGTGGAAGCCGAGGAAGTTGATGTTCCAGCCGGCGTGGCAGGCGTAGCACTCCAGCTGCGCATGGTCCCCGGTCATCGCGCGAGTCGCCTCGGGTGAGTGATCGCGGTGGTCGCGGTCGAGCACATCCACGACCTGCTTCACGCGGTGGGTCTTGCCGGTGACCTTCGAGCGCAGGAACACCTCCTCCCCCTCGCGCCACATGTGCTCGAGGTGCTCACCGCGCTCGGTGACCAGGCTCGCCCGCTCCTCGAAGTCGCCGTGGCAGGCCTCGCAGCTGATCGCCACGGCGTGCTCCATCTGGCCGTGCAGGGCGCCGTCCCCCATGACATCCCCCACCCCATGGCAGTCGATGCAGTGCATCCCCAGCTCGTGGTGGACATCCGGGGGCGCCAGCTCGTTGTCATCCAGGTAGAAGACCCGGTTCAGGGGGCTCTCCGTGGTGCCCTCGATCTCTGGCCCGCCCGGCGCACCCGGCGGCAGCTGGCTCAGCCCGCGGAAGTGCAGGCCGATCGAGGCGTCCCCGTAGTGGCAGGTGACGCAGGTCTCCGTGGAGGGCGCCGCCGTCATGGCGTGCCGACGCGGATGGCCCGGCTCGGTCCGGTTGGCGGTGCGGTCCGCCGAGTCGGACAGTCCGTTGACCGCATAGGGGACATGACAGGCCGCGCAGCCGTCCCCGCGGTAGTCCCCATCGAAGCCCAGGCGACCGCGCACCGCGCGCCCCTCCGACCACAGGTGGCACTGCATGCACTCCTTGCGGATCAGGTCCGGAAAGTGCGAGGCGAGCTCCTCCTCATCGTCGGCGGTCGTGAAGGCGGGCGGCTGCACGAGGCGGTCCACCTCCCCCTCGTCCGTGAGGTGGCTCGGCACGGGGAAGACGCCGTAGAGGGACCCCTTCTCCTTGCTCAGCCCCATCTCGTAGAAGCCGTCGGAGAGGTGCCCCGCCGTGGTGCCGTGCAGCGAGAGGAAGAGGTCGCTGCACAGGTCCGCGTGGCAGGTCCCGCAGGTGACCTCCATCACGCGCAGGTCGGAGGGGTTGCGGAAGCGCAGCCAGGCCAGGTCACGGTCCTGGGGCAGGACCCGCTCGTCGCCCGACTGCTCGGGCGCGGCCACATGCGCAGACAGCTTGTCCTTCGCCGTCGCATCGCCTCCGTGGCAGTCCACGCACGAGAGGGCCTGCCACGGGTGCATGTCCTCGATCCCGATGTGGCACGCGAGGCAGCCGTTCGAGCCGGCCCCCCCGGGTGCGGGCTGCGTCTCGAGGGCGGGCGGATCCTGGCCCACCAGCCCCTGGCTCGCGCCGAGGCCCACGACCTGGGTGCGCCCCACGGCACCTGCGGCAAAGGCCTCACCCTCGACCGGGACGCGCTCGGTGAGCGCGACCAGGACGAGCCCCGCGGCGAGCGCGAGGCCAAGGGGACGGGGCAGAGCGACGCGCATCCGGTCCGTCAGGCGTACAGCCCCTGCAGCCGACCGCCCTTGGCGAGGGGCGCCTCGGCCCCGAAGAGCTCGCACACGGTGCCGACCACATCGATGACGCGCTGGTCGCGCCCGGTCTCGACGCCGCGCTTGAAGTCGGGGCCCCAGGCCACGCAGCTCACGCGGCGCAGGTCCTCGGAGCCGTCGCCGTGATCGAGGCCACGGCGGCTGTTCAGGTCGCGGTCACGCCCGAACTCCGGCACGACCAGCACGGCCGTCGAGTCACGCAGCTCCTCGTCCTCGCGGATCGCGGTCATCAGCTCGCCGATCGCGGCGTCGTTCTGGCGCACGACCTCGCTGTACGCGTTGAAGCTGCCGTGGGCCACATCCGCGTTCTGCAGGACGACCCCGAGCATGCGAGGCTTGAACAGGCTCAGCAGGTTGCGCGCCAGCCTCAGGGCCTTGCGGTCACCCGCAGCGGCGCCGGAGATGTCAGTGGTTCCTCGGCTCAGCTCGCCGAGGATGTAGTCCTCCACCCGCGCGAGCTGCTCGGCCTCGCGGGCGGCGTCCTCTCCGCCGCCCACTCCGCGCCGCAGCCGATCGAGCAGCGCACGCTCGCCGGGCTCGACGGGCTGGGGCATCCCCCACGCGCTGAGCATGTCCTTGAACTCCTTGTTGAAGATCCCATCCCCGTCGAGGATGTTCGCTCCATAGCGCGCCCCGTACTCGGGGTGCAGGCTGTAGGAGTAGTTCACCTGCTGCGCGCCGCCGGTCGTGGTGACCCAAACATCCTGCTTGGGCAGGTCCAGCCCCTTGCGCAGGTACTCGAAGAGGGTCGGGTCGTTGCCCCGTGCGTTCTCGCGAATCCCACGGGGCTCGGAGATGCCCGTGAAGATCGACATGGTCGCGCCGAAGTGGCCCAGGTTGGAGGTGGCCACATTCGTGTAGAGCACGCCCTCATCGGCCATCTGGCGCATGTTGGGGACATTCGCGGGCGTCCCGAAGGTCTCGCGGGTCCGGACGCCGCCGGCAAAGGCCACCAGCACGACGCGCTTGGTCTTGCGGTCGGGCCTCAGGGGGGCCATGGCCCCCGCGAGCAGGCTGGACGGCAGGGCTGCACCGGCCCCAAGCAGGGTCGAGGCACGCAGGAGGGTCCGGCGGTCGAGGGAGGCAGTGGGCAGCATGGCGTTCAGTAGGACTGGTACTCCGAGTGGGACAGGAGCGCGTAGAGGATCGTGCCGGGCTCGCAGCCCTCCTCGTGGAAGGCGGAGACGAACACCCCGAGCTCCTCATCGGTTGCGTCCCGCCCGAGGAAGCGCGGGAACTGGGCCGCGACCCAGCGGGTTGGATCGGGGATGTCCTGCTTGCGCGGCACGGCAGCCCGGCCGGAGTCGAGCAGCAGCCTCACGACCACGGAGCGCAGGGGGCGCGAGTCCGCCAGGCCGTCAAGGGCGTTGCGCAACGGCTCGAGCTCGTCGTCCTCGGGAAGCCGGTCGAGCAGGTCCACGAAGAGGCAGCGGACGAAGAGGGTGTTGGACTTGGGAACGAGGTCGCGCAGGCGCTGGTCGTAGGCCTCCGACAGCAGCCACTCGCGGACCACGGCCAGGTAGGCCCAGGGGTCCCGGTGCAGTCGGCCGGCATCCGCGCGCAGCTGCTTGCTGTCGAGCTCCACCCGCAGCAGGCGCTGATGCTCGCGGGCCAGGAAGTGGCGCGAGGCCTCGCGGTGCTCGACGCAGATCCGGATCACATCGGCCTGATTCTCGGCGGTCGTTCCGAGGAAGCGGCCCTTGCCGCCCTCGTAGGCAACCTTGCCGATCTCGAGCTCGCTGGCCTTGTCCTGCACGACGAGCCCGCAGAACTGCTCCATCACAACGGTGACGAAGGTGTCCGCGCCTGGGTTGCGCAGGTCGAAGGTCGGCGTGAGCGCAGCCTGGTGCAGCGCGTCCCGGTAGTGCAGCCGGCCCTGCGCGAGCCTCTCCGGCACCTCCTTCGCGGCCCGCGTGCGCGGCCTGAAGTTGTCGATCAGCAGGAAGTAGTAGAGCTGCTCGTGCCACCAGTGGCCCCAGAACTCCTCCCCACCGAGGAGCTCGTCCAGGAGCTCTCCGCGCCCGCGACCCAGCCACTCGCCGACCTCGCTCTGCCGCGGCGGCCGGCCGATCAGGTCCATGAACACGGCGCGCAGAGAGCGCGGATCCAGGGCGCGGGCCGCAGCGGCTCGGGTCCTGGGGTCCTGACCGTCCTGGAACGGCAGCGGAATCGCCTCCGTGCTCATCTGCCCTCCAGTGTAGGCGAGAGCGCGACTTGGAGGTGGGGGCACGCGCCCCGGACACACTCCATACGCAGACAGCCCCGGGCCGCCGGGAGGCGACGCGGGGCTGCAGGCTGAGCGGTCGTAGGGCAGGAGCCCCAAGGCCCCCTCCCGGTCACAGGAAGGGGTCGATCGCCTTGCGCAGGGTCGGCGTCCTCAGCTTGCCGAGGGCGCGCATCTGGATCTGACGAACCCGCTCGAGGCTGACGCCCATCTGGGAGGCGACCTCCGAGAGGGTCTGCTCCTGGAAGGCGCCCAAGCCGTAGCGCCGTTCCACGACGAAGCGCTCGCGCTCGGAGAGGCGCTCGAGGGCCTCGCCAAGACCCTCCTCGAGGGTCACCTCCTCCATGGACACGTTGTAGAGCCCCTCAGGGTCCTCGTAGCCGAGGGCCTCGACCAGGCCCGGCCCGTCGTCGTCCCCGCCGCTTGCGTCCATCGAGAGGGTCGAGCGAGAGGCTGCCAGAGCGCTCTCCACGATGTGGACCCCAAGGCCAGAGACCTCGGCGATGCGCGCGGCCGAGGCATTCGGGTCGCCGAGCCGTGCGATCGCGGCCTTCACATGGCGCATGGCCTTCTGCAGGTAGACGGGGATGCGCACCGTCTGGCCGTGGTTGTAGAGGTGGCTGCGGAAGGCCTGGTTCAGCCAGTGCACCGCATAGGTCCGGAAGAGGAGGCCACGCCGCCAGTCGAAGCCGTCCACGGCCCGGAAGAGCGAGGCCGAGCCCTCCTGCACCAGGTCGAGTCGCGGCACGCCCAGGTGGGCGTAGCGCTCCACATTGATCAGCACGAGGTAGAGGTTGCGCTCGACCAGCTCGGTCCGCAGCGCGTGCAGCTCCTTCCACCGCTCGCACAGGTCGAGCGGCAGCTCGCAGGCCTCCGCCTCCACATCGCGGAAGGTCTGCGGGTCGTAGCAGATGCGGCCGTCGACCTCGGCCTCCTCCAGGCCGTGCTGCTCGAGGGCCAGGTCCAGTCGCATCCGGGCCAGCTCCAGGCGGCGCGCGTGGCGCGCCTCCTCGTCGCGGTCCATGATCCGGATCGAGTCGATCTCAGCGCGCAGCTGGTCCTCGATGGTGGCCACCCCCGGAATCTCAGGGCGGGCGTCGCGCCAGTCACCGGGCGCCGAGAGCTCGAGGCTGCGGGCCTCGCGGTTGAGACGCCGTGCCCAGCGCTTGATGCGGCCGGAGAAGCGATCAGGCTCGTCCGCCCAGCTGTCCAGCTTGGCGTCGACCTCTTCGATGGTGAGCAGAGGGGGGGTAGCCATGGGTCGTTCCGTGGCGGGGTGCCTCCCGAGAGGACCACGCGTTCTTTGGGAGACCGTCTGCACGGCGAGGTTCCCGAGAAGGCGGTAAACCTTCCGTCCGCGGCAGACTTTGCTCCAGCCGTTTATTCGCGCGCCAGCGTCCTTGGTGGGCACGATCTCATGTAAAGTTCGCGTTATGCGGCACCATGCCACGGGGCCCCCAGCGCCAACGCGCCAGGGGCCCCTGGAGAGCGGCCTCCATCCCCCGAACGAACGGTCAGGATGCCAGGATCCGGGCGGCCGGTCCCACCGGCCCGCCCAGCTCAGAGGTTCCGGGAGCCCACCGGCTCCTCGGAGTAGCTCTGCTGCTCCTCGTGGGGGATGAACTCCTGGAGGTGCTCCAGCTCCCCGGCCTCGCGGATCAAGTGGCGCGCGATGACCAGGCGCTGGACCTGGTTCGTGCCCTCGTAGATCTGGAGGATCTTCGCGTCGCGGAAGAACTTGGCGATGGGGTAGTCCTCCATGAAGCCGTAGCCCCCGAACACCTGGACCGCGTCCGTGGCGACCTCCATGGCCACATCCGTGGCGAAGCACTTGGCCATGGCCGCCATCTTGCTGTTGAGCGCGGAGGGACCGGACTCGTCGATGCCCGCGGCGGCGGTGTAGACGAGGCGCCGGGCCGCCTCGGTCTTCATGGCCATGTCGGCCATCATCTGCTGGACCATCTGGTGACCCGAGATCGGGATGCCGAACTGCTTGCGCCGGTTCGCGTACACATTGGCCAGGTCGAGGGCGCCCTGGGAGGCTCCGACCGCCTGGGCGGCGACGCCGGGGCGGGCGTAGTCGAGGGTCGACATGGCGTGTCGGAAGCCGAGCCCTGCACGCCCTCCGATCAGGTTGGCCTTGGGCACGCGCACATGGTCGAAGTGGGTCTCGACCACGGGAACGCAGCGGATGCCCATCTTGTCCTCAACCTTCTTCACCTCGAAGCCGGGGGTGCCCTTCTCGACGATGAACGCGCTGATGCGGCGCGACTTGGACTCGGGGTCGGTGACCGCGAAGACGGAGTAGACATCGGCGACACCGCCGTTGGTGGTCCACTTCTTCTCGCCACAGATGATGTAGTCGTCACCGTCCTCGAAGGCGCGCACGGAGAGCCCCTGCGCGTCGGAGCCGGCGAACTTCTCGGAGAGGCAGAAGGCCACGAACTTGTCGCCGGCCGCGATCTGCGGGAGCCAGTGCTTCTTCTGCTCCTCGGTGCCGCCCAGGATGATCGGGAAGGACCCCAGGGCGTTCACTGCGAAGGCCACGCCGAAGCCGCTGTCCGCCTTGGCGAGCTCCTCTGCCACGAGGGCGAGTGCCAGTACCCCGGCGCCGTGGCCGCCGTACTCCTCGGGGATGAAGGTCTTGAAGAGGCCCGCCTCCGCAACCGCTCGGGCAGCCTCGTAGTTGTACTCCTGGGCCTTGTCGTACTTCGCGGCGAGCGGGCGCACATGCTCGTCGGCGATCTTGCGGGCGATGGCCTGGAGTTCCTTGGCCTTGTCGGAGAAGACGACGTTGGTGTGATCCATGGGACGGGCAGGGTCTCGGGGACGCTGCGCCTGCCGGCTCGAGACCGCTCGAGCAGGCCCGCAGCAATCACCGAGGATAGCCCGAGCCGGCCCCCCCTCGAAGTGCACGCGCCCGGGCCCTGCCCGGCTCAGGCCCGCGCCTCGGCCCGGACGAGCTGCCTCTCGGCCGAGGCGCCAAAGGGAGCGCCCTGGAAGTCGGCGAACCGTGCCGTGGGCGTGAGGCCCGCGGAGGCCAGGGCGGCATCGAGCTCGCCCGGCTCGTAGAGGCGCACATCCTCGTGCCAGGACCTCTCCCCTCCCCCGTCCACGCGCCGCATCACCACGCGCTTGCGCACCCGCCGACCATCCGGAGAGAGGGTGCGGGTCTCCTCCAGGAGCAGGCCCTTACGCTCGCGCTGGCTGTGGGGCACCAAGCTGGCGCGGATCCGCGCGGGGTTCATGAGGTCGAGGAAGACCAGGCCGCCCGGCCTCAGGATGCGCCGCACCTCCTCCAGCACGCAGAGGTCGCCGGCGTCATCGTGGTATCCGAAGGAGCTGAACAAGAGGGCCACGGCGTCGTGGGAGGCGTCCGCGAAGGGCAGGGCGCGCTGGTCCCCCCGAACGAGACGCCCCGAGGTGCTCTCGCCGCCCGCGAGCCGCGGCGCGCGCACGAGGAGTTCCTGCGACAGGTCGAGGCCGTGGGCATCCAGCCCGGCCTCCCGCATGGCGATCAGGTGGCGGCCCTGGCCACAGCAGAGGTCGAGCACCCGCCCACCCAGGCCCTGCTCGACCAGGAAGGCCACCTCCCCCGCCGCGCTGGCCTGGTCACGGTGTGCGTACACCGCGAGGTAGTCCGCGCGGAAGGCGGCCTCGAACCACGGCGTCTCGCTCATGGGGACATTGTCCACGGCGGCTGAGGGGGGCCGCGCGTCGACTGGGACCCGGCGCGGCCACGCGGGCTTGGGAGCCGCACTCCGGAGGTCGATAGGATGAGGAGCTCCTGCGCCGCAACCCGGGCGCGGCGTCGTCGTCCTCGAGGCGGTGTTCCTGTCCCAGCCCATGACCTCTCAGCCCGATCCCCAGCGAGCCGCCGGCCAGGCCGGCGCCCGAGGCTGGATGGACCGGCTCGCACGGGAGGCCCGCGAGGCCGCGGAGCTGGCTCCCTGGGCCTCCTTCGCCGTGGACTCCCGCGGACGGCGTGCCCCCGAGGAGCAGGACCCCATGCGGACGGTGTACGAGCGCGACCGCGACCGGGTCACGCACTCCACGGCGTTCCGACGCCTGATGTACAAGACCCAGGTCTTCCTCAATGAAGAGGGCGACCACAACCGCACGCGCCTCTCCCACAGCCTCGAGGTCTGCCAGGTCGCGCGCAGCATCGGCGGCGCCCTGCGGCTCAACGAGCCCCTCTGCGAGGCCCTGGCCCTGGGGCACGACCTCGGGCACCCGCCCTTCGGCCACCGCGGCGAGGTGGCCCTCGATGGCCTGATGCAGGGGCACGGCGGCTTCCGCCACAACGCACAGGTGCTGCGCGTGGTGGACCGCCTGGAGCGGCGTTCCCCGGAGCATCCCGGGCTCAACCTGACCCACGAGGTCCGCGCAGGCCTGCTCAAGCACGAGAGCGAGCGTGACTGGCCAGAGGACCTGCAGCCGCGGCTCGCCTCCCCGTGCCTCGAGGCCCAGGTCGTCGACCTGAGCGACTCCACGGCCTACAACAAGCACGACCTCGAGGACGGGCTCCTCGCGGGCATGTTCACCGAGGCCGACCTCCGCGCCGAGTCGGCTCTCTGGCGCCGGGCCGAGGAGGTGGTCGAGGCGCGCCACCCAGGCTTCCTTGCCGGCAGCCTCGACCCCAAGCTCCGCATCGCGCGTGTGACCAACGAGGTGCTCGGCCTGTGCATCGGGGACCTCATCCGCACGACCGACGCCGCCGTGCGCGCCCTGGACCCCGCCCGCGCCGCCGAGGTGCAGGCCCATGACCGGCTGCTCGTGCGGCACGGGGAGGAGCTCGCCCCCGAGGTGGCGGAGCTGCACGCCTTCCTCTACCGCCGCTTCTACCGGCACGAACACCTGCAGCGCTTCCTCTCCTTCGCGCGCGAGGTGCTGGAGGGCCTGTTCGAGGCCCTGGTGGCAGACCCGAGCCAGCTCTCTCCCTGGTACCGCACCTGGGTGGACGAGGTGGGCCTCGAGCGCGCGGCCTGTGACTACCTGGCCGGGATGACCGACCGCTTCGCTCTGCTGGAGCACGAGCGCCTGGTAGGCGCGCTGCCTGCGGGGTTCGCGCCCCTCCGGGACGGGACTCGAGCCTGACCCAGGCGAGAGCCCCGCCTACCGGCAGGGCCCCGCGCCGCGGGAGCCCCGCTCGGTCCTGGAACCCGGCAGCTGACCGTCCCAAGGGCCCCCTGATCGAGAGCCCCCTGATCCAGGAGACCGGGCGCTCAGAGGCTGCCCAGCATCAGACGCAGCAGGTGCCCCACCAGCAGGGCACCGAGGACGAAGCCCAGCAGTCGGGCGAGCCTCGATTCGCGGGCCGCCTCGCCGAGGTCCACCTCGGGGAACTCCCAGGACTCCGCCTCCGATGACGCGGCGCCCGCGCCATGGGTCTCCTCCTTCCCGGTCGGCCCGCTCCCCTCGAGTGGAGCCGCGCCTGGGGATGCCGCGCCCGAAGCTTCGGAGCTCGACTCCCCCGCGCCGGACAGGCCCGCGAAGAGCGGCTCCACCAGCGCGTCGTGCGGCCGCGGCTCGGGCTGGGGTGAGGGCTCGGCTGGGGTCATCGTGGATCCAGGCGCCTCGTCGACGCGAAGAGCTGAGCGTGCCCGGGGATCCGGGACCGGCCGGCCAGGCCCGCACGGGACCCACGCTATCCTCCTCCGGCGCGGCGCTCCACCTCGGATCACTCTCCCCACCGCATGACCCCCATGGCGCCCCCGGCCGGGCTGCCTGGAGCCGCGGAGCGCAGCCCCCACCCTCCCGTGCAGCCTGTCCCCGACCTCCCCCATGCGTTCGCGGACCCGGCTCTGCTCGAGGAGGCGCTGACCCACGCAAGCGCCCGCCCGCGGCACAACGAGCGCCTCGAGTTCCTGGGAGACGCCGTCCTCGACCTGATCGTCGCGGAGGAGCTCTTCGGCGCCCGGACCGACCTCCCCGAGGGCGAGCTGACCGTGCGCAAGAGCCATGTGGTCTCCCGTCCCACCCTGGCCGAGGCCGCGGATCGCCTCGGCCTCACGCCTCGCCTGCGGGTGGGCAAGGGCCTGCGCAAGGTGGAGCTCTCCTCCACGGTGCGTGCAGGCCTGTTCGAGGCCGTGGTCGGAGCCGTCTACCTGGACGGGGGTCTCGAGGCGGCACGCCGCTTCGTGCATTCGACCCTTGCCGGCGCCCTGGACCGCGCGCGGGCGGAGGCCGAGGTGGTGGTTCCCAAGCAGCGGCTCCAGGAGCTGGCGCAGAGGGACGGCGGCACGCCTCCCACCTACGAGCTGCTCGAGGAGGCGGGCGAGGCCCACGCCCCGCGCTTCCGCGTGAGGGCGGTCGTCGCCGGAGCGCCCTACCCCGAGGCCTGGGGCTCGACGCTGAAGGAGGCCGAGATGGAGGCCGCGCGCCTGGCGCTCGCGCAGCTCGAGGGCGGGGAGAGCGGCGACGCCCCTGCTCTCGAGCGCACCACCGAAGGCGCCGAGGAGGCCGACGCATGACCGGCGCCACCGCGACGGCCCCGCTCGTGGACGCGGGCGCGCTGCCCGAGCTCGCCGAGTGCGCGGCCCTCGCGAACCTCTGCGCCAGCGGGGCAGCACGGGTCCATGCCGGCGGCCTGTGGGGCGGATCCCAGGCCCTGGTCCTGGCGTACCTCCTCTCACGCGGCCACCTGGGCGAGCGGTCCGTCCTCGTCGTGCTGGCCTCGGATGGCGAGGCCGAGGCCTTTGCAGGCGACCTGGCACACTTTGGAGTGGAGTCCCTCGCCTTTCCCTCGCGCGAGGGCGCGGACGGCGGCGCCACGATGGCACGCATGGAGCTCGCCCGCCGGATGGCCGGGCCGCTCGATCAGCGGCCGCAGGTCGTCGTCGCCAGCATGGTGGCCCTGCTCCAGCCCCTCCCCGCCCTGAAGGACCTCGAGCGGGAGATCCTCGTGCTCAAGAAGGGCCAGGTGCTGGATGGCGATGGCCTGCTCGACCGGCTCGTCCGCATGGGCTACGAGCGCCAGCCCCTGGCAGAGGCCCCCGGCGAGGTCAGCCTGCGCGGGGACATCCTCGACCTGTTTCCGTTCGCCGCCGCGGAGCCCCTGCGCATCGAGCTGTTCGAGGACGAGGTCGAGTCCCTGCGCACCTTCGACCCAAGCGACCAGCGCTCTACCGCGACCCACGACGAGCTGTCGGTCTGCCTGGCGACGGACAGTGTCGAGGTTGGAGAGACGGGAGCGACCGAGCCCAGCGCGCTCTTCCCCGAGGACACCCTGTGGGTGACCGTCGAGCCCCTGCGCGTGGAGGAGCGCACCGAGGCCCTGCGGATCCGCTCGCCCGCCTACGAGCGCGCGCTCAAGGGGCTGGCGGAGCGGCGCCAGGCGCTGCAGGAGCTGTGCCTGCAGAGCCTGCCGGGCGAGGATCTGGTCTTCGAGACGCGCAGCGTGCAGGCCCTCGAGGTCGGGATGAGCCGCGCGGCCGAGGCCCTGGGCGAGGCCGCCGCGAGCGCGCGCGTGCTGGTGGCGTGCCACAGCGAGGCCGACCGCCACAACCTGGCCGAGGCCCTCGAGCAGCAGGGAGGCGCGGCCGGCGTCGAGCTTGCCCTCGGCCTCATCAGCAAGGGCTTCCGGATGCCCGGCTGGGAGCTCGTCCTCCTCAACCACCACGAGGTGAAGGGGGTGCTCGGGACGCGCCGCAGGGCGGCCCAGGGCCCGCGCCACAAGGTCAAGGCGATCCAGTCCTTCTTCGAGCTGCGCCCGGGTGATCATGTGGTGCACGCCGTGCACGGCCTCGCGCGCTTCCGCGGCCTGGTGCGCATGAAGCGCGGCGCGGGCGAGGAGGAGCACCTGCACCTGGTGTTCGCGGAGGAGGTCAGCCTCTATGTCCCGAGCACGCGCATCGACCTGGTCCAGCGCTACATCGGCGGAGGCGCGTCGATCACGCTCGACAAGATCGGCGGCAGCGCGTTCCGCAAGCGCAAGGAGAAGGTCCAGCGCGGCCTGTTCGACCTCGCCGCCGACCTGATCGAGGTGCAGGCCAAGCGCGCCCTGCGGCAGCGCCCCTCCTGGACCGGGGACGCCGAGATGGTGCGCGCCATGGTGGAGGCGTTCCCCTACGAGGACACCGAGGACCAGGCCAAGGCGGACACGGAGATGGACGCGGACCTGGCGAGCGAGAGGCCCATGGACCGCATGCTCTGCGGGGATGTGGGCTTCGGAAAGACCGAGCTCGCGGTGCGCGCGGCCTTCCGCGTGGTGGCGGGAGGCGGACAGGTCGCCGTGCTGGTGCCGACCACGATCCTGGCGCAGCAGCACCTGCAGACCTTCCGCTCGCGGCTCTCGGACTTCGCCGTGCGCGTCGAGGCCCTCAGTCGCTACACGGTCCCGAAGGAGGCGCGCGCCACCCGTGAGGGCCTGGCCGCTGGCGAGGTGGACATCGTGGTCGGCACGCACCGGATCCTCTCGAAGGATGTGCGCTTCCACCGCCTGGGCCTGGTCATCATCGACGAGGAGCAGCGCTTCGGCGTCACGCACAAGGAGCACTTCAAGCAGCTGCGCGCCGAGGTGGACCTGCTCACGCTGACGGCCACGCCGATCCCGCGCACCCTGCACATGTCCCTCTCGGGGCTGCGGGACATCTCGGCCCTCTCCGTCCCGCCCCCCGGGCGCCAGGCGATCCGCACGATCCTCGGCTACACCGAGGACGACGAGCTGGTGCGCGAGGCGATCCTGCGCGAGCGCGGGCGCGGCGGGCAGGTCTACTACCTCCACAATCGGGTCTCATCCATCGACTCGGTGACCCGCCGCCTGGCGGGGCTCGTGCCAGGCACGACCTTCGCCGTGGGACACGGCCAGATGCCGGCCAAGGAGCTGCGGGCGGTGATGGAGTCGTTCACCCGCGGCGAGGCCGATGTCCTCGTGGCGACGACCATCATCGAGAACGGCGTGGACATCCCGGCGGCGGGGACGATCCTGATCGAGGACGCCGACCACTTCGGCCTGGCGGAGCTGCACCAGCTGCGCGGCCGCGTGGGCCGCGGGGACCAGCAGGCCTACTGCTACCTGCTGGTCGAGCGGCACAAGCCCCTGCGCGACATCGCGCGCCAGCGACTCAAGGCCCTGGAGGAGATGAGCCACCTGGGGGCGGGCTTCGGGATCAGCGTGAAGGACCTCGAGCTGCGCGGCGCAGGGAACGTCCTGGGGGCGCAGCAATCGGGACACATCGCCGCGGTGGGCTACGACATGTACTGCCGCCTGCTCAAGCTCTCGGTCGAGCGCCTGCAGGCGGGCGAGGGGGCCGACGCCGAGCCCGAGGTGTCCGAGACCGAGCGCGGGGTCGAGCTCGAGCTCGGCGTGCGGGCGCTGCTGCCGACGGAGTGGATCCCCGACCCGGGCGTGCGCCTGGACCTGCTGCGCTCGTTCACCGAGATCGCGAGCCGTGAGGAGGCCGCGGCCGCCGAGCAGGACCTGCGCGACCGCTTCGGGCGTCCTCCGGAGGAGGCCCTGATGCTCCTCCGGCTCGCCGGCCTCAGGGCCGAGCTGGAGGCCTTCGACATCCGGCGCGTGGCCCTGCGCGACGATGTCTACCTGGTGGAGTACGGGGATCGGGTCGCGGCCGAGGGGCTGCTCGCCCGCCTCGACACGGAGCTGCGGCGCGTGCGCGCGGGCCTGGTGCACGCGGTCCTGCCCCCGGGTGTGAGCGCCCCCGAGACCGGCCTGGAGTGGCTCGAGGCCTGCGTGCGGTCCGCGCTTGGGGTGGAGTGAGCAGGCCCGCGTTCGCGGCGGCGCCGACTTGATCCCCTCCCGCTGGGGCCACCACAATCGCAGCGTGAGCTCCCGCGCCCTTCCCCTTGCCCTGGCACCGTGTCTTCGGCGGTGTCTCGCGCCGCTCCTCGTCATCGGCTCGGCTGCGGCCCAGACCCTGCCGCTGCCCGCGGACGCGCCCACCCTGGAGCCGTCCGCCCCGGCCATCGCCTACCTCGACTGGGGGATCGGCGTCGTGGGGAACGAGGTGCTGACCCTGCGGGAGATCGAGCGCGCCGAGGCCGACCCCTACGCGCCTTGGCAGACGCGCCTGCGTGAGGGTGAGGACCGCGGCGCGGTCCGGGAGGACATCCTGCGCGACCTCGCCATGACCCGCCTGGAGGTGGAGGCGGGCCGCAGCCGGGGCTTCGACCCTGCCCTCGTGGAGAGCCTGGTGAGCGGACACTTCGAGCGCCAGGTGGAGCGCTTCGGCGGCGCCGCGGGGTTCAGCCAGCGGCTGCGGACCTCGCGCACGAGCCCCGAGCAGTTCCGTGAGCAGGTCACCGCGGACCTCTACCGAATTGCCTGGCGCGACTCCGAGCGGGGCGTCCAGCCGGGCCCCTCGGGCCGCACCACGGCGGATCGCTACATCCGTCCGGGCGAGCTCCTCAGCGCCTACGAGGTGCTGAAGGAGTCCCAGGACCCCGAGGACCTCGCCCTCGTGGGGGCCAAGGCCTCGAGCTTCACCCTGAAGCGCATGATCCTGTCGCTTGAGGAGCACGCCCCGGGACTTGAGGGCCAGGCCGCCGTCGAGCGAGTGGTCTTCCTCGCCACTCAGCTGCGCGGGCAAGTGGCCCTAGGGGACGCGAGCTTCCCCGAACAGGTGCAGGCCTGGGACGCCAACCGCGGCCGCACCCCAGACCTGGAGCGCTCGCTCCAAGGCATGCTGGTGATGTCGCGCTCCCTGCACGGGGGAGATGCCCTCTACGAGTTCGGCCGCACGGCCCGCGTGGGGGACATCACGCCGCCCCTCCCCTACAAGGTCGAGGACTCGGTGCGTGCGATCGTGCTCTACCAGATCACCGCCAAGAACGACGCCGTCCCCGCGGAGCCGTTCGGCTCGCTCGAGGTGCAGGCGCGCCTCCGCAAGCACCTGCTGGAGGAGCTCGACCAGCGGCGCCTGGTGCGGTCCCGACTCGGGCTGGTGCGCGGGAGCTTCGTGTTCCCACAGGACCTCCAGGCCTTCCTGGCGCGGGGCGAGATCGAGTCCGCCCAGCGCTAGGCCGTCGGACCCTGGCGCGCGGGGCCCAGGGATCCGCCCGGGGTGAGGCCGAGGCCTCCGGGACAGGGGATACCCCAAGACGGGTAGGCGGTATCACGGATCCAGCGCCCCAGGGGGGCTCCGGGTGCCCCATCCGCCGCAGTGACCACCCCGCTCGGGCGGATATCCTCTTGAACCGATCCCCCCCGGCTCCGTTGGGGTGACCGTGCCAAGGGTCCCACCGCGGGGACCCCGAGGCGCCACCACCCCTCGACGGGAGACCTCCCCATGAGCGACGACCGCTACAAGCACATCCAGATCGAATCGACCCTGCCCAAGGCGTGGGAGCAGGAGGAGACCTTCAACGATGTCCTCTACGACTGGATGCAGCGCGCCCCCTGGTTCGCGATCTCGGCCGCCGCGCACGTCGTGGCGATCATGCTGATCGCGGCCATCCCGTGGAACCTGTTCGAGAAGCCGGACGAGGTCATCATCGAGGCCTCCGTCGACCAGGCCCCCGAGGAGGTCGTCGAGGATCCCCCCGAGGAGGAGCCCGAGGAGATCGAGGAGATCGAGTCCGAAGAGGAGCCGATCATCCAGGACTACGAGGTCTCCGACCACAACGAGACCGATGTCGACCAGGACTTCGAGACCACCGACGGTGACCCGGACATGATGTCCAACTCGCCGTTCGACCAGAAGGCCTTCAACAATGTGATCGGCGTCGGCGGCGGCGCGGGCGGCAAGTACGGCGGCCGCTTCGGCGGCAAGCGCAACCTGCGCGCCGGCGGCGGCGGCACCGCGGAGGCCCTCGCGGCGGGCCTCGAGTGGCTGAAGAACCACCAGTCGCCTGACGGCTACTGGGACGTCGACGAGTACTGGATCAACAACGTCTCCGGCGGCACCGAGGCCAGTGAGGGCGCGGGCAGCCACGCTCAGGATGTCGGCATGACCGGCCTGGCTCTGCTCGCCTTCCTGGGCGACGGCCACACCCTGCGCGAGGGCCTCTACAAGGAGGTCGTCAGCAAGGGCATCAAGTGGATGCGCGACCAGCAGGATCCGGAGACTGGCCTGATCGGTGACGACATCGGCCACTCCTTCCTCTACGACCACGGCATCGCGAGCCTGGCCGTCTGCGAGGCCTATGTGCTCTCGCTGAAGACGCCCCTGCTCAAGAGCACCGCACAGAAGTCGATCAACTACATCAGCCGCGCGCGCAACCCCTACGGGGCCTGGCGCTACGACGTCCCGCCCCTGGGTGAGAACGACACCTCGGTCACGGGGTGGATGATCTTCGCCCTCAAGTCCGCCGAGGAAGGCGGCCTGAAGGTCGACAAGGAGGCCTACAGCGGCGCCCTCACCTGGTTCGACGAGGTCACCGAGCCCGGCACCGGCCGGATGGGCTACGACCGCCTGGGCTCGATGAGCTCGCGCGTGGCGAACGTCAACGACCAGTACCCGCCGGAGAAGGGCGAGGCGATGACCTCGGTGGGCCTGCTCTGCCGCTTCTTCCTGGGCCAGGATCCCAAGGACGAGGCGATCATGGAGAAGCACGCCGACCTGCTGCTCAAGACCCTCCCCGAGTGGGACCCCGAGGGCTTCGGCTGCGACATGTACTACTGGTACTACGGCAGCTACGCCATGTACCAGATGGGCGGCAACCACTGGAAGAAGTGGAAGACCTCCATGGAGAAGGCGGTCCTCGACAGCCAGCGCAAGGACGGCGACTACAAGGGGTCCTGGGACCCGGTCGGCCCCTGGGGCTACTCCGGCGGTCGCGTGTACTCCACCGCGCTCATGGTGCTCTGCCTCGAGGTGTACTTCCGCTACGCGCGGGTCCTCGGCGCGCGCTGAGCCTTGAGCGGCTCCAAGCCGCTGGGACTCTCGAGCGGCCCGAGGCCGCTGTGAGGAGCCCGGCCCCAGACCTGGGGCCGGGCTCCTTCCGTTTGCAGGGCCGGGCGGCGCGCGCCCCAGCACGCTCGGGCCGTCAGCCCTCGAGGGCCCTGGCGCGGGCGACAACCCTCCCGCAGGGCAGCGCAGGTAACTCTCCAAGCTCGCTGCCATAATCCCCCCATGCACCTCTCGAGCTCCCCCACCCTCAAGACGCTGGCACTCACCCTCAAGACGCTGGCACTCACCCTCAAGACGCTGGCACTCACCCTAATCCCCACTGCGCTGGGAGCCTGCGCCGCCTCGGGCGCGGGTGAGATCGAAGCCCCGGCAGCCGTCGAGGATGCAGACCCCGCGGAGGCCCCCACCGCCGATCTCGAGCGCGCCCTCGCCTGGCTCGTCGAGCAGCAGGAGGCCGACGGCTCCTGGGCCCCGGCCAGCGGCGAGGGAGCCGCCGCGGACCCGGCCGGCAACCGCGTCGGTGTGACCGCCATGGCGGCCCTCGCCTTCCTCGCCGAGGGCAACACCCTGGCCGCGGGCCCGCGCAAGGAGCCCTTGCGCCGCGCGATCGCATGGCTCCTGGATCAGCAGCAAGCGGACGGGCTGTTTGGTGCTCCGAGCGGGCACACCTTCCTCTACGGCCACGCGCTCGGCCTGCTCGCGGTGTCCGAGACCTCGGTGCTCACCGGAAAGGCCGCGGGCCTCGTTCCGGCGGTCCAGCGCGGGGCTGCCATGGCCGAGCGCGCCCGCAACCCCTACGGCGCCTGGCGCTACGACATGCCGCCCGTGGGCGACAACGACACCAGCGTCACCGGCTGGATGCTGACCGCCCTCCGGGCGGCCCGGGACGCCGGGGCCGAGGTCGAGGACGCCACCTTCGAGGGGGCCTGGGCCTGGCTCGACAGCGTCACCGACCCCGAGACCGGCCGCGTGGGCTACGACAGCCGAGGCAGCCGCAGCTCGCGCATCCCCGGCGTCAACGACCAGTACCCCGCCGACGCCTCCGAGACCCTCACGGCGGTGGGCATGTTCACGCGCGCCGTCAGCGGCGCTCCCCCGGTCGCACCCGAGATGGCCCGTGCCCAGGAGGACCTGCTGCTCGCGAAGCTCCCCCTCCACGACCCCGAGGCGAACCTCAGCGATCCGTACGCCTGGTACTTCGGCAGCCTGGCCGCGTACCAGCGCGGGGGTCGCCTGTGGAAGGCGTGGCAGCCGGCCATCGCGGAGGCCCTCGCTGCCGCCCAGGAGGAGGACGGCTCCTTCCCCCCGGTCGGCCCGTGGGACAGCCTGGGCGGCCGCACCCAGTCCACGGCCCTGTGCGCCATGACCCTCGCGGTCCAGTGGCGCTACAGCCGCCTGGCGCGCTGAGGTCCCCCGCACCGGGTACCCCCCGATGAAGGAAGAGGCCCGGACACGCGATGCGTGCCCGGGCCTCTCGCTTGACGCCCTCCGACCTCTCAAGCAGAGGGCGCCGGTGCCTGTTGGCTCAGTCGACCTCGAGTGAGAGCTCGTCTGCCGCTTGGTTCGTCGGATCCCCTCCGAACGGATCCCACTTGGCGTCGACGAAGCGCCCGAGGAAGAGCCCCTCAAAGAACTGGCTCTGGGAGATGGCCTGGTCGTTCTCGTCCCGATAGACGGTCGATCCGTCAGAGAGGACTCGGGTCCCAAGAATCTCCACCTCCCCTGCGCCGAGTCCCTCGACGGCAGTCACGGGCCCACGGAGGCGCGCCTCCGTCTCGGGGTCTCTCCGCCGGAGGCGCTCGGCAACGAGCTCGCTGCCGTCGCGGTACCCACGCACGCGCACATAGTCCCCCACCAGCAGGTCTGCGAAGGTCAGCGGGTCCTGGTTGGCGCTGCTGTTGTCGTCCAGCTCCGTCTCGCCTCGGATGGACCAGTCCACTCCGAGGACGCGGACGGTCTGGCTCTGCACATCGGTGGCCTCGAGGGTCCAGGTCGTGCGGTGCGCGCCCGTGGACTGGATCTCGCAGGAGGTCGCGACCAGGACGCCCTCACTGTCGAGGCTGCCCTTCACCTGGACCTTCACATTGTTGGTGAGGCTTGCGCTCGAGCCGTTCTGGAACACGGTCGAGCCGGTGGTGCGGACCGGCGAGCCGAGCACGCGGAAGTCTGCGGGGCTCGCGAAGTCCGTGATGTAGCCCTCGAGCTCGAGGCGCTGCCCCGCGGACCCCGTGCCAACGGCCGCTGGCTCGACCTTGTTAGCCACGAGGCTTGGGACGGCGGGGTTCCAGCCGCTGGGCGCGCCCTTGGCCTCAACGCGCTGGCCGTCCGTCACCACGCCACCCGGCATGTCCGCGCTGGAGGTGTCGAGGAGCAGCCCGCCGATTCGGAAGGAGGTCGGCGCAGACGACTCGGCCGTCCCCACCACCTTGTAGGTGTCCAGGGTGGGCTTCAGCTCGAGGTAGGTCGCGAAGACCGTGCCGCCCTGGGCCCGGGCACCGCTGACCTCCAGGAGATCCCCGGGAGCCAGGGTCTGGAGGCTGACGCCATTGAGGACCGTGTCGGCGTTGACCCGAACCGTCTGGCCGAGCACCACGACGCTGGCGAGGCCTAGGTCGGGGTCGCTGATAACCACGCTCGTCACGGGCCCCTTCACCTCGGAGCGATAGGAGATGGTTGTGGCGACGCCCTGCTCGAAGTCACCCGCGACCTCGATGAGCTGCCCCACGGCAAGATCGTCCTGGGTGGCGGGCAGGCCGTCCTTGAGGATCTGGGCGCTGTCGGAGTCAAAGGCAACCCCGTTGACGATGACGCTGCCGAAGCCGTCGATGGGCCCGCGTGAGGTGCCGGTGGGGACGCCCCCGCTGCCGCTGATGCCTCCGCTCCCGGCGCCGCAGGCGGCCAGCGCCGCGGCGAAGAGGACGAGGAGTGTGCGATGGATGTTCATGGATGCTGCCTGATTCGTGTTACGAGTTGAGTTCGGCCGCCGAAGCCCCCCCGGGGTCCTCGGCGGTGGTCGTGTAGGGCTCGACGATCTGGAAGGCCGCCAGCCCGAGGTTCACGCGCGGCTGCTCCGCGCCCTCACTCGAAGCCGCGGCAGTCTCGCTGTCCTCCGTGCGGGCAGCGAGCCAGCGGTCGAGGTCCTCGAGGAGGTCCTGCGCGCGGCGCCCCGAGTAGGTGAGGAACTCCCGCTGGTGCTCCGCGGAGAGCCCCTCGTACTTCACCTTCGACTGGTAGCGGTGCCCCCCCGCGGTCGCGCAGAGGTTGTGGTCGATGGTGCTGATGAGCTCCGCGGTGTCCGTCCCCAGGATCTGGAGGACCTCGGTGGGGTCCGCACTCGGCACATAGCCCGCGCTCGTCATGCGCAGCTTGCTGCCGACCTCCTCGAGCGCTCCGGCGGCAAGGAGCTCGTCTGCGAGCGAGCGAGGCTTCATGTCACCGCTGTGGCGCTGGCAGAGGAGGGTGAAGCTCTGCTCCCCGGAGAACGGAACCGGCATCGGCTGGCCATCCGGCCCGTGGAAGTCCGGGTCACGGCGCCAGGCCCCAAGCAGAGCAGCCGCCCGGTTGCGGCGCTCCCCCGCATCCGGAAGCACGGACTCCCGCAGGGAGCGGAGGCGCGCGACCTCCTTGCGGTTGAGGCCCGTCAGGACCGACACCCGCGATTGGGTGGGACGACGCCCCTCAAGGGCAAACTCCTCGAAGGCCACATCCACGAACACCCGCCGCACCAGCTCGGTGACCGCGTCGCTGGCGACCCGATTGCGGATCAGGACCCGCACCAGCGGTCGCAGGATCCTCGCCACCGCGGCAAGGAGGGTCTCGTGGTCGGGCTGGGCGGTGCTCATCGCGATGGACCCATCATCGGACAGGCTGGCACATTTGGGGGAATATATTCCCCCAAAAATGAGTGGTCCCACTTCCAGGCCCCTTGAGGGGGGATTTCTGGGCTTCGAGTCCCCCAAAACGGGTCCGGGTCAGGCCGCTCGCCGGGCCACCCACCCTGCGAACCCGAGCCGGCAAGACAGGAAGCACCGCCGGGGAGGCGCCGGCAGGCAGAACCTCCAGGGCACGCCGTCTCCCCTCCCCGGGTGTGCTCTCCAGCGGCCAGGATCGAACCCTGTGAGCGGCCTGAGAGGCCCTGCCCCCTCCGGGCGCGCCGCGTCGTGCCCGGCCTGGCCTCGGGGACCCGCGCCGACCTCCCCCAGAACGCAAGCAGCCCCTCGGGAGAGGGGCTGCTGGAGGCACCTGCGCCACGGGCGCTTGGCGGATGAGCCTCGAGGCCTAGGTCACGCGCATCCAGAACTTCTGGATGAACTCGGCCACATTGGCCTTGTCCCGCGAGAGCAGAGCCCCGCTGGACTGGCTGCTGCAGTGGGTCGCCGAGTTCGGGATGCCCTCGGGGCCCTCGACCCGCACCTGGATCGTCGAGGTCCCGCCCAGGAAGCCGTTCTTCTTGGTGGCCTCGAGACAGAGAGCCTCTTCGTCCACCTTGGTGAGGGTCCAGCCCGGCATATCCGCGGCCATCTCACGGGCGGCGCCGAAGATGTCGGCCTTCACCCGCGGAACGCGCACGGGCTGATGCCAGCGCGCGGACGCCTGTTCACTCGTCTCGAAGCGGCCCATGGGGAGGGATCCTGCGGCACATGGGCCGCGGGAAGCGATCGCGGGAGCCCGAATCAGGGCTCCCGGCGCCTCACTTGGCCGTCGCGGCGCGCGTCAGCTGGGACTTCTTCCGAGCTGCGGCGTTGGCGTGGATGAGGTTCTTCTTGGCGGCCTTGTCGACGCGCTTCATCGCCTCGGGGAGGGCCGCGGCGGCCGCCTCGGTGGTCTCCGCCTGCAGGACCTTCTTCACCG
>JADHNZ010000023.1 GCA_016779225.1 Planctomycetota bacterium
GTGCTGGCCCGAGGCGGGGACGGCACCTGGCTGGCGTCCGACCTGCTGGCCCTGCTGCCCCACGCCCCCGAGGTCGTGTTCCTCGAGGAGGGGGATGTGGCCTGCCTGGATGCGGAGGGCTTCGAGGTCTTCGGGCCCGACGGGCTGCCCATCGAGCGCGCTGCGCGGGCGGTGGACTGGGAGCCCGAGGACTCCTCCAAGGGCCAGTGGCCGCACCACATGCTCAAGGAGATCCACGAGCAGCCGGGCGTGCTGGGGCGTGCGCTGGCCGGGAAGCGGCGCGGCGGGGATGTGGAGCTCGAGGGCTTCTCGGACGAGGTCCTGTCCAAGGTCGAGCGCGTGCAGGTGCTCGCCTGCGGGACCGCCCTGCACGCGGGCATGGTGGCGGCCTATGCGATCGAGCAGCTGGCGCGGGTCCCGGTCGATGTGGACTACGCCAGCGAGTTCCGCTATCGCCAGCCGGTGGTGGCCCCGGGCACGCTGGCGCTCGCCATCTCCCAGTCGGGGGAGACGGCCGACACCCTTGCCGCTACGCGCCTCGCGCGCGAGCTGGGCGCCCGGGTGGCGGCCATCTGCAATGTGCAGGGCTCGAGCCAGGTCCGCGAGGCGGACGCCGTCCTCCTCACCCAGGCGGGTCCCGAGATCGGCGTGGCCAGCACCAAGGCCTTCACTGCCCAGGTCGCGGCGGCCGTGCTCCTCGCGGTGCGCCTCGGGCGGGCCAAGGGGGCCATTGGCGAGGCGCAGGCCGCCGACCTCTTGGATGGCGCGGAGCGTCTCCCCGCCCAGGCGGAGACCCTCCTGACCCAGGCCGCGCGGGAGCGCCTGCTGGGGATTGCCCGTCGGCACGCCGCGGCCAAGGGCTTCCTGTTCCTAGGGCGCGGCGTGAACTTCCCCATTGCCCTCGAGGGGGCGCTGAAGCTGAAGGAGATCTCCTACGTGCATGCCGAGGGGTATGCCGCGGGGGAGATGAAGCACGGCCCGATCGCCCTCATCGATCCCGGCATGACGATCGTCTGTCTGAACGGCAGCTCGCCTCTCGACGAGAAGATGCGGTCGAATGTGGAGCAGGTGAAGGCGCGGGGGGGCGTGGTCCTGAGCGTCGGCTCGGATCCTGAGACTCACGCCCTCGCGAGTGATGTGGTCGAGGTGCCGGTGACCCACCCCCTCCTCGCGCCGATCCTGAATGTCATCCCGCTCCAGCTGTTCTCCTACTTCGTGGCGGACCTGCGCGGATGCGACATCGACAAGCCGCGCAACCTGGCGAAGAGCGTCACGGTGGAGTGAGGCCTGGGCCCAGCCCGCCGGGGTGGACTCCCCCTTGGCCGGTCCCGTCGCTGGACGCCTAGGTCCAGGGGGCGAGGCCGGCGGGATGGGCCGGGGGCCCGCCGCCATGGGGGAGGCGCCGGGGGCCTCCAAGGTGCCGGGCTTGCCCTGCCGGGCTCGTGCCTCGTGGCTCAGGCTGGGTAGGGCGGAGGCCAGGGCCGCCCGGGCGCCTGCGCGGGGCGCTATCCTCTAGCCCCGACCCCGGGCTGGCCCGGGGCCCCTGATCCCATGAAAGGCGTCATCCTCGCAGGCGGTCTTGGCACGCGGCTCTTCCCGCTGACCAAGATCACCAACAAGCACCTCCTGCCGGTCTACGACCGGCCGATGATCTACTACCCCATCGAGACCCTCGTGAACGCGGGGGTCGAGGACATCATGATCGTCACCGGCGGGCGCAAGTCCGGGGACTTCCTCTCCCTGCTCGGCAACGGCAAGGACTTCGGCCTGAAGCACCTGAACTACACCTATCAGGAGGGTGAGGGCGGGATCGCGGAGGCCCTGGGGCTGTGTGCCCACTGGGCCGCCGGCGAGCCCGTGGTGGTCGTCCTCGGGGACAACCTCATCGAGCGCAACATCAAGAGCGCCGTGGACCAGTTCCGGGCCCAGGGCAAGGGCGGCAAGATCCTCCTCAAGGAGGTCCACGACCCCGAGCGCTTCGGCGTGGCCACCATGGAAGGGGAGCGGGTGGCGCGCATCGTGGAGAAGCCGCGCGAGCCCGAGTCCAACCTGGCCGTGATCGGCATCTACATGTACGACGCGCGCGTGTTCGAGATCATCAAGACCCTCAAGCCTTCGGACCGGGGCGAGCTCGAGATCACGGATGTCAACAACTGGTACATCCAGGACGGCAGCCTGACGGCGGATGTCCTCGAGGGCTGGTGGACCGACGCGGGGACCTTCCAGTCCCTCCACCACGCTGCGAAGCTGGTGGCCGAGGGCGGCGCCAACCGGATGGACTGACGCCGTGGGGGAGGCCTCGACACAGCGGCGCGTCCTCGTGACGGGCGCCGCCGGGATGCTGGGGAGCCAGGTGCTCCTGGCAGTGCCTGACGGCCTGGCGGCGGTGGGCACGGACCTCCGCGAGGCGGCGGGCGTGGAGCGGGTCGGCGTGGACCTGGCGGACCCGCAGCAGGTCGCGGAGCTGTTCCGAGAGGCGGGGCCGTTCACGGGCGTGATCCACACGGCGGCCTACACCGCCGTGGATCGCGCGGAGGAGCAGGAGGAGCTTGCGGAGCGGGTCAACGGCCTTGCCTGCGGCGTCCTCGCAGAGGCGTGCGCGAGCGCCGGCATTCCCCTGGTGGTGGTCTCGACGGACTTCGTCTTCGACGGCGAGGCCTCGGTTCCCTATGAGCCGCACCACCCGGTGAACCCCCTCTCAGCCTACGGGCGCACGAAGCTCTCCGGCGAGCGGCAGGCCCAGGAGGCGCACCCGGGCGGGACGCGGATCGTGCGCACCCAGTGGCTCTACGGCCCCCGCGGCCAGCACTTCCCCGGCACCATGCTGGCCCTGGCCAAGGAGCGCGACCAGCTGCGCGTGGTGCAGGACCAGCGCGGCTGCCCCACCTCGACCCTCGAGCTCGCGCCCGCCCTCTGGGATGTCCTGCTCACGGGCGAGGCCGGCGTCTACCACGCAGCCTGCGAGGGAGAGGCCACCTGGTTCGATCTCGCCAAGGCCACCCTCGAGCATGCCGGGGTGGAAGGCGTCGAGGTCCAGCCCTGTGGCACCGAGGACTTCCCGCGACCGGCCCACCGTCCGGCCTACAGCGTCCTGGACTGCAGCAAGCTCACGGCCCTCCGCGGTGCGCCCCTGGCGCCCTGGGAGGACGCCCTTCGCACCTTCCTCGGCTCCTGACCTCGATCCCCATGCAGCGCGCGATCCTCCTGACCGGCGGCGCCGGCTTCATCGGCAGCAACTTCGTCCACATGCTCCTCGAGCAGCGCCCCGACTGGCGGCTCGTGAACCTGGATGCGCTGACCTACGCCGGCAACCTGCAGAACCTCGCCGCCGCGGAGGGCAATCCTGCGCATGTGTTCGTGAAGGGCTCGATCACCTCGGCCGAGGAGGTGGACCGTGCCCTCGACGCCTGCGGTGACCTCCCGATCAGCGTGGTGCACATGGCCGCCGAGAGCCATGTCGACCGCTCGATCCAGTCCGGCCTGCCCTTCGTGGACACCAATGTCCTGGGGACCCAGGTCCTGCTGGACCGCTGCCGCGCCCGCGGCGTGGAGCGCTTCGTGCATGTCTCCACGGACGAGGTGTACGGCTCGCTCGGCCCGGAGGGGTTCTTCACCGAGGAGACGCCTCTTGCTCCGAACTCGCCCTACAGCGCCTCGAAGGCCGGCAGCGACCTCTTGGTTCGGGCAGCCCACCACACCCACGGCTTCCCCGCGCTGATCACGCGCTGCTCGAACAACTACGGGCCGTGGCAGTTCCCGGAGAAGCTGATCCCGCTGATGATTGCCAATGCCTCCGAGGACAAGCAGCTCCCGATCTACGGGGACGGGATGCAGGTCCGCGACTGGCTCTATGTCCAGGACCACTGCGAGGCCATCCTCGCCGTCCTCGAGCGGGGCGAGGTGGGGGAGGTCTACAACATCGGCGGTCACAACGAGTACCCCAACCTGGCCATCGTCCGGATGATCCTGGAGGCCCTCGGCAAGCCGGAGTCCCTGATGGTGACCGTCGCGGACCGGCCGGGGCATGACCGGCGGTACGCCATTGACGCGGGCAAGATCGAGCGGGAGCTCGGCTGGACCCCTCGGTTCACCTTCGAGCAGGCCCTGCCTATGACGATTGCCTGGTATCAGTCGCAACCCGAGTGGCTGCAAGGGCTTAGGTCTGGGGCCTACCGGGAGTACTACGAGCGTCAGTACGGTCCGCAGGGTCAAGGCTGATCCCGGGGAGCCTGGCGGCGGTCCCGGGGTCAACTCCACCCCTGTTCCTGCCGATCCAGACCATGGAGAGGCGCTTCCGGCGCCCCTCCGCTCCCCCCGCCATGCCCATCCGCCCTGCCCGAGTCCTCGCCTCTGCCCACCGCCCCGTTCGCGCGTCCTGGGGCCTGGGCACCCTGCTCCTGCTGTGCCTCGCCAGCTGGGTCACCGGCTGCAACTCCAGCAGCGCTCCGGACAAGCGCGTGCTGCAGTACCTGAACCGTGACGGCTTCGGGAACCGCTACACCGGCAACGCGGAGGAGGAGAACTATGTGTCCATCGGCGACACGGTGGCCCTCATCGATGTCCTCAAGCCCGGACGCCTATCCAGCACCCAGGTGGTGGACATCGACGGCACCGTGCTGCTCCCCGAGCTGGGGGTCGTGCATGTGGCCGGGTACACGCGCTCGGACCTGCGGGCCTACCTGACCGAGCGGTACAGCGCGTACTACGACGAGACCCAGCTCGAGGTCCAGATCAAGACCCAGGGCAAGAAGTACTTCGTCTTCGGGGAGGTCTACTCCGAGGGAGAGGTGCAGTTCGAGGGGGACCTGACCATCTTCGAGGCGGTCATGGGGGCCGAGCCGCGGCCGAACTCCGCGAACCTGGGGCGCGTCAAGCTGATCCGCGCGGACCCTGTGGATCCCTTCGTGGCGGTCGTGAACATCAACGACCTGTTCGATGGTGACTCCACCTTCAACCTGCATGTGCACGAGCGCGACATCATCTTCGTGCCGCCCACGATGCTCGCGCAGGTCGCCTACTTCATCAAGGCGCTGATCTTCCCCTTCACGGAGGTCATCCGTGAGGTCTCCAGCGCCTTCTTCTGGGGGAGCCGCTTCGGGCTCTTCGACACCAACCTCCAGGCCGGAGGTCGCAACAACGGCCTGTTCTTCTAGTCCACGCCATGGCCGTCGAAGTCGAGTCCACAAGTCAGTTCGATGAGTTCAAGCGCCTGCTCCGCCGGCGCGCCTGGACCATCCTCCTGCCGGGCCTGCTGATCTCCGCTCTGGGCATCAGCATTGCCGTCCTCGTCCCCAAGAAGCATGTCTCGACCACGCGCGTGATGCTGCGTGACCTCGAGGTGGCGGGCGGGGGCTCTGGAGGCACCAGTGAGGGGCGCGTCGCGGAGCACACCATCCGCTCGCCTCAGCGCGTCCGGGCCGTGCTCCAGGACCTCAACTGGCTTGAGTACGCCTCCCTCGGGAACACCGAGCGCGTGCAGTATGTGGAGAAGACGCTCGACAACCTCACGGTCGAGACGCCGCCCATGGACCGCCTGGCGACCCAGCAGCTGGTGCGCGCCGAGTTCGCCCATGTGGACGCCCGGCGGGCCCAGGAGTTCCTCCGGGAGCTGATGGATCGCTGGCGGATGGAGGTGCTCGAGCGGCGCCAGTCCCAGGTGCGCCAAGCCTACGCGGACCTCAAGGATGCCCGCGAGGAGATCAGCGGCGTGCTGCGCGGGATCGGCGAGGAGATCTCCCTCCTGCGTCAGACCCACGGGATCTACCCCGGCTCCACCGGGACCGAGGGCCGCGACGACGCCCAGGCGCCGCAGTTCGTCCGCCTGGACGAGGCGCGCGCAGAGCTCGAGGCCATGAGCGACGAGGTCTTCCTGCTCGAGGAGGCCCTCGCGCGGCTCGAGGCCGAGCGTGACCGCATGGAGGACGAGGTCCCCTTCGTCACCCGCAGCGAGGCCGAGGACCTGACCCAGCAGCTCACCGCTGTCGACGCCAAGATCGCCGAGCTGGAGGCCCGCATCCTCACCGAGGGCTGGCTCCCCGCGCACTCGCGGTACCGGGCCGTTCAGGGCGAGATCGCCCGGCTGCGCGAGCAGCGCGACTCCCTGGTGGCCTCCCAGTCCGCCCCCTACGAGGACCGGCTGATGGTCCCGAACGAGGCCAAGGTCGCCAAGGCGGCACAGGCCGAGGAGGCCCGCCGTGCCCTGGAGGCCAGTGAGTCCGCACGCCAGGGGATGGCCGATCGCGTGGCCGCCATGGAGCTTGAGGTGCGCGAGCTGCAGGACGCCTTCGTGCAGATCGCGGGGCTGCTCGACGAGCAGGAGCGCAAGAACGCCGTGCTGGAGACCACCGAGACCCGGCTGGAGGCCCTGCGCCAGGAGCTGGTCCAGCTGGACAGCCCCCTGGCCGACCCCTTCGAGGTCCAGGACCCCGCCAGCCTGCCGGTCTCGCCCACGGAACCCAATCCCTGGCTGATCGGCCTGTTCAGCGTCCTCGCGGGCTTCGCCCTCGGGACCGGCACGGCCCTCGCCAAGGAGTTCTCGGGCACGAGCTTCCGCTCGCCCGGAGACATCGCGCGCACGATGGCGGTCCCGGTCCTCGGCACCGTCAACCTGATCGTGACCCGCGCCCAGTCCCGCCGCCGGGCCGCTGCCCGGGTGACTGTGGGCGGCATCTCGGCCGCGGCGGTCCTCTTCATCGGCTATGTCACCTGGGCCTGGGTCAACAACCAGTCCCTGCTGAGTGGCGAGGTGCTGCGGGTCATCGAGGAGTTCCGCGCGGCATTCGAGTGACCTGCTGGCCGGGAGTCGATCCCGGCCGCTCCAGCTCAGACCCCTGAACCGCCATGAGCCTGCGCGACATCATCGTTGCCCTATTCATCCTGGGGTCGCTGCCGCTCTGCTTCCGCCGCCCCTTCGTGGGCCTGCTGCTGTTCTCCGTGCTGGCGTACATGCGCCTGCAGGACCTGACCTGGGGCTTCGCCCGCGAGCAGCGCTGGTCCCTGCTGGTCGCGACCGTGATGGTCGCGGGCTGGTTCGCTGCGCGTGAGAAGTACCCGCCGGTGCTCTCGCTGCGGACTGGCCTGCTCTCGTTCCTGGTGCTCTGGATCGGCCTCGGCCACTTCTTCGCCCACGGGGACGCGCCGATCGAGTGGGTGGGCTACATCGAGTACGCCAAGATCGTGTTCATCGCGATCTTCACCACGGCCCTCGTACGCACCCGCGAGCAGCTGCGCATCGTGGTCTGGGTGATCGCGATGTCCTTCGCCTTCTACGGGGTGAAGGACGGGGTGCAGGGCGTGCTCCGCGGCGGCGCTCTGTACATCATCCGCGGTCCGGGCGGGATGATCGAGGACAACAACGACTTCGCGCTGGTCATGGCCATGACCGTGCCGATGGTGCTGCACCTCGCCCTGAGCGAGCGCAACCCGACCCTGCGCCGCGGGCTCAAGGTCATGGCTCCCCTCTCGGCGTTCACCGTGATCCTCACCCGCTCCCGCGGGGGCTTCCTGTCGCTCGGGGTCGCCATGAGCGTCCTGGTGTGGCGGAGCCGCAACCGCCTGATGGGGATCCTCTTCGGGGTCCTCGCCGCGGGCGCCATCCTCGCGGCGTCCCCGGACGAGTTCTGGGAGCGCATCCGCACGATCTCCACCTACCAGCAGGACGGCTCGGCGATGGGGCGGATCCGTGCGTGGCAGGTGGCCGGGCGGATGATCGAAGAGTCCCCCGTGACCGGCATGGGGCTGCGCCGGTTCCAGTCCAACTACCTCGAGTTCGAGCCCAACCCGACCGAGGAGCAGCTCGCCGGGGAGGGCACGCTGGTGGCGCACAACAGCTACCTGCAGCTGGCGGCCGAGTGCGGCCTCCCGGCCCTCCTCGCCTACCTGGCCCTGTTCGCCGCGTCGTTCCTGGACATCGCACGCATCCGCAAGGAGGCCGCCCGCAGGTACTTCGCCAGCTGGATGTTGTCGTACTGCACCCTGTTCGAGGCGTCGCTGCTGGCGTTCGCCGTGGGCAGCTTCTTCCTGAACCTGGCGCACTTCGACCTGGGCTACCACCTGCACGCCCTGGTGCTCGTGTTCGGTCGGGTTGCGCGTCAGGAGATGCGGGACGAGGTGCGCTACCCCGTCCGGCGCAGGGGGGGCCGCGGCCCTCTCGTGGCCCGCAAGGGGCACGGCTTCACCTCGCCCGGGGCTCGGGTGCGAGGCTTCCGCAAGACGGCCCTCGCTGGGGAGGGCTGAGCCTCCGTGTGTGGCTTCACCGGGTGGGTCCACGACGACCCTCGCCGGCGGGTTGATCCGCTGGTGCTGCGTCGCATGACGCGGACGCTGACCCACCGGGGGCCCGACGACGAGGGCTTCTTCGAGCAGGGGCCCGCGGGGCTCGGCTTCCGGCGTCTGTCGATCATCGATCTCCAGGGGGGGCACCAGCCCTTCGTCTCGGCCTGCGGGCGGGTCGCGCTCGTCGGGAACGGCGAGCTGTACAACCACCGCGCGCTGCGCGCCGAGCTCGAGGCGGAGGGGGCCGTCTTCAGCAGCGCCAGCGACATGGAGGTCGCCCTGCAGCTGTTCCTCCGCGAGGATCTGGCCATGCTGCCGCGACTGCACGGCATGTTCGCCCTGGCCATCGTGGACCTGCGCACGCCCGGCCAGCCCAGGACGGTCCTCGTGCGCGACCGGCTGGGGATCAAGCCGCTCTACTGGGCGCGCAAGGACGGGGCGCTCTGGTTCGCCAGCGAGGCCAAGGCCCTCCTGGCCTCTGGGCGCTTCTCGCGCCGCCTGCGTGGAGAGGCCCTGGTGCACTACCTGCAGCGCGGACACATCGGCGGTCGCCACTCCGCGTGGGAGGACCTGCACTGCCTGCGCCCTGGCCACCTCCTGGACCTGCGCGCGGACGAGGCCCCTCGGCCGCGAGCCTGGTGGGTCGCTCCGCGCGAGGCCACCTCCGGCGCGGACGCTCCGGGCGAGGTCGCCGAGGCTCTGGACCGGGCCGTGGAGGAGCGCCTGATGGCGGATGTCCCCCTCGGGGGCTTCCTCTCGGGCGGTCTCGACTCCGCCGCGATCGCCCACAGCATGGCGCGTGGCTCCAAGCAGCCTCCGCGCCTGTGCACGGTGTCCTTCGAGGAGGAGGCTCTCGACGAGGTCGCCCTGGCGCGCCTCACGGCGGAGCGCCTTGGCGCCGAGCATGCCGTGGTCCTGCAGCGCCCCGACCCGGCCGCGGTCCTCGAGGTGCTGCCCTGGCACTTCGACGAGCCCCACGCGGATCCGAGCGACCTCTCGACCTGGCTGGTCAGCCGCGTCGCGCGGGAGTCGGTCACCGTGGCTCTCTCCGGCGATGGGGGGGACGAGGTGTTCGGCGGCTACCGACGCTACCTCCACGAGGTCTGGGAGGCGCGCGTCCGACGCGCCCTGGGGCCCCTCCGGGGCCTGGCAGGCCTCGCAGGTGCCCTGCACCCGCGCGTGCGCCGCGGTCCCGCCTTCCTGCGCGGGAAGACCTTCCTCGAGCGCGTGGCAGCCGATCCCGCGCGGGCTGCCTTCGACAGCGCGGCGGTGCTCACCCGCGCGCAGGTGGACGCCCTGCTGCACCCGAGCCTGCGCGGAGCCCTGCGCGCCCATGACGCCTACGAGTCCTGGGCGGTGCACTACGCGGCCCCGACGACCGCGTGTCCCTTGTTCCGCACGCAGTACGCCGACCTGCACACGACCCTCCCCGACCAGTTGCTCACCAAGGTGGACCGCGCCTCCATGGCGGTGGGCCTCGAGGTCCGCGTCCCACTGCTCGACCATCGCCTGGTCGAGCGCTTCCTGGGCCTGCCCCTCGAGCGCAAGGTCGCCGCCGGCGTGGGCAAGGTGGCCCTGCGAGAGGCGATGGCGGAGCGGCTCGATCCCGCGGTCCTCGCTGGAGCCAAGCGTGGCTTCGACGCGCCGATCGGGGCCTGGCTCAGGGGTCCCCTGCGCCCGGCCCTGCGCGAGCACCTCGCAGGCCTTCCACGGCGCTGGTTCGACCATGCCCACCTCGAGCGCCTCGAGGCCGAGCACGCGGCAGGCCGCCAGGACCATGCGCTTGTCCTGTGGAGCCTGCTGGTGCTGGAGGCTTGGCGACGCCGCCACGGCTGTGAGGAGGTGGCGGCGTGACCCGCGTGCTCTACCACCACCGCACCCAGGCGGAGGATGGCCAGGCCGTGCACATTCGGCGGATGATTGCCGCATTCCGCGCGGAGGGGCACGAGCTGCGCGAGGAGGCCATGGTCCCTCGCGCAGACCAGCCCGACCTGGCCGAGGCCTCGCCGGCCGGCGAGGGGCGCTTCTCGCGGCTCCTGCGCGTGCCGAACCTGGTGCGTGAGCTAGCGGAGCACGGCTACAGCTGGCCGGCCGCCCGCCGGCTGGTGCGGGCCGGGCGCGCGTTCGGACCGGACCTGCTGTACGAGCGCTACGCCTTCGGGAATCGCGGCGGGCTCTGGGCCTCGCGGCGCCTCGGCTGCCCGCTCGTGCTCGAGGTCAACTCGCCGATGGTGGAGGAGCTCGGGAGGACCCGTGGCCTCTCGCTGCGCGGCCTGGCGGCCCGCGTCGAGGGGGAGGTGTTTCGGGGGGCCGACCTGGTCTGTGCCGTGACCGGCGTCCTGGCGGGGATGCTGGAGGACCTTGGCGTTCCCCGCGAGCGCCTGCTCGTGACGCCCAACGGCGTGGACCTCGAGGCCTTCGACGCTCCGGATCCTGCTGCGGCCCGTGCGGAGCTGGGACTGCCCCACGGCGTTCCCGTGCTTGGGTTCGTGGGCTGGGTCCGGGACTGGCACCGGCTGGACCTGGTCGTTCAGGGACTCGAGAGCGCCGCGCTCGGCGAGGCGCACCTGGCCATCGTGGGGGGCGGCCCCGCCGTGCCGGACCTGCTCGAGGCAGCCAGGCGAGCGGGGGTCGCGGAGCGGCTGCACCTCGTGGGCCCGCGGCGGCACGAGCGCATCCCCGGGCTCCTCCCGGCCTTCGATGTGGCCCTCGTCCCAGCGATCAACCCCTATGCGAGCCCGCTGAAGCTGCACGAGTACATGGCCGCAGGCCTCGCGGTCGTGGCGCCAGATCAGCCGAACCTGCGTGAGGTGCTCACGAACGGGGAGGACGCCCTGCTCGTGACTCCCGGGGACGGTGCCGCGCTGGTGGACGCCTGCGGCCGGCTCGTCGCCGATGGCGCCCTCCGGCAGCGCCTCGGCAGGGGGGCGCGCGCGAGCCTCGAGAGGCAGGAGCTCACCTGGCGTGGCAATGTCCGGCGCGTGCTCGCTGCGCTCCAGGGAGGTCCCGCGTGAGCCCTCGCCCCATGCACACCCTCTCGTTCGATGTGGAAGAGTGGTTCCAGGTCGCCAATCACGTCCACGCCTGTCCGCGTGAGGGCTGGGATGGCTTCGAGTCGCGGGTCGAGCTCGCCATGGACCGGCTCTTCGACCTCCTGCAGCGCCGAGGCTCTCGGGCGACCTTCTTCTTCCTGGGCTGGATCGCGGAGCGCCACCCCGGGCTCGTGGTCCGGGCCCTCGAGGGGGGACACGAGGTGGCCTCCCACGGCTATGACCATCGCTTCCTCCAGGACCTGGATCCTGGCGCACTCCACGCGGACCTGGAGCGCACCGAGCGCGCCCTCGAGGCAGCCGGCGCCCCCCGGCCGCGAGGATTCAGGGCCAGCACCTTCACCCTGACGCGCCGCACCTGGTGGGCCTTCGATGTGCTGGTGGAGCGGGGCTACCGCTACGACTCGAGCGTGCACCCGGTGCGTCATCCCGACTACGGGGTGCCCGGCTTCGAGCCGGGGATCTCTCGCGTGGAGGCTGCGGGAGGGAGCCTCGTCGAGTTCCCTGTCTCCACCTTCCCGCTCCTCGGGCGCAACTGGCCCATCGGCGGGGGAGGCTACTTCCGGCTGCTCCCAGGTGCCCTGCACCGCGGCCTGTTCGCGTCCCTGGAGCGCCTCGGCCGGCCCACGGCGACCTATCTCCACCCGTGGGAGGTCGACCCCGACCAGCCGCGCGTCCCCGCGCCGGCGTTGAAGCGGTTCCGACACCGGGTCGGCCTGACCTCGACCCTGTCGAAGCTCGACGCCTTCCTCCAGCGCTTCCCCTCGGTGCCCATGGAGGACCTGCTGGTCTCCCACGGGCACCTCGAGTGATCAGGCGTCGGCGCTCTCGAGGGTCAGCCCGCGCAGGGCGCGCGTGAGAGGGACCACATAGGCACTCGGCTGGCGCCGCAGCAGGTCCGTGGAGGCCTGCTCCAGCCACTTGAGGTCCCCGGGCTCGCCCGCCGTGGCGGCGGCTCCGAGGGTGGCAGCGGCGAAGACCTCGGGGGCCACCGGCCCGGCCTCCCCGTTCGCGAGGACGGGCCAGACCGTACGCGCCTTGCGCAGGGCGCGCGCGCCGCGCCCCACGGGCTGCTGGGCCTCGGCCCAGCCCAGGCTGAACTCAACCACGGCGCTCTCGTACTCACCAAGCGGGGCGATGTCGCTCAGGCGAGCGAAGCGCTCGCGGAGCACCACGGGGCGCGGACCCCGGCTGGCGAGCAGGACGGAGGCGCGCAGGGCCGCCTCACGGGAGCCGGCGGCTGCCTCCAGGAAGGCGAGGTCCTGCTGCGCGGCGGCCAGGTTGCCGAGGTCGCTCGACGCCCGCGCGCGCAGGAGCCAGGCCTCGCCGTCACCGGGGTCGAGCACGAGCTCGGTCCCGAGGAACTGGATCGCCAGCTGCGGCGAGACGCCGGAGAGCCACGCGGCCCAGGCGTGTCCCGCGCCGGGGGCGACCTCCTCAAAGGTCGGCAGCTCGAGCAGGTACGAGTCCTGCTCCTTGTTGCGCGCGCGGTGATCCTCGTTGATCCGCTGGCGCAGCTCCACGAGGCGCGTGCGGGCGCGGGTGGTGGCCAGGTCGCGGTTGCGGGGATCGATGAGGAGCAGCGTGCGCACCTGGGCGAGCGCGACCCAGGGGTCGTGGGGGACCCGCTCGATCAGGTCTTGGAGGATCTGCAGGGCGTCCTCACCGGCGAGGGCAGCGCCTCGCGCGGTGCGCGCGGCCTCGAGGGCCTGCAGCAGCTCAAGGCTGCGGGGATGGCCGCCCACGGGACGCGCCTCGTTCTCGGGGAACAGGGCCTGCCAGGTGGGGAGGAGCCGGCCGAGCGCCTTGAGAGGCTGGCCTTCGCGCATGTGCAGGCGGCCGAGCAGCCAGGCCGCCTCGTGCAGGTCCCGGCCCTCGGCCTCCGCGAGGGCCTTGGTGAGCAGTTGGACGGCACCGGCCTCGCGGCCCGAGGCGACGGCGAGCAGGGCGCGGTCGACCGTGTCCCGGGCGGCGTCGCCGGTCGGCGCCAGGCCACAGGCTGCCAGGCGCGCTGCGCGGAGCTCCTGCACGGCAGGGGCCCAGGTGTCTCCGTCGGCCTCGCGAACGGCAGCGGCCTCGCGTCGCAGCCAGACCGGGGCGCACTTGGGGAAGCGCGAGGAGAGCAGGGCGCGGACCTCGCCCGCCAGCGCGGTCTGGCCAAGGCCTGCCTGGGCCTGCTCCGCGAGCAGCAGCTCCCAGAGGCCGGGAGGGTCGGACGCCAGGGCGGCGACCCGCGGCAGGGCCCAGAGTCCCCAGCCCTTCACTCGGCTGGCGGCGATGAGCCGCAGCACGAAGCGCGGGTCCAGAGACTGGCCCTTGCCCGCGAGGAAGCGTGTGAGCTCGGCCTGGGCCTGGGGGCCAAGGGTGGCCGGCAGCTCGAGGGGCAGGCCCAGGAGGGCCTGAGCCAGTCCCAGGGAGAGGTTCCAGTCGGTGGAGCTGGGCTGGGCCCGGACCTGGGCCTGCGCGATCTCGAGCGCACGCTCGGGCTGCTCGCGGCAGATGTCGGCGAGGAAGCCCACCCAAGGGTCTGTCGCGGCCAGCGGCGTGTTGGCCAGCGGGCCCGAGAGGGCGGGGAGGGCGCGCCAGTCCTGGTCCTCGAGGGCCAGGGTCACGCGCAGCAGCTCGACGACGCCGTCGCCGCGGAAGGCCTCCCAGCGGTCCAGGGTCATCTCGAGGAGCCCACGGTCGCCGAGCAGCGCGGCGCAGAGGCCGAGGCGCTGGAGGAGTTCTGGGCTGCGCGTCTCGGGGGCCTCGTCGAGGCGCCGGGCGACCCGCAGGGCCGCCTGGGCGCGCGAGGCACCGAGCAGGGCGTCCACGATCTCCTCGAGCGGAGCCTCGGCGAGGACCTCTGCCGGCTGGTCCAGGAACACATCCAGGGTGATGTCGAGGTTGCTCGAGTCCCCGGCCAGCCGGGCCTGGATGAGGCGCAGCCACGCGCGCCCGCGCGTGCGTGCACTGCCGAGGGCCAGGGCTGCCGCACGCGAGGCCGGCACCGGCCGGCCCAGCTGAATGAGGGCGTCGGCGCGGAGCAGGTCATGCTCGGGAGCATCGTCCTCCGGGCGCCGGTCGGTGCCGAGCGCAAGGAGTGCCAGGTCTGGCGTCCCCTCTAGCAGGGCACGCTCGGCCACGGCGAGGCGACCCTCGCCGGCGGGGTCCTGGGTCACGAGGGTGGCGTACTGGGAGTCGGTCAGGCTCCAGACTCCGAAGCGGTCCACGAAGGCGCGGAAGCGCGCGTCCGGTCCGGTCAGGTCCAGGCGCTCGAGCAGTACCTGCGCCGCCTGTCGCCGCATGCCTGCGCTGAAGAGGCACTCGAGCTCCAGGTCGAGGGCGGGGACGAGGCCGGGGTAGTCCTGGCGCAGGCGCCGCGCGACGCCGAGTGCGAGGCCGGTGCGCTCCGCGTTGGGGGCAGTCGCGAGGAGCTGCTCGGCCAGCAGGTAGCGCGAGGCCGGGCTGTGGTCGCGAAGGTTGGCGGCCTGGTTCTGGAGGGCCTGCTCCATGGACTTCACCGAGCGCGACTCGGCCCGCAGGCTCAGGCGTCCGAGGTCCTTCCAGTGGTCCACCTGGTCCCAGGCCTGGCTGGGGAGCAGGCTCATCGCCCGGGTCAGGCTCTCTTCAGGGACGCGGAAGCCCGCGTTGCGCAGGCTCTCCTGGAGCTTTGAGAGGCGCAGCCAGGCCTCGCCGCTGTAGTCGGGAGCAAGGCCGGTGAGCTCCAGCAGGGCGCCAAGCTCGGCCTCGTTCGCGCCCTTCTCGCGGTACGCGGCCGCGGCGGTGTCCAGGGCCATGGCGGTGGCCTCGGGCAGGGGCTCCGGACGGTTGCTGGCCAGGTAGGGCTCGAGGTTTCGGAGGCCCCGGTCCACCAGGGTCAGGCGCTCGGCCGGGTCGTTCGTGGGGCGCAGGAGGAGCGCCATGCCCGCGTACCAGCCGGCCTGACGGGCGTCGATGTTCGTGCCGCGCAGGCGCAGGCTCGCGGCGACGCGGGGCAGGATTCGGTAGGCGCTGAGCTCGGGGTCCTCCTGGTTCAAGAAGCGGAAGGAGGTGGCGCACGCCGCGCGGAGCACCTCCAGGGACACCGCCTGCTCGCCGTCCAAGGGCAGATCGTCAATGAGGGTCATCGCTCTGGCACCCTGCCCCGCGCGCTCGAGGCTGTGGAGCGTCGCGAGCAGGGCCTCCTCGTCGAGCTCCTCAAGGAGGCGCGGGCGCATGGCGATCGCGAGCTCGGCGGCCATGAGGTACTGGCCGGCCCCATCGAGGAGCTCGAGCAGTCCGGTGAGGGCTCCCGCGGCGAAGCCTTGCTCGAGGGCCATGCCGAAGGTCTGGCGGGCCTGCTCGAACAGCTCCGAGGCCTCCTCGAGGGAGCCAATGACCTCCACGAGCGCCGAGCGCTCGCGGGCCGCATCGAAGGAGCGCTCGAGCTCGCTGATCCAGAAGTTGCGCGAGGGATCCTCGAGCTGGCGCATGGCCACGGCGCGCGCAGCGTCCAGGGCCACGCGGGCACTGTCTCCTGCGAGCACCGTCTGGATGATGGTGCCCGAGGCGCTGAGCGCGCGCTGCCCCTGGGCCTGCTCCACGCGGCCGCGCAGGGTCAGAGCCTTCGCGGCCTCCGCTCCTGAGGCGACACCGTCCGCGAGCAGCCACGCCTCCTCGAGGCGGGATTCCTCGAGCAGGAGGTCGGCCTCCTCGAGGGTGGCCTCGGTCGTGGCCGCGCCGAGGCTGAGGCGCCGGCGCTGATAGCGCTCGAGGGCCAGAGCGCGCGAGCCCATCGCGCTGTAGAGACGCGCCGAGTCGAGAGCCAACTCCTGCTCCTGCTCCGGGCTCATCACCACGCTCGGCGAGGCCAGCAGGCGGTCCACCTGGACGGCCATCCGCGAGAGATCGCCCTCGGCGCCGCGCTCGAGCTCGGCGGCAGCCGCCGCGTGCAGGGCGGCCGGATCAGGGGTCGAGGTGCGGAGGGCGACGCGCGCAACGAGGCCGAGGGAGGCGAGTGCGAGCAGGGTGCCGAAGATGGAGGTCCAACGCATGGGGTCACCGGAGTTCGAGCCTACGGTTCGCGGACCTTGGAATCCCGCGTCCCGCGGCCTTCGCGGGCAGGCTCCCGGGTGGGGGGAGGACGGAGCCTTGCACCCTCTCTCATCGTCCCGCGATGGGGCGGCTCTGAACGCGGAGTCGCGCCTGCCTGCTGCGGACCGCACGCGCGGGACGGACTCGGCGCCACTCCAGGGACCCCGGCTCGGCGCCTGATGCTCCCGGCACGAAAGCGGCTTCCATGCGGCGACCGGGCGGCCGAGGCTGCTGCCCTCAGGCCAGCGGGAGCCGGAGCGTGAAGGTGCGCAGGGCACCCTCGGCGCTCAGCTCCAGGCCTCCGCCCTGACCGGCCAGGATGGAGGCCGCCGCGGCCACGGCGTTGGGCCCCACGCCCGGCAGCCTGCGGTGCAGGGCGTAGGGCTCCATCCAGCGCACCGGCTCCAGGTCCTCCAGAGGACCCGCAGGGAACTGGATGCTCGCCTTGGCCTGGTCGGTCTCGCGCTCGACCGCGACCCGGACCTCCCCGGCATGCCCGGCCGCCAGGCTGGTCACGGTGAGGAGAGCGTCGAGCACGAGGACCAGCAGGCCCTTGTCCGCACGGACGCGGGTCTCGGGCTCGCCTCGGAACAGGAACCGGGGCCCAGCCTCGTCCTCGCTCGCCAGGGTGGACAGGAAGTCGGCCGCAAGGCCCGAGAGATCGAGCGTTGCCCCGTTCGCACCGGGCGGGGCGGCCAGGTAGCCGAGGGTGCGCGTGAACTGGCCCAGGCGCAGGACATCGTGGGAGAGGCTCTCGAGGGCCGCGTCGGTCTCCTCGTGCCCGCTGGCCTCGAGCGTGCGCCGCAGGCCCAGGTCCAGGCGCTGGGCCATGTCCGCGAGGTCGGCGACCTGGTCCCGGTACCAGGCGGGTAGCAGGGCCGTGGGCAGGGCGCGGGTCGCCTGCGCGGGCGCCGGAGAGGCGGGCTGCAGCGGCTGGGCCTCGGTCTCGGGCAGGGGGGCCTCGAAGGGCTCCAGGGGGCTGCCCTGCAGCGCCTCCAGCTCCTCCGCATCCAGCGGGACCATGAAGGCCTCGGTGGTTGCCGAGTCGAAGTCGCGATCGTCCGGCAGCTCCTCGAAGCCGTCGTCGAGGGCCGGCTGTGTGCGCGGAGCGGCAGCAGCGGGCGTGGGATCGGGGGCCGGCCTTGGGGCTGCTCCCTGGGAAGGGGCGCGCCCGGGCGCGCCCAGGATGCGCTCGATCTCGGCGAGGGTGGGGTCCTCCGGACCGGCGCTCGCCGCGGGCGCCGCACGCGGGGCCTCCATAGGGGCGCGCGTGGCCCCCGGCGGGACGCCGCCGCACCAGCGGCCGAGGGTCTCGGTGTCCAGGGGCCAGGGGGTCCAGCGGGCGGCACCGCTTCCGGTGAGCCGGCGGACCAGGGTGGTCGAGGGATCGCCTCCCACGAGGTGGAGCTCCCACTCCGGCGCGCGCCGCGCGACCTCCACCAGGAGTCCGAGGTCCTCGATCCCGAGCAGCGTCGCGTCCAGGGCGATCCGCCCGGGACCGGCAGGCAGGTCGAGCAGGTCCCCGGCAGTCTCGATCCTGGACGCGTTCCGCGCGCCCAGGGCCCCGACCAGGGGGGCGAGGGCGGCCATGCGTGCACCCGGGCCCAGGATCAGGGCGGGTGCGGGGGGGCTCGGGCGCGAGGTGGACATGCTCCAAGGGAAGGCTATCGCCCGCTCCGTGGGCGTGCCATGCGAAGCCCCAAAACGGGTACGGCTGGGCTGGCTGCCGCCGCGGGCGTTGGGGGCCCGAGGAGGGTGGGGATCGGGCCGCTCGACGACCGATGAGTCCCTGGGGAGGCCGCCATAGGGGGCGGCTACCATCCCGCCGCCATGAGGCCCAAGCCCGAGCTCTCGGTCGTGGTCCCCGTGCTCGACGAGCGCGAGAACCTCGAGCCGCTGCACGCCCAGATCCGCGAGCACGTCGGGGGGATGGGGCGTCGCTGGGAGGTTCTCTACGCGGACGACGCGAGCACCGACGGCTCGCGCGAGCTGCTGCAGCGTCTGCGAGCCGAGGACCCCGAGCATGTGCGCCTCGTCTTCCTGCGCCGCAACTTCGGCCAGACGGCGGCCATGGCAGCCGGCTTCGAGGCCAGCCGCGGCCGCATCGTGGTGACCATGGACGCGGACCTGCAGAACGATCCCGCGGATGTCCCGCGGCTGGTGGAGGCCCTCGAGGAGGGTCTGGACCTGGTCGTCGGCTGGCGCCGGGACCGCAAGGACGGCCTCGTGCTGCGGCGCGTGCCCTCCATCCTCGCAAACGCCCTGATCCGCTGGGTCACAGGCACCGGCATCCATGACACCGGCTGCACGCTCAAGGCGTTTCGACGGGAGCTGATCGAGCGTATGCCCATCTACGCGGAGCAGCATCGCTTCCTGCCCTCGCTCGCCCTCGGCTCCGGCGCACGGATCGGAGAGGTCGTCGTCCATCACCGACCGCGGCTCCACGGCCAGAGCAAGTACGGCATCGGCCGCGCGACGCGCGTCGTCGTGGACCTCTTCTCCGTCAAGCTCGTGACCTCGTTCGCGCGCAGTCCGCTGGTCTACTTCGCTCTCCTCGCCCTGCCCTTCCTGGTGGCCATGCTGGCCTTCGCCGCGATGGTGGCCTGGTCTGACGAGCCCGTCTCGTTCGAGAATCAGTGGGGGCGCGCTGCGATGATGACCCTGTCGCTCTTCGCGATGACCGTCGTGGACTTCCTGCTCTTCGGCCTGCTGGCCGAGCTGGTGGTGAAGGCCGGCGCCTCGCGCGGCAGCGCTCCCCTGGGGCCGCTGTCCACGGAGGGGCGCGCGTGAACGCAGCCCAGCAGCTGGCGCCTTGGGGCGTGTCGGAGCAGGCCCCGGCGGTCACCATCGTGGTCCCGGTGGCGGCCGTGGACGCGGAGGTTCGCATGGTGGTCGAGTCCCTCGGCGCGCAGCTGGATCGCCTCGGTCACAGCTGGGAGGCGATCCTGGTGTTCGACGGGATCAAGGGACCGCAGTGGGAGGACGCCCTGCGCATGCAGGCCTCCTCCAAGAACCAGGTGCGCACGATCGGGCTCCACCGACCCTTTGGTGAGGCCGTGTGCCTGGCGAGCGCCTTCGAGCATGCGCGCGGGGAGATCGTGCTGACGGCGCCCGAGTATGTGCAGACCGACCCGCGCGCGGTGGAGGACCTCATGGCCGCCCTCGAGGAGGGCGCGGATGTGGTCACCGCGCAGCGCGTCGGGCGCGTGGATCGCGCGATGAACCGTGCCCAGTCCTGGGCCTTCAACGCAGTCCTGCGCCTCGCGACCGGGGCCCCATTCCACGACCTGAACTGCAGCCTGCGCGCGTTCCGGCGCCAGGTGCTCGAGCAGCTGACCATCTACGGCACCCTGTACCGCTACCTGCCGGTGCTCGCGTTCCGGCAGGGGTTCCTCGTGCGGGAGCTGCCGGTGCGCCACCTGAAAGAGCAGGGGGTCGTCGGCCTCTTCGGACCGGTCACCTACCTCCGCCGCCTGCTCGATGTGCTTGGGGTCGTGTTCCTCACGCGCTTCACCCACAAGCCCCTGCGCTTCTTCGGGGCCCTCGGAGGCGCCAGCATGGTGGTGGGGGCCGTCGTCGCGGCCATGGCCATCGTGCAGCGCGCGCTGGGTGACGACGCCCAGCTGTTCGCCTCGCCGATCTTCCAGCTCGGCGTGCTCTTCTTCGTGCTGGGCGTCCAGATCGTCGGCTTCGGGCTCGTGGGGGAGATCGTGATCTACACCCAGGCACGCAATGTCCGCGAGTACCGGGTCGAGGGCGTGCACGAGGAATGAGCGCCGCTGGTCTCACCATCCGGCGGGCGACGGTCACGGACGATCCCGCCTGGGATGCCCTGGTGCTGGGCGCCGCGGAGGGCACGGCCTTCCACCGGCCGCACTGGCTGCGTGCCGCGTGCTCCCGCTTCGGGCATCAGGACAGGACCCTCGTTGCTCAGGATGCGGCGGGCAGCCTGGTGGGGGTGCTCCCGCTGGTCGAGTTCCGCGGCCTGGGGAGCGGGCGGGCCTGGATCTCGGTGCCCTACGCCGTCTATGGCGGGGCCGTCGCCACCACCGCGGAGGCGGTTGAGGCGCTGCACCAGACCGCAGCCCGTGTCGCCCAGCAGGAGCGCATCGGCCGCCTGGAGCTGCGCTGCCGCAGGGACCCGGGTCTTGACTGGGAGGCGGGCGTGCTCCACGAGGGCTTCTCGCGGGACCTTCCCGCTGATCCCGCGGCCGTGCTCGGCTCCATGCCCAAGAAGGCCCGCGCCGACGCGCGGCGCGCGCGCCGCGACCTGGGGCTCGAGCTCGAGGAGGGGCGCTGGTACCTGCCGGACCTGGTTCGGCTGTTCCAGCGCAACAAGCAGGCCCTGGGCACGCCCGCCCTGCCCTACGGGTGGTTCGAGGACCTGGCGCTGGCAGATCTCGACCGCACCCACCTGCATGTGGTCCGACGCGGACACGAGGTCCTCGCGGCGGTCCTCAGCTTCTCGTACCAGGGAGAGCTGCACGCGTACTACTCGGGGACCGCCGAGGGTGCGGATCGCTCCTACAAGGCGAGCTCGTTCCTCTACTGCGCTCTCCAGGAGTGGGCCATCGAGCGTGGCTTCACGCGGTTCGACTTCGGCCGCAGCCGCATCGGCTCCGGCGCCCACGACTTCAAGCGTCGCCAGGGCTTCGAGCCCGAGCCGCTGGGCTATCGAACCCTGCTCGTGCGCGACCGCTCGCTGCCGAGCCTCAACCCCTCGAACCCGCGAACGGCCTGGGCTCAGCGCGTGTGGAGGGGGCTGCCGCGTGATCTTGCGGTGCCCCTGGGCGGCTACCTGTCGCGCTTCCTGCCCTAGCTCGCGTCGGGGCTGGCGAGCACGCGCTCGGCGAAGGCCATGAGATCTGCGAGGATCGGGACCGGAGCTCCTTCGGGGTCGAAGCACTCCTCCGGGAGGGGCTTGCCGGTGCGCACGAGGGCCGGCCGCGTCCCCGCGGCAGCTCCGGCCTCGGCATCCCGAAGGGAGTCGCCGACCGTCCAGCTGCGCTCGAGGTCGAGGCCATGCCGACGAGCAGCCTCGAGCAGCATCCCGGCCGCGGGCTTGCGGCAGGCGCAGGCCTCACCGCCAGGCTCCTCCGGGGGCAGGTGCGGACACCAGAGCACATCGAGCAGCTCCACTCCCTCCGAGCGGAGCTCGACACGCAGGCGCGCGTGGATCGCGGCGAGCTGCTCCTCGTCCAGGAGGCCGCGCCCGATGCCGCTCTGGTTCGTGACGACCACGAGCGCGAAGCCCGCCGCCGAGAGGCGCTCCAGGGCCCTTGCCACGCCGGGCAGCAGCTCAAGGTCCTCGACCCGGCGGAGGTAGTCCACCTCCCGGTTCAGGGTGCCGTCCCGGTCCAGGAAGATGGCGGCCCGACCCGCAGCGCTCAAGACTCGCGCGTCAGGCGGACATGCACCCGCGAGGGCTCCTCGCCCTCATAGGTGCGGACAGGGATCCAGAAGGCATCCCAGGCCAGCCACAGCGGGAAGCGCCAGGTGAGGTAGGTCACCGTGGCGTCGCTCCACGGCACGATCTCTTTGCGCTCGCGGAAGGCGAGCATCCGGGTGGCGGTGCGGTAGCCGGGGAGGCGTAGGTCGACCCGGCGCACGGGGACATCCTGGAGGTCCAGGGTTGCGGGAGTGACGAAGCCCGAGTCCTGGCCGTCCACCACGATGCGTGCCCCGGAGGGCGAGGTGGCGAAGCGCACGGGCCGTCCCTGCGTGGCGCAGGCCGCGAGGAGGGCGAGGAGGGGGAGCAGGCGCCGCATGGTTCCGATTCTGGCGAGGGGCTGCTGGCGATCGCAAGGCCGCCGCCGCATGCCCGTTGCATTCGATCGGCCGGCCAAGGCAGGCTGCTTGAGTGGCGGGGCCCCGACATTCGACCCAAGCGCTGCCTGGAGAGGCCTCCAGGCCGTCGGCCGTGAGGTCTGGCGTGCCCGTCCCGGGCTCGACCGTGACCTCTGGCGTGCCCGTTCCGGGCTCGACCGTGACCTCTGGCGTGCCCGTTCCGGGCTCGACCGGTCCGCACCCCGCGGGGAGCCGGCCTCCTGGCGGGGGGCTGCTGGTGGCCCTGTCCGTCGCGCTGTGCCTCCTGCCGCTCGCCCTGCCGCAGCCCTCCCTGTGGTTCGACGAGGCCCTCTCGGTCACGGACGGCTGGCTGCCGCGCGGGCTGAACCACAACCCCCTCTGGTACGCCCTGCTGCGTGGGGTCACAGGGGCCCTGGGCGGCCAGCTGGACGAGGTCGGCCTGCGTGCCCTGTCCCTGGGCGCGTCTGCCGCCACGGCGGCGTTGCTCGCCTGGGCAGCGCGGCCGGTCCTCGGCGGCCGCGGAGCCGGGTGGGCGGCTCTCCTGTGGGCGCTGAGCCCGTGGGCTCTCCACTGGGCCACCAACGCACGGCCCTATGCCTCCGGCGCTCTGCTCGTCGCCCTCGGCCTTGGAGTCTGGCTGCGGGGCACCCGCGCCGACGCGCCCCTTGGTGCCCTCGCGGGGCTTGGCCTGATGGCGGCGGCAGGAGCCCTGCAGCTCGCCTTCCTGGTGGTGCCCGCCTCGCTCGGGCTGGTGAGCCTCCTCCCCGGGCGGTGGACCGGCCTGGAGCTCGGCCGGACGCGTCGCTGGATCCTGGGCGCCGGCCTGCTCGGGGGCCTTGGGCTGGGGCCCTGGATCCTCGGGACTCTCTCCACCTACCTGGGCCAGAAGCAGGAGATCGCGGGCCTCGCAGGGGTGGTCCACTTCGCAGCCTCGGCGGGCTTCCACCTCTCACCGGTGCTCGGCATCGCGGCGCTCCTTGGGCTGGTGGCCGCCCGGCGTGAGGGCGACGGAGCCCTGCTGCAGCTGGGCCTGGCAAGCGCCCTCGGCGCGGCCCTCGTGGGCGGGGTCAGCCTCCTCGGCCAGACCACGGCGCAGTATGTGTTCGGGTTCCTGCCGCTGGTGTGCGTCCTCGCCGGCGCTGCGTGCGACCGTCGGGCCTGGGTCGCGGGGTTCGTGGTGCTGGGGCTCGCCGCCGGATCGGCCCTCGAGCTCGGGCCACAGCGTGGCAGCCGCTCGCCCTGGCGAGAGGCCTTCGCCTGGATCGAGGCGCATCGGGGTCCGGACGACGCGGTCTTCGCGATGCAGGCGGGGCTGGGAGATCTGTACACCCGGCCCGGCTGGACCGATGCGCGCTACCCGCGCGCCCTGGCTCCCCTGGACCGCACGCGACCCCATGATCTCGCGGCCTTCGCACGCGGGGACCGCAATGCGTGGGTCCTGGTGCGGCCGGACTTCCTGGTGAAGTGGCCCGCCGCTGAGCGCGCGCGCCTGGAGGAGCTCCTGCGACTCCACGGGGAGCGCCATGCGCGCTTCGAGGCTCCGGCGCCAGGGCGCGACCTGGCCCTCGAGGTCTGGCTCCTCGACCTGGCCGGCGAGCGCGACTGAGGCGCGATCAGGGCGCCCAGCTAGTCCTGGGCGCGCTTGACGAAGTCGCCCGTCTCGGTGTTCACCACGATGCGCTCGCCCTCCTTGATGTGGAGCGGCACCTTGACCATGAGGCCCGTCTCGACCTTGGCCTCCTTCTTCACATTCGTGGCGGTGTTGCCCTTGACGGCCATCTCGGCCCAGACGACCTCCATGACCACCGTTGTGGGGAGGGCGATGGAGATCGGCGTGGTCTCGTGGAAGGTGACCTCGACCTCCTCGCTCTCGCGCACATAGCACATCTGTCCCTCGCCCTGATCCTTGACGATGTGGAACTGCTCGTAGGTCTCCTGGTCCATGAAGACATAGTCGCCGTTGGCCTCGGTGTAGAGGTACTGGGCCTTCTTCCGCTCCAGGAACGCGGTCTCGAAGGTGTCTCCGGCGGCCGGGCGGAAGGAGCCGTTCTGACCGGTGGTCAGGCTGCGGGTCTTCACCTGAATGATCGCGCGCCAGTTCCCGGGCGTGGAGTGGCTGTAGTCGGTGATGACGAGCAGGTCTCCATCCTTCTGGAGGACCATGCCCTTGCGCAGTTCGGTCGCCTTGACTTGCATGGGGTGTGGGGGCTTCGTGGTCGCGAGTGACGGGGGGACGGGCAGGCCGGAGCGCTGGGACGCACTGCGGGCCGGGGAGTGTAGTGCCTGGCGGCGGGCGGCGGGCGGCCGCGCTCAGTACTGCTTGCGCTGGGTGGAGGAGGGGATGCCCAGGGCCTTGCGGTACTTGGTGACCGTCCGGCGGGCGAGCTTGAGCCCCTCGCGCTCGCTCAGCAGCTTGGCGAGGGCCTCGTCCGACCAGGGGCTGGCCGTGTCCTCGGACTCGATCAGGGCGCGCAGGCGCTCCTGGATCGCCTTCTGGCTGGCTTCCTCGCCCGTGTCCCGCGTGGCGCCGCCCGCGAAGAAGAACTTCAGGGGGAAGATGCCGTGCGGGGTTTCCGCGTGCTTACCGCTCACTCCGCGCGAGATCGTCGAGATGTGGACGCCCAGCTCGTCGGCGGCCTCCTGCATGCGCAGGGGCACCAGCGCCTCGACGCCCTTCTCGAGGAAGGCCTCCTGCCGACGGAAGACGGCCTCGGCGATGCGCCGCAGGGTCGACTTGCGCTGGCGCAGGGCGTCGAGGAACCACTCGGCGCGCTCGCGGCGCTTCTTGATCCACTCGCGTGCAGGGTCCCCGCGCTTGAGCTCGGCGAGCACGGCCTCGTAGGCCGGCGAGAGGGCCAGGCGCGGCTCTCGCTCGCGGTCGAGGCGCACGAGCCACTCGCCGTCCACCTCCTCGACCACCACCTCGGGGACGATGACATCGGCCTGGGCGCCGCCGAACCCCGTTCCCGGCGCAGGATCCAGGTGGCGCAGGTCCTCGAGGGCGAGCTTGACCTCCTCAAGGTCGGCCCCGGCCTCCTTGGCGATGCGGGGCAGGCGGTTGGCCTCCACATCGGGGAGGTGGCGCTCGACGATGCGCCGCAGGAGGCTGTCCGGCTCCCCGGCGGCGTCGAGCTGGAGCAGCAGGCACTCGCGCAGGTCCCGGGCGGCGAGGCCCGGATGCGTGGCGGCGCGGAGCTGCTCGAGGGCCACGGCGAGCTCGCCCTCGTCGAGAGGGCGAGGCAGGGAGCCGTCCAGCTCGGCCGCGACCTCCTCCAGCGGTGCCTCGAGGTACCCGCGGTCGTCGAGCGACCACACCAGGTACTCCAGGAGGGTCCGCCTCCGGTCGCTGGTCTCCAGCAGGCCGACCTCCTCAATCAGGACCTCGTGCAGGGAGGCCGGCTCGCCGGCCACATTCTGGAGGGCCTCGTGGCGCCGGTCGCTGGCCTCGGAGTCCCGAGGCCGCTCGAGGCGACCGTCCCCGTACTCCCGCTCGAGGCGCTCGAAGGTCTCGAGCAGCTGGTCCCGATCCGACTCGGGCTGGCCGTCGGGCTCCCCGGCCTGCCCGGCCTCCCCAGGCTCGGGCAGCTCCGCCGGCTCGGCGCGCTCCAGGAACGGGTTCTCGATGAGCTCCTGCTCCACGCGCGCCTCCAGATCCAGCAGGGGCAGCTGCAGGATCTGCATCGCCTGGATCATCTGCGGCGACTGCTGCAGCCGCTGCTCCAGGCGGGCGCTTTGGTGGAGTCCGAGTCTCAAGGTGGAACGCTCTCTTCGCTCTCTCGGACGAAGTCTACCTCTGCTGCGTGCGCGAAGCCTGCAACTCCCGCACCAACCGCGAGCGCGCGAGGCGCCCGCCCTGCCCGGGGCTCAGGGGAGCTGCCGGACCGTGAGGCGCGGAAGCGGAGCCCGCGCGGCCAGGCTCCAGGGCTCGGACCCGGTGGCCTGCCGGAGGGTGAATGGCCGCCTCCGCAGGGTGCCCCACTCGAGGGCTCCGATCTGGGCCAGGGCGTCCGCAGCCACCTGGCCGCGCTCCTGCTCGTGAGTTTGGGAGCCCACGCCGGCCAGGGAGGTCGCACTGGCATGCAGGGTGAGCGCGAGTCCGGTCCGGCGCGCGATCATGGTGGGCTCCGCGATCCACGCGTCCGTGGCCAGCTCCGTGCGGTAGCCCACGAGCTGGGTGGTCAGGACCTCCTGGCGCAGGCCGCCGGGAACCCCGTGGAGGAGCGGGATGCGTCCGCCGCGGCCGTCCCCTGAGACCACCTCTGCAGTCGCCGGTCGCTGGGGCGCCCTGAGGGCGGACAGGAACTCCTTGGCCTGGGCTGCGAGCGCGTCCGCGCCCGGCGGAACGAGCAGCAGCTCGCCCGCCCACAGGACGGAGGCCTCGGCAAGCGGGGATGCCAGCATCGCCGCGAGGGCGGAGGCGCTCCAGCCGGGGCCGTCGTAGGACTCGTTCCAGGGCAGGGGGAGGCCCAGGGCCGCCGCGTCGACGACCGTCCAGCCTCCGGGACTCGGGAGCTCGTCCGGCGCCGTGAACCGGAGCTCGAGGGCGACCGGCGCCGGCCCCGTGGCCTCGACGCGCAGGGGGGACTCCGCGGTCGCATAGCCCGCGAACTCGACCAGGGTGCGCTCGACTCGCGGACGCTGGAGGGCGCCCAGGTCCGGGGTATCAGGATCGAAGGGCTCGAGGGTGCCGGGAAGGGTGCGCTCGAGGCGGCCATGGACGCGGACGCCGTCCCTGCCAGCCGCGGCCGCGGCGAGGTGGAGGGACCAGCCCGAGCGGAGGCGCCAGATGGCGGGCTCGGCGACGGCGCTGTCCGCCGCAACCTCGGCGTTCCAGGTGCCGACGAACTCGCGCTCGTCGGTGATGCTCAGGGAGGTCAGGTCGCCGGAGCGCAGGGCCAGTGGCACCTCCAGGATCTCGTCTCCCAGGGTCAGGGTCGCGCGGCCCTCGAGGGTCCGGGCCTCGAGGCAGTCCTCCACTTCGCGCGAGAGCTGGGCCAGGCGGGTGAGGTCCTCGGGGGCGCCCTCCGCGAGGAGGCCGGTCTCCGTGCCACGCAGGCGCACCCGTGGCATCAGGGACGCTGCGGCCTCCTCGAGCCAGCGGCGCCACTCCTCGGCGGTCACGGCGGCGCGCGACGAGAGCTCTTGGACCTCCTCGTCGTGCTGCAGCCAGGGGAGGTCTCCCGGGAAGAGAGGGAGGCCCACGGGGCGCGGGGTGGCTTCGGCGGGTGCCTGGAGGGCGAGGAAGCGGGGTGCCTGCTGGGGAAGGGCCAGGGCAGGGGGCACGCAGGGAACCGTCAGGGAGAACAGCAGCAGGGGCCAGCGCATGGGCCAGACCCTAGCAGCCCCGTCCTTCCGGGATACAGGTCGGACGGACCCGGGGGCAGGAATCGTGAATCGCCCGGTCCGGATTGGCATTCTCTGGGGATGCAGGCCTGGATCGAGGTGCGCGGGGGTGCCGCGCAGGAGCGCATCCCTTGGCAGGGAAGGCTGCGCCTTGGAGCGGCCCCCTGCGAGGTGGTTGCCCCGTCCCCGGACGGGGGCGAGCTGCACCTGTGGTCCGAGCCCGCCCGCCTGGTGTTCGTTGGCTCCGGAGGCCTCGTGCTCCTGAATGGGCGCGCCGTGGAGGAGGCCCCCCTGAATGAGGGGGACACCATCCAGTGGGGAGGCCTCGTGGTCGTGGTCCACCCGCCTGCAGCCCTCGAGGAGCTCGCTCCCGAGCCGGCACCCCCGGCCTCGAGGCCCGTCGGGCGTCCGGGCTCGACCGCCGCGGCGCCCGTCGCCGCGGCCTCCACCAGCGCCGCGCAGGCCGCGTCTCGCCCCCCCGTGTCCTCCGGGGGGAGCCAGGCCTCCCAGCGCCTGCTCGCCGGGCTCGCTGCGGAGTGCGGCATGGGGGACAAGGCCGCGGTCAAGCGCTGGCAGGCGGCGGTCCTTCGCGGGGAGTGGGATCCGGACGCGGCGGCGCGCGAGATCCTCCAGGGGACCGACCCCGAAGCGGCCGCCCTCCTCGAGCGCGCCAGCCGGGTCCAGCGGGACCTGCTCATGTCCGCCTTCCAGCGCGGCATGCGCGGGGCGGCGCGCAAGGCGCGCGGGGCCGCCCGCGGGGGCTCGGCGTTCGTCGTGGCCAATGTGGTGGCCGTGAGCGTCTACAGCCTCCTTGTCGCGGCCCTCGCCGTCCTCCTCCGCGCACGCTACGGCTGGAGCCTGGACGGGGGCATCGACGGGCTCCTCGAGCTCGTCGGGGGCCTCTTCGGGGGCTCCTGAGCCTTCCTGCGTCACCCCCGGCCTCGCACCGACTAGCATCACCGCCATCCATGAGCGATCCGACGCGCAACGCCGAGCGGGGCCTGTTCAGCCTCGCCCAGATCCAGCACCTGATCCGCGTGGAGTTCCACCGGGCCCAGCGCTACGGCTATCCCCTCAGCTGCCTGCTGGTGGGCGTCGATCGGCTGGAGCCTCTCCGTGACCTCTACGGCTACGAGTCGAAGGAGGAGGTCGTGGGCGAGGTGATCGAGATGCTCAAGCGCGAGACGCGCACGAGTGACTTCCTGGGCCGCCTCGCGGATGACCACCTGCTGGTTGTGGTGCCCCACACCCCGGTCGAAGGGGCACAGCGCATGGTTGAGCGGCTCCTGCGCGCCTCGCGCCAGCTGGAGTTCGAGTCCGATGGGCGCACCATGGAGGTCACGATCTCCGTGGGCGTGGGGAGCACGGCCGGTGGGGACGATGTCCTCTTCTTCGACGCTCTGCTCGAGGCGGCCGAGCTCGGGCTCGAGCGCGCTCAGGCCGCGGGCGGCAACCGCGGCGAAGTCGGCACGCTGGAGGCGTGACGGCCGCGTGAGGGTCCTGCTGGTCGAGGACGAGGTCACGATCTTCGTGACCCTGAGGGATGCGCTCACGGACGCCGGGCACGAGGTCCTCGGCGCGAACGACACGGAGTCCGCCCTCGGGATCCTCGACTCCGGGCACCCCGAGCTCGTGCTGACCGATGTGCGCCTGCCCGGAGCGGGCGGCCTGTCCGTGCTCGAGCGCTCCCTGGCCCTCGATCCAGGCCGGCCGGTGCTCGTCATGACCGGCTACGCCACCGTGGAGGATGCCGTGGAGGCGATGCGGGTCGGCGCCGTGGACTACATCCAGAAGCCGTTCCAGAACGAGGCCATCGTCCGGCGCGTGGAGGCCTTTGGCGCGGCACGCAGCCTGCAGCGCGAGAACGCGCGCCTCCGAGATGAGCTCGCGCGCGTGCGCGGCTTCGAGGACATCGTCGGGGAGTCCGACGCCATGCGCCGCGTGTTCGACCGGGTGCGGACCGTTGCGGGGAGCGAGGCGACCGTCCTGATCCAGGGCGAGAGCGGGACGGGGAAGGAGCGCATCGCCAGGGCCGTGCACGACCACTCCGAGCGCCGCGAGGGGCCCTTTGTTCCCCTGTCCTGCGCGGCTCTGCCGGAGGGGCTGCTGGAGGCCGAGCTCTTCGGGCACGAGAAGGGAGCCTTCACCGACGCGCGCGGGCAGCGCAAGGGCCGCTTCGAGCTGGCCTCGGGCGGCACCCTGTTCCTGGACGACATCGACGACATGCCCCTGCCCACGCAGGTGAAGCTGCTGCGGGCACTCCAGGAGCGGGAGTTCGAGCGGGTCGGCGGTGAGACTGCGGTGCGGGTCGACATTCGCGTCGTGGTGGCGACCAAGGTGGACCTGCGTGAGCGCGTGGCGGACGGCCGGTTTCGGGACGACCTCTACTGGCGTGTGCATGTGGTGCCGGTCCTGCTGCCGCCCCTGCGTGAACGGGGGGGCGATGTGCCGCTGCTGGTGCAGCACCTGCTCGACCGTCACGGAGGGGGGCGGGCGTTCACGGTCCCCCGCGCCACGATGCAGCTGCTGGAACGCTACCCCTGGCCGGGCAACGTGCGCGAGCTGGAGAACGCGGTGCAGCGGGCAGTGGCGCTCTGCGGGGCGGATGGGGTCCTTGCGGCCGAGGACCTCCTGCCGGCGGATCCGCGCTGGCGCGGCGCGGTTCAGGTGCCGCAGGCGATCCGTCCCCTGCGAGAGGTCGCCCGCGAGGCCGAGCGGGTCCACCTCGAGCACGCGCTCGAGTGGACCGGAGGTCACCGCCAGCAGACTGCGGATCTGCTCGGGATCTCTCGCAAGGTGCTCTGGGAGAAGCTGCGAGACCACGGGCTGGGCCGTGGGGAGGGCGAGGAGTGAGCTCCGCCATCGCGCATGTCTTCGGCGACCTGCACCTGGATCCTGCGGGCGGCGCGGAGGTGGAGGCCTTCTGCGCCTGGCTGGGCTCGGTGGACAGTCCGAGGCTCGTGATCCTGGGCGACCTCTTCGAGGCCTGGTTCGGGCCGCGGACCGCGAGCCTGCCCGGGGCGCGCCAGGTGCTCGCGTCCCTGCTGGCAGCCACCGCCCGGGGCATTGCAGTGGAGGTCATTCCTGGGAACCGCGACTTCCTCCTTGGCGCGGGGTTCGAGGCGCGCACCGGAGCAACCCTGCATGCCGGCGGCCGGACCCTGGAGGTCGCGTCCCAGCGGACGCTGATCCTGCACGGGGACGAGCTGTGCACGCGCGACCGCGGCTACCTGCGGCTGCGGAGTGTCCTACGCAGCCCGCTCGTGGTGCGCCTTGCGGCCCTCCTGCCACGCTGGGCCGGGGCTGCGGTGGCCGCTCGTCTCCGTCGCGCCAGCGTGCAGGCCGTGGCCGCCAAGCCTGCCGAGGAGAAGGCGATGCAGCCTGAGGCCGCGGTTGCGGCCGCGCAGCGCGCGGGCGCTGGGCTGCTGATCGTGGGCCACGCTCACGAGTTCGCCCTGCGCACCCCCGCGCCGGGACTCGAGTGGGTGGTCCTCGATGGATGGGGCGGCGACCGGGATGTCGTCGAGCTCTCTGGGGATGGAACCTGGACGGCGGTCGCCCATGGAGATCTGCCGCGGTCCTCGGGTGGGAGCCCCACCCAGGTCTCCCGTGCTCGCTCTTGAGGCCATGTTTCGCATCGGACGCAACCCATGACTCACCGGCACCTCTTCCAGCGCGCGGCCGCTGCGGACCCCGCTCGGCTCCACTTCGCAGCCCACAGCCACCACTGGTGGCTGGACGCCGCTCTGGAGGGGCACGCACGCGCCGCAGAGCTCGCGGTGGAGCGGCTGGACCACAAGTGGGGGACGGTCTTCGGCGAGCTGGTGCCGCGGCTCCAGGAGCGGGTCGCGCGCCGGATCGGCTGGCCCGACCCCAGCGGGATCGCCTTCGCCCCGAGCACGCACGAGCTCGTCCTCCGTCTGGTCTCCGGGATCGAGCGGGGTGCGCGGCCCCTGCGCGTGCTGACCACGGACGCCGAGTTCCACGCGGCCCGGCGTCAGTTCCTGCGCTGGGAGGAGGCCGGTGAGGCCGTCATCGAGGTCGTGGCAGCCGAGCCCTTCTCCACCTTCCCCGCGCGCATGGAGGCCGCCATCGCGGCTGGAGGGCACGACCTCGTTCTCCTCAGTCAGGTGTTCTTCGACTCGGGCTTCGTCGTCCCCGACCTGGCCGCCCTCGTGGGGGCCGTGCCCGATGAGCGCACCGAGGTGCTGATCGACGGCTACCACTCCTTCAACGCTCTGCCGGTGGACCTGGCCAGCGTGGCGCGGCGCGCCTTCTTCACCTCGGGGGGCTACAAGTACGCCATGTCCGGCGAAGGCGCGTGCTTCCTCGCGTGTCCGCCCGGGCGCGTGCTCCGCCCGGTCAACACCGGGTGGTTCGCGGGCTTCGGGTCCCTCGAGACCTTCGAGGACCGGGTGGGCTACGCGGAGGACGGCAGCCGCTTCCTGGGGGCGACGCTGGACCCCACCGGGCTCTTCCGGCTCGACGGCGCCTTGGGTGCGCTGGATGCGGCCGGACTGGGGCCCGCCGAGATCCACGCCTGGGTCGCGGAGCTGCAGCAGCAGGCCATCGAGGCTCTTCCGGCCACGGGCGTCCTGTCCCGGGAGCGCCTCCTCCCGGATGCCGGCGAGCGCGGCCACTTCCTCTGCTTCCGAGAGCCCGATGCGGGGGCTCTGCACGAGGAGCTCATGGGGCGCGGGGTGTGGACCGACTGGCGCCGGGACCGGCTGCGCTTCGGCTTCGCCATCTACCACGAGCAGGCGGAGGTGCAGGCGCTCACCGGGCTCCTGGCCGCCGTGCGCGCCGGGCGTGGGAGCTGAGCGGGCTGCCCTCGAGGACCCTGGCGATCGCTGCCCGGGGGCTGCGGTGCCCGGACCCGGACCCTAGACTCGTGCGTCCATGATCATCGCGATCGACGGACCCGCGGCGAGCGGCAAGAGCACGGTGGCCCGGCTGCTGGCCCAGCGGGTGGGCGTGCCGCTGCTCAACACCGGTGCCATGTACCGGGCCGTGGGGCTGGCGTGCATGGACGCCGGGCTCGAGCTCGAGGATGGCGAGGCCTGCGCGGAGCTGGTCCGCGGCCTGGACCTCGCCCTCCAGCCCGACGGCACCGTTGTGGTGGACGGTGAGGTCGTGGCCGTGGCGCGTGAGGAGGCGGGGGCCGCGGCCAGTCGCGTTGCGGTGCACCCCGGGGTGCGGACCCGACTGGTCGAGCTCCAGCAGGCGTTCGGGGCGCGGTACGGCTGCGTCGCGGAGGGCCGCGACACGACCACGGTGGTGTTCCCTGACGGCGACCTGCTCGTCTTCTTGGCCGCGTCTCCGGCCGTCCGGGCCGCCCGACGGGCGGAGCAAGAGGGCCATCCGGAGCGGGCCGAGGCCTATGCGCTCGAGCTCGCGGAGCGAGACGCTCGCGATGCGAGCCGTGCGGTGGCGCCGCTCCGTCCCGCGCCCGGCGCGCTGCATCTCGACAGCGATACGGCTACGCCGGAACAGCTCGTGGAGCGCATCGTCGCAGCCCTCGAGGAGGTGACTCCATGAGCTCCGGCCGCGTGCGCCTGACTCCGGGCTACCGGTGGATCATGGCTATCCTGAGGGCGTGGAGCCTGCTGCTCTGGCCCCTGCGCGTGGAGGGGCGCGAGCACCTCCCCGAGGTCGGTGGCGCCCTGCTGGTGGCCAACCACAGCTCCGTGCTCGACATCACGGGCATGGCCCTGGCCTCCCTCCCGCGCCATGCCTCCTTCGTGGCCCGCCGTAGCCTCTCGGACAGCCGCTTCCTCGAGCGGGTGCTGGACACCTCCGAGGCGATCCTGATCGAGCCGGGAGCGAGCGATCGCGCGGCCCTGCGCCAGATCGTGGAGCGCCTGCGCGAGGGCCGGCTCGTGGCCATCTTCCCGGAGGGGACGCGGTCGCCCGATGGGGCCCTGCATCCGTTCAAGGGCGGCGCCTTGCTTGCAGCCCGGATGGCCGGCGTGCCCCTGATCCCCTGCGGCGTCTCCGGGGCCTGGGAGGCCTGGCCTCGGCACCGCCGCTGGCCGCGCCGGGGCCCGGTCCTGGTCCGCTTCGGCGCTCCGCTGGAGCCCGATCTCGAGGACCTGGGGGAGGTGCTGGAGCATCAGGTCTCCCAGCTCGCGGGCATCGAGCGTGCCCCGTCCGGGGAGGACGCCTCTCCGCCCTCCTGATCTCGAGCACGCCAGTTGACGGGGTCCGGCCAGCGCCCCTAACCTCTTGGGCTCGTAACGCGCCGAGCGGCGCTCAGCGGCAGACGGCCCCCCGGGTCCACCGTCTCCCGCGGGCCTCGCACGGGCAGCAGCGGCACCCCCGGGCTGGATGGCGGGGGACCAAGGCCGGGCTGTCCGCACCCCATCCCTCCGAACTGGACCGACCAGGACCCCGACAACCCATGGCAACTGCCTCCCGCCGGGTCCGGCTCTACGAGCTGGACTCCGAAGAAATCGATCGTCGCCTCGACGCGTCCCTGCAGGGGATCTCCGAGGCTGATTACGAGCTGGCGCTCGACGCCAACCTCACCGACGTCAACCCTGGCCAGATCGTCAACGCCAAGGTCGACTCCGTCGACGTCCGCACCGGCTCCGTGGTGATGGACATCGGCGGCAAGTCCGAGGGGCTCGTCCCCGTGTCCGAGTTCGGAGAGGCCCTGCCCTCCGTCGGCGATGTGTTCGAGGTCTACTACGAGGGCCTCGACGACAACGACCTCGCGGTCATCTCCAAGCGTCGCGCCGATCGCCTGCGCGCCTGGGAGACCGTCAGCCAGAAGTACGGCGAGGGCGACATCGTTCAGGGCATCGTCCAGCGCAAGATCAAGGGCGGCCTGCTCGTGGATGTGGAGGGCGTCAATGTCTTCCTGCCCGCCAGCCAGGTGGCTCTCCGTCGCACCACCGAGGTGGGCGACTTCATCGGCGAGCCCGTGCGCGCGCAGATCATCAAGGTCGACACGGAGCGCATGAACATCGTCGTGTCGCGCCGCAAGCTCCTCGAGGATGAGCGTGCCAAGCTCAAGCAGGATCTCCTCGCCGACATCGCCGAGGGTCAGATCCGCACCGGCGTGGTTAAGAACATCGCCGAGTTCGGCGTGTTCGTCGACCTGGGCGGCATCGACGGCCTCCTGCACATCACCGACATGTCCTGGGGGCGGGTCAACCACCCCAGCGAGATGGTCAAGATGGACCAGGAGGTCGAGGTCATGGTCCTCAAGGTCGACTTCGACCGCGAGCGCATCGCCCTTGGCCTCAAGCAGAAGACCTCGTCCCCCTGGGACGGGATCGAGGCCCGCTACCCGGCGAACAGCAAGCAGACGGGCACGGTCGTCAACCTCATGTCGTACGGCGCCTTCGTCAAGCTCGAGGAGGGCATCGAGGGCCTCGTGCACATCTCGGAGATGTCCTGGACCAAGCGCGTCAACCACCCCAGCGAGCTGGTCAAGGTGGATGACGAGGTCGAGGTCGTCGTGCTCGAGATCGACCACGAGAAGCAGGAGGTCTCGCTCGGCATGAAGCAGGCCGAGAGCAACCCCTGGGACCTGGTCGACGACCACTACCCCATCGGCACCGTCATCGAGGGCCGCGTGCGGAACCTCACCTCGTACGGCGCCTTCGTGGAGATCGAGGAGGGCATCGATGGCCTCCTGCACGTCTCCGACATGAGCTGGACCAAGAAGGTTGCCCACCCCTCCGAGATGGTCAAGAAGGGCGATGTGCTGCAGTGCGTCGTCCTCTCGGTTGACAAGGAGAAGAAGCGCATCGCCCTGGGTCGCAAGCAGCTCTTCAACGACCCGTGGCTCGAGGAGATTCCCTCGAACTACCACGTGGGTGACCTGCTGACCGGCTTCGTGACCAAGATCACGACCTTCGGTGCCTTTGTGAAGCTGGACGAGAACCTCGAGGGGCTCCTCCACATCTCCGAGATCACCGACGATCGCGAGGCGCGGCCCGAGGATGTGATCCAGGCCGGCCTCAAGGTCGAGGTCCGCGTGATCCGCGTGGACATCGAGGACCGCAAGATCGGCCTCTCGCTGGTCCACTCGGACTTCGAGGAGAACGCTGCGGTCCTGGCGAAGGCGGCTAGCGAGCCGGCGCCCTCGGCCGAGGGCGAGGCCTCGGATGAGGGCTCGGAGCCCGCAGAGGCCGACGCCGAGACCTCCGCGGAGGAGTCCGCCGAGGTGGCCGTTGAGGTCACGGCTGAGGACGCAGCCGAGGACGCTCCCGCGGCGGACGGTGAGACCGACACGCCGACCGAGGCCTGACCCGGTCCGCCTTCGGGCATGATGGGGGCGCCTTCCTTCGCGGGGAGGCGCCCCCGTCCCATGCTGCGCGACCTTCTTCCTGCCCGCCTCCCAAGCCTCCTGATGGTCTCAGCCCTTCTGGGCTGCGCGGCGAGCCGTGAGGCAGGTCCGGGCATCGCTGAGCCCGTCGAGCAGGAGCCCGCTCCCGCGGCCTCGGTGCCCGAGGCCTACAGGCCGGCGCTGGAGGCCCTCGAGGAGGCCATTCGCGAGGGGAGCAACGATCGGGCGCGGGCCCTCTTCCGGCGCCTGGAGCTCCGGCTGGAGGCGGATCCGGCTGCGGAGCAGGCCCTCGCGGCCGTGCTCGCCGGATACGACCTGGTCCTTGGTGGCCGTGAGCGGACCGCGGCCCTCGACCTCTCTCTCCAACTGGAGCGCATCTCCGGGGATCGGGAGGCCCAGGTCGAGGTCTGGCTGGTGGCGCGCTCGCGCTGGTCCCAGGAGCTGCTCCTCCTGCCCGGAGCCCTCGTGCTCAGCGTCCTGCGCACGGAGATGGATCCTCGCGGTCGCTCCGGTGACCGTGCGGTGCTGCTCGAGCGCGACCCCAAGACCGAGCTTCGAGTTCCGGCGGGCGGCTCCGCGCGCTGGTCCCTAGGAAGGCTCCCGTCTGGCGTGGCGGGCGGCAGCCTCGCCTCGCGGCTTCGGGTGGACCTCCGGGCGCGAGCGGCTCGCATCAAGGAGGCCGGACGCGAGTATCCCGCGGAGGCGCTGGCCGCGCGGCCGTCCAGGCATGTCGAGCTCGCGGGCTATCTGCCCTCCAGTGCCACCCCGCTCGAGGAGCTCCGCCGCGCGGCTCTTGCTCCGGAGGTGGGGATCGACTCGTGGGCGGAGCGCATCGTGCGACTCGCGCCGCAGGACTACGAGGAGGCCTCCATCGGGCTGCGCCGTCTCGTGGCGGAGCGAGCCACGGATCTGGAGATCCTCGACCGCCTGGCGCCGGCCCTGCGCTGGCTGCTGGAGGGGGAGGCTCCCGGCGCGTCCCCTTCGGAGTGGCGTGCCTGGGCTCGGGCCTCCGCCCGGACGGCGCAGGAGGCCCCAAGAACCCTGGACTTGCCGGGCGCGTGATGCCACAAGGGGGAGCCCATGACCGCACCCAGACGACTGAACGGATCCCTGGACGAGCACCTGGCCGCCTTCGCCAGGGGCGCCGAGGACCTCATCGAGGAGCGGGAGCTGCGGCGGCGCTTGGAGGGGGCCCTCGAGCGCGATGAGCCCCTGCGGGTGAAGTTCGGGATGGACCCGAGCTCACCGGACCTCCACCTGGGTCATGCGATTCCCCTCATGAAGCTGCGGGACCTGCAGCTCCTCGGCCACCAGGTCGTGCTGATCGTGGGGGACGCCACCGCCATGGTGGGAGACCCGAGCGGGCGCTCCAAGCTGCGGCCGGTGCTGACGCGCGAGCAGGTCGAGGCCAACCTCGAGACCTACACCGCCCAGGCCGGCCTGGTGCTGGACCTGGAGCGCACCGAGGTCGTGCGCAATGCCAGCTGGTTCGACGGGATGGGCTTCGAGGGCCTGCTCGACCTGACCACGCGCATGACGGTGGCGCAGATGGTCGAGCGCGACACCTTCCAGAAGCGGCTCAGCGCGGGTGAGCCCGTGGGCATCAACGAGTTCCTCTACCCGCTCATGCAGGGCTGGGACTCCGTCCAGGTGCGGTCCGACGCCGAGCTCGGGGGCACCGACCAGCTCTTCAACCTGCTCGTGGGGCGGCGGCTCCAGGAGCAGGAGGGGCAGCGCCCGCAGGTGGTCGTGACCACGCCGCTGGTCAACGGCCTGGACGGGCGCAAGATGAGCAAGTCCTACGGCAACGCCGTGGGCCTCACGGACAGCGCGCGTGAGATGACCTTCGGGCTGATGCGGCTCGATGACGAGGCCATGCGGACCTGGTTCGTGCAGCTCACGCGGGTTCCGCTGGAGGATGTCGAGGCTCTGCTGGCCGGGCATCCCCGGGAGGCCAAGGCACGCCTCGCCCACGAGGTCACCGCGTTCTTCCACGGCGCCGACGAGGCGCAGGCGGCCGCCGCGGCCTTCGACCGGGAGGTGCGCGACAGGCAGCTGCCCGAGGACCTGCCGGAGTGGGCCTGGGGCGCACCGCTCGAGGGGGAGGCCGCGCTCCCCAATGTGCTCCACGCCATGGGCCTGGTCCAATCGACGAGCGAGGCGCGGAGGGCCATCCAGCAGGGTGGCGTGCGCCTCGACGGGGAGGTCCAGAGCGACCCGCGCGTCCTGCTGGCCGCGCCTGCGGCTCCCGTCCTGATCCAGGTCGGCAAGAAGCGGGCGGCGCGCCTGCTCCCGCCCCAGGGCTGAGTCGGTCGGCTCGTCTCCCGGGGCTCAGCGCACGAAGCCGGTCACGCGCCGCTCGAGCGCGCTGTAGCCCGGGTCATCGGTGGTCAGGCGCACGGTGAGGTCCACGGGGCCCGCGGGGTGAGTCCCGAGCAGGGTCAGGGTGGCGCGCCACCAGGAGCTCGCCTCCGGAGACCCGGGGCCGGCGGGCTGCAGGTCCAGGCGCGCATGGGGCGCGCTGGGACCCTCGAGGCCCGCGGCCTCGGCGCGCAGGAGCTGTCCTGGGAGCAGGCTCCGCAGGCTGAGCTCGAGCTCGGCGGGCTGGCCCTGGCGCACCTCGGAGAAGGTCGCGCTGCGTGGGTCCAGGACCACATCCTCCACGACCTGGGCGCGCAGGGGCAGGACCAGCCTGCCGTCCTCGCCCCAGCCCTCGCCGTTGGTCGTGGCAAGGACCACCTCGCCAGAGCGGGGGCCGAGGTCGAGGGGCGGGTCGACCTCGGCGACCAGCATCCAGTGGGGCTCGCCCCCGGTCTGGATCTCCTGGAGATCCAGGCGCGCCCAGGACGGCGCCTGCTCCACGCGCAGGACCCGCGCCAGGGAGCCGGGCAGGCCCGTCAGGATCTGGACCTCGCTGCCTCCGCCGCCGTTGGCCGGGATGCGGCCGAGGTCCAGCTCTGCCCGACCGAGCGTGAACAGCCTCTCCACGCGGAAGGAGACCTCCAGCATCAGGAACGGGGTCTCGACCGACGAGGTGCGCAGGCGCACCACCACCAGCTTGTCGCGGTTGTGCTCCTCCTCGCCGACGAGGTCGCTGTCGATGCGCAGGGTGAGGGCGGCCTCCTCGCCAGGCTGGATGACCAGGAGGTCTCCAGGGCCCGAGAGGCGTCCCCTCCGCGGAGGCTCACCGACCGTCTCCAGGGACACCGGCCGCACACAGGCGCAGGCCGGCTGGAGCGCGAGGATCGCGACGGGTTCAGGGTCGTCGTTGCGCAGGGTGAAGGTGTGCGCAGCCCGGACCCCCGTGCTCATGGGCCCGACGCGGTGGAAGTAGGGCCGGCTTGGGTCGGCCGCCGAGGTGATCACGAGCCCGCGACCCAGCACGCCCCGACCGTGGGCCGCCGCGGTCGTGGGGACGCGCCCTCCGCCAGCCGGCTCCGCGCTGCCGCCCTCGCCGCACCCGCCACCGAGGAGCAGGGCGGCCGCCATCAGCAGGCCTGCGGCCCTCGAGTCCCTCATTCCTCGTCGCCGCCGTAGCCGAGCTGGTTGAGCGCTGCGCCGCTGGGACCGGAGGTCTCCTCCTGGGGACGGACCTCCTGGGGGTTGCGCGCCTCGAGCCACTTCCTTAGGCGCACGGCAGCCTCGCTGTCCTTCTGGGCTGCGTAGAGGTTGTTCACCTCGCCGGGATCCTCGGTCAGGTGGTAGAGCTCCGAGTTCTCCGGCTCTCGCTCGTGCCAGACGAACTTCCACTCGCCATCCGTGGCGACATAGAGGTTGTCGTACTGCCCAGGCGGCAGGGCCTTCGCTCGCGGGCTGTGGTCGTCATAGAGGTTGAGGGCGTCGGCATAGGCGACGCGGGGCTGGCTCTCCTCGGCCCCCTGCCAGAGGTCCACGACGCTCGCACCCTCAAGCACGGGGCTGCCCGGCAGGTCGCACAGCTGCAGGATGGTGGGGACGATGTCGATGGTGCGCACCTGCTTGCTCACCACCTCGCCCTGCGGCATCCCGGGGGCGCGCACGAGGAGCGGGACGCGGATGGACCAGTCGTAGAGGAGCCGGTGCTTAACCCAGCCGTGGCGCTCGAGGCCATCCAGCAGCCCCTGGCCGTGGTCGGCCGTGACGACCACCACCGTGTTGTCCCACTGGCCGGTGCGATCCAGGTAGTCGGCCACGCGCGCGAGCTGGGCGTCCATCCACTCGAGCTCGGGGTCGTACATGCGGTCGCGCCACTGGTGCGAGGCCATGCCCCGGATCGGCTCGTCGGGAGAGGGATAGGTGATCCCGCGGGCCGCGGCAAACTCGGCGGGGGGGACCACTGAGGTGTCGTGCACATCGAACATGTGCACCCACAGCATCCAGGGCTGGTCACCGCCCTCCTCGAGCCAGGCCAGGGCCTCGTCCACCGTGCGATCACCACGCCGCTGGGTGGAGGTCACGCCCGACTGGTCGAACTGGGTCTCGTGCTTCTGCTGGTGCGAGAGGTCCAGGTCCTCGGCCTCGACGCCTCCGGTGCTGAAGTCCTCGAAGCCCTGGTCGAGGCGGTAGAACTCACTGACGGGGTAGGAGCTGACGCGCGCCCCGGTCCGGTAGCCCGCGGCCTTGAGCTTCTCGGGCAGGGTCTCGACGGAGTCGGGCAGCTGGAAGCCAGCCTTGTCCGAGTGGAACACCCGGAGTCCGTGGCTGTAGTTGTTGAGGCCGGACAGGATGGCCGCGTGAGACATTGGCGTGATGCCCGCGGTGGAGACGCAGCGCTCGAAGCGGACGCCCTCGCCGGCGATGCGCTCGAGGGTGGGGACCTGCGCCTTCCCGCCGTAGACGCTCATGCGGTCCGGTCGCGTGGTGTCCAGCGTCACGAGGAGCACATTGGGGCGCGCCTGCCCGTCTCCGCAGGAGGGGAGGAGGGCGCCGGCGACGAGGAGCAGGAGGGGGGAGATTGCGGTTCTCATGGGGAGGTCCGGGTCCGGGAGGTCATTGTCCGCGGGGGATGGGGCCTGCGTGGGCGTCGCGCACGCGCTCGACGAGGTAGCGGAAGACCTCGTCCTCCGGCAGGGCCTCGCCCCGCAGGGCCCTGCGATACCAGTCCAGCTCGATGAGGTCGAGGCGCCGGCGCCCCCCGACCTGCTTGCCCCCGACCTTACGGCGGTAGGCGACATACTCGAGCCACCAGGGGCCATCGCAGGGGGGACGCGGCATGCCCAGCACCGCCGCCTCCTGAGCAATGGGCACCCCCTGGCCGTCGCGCGCGCTCAGGCGGCACAGGTCGATGCTGAGGGCGTACTCACGGAGCAGGGGCTCGGGTGAGGCGAGCAGCTCGGCCACGAGGGCGTCGTGACCGGGGCCGGGTGCGGCCTCCGCCCGATTGAGCAGCGCGTGCAGGGCCTGGATGCGCTCGTCTGCAGGTCCGGCCGCCGCAGCCAGCCGGAGCTCCTCCGTCGTCCGGTGCCCCAGGGCAGCAAGGACGCCCATGAGCCCCAGCAGGGCCAGGCACGCAAGGTGCGGGCGCCAGGCGCTCACGCGTCACCTCCTTCAAGGCCGCTCCATGCGGCCTCGAGGAGGCCGAGCGTCGTGGGGGCTCCGATCCACCAGAGGGCAGCAAGCGCCAGGGCAAGGACAAGGGCCAGTGCGCGGCGCCCCGGGCCCTCCTCACCTCGGCGCAGCACCAGGGCGGCCACGCCGATCAGGAGGAGGGGGACCATGGGCAGGCGAAAGCGTGACATGGCGACCAGGGATCCGGTGGCCAGCAGATAGAGGCCGTTGAGCACAACCACCGCCGCGGCCGGTGTGCGGGGTAGGTGCAGGGCGAGCCCGGTCAGTCCCAGGAGCAGCGTGCCTCCTGAGCAGAGGACGGCGAGGACCACCAGCAGGGGACGCAGGTCGGCCAGGGGACCGTGGTAGTGGCCGAGGGTCAGGTGGCGCGTGAAGAAGCTCACCGGAGCCACCAGGTCGGCCCACTTCTGCACGCGCGAGCGCAGGATCCAGCCTGGGTGGGCAGCGGCGAAGGCGAGGCCGCGCTCGCGGTTCTCCGCCAGGCGCGTGGGCAGGTGATGGAGCTCCTCGGCGCGCGGCCACTCCGCGACCGGACGGCCTCCCTCGAGGGGGTCCCGGAAGGGCGCCCGGACCTCGAGGATCGGCCGCCCCGCACGCTGCAGGGCGGTGTTGACCGGGATGAGGTCGAAGTTGCGGTGGGTCGCGTTGAGGCCGTTGTAGGCGTTCTCGCCCAGGGTCGAGGCCACGGTTGGCGTGCCGTACACCTCGAGGTTGCGCAGGCTCCAGGGCGTCAGCACCACCAGGAAGGTCAGCAGGGGCAGGCTCGCGGTCCGCAGGGCCGGGAGGGGACCGCCGCGGCGCCAGCGTGCGATGAGCAGGGGCACGAGCAGGAGGGGCACCAGATACAGCGGGGCCTCCTTCAGGTGCACTGCGAGCCCGGCGAGCGCGCCGAAGAGGGCGAGCTCGAGGACCGGCTCGTCCTCGCGGTCCTCGTGCGCGCGCAGGAGCAGGGCCAGCGCCGGCAGCCAGAGGGCGAGGAAGAGGGTCTCGCTCCAGAGCAGGTGGGTGAAGGCCGCCAGGGGGAGGTGCACGGCCCAGCCCGCGCCCGCCAGCAGCGCGACGCGACGGTCGAACAGGCGAGCGGCAATGGCCATGGTGGCGGCGCCGATCGCGGGGGAGGCCAGCACCTGGAGCCCGCGCGCAAGGTCCAGGCCACCGTCCGGGGCCAGGGCGAAGCAGGCTCGCAGGAAGGCCGGGTAGGCGGGAGGCCAGAGGTAGCGGTAGCAGTCGAGCAGGACGCCGAAGCGCTCCAGGCCCAGGGCCAGGTGGACGTAGTTGGCCTCGTCCGACTGGAGGTCGATGGGACCCGCCGTGAGGAGCAGCAGCACCCGGACGGCCACCCCCAGGCCCAGGATGCCCAGGGCGGTGGGGGTGGTGAGCAGGCGGGGCGCGGAGCTCCCGGACAAGGGGCCTCCGCTCAGCGTCCGTCGCCCTCAGGCGCGGACTCGTCGCCGTTGGCCTTCTTCTCGAGGCCCTCGATGCGCATCAGGCTGGTGCGGATCATCTTCTGGCCCTTGGGCCCGAGGACCTCGAGGCCTCGCTCTCCCAGGCCGCGTGCGATGGACCACACCTGCAGGCGGTTCGCCTTGCTCATGAAGAGCGTGTAGGCGCGTCCGGTGGGGACCTGATCGAGGACGAACTCGGCCAGCTCGGAGGCCTGGCGGCCAAGGCCGACCGCGAGGAGCACCTCGTAGTGCAGGGCCGCGTCGCGGACGAGCATGTTGCGACTCTCGTTGTAGCCGTGGGCGACCTGCGGGACCGGAAGGCCCGGGTCCTCCTCGTAGGCCTTGAACGCCTCAAGGCGGGCCTTGAGGAACGCGAGCGGCTCGGGGACGAGCTCATGCACGAGGGCGTAGTGGCGGTAGGCCACGATCCACTCGAGGTCCTGCAGGAGCAGCTGCTCCTGCATCCCGCGCTGGACGGGGTCGGTGCTGTCCAGCAGGGCGAAGGTCTCCTGGGTGTCGTGCTCGGCGCGCAGCCAGAAGTTGAAGCGCACCAGCTCGTGGATGTCGCGCGGTGTCGCGGTTCCTGCGGCGACCTTGGCCAGCAGGTTGTCCCTGCGCGCGATGAGGCGCGGGGCCGCGTTGTCGCTGGACACCTTCATGTAGGCGATCCGCTTGAGCAGGAACTCAAGGATGCGGTCACGAAGGCCGGGGATCTGCTGGTCGGCGTTATCGAGGACCCAGAGGTAGGCCGCGAGGCACTCCTCTGGCTCGTTGCCCGTGCTGAACAGGTGGTTGGCGAAGCCCAGCCAGGCGTAGGGGTCCTCCGCGGCGTCGCCCTCCGGGCGCGCGGGAGCACCCATCCCGATGAGCGCGAGCTCGAAGGTGAGCAGGAAGGTGCGGGCATCCATGCCTCCCTCCACGCGCTCGACGAGCCCCTGGTCGGGGGTCAGCAGGACCGTGGAGGGTGCGACTTGCGCGGCGAGGCGGCTCACCAGCTTCTGCTCCTCCGCTGGCTTGCGCTGGACTGCGACCGTGTGCTTCTTGAGCCAGGCCGCCAGCTCAGGGTCGCGGAAGATCTGCTGCATGCGACGGCACTCGGGCAGCTCGAGGTCGTAGAACCAGATGAGGACTGGCTTGTTCTCCTCGGTGGCCCTCACGAACGCATCCGCGGCCGTCAGGTCCAGGAAGGGGCTCTCGGGGGCCTGGGCCGCCTGCACGGGCAGGGCGGCGAGCAGCAGCGCGGGGATCGACAGCATCGTCGTGGGTACGGAGGGGTTTCGCCGGCGTTGGCCCGGCAGCGTGAGTCTAGCGGGCAGGTCGTGGGGAGCAGCACGCCGTGGAGGGGCAGGGGGCCCGCAGGCGGGCCCCCTGGTCCCCACGGGGCGGCGTCAGCCGGCCTGGCGGTGACGGTACGAGCGCAGGTCGTACCGGTCGATCTTCCGGTAGAGGGTCGCACGCCCGATCTTCAGGCGGGTCGCCGTCTCCTTCACGTTCCAGCCCGTGGTGAACAGGGCGTGGACCAGGATCTCGCGCTCGTACTGGGCGAAGGTGCGAATCTCACCGGGGGCGGTGAAGCTCGTGATGGCGTTCTGCTGGGGGGCACCGCTCTGGAGCTGCTCGACGCGCTCCTGAAGCTCCTGGCGCTCGAGGACATGGTCCACAGCGCTCACCAGGCGAGGCTCCTCCATGGGGCAGAGGATGAAGTCGTCGGCGCTGCGATCCAGCATCGAGCTGGCTTCGTCGATCTCCACGCCCTGGGCGAGCAGGATGATGCCGATGTCCTTCTGGATGCTGCGGAAGTGCTCGGCCGGGCGCTCGGCGGGCAGGTCGCTGAGGTGGACGGGGGTCACGATGACTCCCGGCTCCTCCTCGAGGGCGACGCGGCGGGCTTCTGCGGCGCTGCGGGCGCGGCGGACATCGTGGCCACCGCGCTCGAGGCGGGCGCCAATGCGGGCGAGGGCTGCGGGGTCGTCATGGACGACGAGAATGATGTGATTCATAGGTGATCAACTCCCATTGGGGGACAGCACTCGAATCGAGACGCGGCTGTTCCGACCTTGCGCCCATCTGCGAATTCCGTGCGCCGGCCTGGGACGGGGCCCCCTAGACTGCCCCGGATGGAGACGCAGGAGGGGCTGTTCGAGGGGCCTGAGGGCTCCGAGGCCTCCCAGGAGGCGCCTCCGGGCGGCGTCCGCCTGGGCACGAGCAGCTGGTCGGAGCGGGGCTGGGTAGGGCCCTTCTATCCCCCGGGGACCGCACCGGCTGCCTTCCTCGCCCACTACGCGCGGGAGTTCACGGCCGTGGAGGCGGATGTGACCTACTACCGCGTGCCCAGCCTGCGCATGGTGGAGGGCTGGCGCGACCGCACCCCGCCCTCCTTCAGGCTGTGCGCCAAGTTCCCGCGTGAGGTGGTCCACGCCGGAGAGGGGCGCGTCCCCGATCCGGGCGAGCTCTTGTCGGGCCGGCGGGCCCTGGCCTCAGCTGAGGCCTTCGTCGGCGCCATGCTGACCCTGGGGCGTCGCTGCGGGCCCCTCCTGCTCCAGTTCCCCTGGCTGTCTCGGGGGGCCTTCCCCGAGCCCGGACCCTTCCTGGAGCGCCTTGCGGCGTTCCTGACGCGACTCCCCCGGGAGGTCCGGGTGGCGGTCGAGATCCGCAACCAGGAGTGGCTGCGGGAGGACCTGCTGGCCGTGCTCCGCGAGGCCGGGGCCGGCCTCGTGCTAGCCGACCTGCCGCGCATGGAGCACCCCGACACGGCCCCGCCCGGGTTCGACCTGCTCACCAGCGACTTCCTCTATGTGCGCCTGATCGGCGACCGCAGGGTGACGGATGCCCTGACCAGCTCGTTCGATCGCGTGGTCGTGGACCGGGATGAGCGCATCGAGCGCTGGGCGGAATGGCTCGCCCCCATGAGCGCCAGGGCCACGGAGACCTTTGCCTTTGCGAACAACCACTTCGCAGGCCATGGCCCTGCCACCGTTCGGTCCTTGGCGGCGGCTCTCGCGCGCCTCGGAGTGGAGCCCCGGCAGCCAGGCTAGCGTTCGCGCGGAACCTCAGGCGGTCGACAGCCGTCCCAACGATGCCTGGCGGGCCTCGTACCATCCTGTTGACGTCGGAAGGGGAGACCCCGATCCGGGACCCGTCCCGGAGGGTTCGCCAGGCACCCCCTCCTTCGGGGCGCGAGGCGGGCTCCAGGGGGAAAGGTGCTCCTGCCGACGCTTGAACCTGGAGGGTCGCTCCCTCCTCGAGTCCCATGCGTGCGCTGTTGACCCTGCTCCCCCTCCTGCTCCTCCACGGTGAGGACGCGACTTCCCAGGACCCCAGCTCGCCTCCCCTCGAGGGCGAGGTCGTCACGGTCCTCCACCCGTCGGGCATGAAGGCGCGCGAGGGCCGCGTCGCGCGCGGCCGACGCGTGGGCCTCTGGAAGGGCTGGCACGAGAACGGCAAGCAGGCCTACGAGGGCTCGTACGAGGACTACACGCGCGTGGGTCCGTGGCGCTTCTGGCGCCCCAACGGCAAGCTGCGCAGCGAGGGCGGCTTCCGCGAGGGGCAGCGTGAGGGCGAGTGGATCGTCTACCACGCCACGGGCCGGAAGCAGGTCCAGGGCTCCTGGGACGACGGCCGCCGCGTGGGGGTCTTCCTGCGCTGGGACAAGGACGGCAACCCGACCGTGCGCCACGAGTGGCGTGACGGCAAGGAGCACGGTCCCTATGTGGCCTTCCACCCAGGCGGGAACAAGGCCGAGGAGGGCCGCTGCGAGGACGGCGCGCGCGTGGGCATCTGGAGCAGCTGGCATCCGAACGGGAAGCTCGAGCGCACGGGGACCTATGTGCTCGGCAAGGAGGACGGCCAGTGGTCCATCCATGACCAGGACGGAGTCCTGCAGGCCCGAGGTCCCTATGTTCAGGGGATCCAACACGGCGTCTGGACGAGCTTTCACCCCAACGGGGAGAAGGCCGCGGAGGGGCCCGTGGTGAACGGGGTCCAGTCAGGCACCTACACCGAGTGGTGGCCCAGCGGCGAGCGCCGGTGTGAGGGCCCTGTGCAGGCCGGGCTGCGCGAGGGCGAGTGGATCTTCTGGGATCGCAAGGGCGTCGTGGACGCGAGCCTGAGCGGCAAGTACGAGGCGGGGAAGAAGGTCCTGTGATGCGCCTCGTCCTCCTCTCGGCCGCCCTGCTCGCCAGCGCGAGTGAGGTCGCTCCCCAGTTCACGCCCCGGGCTCAAGCGAGCCTGCGGCGCACCTTCGAGGCCAAGCACGACCTCGTGCTCGAGGGCTTCAAGCAGACCGTTGGCGACGGGGAGACCGCCCAGCTCCCCGGGGGGGCACGCTTCGTCTCCTCCCAGCGGCTGGTCTTCGACGACGAGGTCGGTGCGGTGGACGGCGGGCGCCCGCTGACCCTCCGGCGGCGCTTCATCTCGCTGGAGACCGGGGGCGACCTCGCGCCGCCGGAGGTGGAGGGCGTCATCAAGGCCACGGCCACCTCGCCCCTTGTGGGTGCGAGTGTTCTCTACACCTGGGTCCCCGAGGAGCAGGAGTACGGCCGCTTCTATGACGCGCGCGAGGAGAGCGAGGAGCTGCTCCCCGGCACGGCGGCGGATCCCTTCCTCGCCTTCCTTCAGCCGCCCTCGCCCGAGGCCGCGAGCTGGGAGGTCCCCGCCTCCAAGCTCCTGGGACTCCTGGCCCCGGGCGGCGACCTTGGCTTCGCCCCCGGCGAGGAGCGAGAGGGGCGTCGTATGTCGCGCACGCTGGTGAACGGCGTGGGTGGAGGGCTCGAGATGGCCTTTGGCGGGGACGCCGAGGGCTCCCTCCGCGTCTCGCGTGGGAGTGCGGAGACCGACGAGACCGGAACCGTCTGGCCCACCCTGCGTCTGAGCCTGGACGGGCGCTGGCGCTCCACCGTCACCGAGCGGCTCAACGCGACCCTGCTCGGCCGCGAGCAGGAGCAGGGCTCCTCCTTCGAGCACGGCAGCCTCACGCTCGGCGTGACCGGCACCGGAACGATCCGCCTGGATCCCCAGACGGGCCGGCCCCGGTCCCTCTCCCTCGAGTGCGTGGAGGATGTCTCCATGCGCATCGTGGAGGTGCTCCCGGGCGGCGTCCGCTTCCGCCAGGAGATGGCCATGCGCGGTCGCCTCTCGATCACTCACGAGGCGCGGTAGCGCGGGTGGTCGCGCCCGCAGGGCTCTGCCGCTCAGGGCAGCAGGGTCATGCGGAGGCCGTTGCTCAGGGCCGCTCCACCGGGCTGGCTTGCGTCGAGCGTCCAGGCCTGCAGGCGCCAGGGAGTGCCTGCCGTCCCCTGCAGCGGAACGACCAGGTCTCCCGACCCGTCGGCCGCGGAGGTTCCTGCCGCGAGCCGCGCCAGAGGCCGGGCCACCAGCAGGGTTCCGAAGGGCAGGGGCTGGGCCTGCTCTGCCAGGCCGCCGAACACGAGGACGGGAGCGGAGGGGAGGGCACCCTCCCAGCGGACGCGGGCGCTTCCCGTGGTGGACGAGGGCAGGGCCTCCCAGTGGAGCCGGAACTCCCCGGCGGCCGTTGAGCCTGCGCTGCCGTACGGCTCCGGCGGCGTCCAGCCGAAGTCCACGCCGGGGTCGTAGGGCCAGGCGTTGCTGAGGTCCGAGGGGCCGAAGCCCGGCCGGCGCACGAGGACATCACCGCGGCCCGCGCCCGGTGGCGGGGTCATCACAATCCGTGTGCCACCTGCGCTGGAGGCCACGCCTCCCCGGCGCAGCGGCTTCTTCAGGGCCGGCACCTGACCCTGCGTGAACCAGAGCTCGTTGCTGGTGGGGTGGAAGTGCTCGCCCTCCAGGACGAGCTGGCCCGCCGACCAGGACGCCCCGGTGATGCGGGGCTTGTCCAGGGCGTGCGGTCCGTAGATCGCCTGCACGCCGGCGATGTCGTCGGCGTGGAGCGAGCGGTGGCTGATGGCGTCGTCGGTCGGGATCCCGGCGAACATGGTCGCGTCGGGCTCTGCGCTGTGCTGGAGGCCGAGGGCGTGGCCGTACTCGTGGCAGGCGATGCCCTGGATGTCCATGGGGTCGTCGCCGTCCAGGACCAGGCCGGGACCATCGTTCCAGGTCCGCGGGTCGTCGTAGAAGCGGATCCTCCAGCCGTCGCCGGAGGGGATCTCCGTGAAGGCGAGGATGGAGGCCGGGATGTGGATCACCGAGATGATGTTCCCGTTGGTGCCTCCGGGCACGACCGCCCGGCCGCTGTAGAGGGAGTCGAAGTTGGCGCCGCCGGAGCCCAGGCAGTCCTGGGTGGGGTCGGAGAGCCCGGTGCCGTGTGCGGACGAGCCCCACTCGGCAACGCCCTTGCGGATGGCCAGCTCGGCCCCAAGGGAGCCGGGGAAGTCGGGGTCTGGGGCCAGGTTGTCGTTGGCCTCGGGGTCGCCGAAGTCGGCCAGGATCCGGTAGTGGCGCTGGGTCAGGTCCAGCACATCTCCCGAGAGGTTGTACGAGTGTCCACGCTCGGGCAGGGAGAGCCCAAGGGCTCCCGCGACGAGCCCTGCGGCGAGGGCCAAGCGGTGCAGGCGTACGGTCGTCAAGGAGTGCGGGCGCGGTGGTGCCCTCCGTCCAACCAATCCTAGCCCGGTCGCCGGGATCGGGCCGGACAGGCCCCTTGAAGCGCGTGGAGCGCCGCCCAGAATGGCTGGCCCGTCTCGGATCGAGACCCCGCTCCAGACGGCCTCAGAGCCCATGACCACTCAGGCCCAGACCCATCGGTTCGAGGCGGAGGTCCGCCAGGTCCTCGACCTCGTCATCCACTCGCTCTACTCGCACCGTGAGGTGTTCCTGCGGGAGCTCCTCTCGAACGCCAGCGACGCCCTCGACAAGCTGCGCCACGAGGCCCTGACCAC
>JADHNZ010000074.1 GCA_016779225.1 Planctomycetota bacterium
GCCGGAACGTCTTCCGGATCCTCCAGAACACCCCCGGCTGCGAGGTCGTGGCGATCAACGACCTCACCGAGCCCTCGGTGCTGGCCCACCTGCTCGCCTACGACTCCGTCCACGGCCGCTACCCCGGCAAGGTCAAGGCCGTCAAGGGCGGCATCTCCGTCGACGGGAAGCGCATCTCGGTGACCGCCGAGCGGGACCCGGCGAACCTGCCGCACGCCGCGAACAAGGTCGACTTCGTGGTCGAGGCCACGGGCGTCCTCACCACGCGCGCCGCCTGCACCAAGCACCTGGACGCGGGCGCCAAGAAGGTGCTGCTGACCGTCCCGCCCAAGGACGAGATCGACGCGATGATCGTGATGGGCGTCAACGAGGGCAGCCTCAAGGCGACCGACCGGATCATCTCCAACGCGTCCTGCACGACCAACTGCCTGGCGCCCATGGCGAAGGTCCTCGACGACGCGTTCGGGATCGAGCACGGCCTGATGACCACGGTGCACGCCTACACCAACGATCAGCGCATCCTCGACCTGCCCCACAGCGACCTGCGCCGCGCGCGCGCGGCTGCGCAGAACATCATCCCCACCAGCACCGGCGCAGCCCGTGCCGTGGGCAAGGTCCTGCCGAAGCTGGCCGGCAAGCTGGACGGTATGGCCATGCGCGTTCCGGTTCCGGACGGCTCCGTGGTGGACCTCGTGGCGACCCTCAAGAAGAAGGTCACCAAGGAGCAGGTCAACGCCGCTCTGGCCAAGGCCGCCAAGACCAAGGAGCTGAAGGGCGTCCTCACCTACACCGATGACCCCATCGTGTCCCAGGACATCGTGGGGGATCCCCACAGCTCGATCATCGACGGCGGGGCCACCATGGTCATCGCGGACAAGACCGTGAAGGTCGTGAGCTGGTACGACAACGAGTGGGGCTACTCCAACCGGGTTGTCCAGCTCATGCGCTTCGCGCACCGCCTCAAGGCGCCGCGCCGCGCCAAGCGCTGAGGTCCTGAGCCCACTCCCGCGGGGCCGGTCGCCCCGCGGCGTCCGGCCTCGCCGCGTTTCCTACCGCGTTTCCATCAGCAGTCCCTGCGCTTCGCGCCCGTCCGCATCCTCCTGCGCCCAGCTCCATGTCCCTCGCCCGCCGCTCCCTCCGTGATCTGCCCGTTGAGGGCAAGACCGTCCTCGTTCGCGTCGACTTCAATGTGCCCATGGGCGAGGGCGGCGTGATCACGGACGACACGCGGATCCGGGCGTCCCTGCCCACGCTCCAGGCCCTGCTCGAGCGCGGGGCGCGGCCGGTGTGCCTGTGCCACTTCGGCCGCCCGAAGGGGCAGGTGGTGGACTCGATGCGGGTGGACCCCATCGCCCCGCGCCTCTCGGACCTGCTGGGCGTCCCCGTGGTCAAGCTCGATGAGAGCACGGGACCCACGGCGCAGGAGGGCATCGCGTCCGCGCCCGAGGGGAGCGTCGTGCTGCTCGAGAATGTTCGCTTCCACGCGGGTGAGACCCAGGGGGACGACGGCCTCGCTCGGGAGTTCGCCGCGCTCGGGGAGGCCTTCGTGAACGACGCCTTCGGTGCCAGCCACCGGGACCACGCGTCCGTGTCGGGCATCGCGCGCCACCTGCCGTCGGCTGCCGGCCTGCTGCTGGAGCGCGAGCTGGAGGCCTTCCGCTCCGTGCTCGAGCAGCCCGAGCGTCCCCTCTGCGCGATCCTCGGGGGCGCGAAGGTCAGCGACAAGCTCGCCGTGGTGGACGCGCTCCTCGAGCGCGTGGACACCCTGCTGGTCGGAGGGGGCATGGCCTACACCTTCCTGGCGGCCCAGGGCCACGGCGTCGGCTCGAGCCTGCTGGAGGAGGAGCACCTGGGGACCTGCCGGGAGGCCCTCGCCAAGGCCGCTGCGCGGGGCGTCGAGATCTGCCTCCCCACGGACCATGTGGTGGCCGAGCGCTTTGCGGCGGACGCGGAGACGCGGGTCGAGGGCCCCGCCATCTCCGAGGGTTGGATGGGGCTCGACATCGGGCCCGCGACCCGTGAGGCCTTTGCCGAGCGCATCCGCGCGGCTCGCACCGTGGTCTGGAACGGGCCGATGGGCGTGTTCGAGTTCGAGGCCTTCCGCACGGGGACCGAGGCCGTAGGCCAGGCCCTCGGGGAGGCCGCTGGCACCACCGTGGTGGGTGGTGGCGACTCGGTGGCAGCCATTCACCTTCTGGGGCTCGAGGGAGCGGTGAGCCATGTCTCGACCGGCGGTGGGGCCTCCTTGGAGCTGCTCGAGGGCAAGGTGCTGCCAGGCATCGCCGCCCTGCCCGAGGCCTAGGCTGCGCAGGGAGCCCGGCGCGGGCGCCCCGTTCCCGGGCCTGGGGCTAGGTCCGCATGCCTCCCTTCGACTAGGCTGAGCAGACGGTGAAAGCTCCTTCCCGTCCGCGCCCCATGATCCTTGCACCCAGCCTGCTCTCCTCGGACTTCGCCCGCCTCGCTGATGAGGTTCGGCGCGTCGAGGAGGCCGGTGCCGACTGGCACCATGTCGATGTGATGGACGGGCACTTCGTGCCGAACATGACCATCGGGCCCCCCGTGGTGAAGGCCCTCTCCCAAGTGGCGCAGAAGCCCCTGGATGTGCACCTGATGATCGAGCACCCCGCGCGCTGGATCGAGGCCTATGCCAAGGCCGGCGCGCACGCGATCACCTTCCACGCGGAGGCGGTGGACGGCCTCGACGGCGCTCGCGAGGCCCTGGCGGCCTGCCGCGCCCACGGAGTGCAGGTCTCGGGCATCGCCCTCAACCCCGACACGCCCCTCGAGCCCTGGGAGCCCCTGCTGCCCGAGCTGGACATGGTCCTGGTCATGAGCGTGTTCCCGGGGTTCGGAGGACAGTCGTTCCTGGCGCACACGCTCGAGAAGACCCGGCGCCTGCGCGCCCTGGGCTACGCCGGCTTCGTCGAGATGGACGGGGGGCTCAACCAGGAGACGCTTCCCGCCTGCGCCGAGGCCGGGGCCGATGTCCTCGTCAGCGGCTCCGCGGTGTTCGGGGCTCCCGATCTCGCCGAGCGCATCTCCACCTTCCGTGCCGCGGCCGAGGCCGCGGCAGCCACCTCTGCCCGCTGAGCACCATGGCCGACGAGCAATCGAACGAGACGCCCGAGGACGGCCGCGGCCGCCTCTCTCGCCTGCGCTTCAAGAAGAAGGACATGCCCGGCGGGCTGTGGATGAAGTGCGAGGGCTGCGCCACCACCATCTACCGCAAGGAGCTCGAGGAGAAGGGCATGGTGTGTCCCAAGTGCGGGTTCCACTTCACCCTCCCCGGCCGCAAGCGGGTCGAGGCGACCCTGGATGAGGGGACCTTCGAGGAGCTCTTCGCCGACCTCACCAGCCTCGATCGCCTCGAGTTCGTGGACTCGGTTCCCTACGCCGACAAGATCGCCCGCACCGTGCAGCGGACGGGGCAGAACGAGGCCCTCATCTGCGGCAAGGGCGAGATCCACGGGCGCCCCGTCGTCCTGGCCGTCCTGGACTTCAAGTTCCTTGGCGGCTCGATGGGAGAGGTCGTTGGCGAGAAGATCGCGCTGGCCGCGGATGTTGCGCGTCGCGACCAGCTCCCGCTGGTGGTGTTCACCAGCTCTGGGGGCGCCCGGATGCACGAGGGCATGCTGTCCCTGATGCAGATGGCGAAGACCTCCGCGGCGCTCGCGGACCTGTCGGATGCTGGGGGCCTGTCGATCTGCGTGATGACCAACCCCACGACCGGCGGCGTCACCGCATCCTTCGCGTCTGTCTGCGACCTGACCCTGGCTGAGCCGGGGGCGCTGATTGGCTTCGCCGGCCCGCGCGTGATTGCGAGCACGATCAAGCAGGAGCTGCCCCCGGGGTTCCAGCGCGCGGAGTTCCTCCTCGAGAAGGGGCAGCTGGATCGCATCGTGGACCGCACAGAGCTGCCGTCCATGGTGGCCAAGCTGATCGACTACGGCACGGCGGCCTGGGAGTCCTACGCCGGCCGTGGCCGCGCGGACGCCGCGCTGAAGCTCGTGGCCGATGGGGCGGCGCCGGCCCAGGAGCGGAGCGGAGCTTCCTGAACAGGCTCACCCTCGCGGCGTGCGCAGCGCGGTGAGTCCCCAAGACGAAGCGGCGCCCCAGGCTACGAGAGCCTGGGGCGCCGCTTGGCGTCGGAGGGCATCCTCAGCGGCCGCCCTTCCCCTGACCGTCGCCCTCGCCTCCGCGGCGGCGGCCGCGGGCGGGACGCTCGCGGGGGCCGTCACCGGGCCGCACGCCGGGACGGGGGCCATCTCCGTCGCCTCCGCCAGCGTCGGGGCGCGGGCCATCGTCGGGCTTGTCACCGGGACGGCTGCCCGGACGGTCACCGGGACGGTCACCGGGGCGACCACCGCGACCCGGCAGGGCCCCGTCCTTGCGAGCCTTCTCGAACTCCTTCGGATCCAGGCGGCCGTTGCCGTTGGCGTCGTACTTCTTCAGGAGGCGCTCGCGCAGCTTCGCGCGGTCGTCGCCACGCCCTCCGCGAGGTCCATCACCCTCCGGGGGGCGGACGCCGGGACCGTCCTGGGGGCCGTCGCCTCCGCGCTGTCCGCGCTCACCGCGACGGGCGGGCTTCGGGGCGGGTGCGGGGTCCTGGCGGACGCTGGACCGCCCCGCGCGGGCCGTGTCGCCTGAGCCACAGTCACCCTGACACTGGGCTTGGGCCTGGCTGGTGACGAGCAGGGGCATGAGGGCCGCTGCGAGGGTCGGGATGATGAGTCTCTTCATGGTGGGTTTCGGTCTAGGGTTCTTGGAGGTCCGAGGCCCGCGGCCTGCTCCAGGTCCTCCGCTGTACGCCCCCAAAGCCCGCCTCAGGCCAGGAGGTTGCGCCAAGTGCGCGAACGGGGCCGGCGGTGGCGCGAGCGGCGGGCGGAGCTCACTCTCCGGCCCTCAGCGCCCCAGCAGGGCAGGGCGGTCACCCTCAGCTCGGGCGGTGGAGCCGCATGACCCAGGAGTCGAACAGGTCCTGGGCAGGGGACCCCAGCAGGCGGTCCGCACCGGCGGCCAGGCGGTTGAGCCCCAGCAGGGGGCGGGCCAGGACGCCGCCCAGGCGCGTTGCGTCCAGGTGCATGAGCTCGGGGACCGGGCGGCTGAGCTGGTAGCCGAACCAGCGGTGGAAGCGGAAGCCGCGGGCCTCGAGTCCGGCGCGCACCTGGTCGCGGGTGCACGCAGAGAGCTCGCGGACGGGCAGGAGCGGCTTGCTGCGCCGGCGCCGCTGGAAGCCGCGTGACCCCCCGTGGATGTCGCCCACCACCAGGGTGCCGCCGGGGGCCACGGTGCGCGCCAGCCCGTCGAGCCAGGCCTCGTGGTCGGGCGAGAAGCTGATCACGCCCGAGGACAGGACGAGGTCGTAGGGGTCCTCGCCCTCCGCGGGGAAGGGCGGGTCCTCACCGAAGCCGACCCGGCCGGTGAAGTCCGCAAGTCCCGAGGCCTTGGCGTTGGCGGAGGCGATCTCCACCATGGCCGGGGAGGGGTCGAAGGCGGCGAGGCTCGCTCCGGGGTTCTGGAGTGCGGCCTCGATGCCGACCCAGCCCGCGCCGCTGCCGAAGTCGAGGATGCGGCGGAAGCTGCGGGCAGCGCCCTCGGGCCTGCCAGCCTGCCGCGCGACCAGGCGGCGCATCCAGCGGAAGTGTCCGTACCCCGGCGTCCCTGGCTCGCCGTCCCAGCCCTTCGCATTGGCGTCGAACTTCTGGGCCGTCGAGTCCGGAGCGAGCACATGGCTGCGGCGCGAGCCCACCAGGACCGCACCCTCCCAGCCGCCTGCGCCGGCCAGGGACTCGCTGCCCTGGAGGGTGGTGCGGCGCAGGCCGTCCGCGCCGGCGGTCCAGATCGCGCCCAGGTGCAGGAGCGGCCAGACGGCGTCTCGCCAGGCAGCCAGGGTGGCGGTGTCCTCCCCGCGATCGCGCACCCACAGCAGGACGAGGTCCGACTCCCCGAGCCCTGCGGCCAGCGCCTCGAGCTCGGCCGGCCTGGCGGGTGCTCCCCGGAGCTCAAGCAGGCGCGGTCCCGGACCGGCGGGCGCGTCCGCCGGCAGCACGGCGCCGGTGGCACCGTGGGCGCGGGCGATCGCGTCGAGGTCGGGGCGGCCGTTGGGGAGAGCCATGGGTCGGAAGCCTACCGTCCTCGGCGTCGAGAGCGCCGTCGGGATCGCCGACTCCGCCCGATACGGACCGTCTCCAGCTCGGGGGCCGGAGGGGGACCGGGGCGTCGGACGGCCGAGGAGAGCGCGTAGGTGGGTCCCGCGGAGGCGCAGAACACCCCGTGGAAGCAGGTGCCCCGGGGGCCGTGGTTGGGCAGCACCACTGCGTCGCCAGCCTCGAGGAGGAAGGCGTGCCCCGAGTCGACCAGCCGGCCGGTGAAGGGCTCGCCGCCGTGGACGAGCCCGGCGAGGGCGCCACAGCCGGGCAGCGCCAGCTCGGCCGCCGCCTGCTCGGGGTCCGAGGCCAGGGCCCAGGCGCGCTCCCGGGGCAGGTCCGTCGGCAGGGAGCCCTCCGTCAGCAGCTCGCGCAGGGCAGCCTGCACCTCGTGGCCCAGCTCGCGGGAGGAGACCGCGACCCACGCGGTGCGGCCGGCGAGCTGGGTGTAGACCACGCCGCGCTGACCGCCTTCGAGCGGCTCCTCGAAGGCGTCGTGGTGGAGCAGCGCTCCGCCGCCGGGGCAGTTCCAGTACGCGATGGTCTGCGTGAGCAGGGGCTCACCGCCAAGGCACTCGCGCAGGAGGCTGCGGATCGCTTGGCAGGCCTGGACGCGGGGGGCACCAGGCAGGAGGGCGTCCGCCAGTCGGGTGACCTCTTGGTGGACCTGGTCGTCACGGCAGCCCTCGTCGTCGGGCTCCCGGCCGGCGGAGACTCGCAGCCTCCAGGACTCCTCGTCCGGATGGTCCGAGAGCAGGGCCGCCTTGGCCCACAGCTCGAGGGGCGAGGCCTGGGAGCGAGTCACCCAGCGCGCGCGGTCGCGGGCCGGATCAGGGCGCAGGGGGCTGGGCTCGAGGGGGGAGAGCCCTGGCGGGAGGGGAGCATCGGGGAGGAGGCCGGCGCGGACCCGCTCCAGCAGGGCGAGGCCCTCACGCCCGTGCTCGCCGGGCGCCACGGCCGAGCGCAGCACGAGGGGTCGGTTTGCCGCGAAGCGCGCCCGCTGCCGTGCCCGCTCGCGGGCGGGATCCTCCGTCGTGTCCTCGCTGCCCGGGGTGGCCTCGAGCTCGTACCAGGTCCCGTGGTCCACGCCCCGACGGCGGAGTTCCACGCGGGCGCGGGCGCGGCGCTCGAGCAGCGCGAGGAGCTCCGGCGGGTCGTCCTCGGAGCTCTGGACGATGGGGCGCGCCCCCAGGCCTCGGGCCTCACGCCCCTCCGCGAGCAGCTCCTCGAGCCACTGCTCGGGGGAGAGGGATGCAGAGGCCTCGTCCGCGTCGTCCCACGCGGCGCCGCCCTCCGAAGGGCTCTCCTCCTCGTGATCCTCGCTCACGCGAGGATTAGGAGCGACGGCGCCGGCTGGATCAACCCCATCCGGCCGATCCGCCGCCGCGACGCGGGCACGGGCTTTGGCATGATCCGCCCATGGATCGTGCGCCGCTCAGGACCCTTCGCGTGGGTGGGCTCGTCCAGGGGCTGGAGGAGAGCGATGCGGAGGTCCTCGAGCGGGCCATGCGACGCGTCGGCGCGGCTCCGGATGAGACGCGCGGAGGACGCATTGCGCGCCGCTCCGTGGACGCGCGCAAGCGGCCCGTGCAGCTCCCCGTGCAGGTGGACCTCGTGGTTCCCGAGGGCTTTCGCTCGAAGGCCCTGCAGCGGGAGGAGCGCAGCGGACGGGTGCGCTCGGCGCCGCTCCCGGGGAGCCTGCAGCCGCGCTCGACCGGGGGCCGCTTCGTGGGGGCGCGGGTCGTCGTGGTGGGGACGGGGCCGGCGGGGATGTTCGCGGCCCTTCCCCTCGCCCTGGGCGGCGCGCAGGTGACGGTCCTCGACCGCGGCGCCGACCTCAGCGAGCGTCACAAGCGCCTGGTTCCGTTCCACCGGGGCGGCGCCCTGGATCCGGAGACGAACCTGCTGTTTGGCGAGGGCGGCGCGGGGACCTACTCGGACGGCAAGCTGTACACGCGCGTGGACCATCCGCTCGAGGTGCCGATCCTCGAGGAGCTCGTGGCCGCTGGCGCGCCCCCGGAGATCCTCTTCGACGCGCGCGCCCATGTGGGCACCGACCGCCTGCACACGGTCCTGCCGGCGCTGCGCCAGCGGCTCGTGGACCTCGGCGTGGAGTTCCGGTTCGGCTGTCGGCTGGAGGAGCTCGAGCTCAGCCCCAGCGAGCCCGGCCGCGTGACGGGGCTCCGCACCACCCTTGGGCGTCTCCCCTGTGACGCGGTGGTCCTGGCGACCGGGCACAGCGCGAGGGACACCTGGGAGACCCTCGCGCTCCAGGGGGTGCCCTTCGAGACGAAGCCGTTTCAGTTCGGCGTGCGGATCGAGCATCCGCAGGAGCTCATCACCCGCGCGCGGTACGGGGAGCCCGCGCCCGAGGTCCTCGGGGCGGCCTCGTACGCCCTGACCGCGAAGCCGAGCGGAACCGTGCGCGGGGCGCACTCGTTCTGCATGTGCCCTGGAGGCCGCGTCGTGGCGAGCGTTCACGAGGAGGGGCACCTGTGCACCAACGGGATGAGCAACTCCACCCACTCGAGCCGCTGGGCGAACTCGGGGCTCGTGGTGACCCTCGGGCCAGAGGACTACGGGGGCGACGGGCCCTTCGCCGGGGTGGCCTTCCAGCGCCGCATGGAGCGCCTGGCCTTCGAGGCCGGGGGCGGGACCTACGCCGCTCCTGCGCAGCGCGCGGACGACTTCCTCGCCGGGCGTCCGTCCCGGGGAGAGCTCGCCACGAGCCTCGTGTTCGGGGCCCGCGCGGCGCGCCTGGATGAGCTGCTGCCGGAGGCGGTGACCGGCGCCCTCGCCGCGGCCCTGGCGCGCTGGGAGCGGGTCATCCCGGGCTACTCCGGAGCGGAGGGGCTCCTGCTGGGCTTCGAGGCGCGCAGCTCCGGGCCCGTCCGCATCCCGCGCGACCGCGACACGCTCCTCGTGGACGGCTTCCGCAACCTGCAGGCCGTCGGGGAGGGGGCCGGCTGGGCGGGCGGGATCATGAGCGCCGCCATCGACGGCGCCCGCGCGGGACTGGCGCTGCTGGCTCTGGCGTGAGGCCCCCTCGGGCGCCACGGCTGCCCGGCGTGCCGGGCCCCGGCGCGGGAGAGCGGGCGTCGGCGAAGGGCGAGGGGCTAGAATCCGGCCCATGTCCACGCACTCCGACATCCGCGAGAAGAAGGTCACGACCCAGCGCCTGCGGGAGATGAAGGCCATGGGCGAGAAGATCGCCTGCCTCACGGCCTACGACTGCACGATGGCGGGCCTCATCGACGCCGCTGGGGTGGATGTGATCCTGGTGGGGGACTCGGTGGCCACCGTGGTGCAGGGGCTGGACACGACGGTCACGGTGACCCTCGAGCACATGCTCTACCACGCGGGGCTCGTGCGGCGCGGGGTGGAGCGGGCCCTGGTGGTCGGGGACCTGCCCTTCATGAGCTACCAGGTCAACGCCGACGAGGCCCTGCGCAATGCGGGTCGGATGGTGAAGGAGGCCGGCGTGGAGGCGGTGAAGCTCGAGGGCGGCGAGGTGGTGTGCGAGGCCGTCCGCCGGATGGTGCGCGTCGGCATCCCCGTCATGGGACACCTGGGCCTGACGCCCCAGTCCATCCACAGCTTTGGCACCTACAAGGTCCGCGCTCGCGAGGCCGAGGAGGCGGAGGCCCTCAAGCGTGACGCCCTGCTGCTGGAGGAGGCGGGGGCCTTTGCCATCGTCCTGGAGAAGGTCCCCTCCGAGCTGGCGCAGGAGGTCGCAGAGAGCCTCCAGGTCCCGGTCATCGGGATCGGCGCGGGTCCCCATGTGGACGGGCAGATCCTGGTCAGCCACGACATGCTGGGGCTCTACACGCGCTTCCACCCGCGCTTCGTGCGGCGCTACGCAACCATTGCCGACGACATGCGCGAGGCATTCGGCCGCTACGCCAAGGATGTCCGCGCCGAGGCGTTCCCCACGGCGGACGAGAGCTACTGAGGCGGCCGAGAGCGGCCCTGGCGGCCGCGAGCCGTCACGGTCAGCCGTCCTTGCCGCCCTTGCTCTCCAGGGCCTTCTTGAAGAGGGCGCCGAGGTTCGTGCCGAGGGGCTGTGAGCCGGGCTTGGCCAGGTTCTTCTCGATCACATCGCTCTCCACGGCCTCCTCCGAGCCCAGAACGGCGCCACGGGCGTCGAGGCGGGTCAGGGACAGGCGGCGCGCGGCCGGGTCGACGGACTGGATTCGAACGGTGACCGTCTCACCCACGGTGAGGACATCCGAGGCGCGACGCACGCGCTCGCGACCGAGCTGGGAGACGTGCAGCAGGCCCTCGAGGCCCGGCTCTAGCTCGACGAAGGCGCCGAAGTCCGCGAGGCGGGTCACGGTCCCGCTGACCTCCCGGTCGCCGGGGAAGCGCTCCTCCAGGTCGGCCCAGGGGTCCGGGAGCAGCTGCTTGATGCCGAGGGCGATGCGCTTGCCGCCCTCCTTGATCTCCAGCAGCATCACATCGACCTGCTGGCCGACCTCGATCTCCTGGGTCGCGTCCTCCACGCGCCGATGGGCGAGCTGAGACACATGGACCAGGCCCTCCAGGCCTCCGCCCAGGTCCACGAACGCGCCGAACGGCTCGACCCGCGTGACCTTGCCGCTCATCTTGGAGCCCGGCTGCAGGCGGCCAGCGGCCTCGGAGCGGGCGGCGGCGCGCTCCTCCTCGAGGACCTTGCGGCGCGAGAGGACCACGCGGTCCCGCTTGCGGTCGATCTCCAGCACCTCGCACACGACGGTCTGGCCGATGAAGGCGGAGAGGTCGGCCTCGTGCCCGATGGCGACCTGGCTGGCGGGCATGAAGGCGCCGTGGGAGCCGATCTTGAGCTCGAGGCCGCCCTGGTTCTGGCCGGTGACGCGGGCCTTCACATGGGAGCCCTCGGCGAGCTCTGCCCAGGCGGCCAGCTCCTTCGCAGCGGTGAGCGACAGCACCCAGAGCTCGTCCTCGCGGCCGCGCACCACGAACTGGTGCGAGCTGCCGACCTCGGGTGCCTCTTCGAACTCGCGCAGGGAGGCGACCCCCTGCATCCGAGGCCCGAGCTCCACGATCACATCGTCGCCGTGCACTCCGGCAACCACGCCGGTCCAGAGGCGCTCGCCGCCGGCCTTGGCCTGCTGCTGCTCCTCTTCCTCCGAGCCGATGCTCTGCAGGTCGATGTCACCGAGGGCGTCGGCGATCTCACGGTCCAGGTCGTCAGGGGGGGGCGTCATGG
>JADHNZ010000075.1 GCA_016779225.1 Planctomycetota bacterium
CGACATCGAGGACATGACCAAGGAGATGGGCTACGCCGTGGCGGCGTACGACGACTTCCCGGTCAAGTTCAACCGCACGAGCGCGATCGAGTTCGACAACAAGCGCGAGATCGAGAACCTGCACAAGCTCTTCCCGATCCTGGTGCGCTACCCGTGGCTGATGCCGCTGGCCAAGCCGGCCATCCGCACCCATGCCCTGAGCAAGCTCTACCTGATCCTCTACATGCTCTACAGCGAGTGGATGGTGAGTGAGCAGGCCAAGCTCTACGCCAAGGCCCAGGGCCTGAGCGGCCCGCGCTACTGGACCGGGGTGGACTTCGTCCTGCGGGTCAGCATCAAGGGCTTCCTGCGCGTCTATGAGACGCTGTTCGGCAAGATCGCTCGCCGCATGGCGCTGCGCCTCCAGATGGGGGACGAGCGCGTCATGGCTCACATGGACTGAGGTCCAAGCATCGTCGAGCAGCGGCGCCGCGATCCTCGGATCGCGGCGCCGCTTCCGCTTGGGTCGGGGCCCAGGCGCTATCCTTCGGACCATGCAGTACAGGCGCGTGGGTGCATCAGGGCTCGAGGTCAGCGCGGTCTCGCTCGGGGGGTGGCTGACCTTTGGCGGCAGCATCGAGCAGGAGGCCACCCAGGGCGTGATTCGAGCGGCCCTGGACGGGGGCGTGAACTTCATCGACCTCGCGGATGTGTATGCCCGCGGCGCAGCCGAGGAGGCCGCCGGCCGGGTGCTGGCGGACCTGCCGCGGCACGAGCTCGTGGTCTCGAGCAAGTGCTTCTGGCCCATGAGCGAGGCGCCGAACGACCGCGGCCTCTCCCGCAAGCACATCCTCGAGAGCTGTGACCGCAGCCTGGCGCGGCTGGGCATGGACTACCTGGACCTGTACTTCTGCCACCGGGAGGACCCCACGGTGCCGCTGGTGGAGACGGTGCGGGCGATGGATCACCTCGTGAACCAGGGCAAGGTGCTGTACTGGGGCACCTCCTGCTGGAGCGCCGAGCGCCTGCGCGAGGCCCACCGCCTGTGCGCCCAGCACGGCTGGCACGCCCCGATCGTCGAGCAGCCGCAGTACAGCCTGCTGGTGCGCGATGTGGAGGAGGCCGTGGAGCCTGCGGTCGCAGAGACCGGCATGGGGCTGGTCGTCTGGAGTCCCTTGGCGGGCGGCGCGCTGACCGGCAAGTACGACGCGGGGATCCCTGAGGGCTCCCGCGGGGCCAGCACCCAGTGGCTGGACGGGTACCTCACGGACGAGGGCCTCGAGCGTCTGCGCGCGTTCTCCGGGCTGGCTGCCGAGGCGGGCTGCCGCCCCTCCCAGCTCGCGCTCGCGTGGCTCCTGCGCTGCGGCACCGTCTCCTCGGTCATCACCGGGGCTACGCGCGCCGACCAGGTCGAGGAGAACCTCGCGGCGGCCGAGCTCGAGGTGGACGACGCCCTCGCCGCGCGCCTCGACGCCCTCTTCCCCGGCCCGCGGGCCTGAGCCGCAGGGGCGGTCCCTTGACCCACGCGACCGCGAACCGGGGGCGAGCGCGCCTGCTCGCGGTGGCGCTGGGGCTCATCCTGGCCCTGCTTGCCGCCGAGGGGCTGCTCCGGCTGGCGGGGCCCGGCGACGGCGTCTGCTACAGGCTCGACCCCGAGCTGCTCCACGACGCCGTGCCCGGCGGCCGGCGGACCCAGCTCATGCCGAGTTCCCTGGGTACGCGGCGAGTCGAGGTGGCCTTCAACGCGCTTGGCCTGCGCGGTCCCCTGCCCCGGGAGGGGGGTCCGCGCGTTCTGCTCCTGGGCGACAGCCTGGTCCTCGCGGGGAACACCTCCGAGCCAGAGACCCTACGCGCGCGTCTCGAGGCGCAGCTCGAGGGGGTGCAGGTCCTGAACGCGGGCCGGGAGAGCTACGGGCCTGATCAGAGCCTGCTCTGGCTGAGGCGCCACGGAGCGGCCCTGCGCCCGGATGCGGTCGTGCTCGTGCTCTGCGCGCACAACGACTTCGGGGACCTCATCCGCAATCGGCTCTTCGAGGTCGGCCGGGACGGCGATGCTGAGCGCGCGCGCACGGCGCTCGCCCCGCAGCTCGTCGAGCGCTTCGGCCGGCGCCGTGGCTCGCGGTCTGCGCTGCTGCGCTGGCTCTCTGGTCTTGGCGCCGAGGTCTCCGTGGAGGATGCTCCGGATCCCGAGCGCCTGCTTGTGGCCTGGCTCGAGGCCAGCCGTGCGCAGGTGGCGGACGCGCTCACGGGTCCGCCGGTGGTGGTGGACCTCGAGCAGGACACCTACGACGCGGACCTGGCCCTCGATCCCAACGGGGCCTCCGCGGCCCACAAGCGGGCGCTGATGACGGCGGTCCTGCGGACCCTCCGCGCCGACCTCGAGGCCCTCGGGGTGCCTGCGCTTGCCGCGGTGGTGCCCAGCGCGGTGGATGCGAATCCGTCCTACCCCGTGCGCCCGGTCGCGGGCACCTGGCCTGAGCTCGTCCCCAATGGTCCGGAGCTGAGCCTCCTGCGCTGCGCAGACGCGGCCGGCTGGGCCGTCGTCGACCTGACCGGACCCCTCGAGGCCCTGGGCTCCAAGGCCTTCGAGCTGGGGCTCGACTTCCACTGGAGCGCGGCCGGGCAGGATGCGGCCGCCGCGGTCCTCGCGCCGCGGGTCGCGGGTCTGCTTGGGGGCTGACTGGGCGGCACCGGGGGGTGCTGCGGCGAGCACCGCGGGCCGAGCCTGGCCTCCGCGTCCGGGCGGGGAGGTGGTGCGCCCGACAGGATTCGAACCTGTGACCTCTTGCTCCGGAGGCAAGCGCTCTATCCAGCTGAGCTACGGGCGCGCGGGGGAGGGAGGATACGGCGGGGTCCGTGGGGGTCAAGCGTGGGGCCTCGACACCCCGCTCCCAGGCGCCCCAGGGGGGGCTTGGGAACATGCCCACTTGACGATTTGCCTGCGCTCCCCCCAAGGTTGAGTCCGTGGAGAGAGTCGAGAGCAAGCTGAGGAGCCCGCGCCCGTCCGCCCTTGTGCCCCTCGGGGTGCTCGCCCTCGCCCTCGGGGCGCTCTCGCTGCAGGGTGGGTCGTCCAGCCTGCGGGCTGAGGTCGGCCTCTCTGGCGACCTCGACCGTGACGGACTGCTGGACATCCACGAGGCAACCCTGGGCACCTCGCCCTGGATCGCCGACACGGACGGTGACGGTGTGACCGACGGCGTCGAGGTCGCAAGCCGAACCTCGCCCTGGAACCCCGCAGACTTCCCCGCGCCTGGGATGGGGCACGAGGAGGTCGGCCTGTTCGCGTGGGGGGACTCGGGCAGCACCGTCCTGACCCTCGTGATCGCGACCTGTGACGGCGACCTCGAGGCGCGCCAGGTCGGGCTCGAGCTCCTGCGCCCAGCCGCAGGCTCCGTCCTGCCGGCCACCCGTCTGCTTGCGACCGCCGCCCCGCACACCGAGGAGGTCGAGAGCGGCTGCTTCGTCTCCACCGTGGATGTGCGCATTCCCGAGCTGTTCGTGCGCAACTTCGGCGGTCTCGCTGCCGGCGCGACGATTGGCCCCGGCAACGGCGCTCCTCTCGCGGCGCGCTCGACCCTGGACCTCTCCGTGCGGCAGACGGCAACGGGAAAGGTCGTCATGTTCCGTCGCAAGGCGCACCTCATTCCGCCGGCCAGCCTGACCGTCCCGCAGCAGCCCGGCAGCGGTCAGTCGATCCACCAGCCGATTCCGGCGACCGGCGGCGGCGGTGGAAGCGACCTTCCGCCGAGCTGGCTCGCGGGCAAGGTCTGCTTCCAGCGCCTGGAGACCGTGGGGGTCAGCGGCAACGGCCTGACGATCATCAAGGAGGTCGTCGACGCGTACTGCGATGGCAACTGGAACTCCTGGTGCGACGCGGACTGTCCGGGCACCGTGGGGCAGACCATCGAGGTGCTTGACCCCGGAGCGCTGATCGGAGGGTGACCCGACGGGTCCCATCCAGCCGATGAGCGACCAGGGAAGCTCCGAGGATCCCGACCTGCGTCTGGTCCTGGCCTGCCAGGCCGCGCCAGAGGCCGGCTTCGACGGGCCCTTCCGCGACCTCTACGAGGCCTACCGGGACCGGGTCTACAGCACCTGCTATCGGATCACGGGGAACGCGACCGACGCCCTCGATGCGGCCCAGGAGACCTTCGCCCTGGTACATCGGCGCATTGGGGGCTTTCGGCGCGAGTCGCGCCTCTCGAGCTGGATCTACCGCATCGCCGTGAACGCCTCCATCGACCTCAAGCGCCGCGTCGCCAGCCGGCCGTGGACCTCGCTCGAGGCCCTGCGGGCCGACTCGGACCACGGCCTCGATCCCGAGGACGAGGGCCTTCCCGAGCCCTCCCGCGAGCTCGGGCGGGGAGAGCTGGCGCACGATGTCCACGCGGCCATCGGGCGCCTGAGCGACAAGCTGCGCGTCGTGGTCGTCCTGCGCTACCTGCAGGAGCAGAGCTACGACGAGGTGGCTGAGACCCTGGGGATTTCCCTAGGAACTGTCAAATCTCGTCTCTCCCGTGCACATGAGGCACTTGACCGGGAACTCGCCGGCCGTCTCGACCGTCACTACACGGACTGACCCCATGGTCCCCAGCCCTCAGAACCCCACGCCCGCGGAGCCCTGCTCCGCCTGGAGCCAGGCCCGATTCGCGGCCCTGGCGGGGGAGGGGCGTGCGCCCGACTGGCTGGCCCACCTCGAGGTGTGCCCGGCCTGCGCGCGGTCGCAGGGGGTGGACCGGCGCGTGCTGGAGGCCCTCCGCGGGCTCCAGGAGCTCGCTGCCCCGGCAGGCTTGGATGCCCGCGTCGCGCGGGCCATCGAGGGCGAGCGGCGCGTCCGGCGCGTTCTCGAGAGCCTGGAGCCCGTCCCCGCCCCGGCTGCCCTGGATGCGGCCGTTCGGACTGCGGTCGATGAGGCTGCCCAGCGCTCCCGCCTCCAGCGGCGCTGGAGCCTGGCCCTGGGCCTCGCGGGCGCCGCGGCTGCCGTCCTCGTGCTGGCGCGGGTTGGCGTCGAGCCGACTCCCCAGGGGCGACACTGGTCCTTCGAGGTTCTGCGCGGGGACAGGGTCGAGACGCTCGACCCTGAGGTGCGTGCTCTCGTGCTGCAGGTGAGCGGCGGCGCGCTGCCGGTGGGGGGGAGCTCGCGATGAGGCGCCTGGACCTGAGCCTCGCGGCCGCTCTCCTGGGCGCCTCCCTGGGCGCCTGCGCGCCTGCGGACGCCCCCGGCGCCGGGGATTTCCTGCGCGGGCCCGCGGGCTCGCCGCCGGTGGGCGGGGGCATGCAGGCCGGAGCGCCCCTGCTCGACCTCGTCATGGTCCAGCCCGAGGAGGTGCGCTTCCATGGCATCCGAAGGGTCGAGCTCGGCCCGGAGGGCAGCGGCGCCCAGGTCCACCGCGAGGAGGTCGCCTGCGATGGCCAGGGGCGCTTCTTGCTGGAGCCGCTCGAGGTGCTCGAGGGTTCCGAGGACCCGGACCTGACCCTCCTGCTCGAGACGGGGCGCAGCGCCTACAGCTTCCGCTACCGCGACCTCCGGGTCGGAGACCCCGAGCGCTTCTTCGCCAACCATGTGGTCACTGCTTCCCCCGAGGCCGTGACGGTTGCCGGGCGCCCCTGCATCCGCCTGGCTGTCCGCCGCCGGGCCGCCTCGGAGCTGGAGTGGACCCTGGACCTCGATGCCGACACGGGCCTGCTGCTTGCCTTCGAGGAGCGTGCTGCCGGGCAGCGCGTCCAGGCCGTCGCCTTCGAGAGCATCGAGTTCGACGCCCCGCTCACGGGGCTCGTCGTGGACGAGCACCGCTTCTCGCGGGATCAGCTCGACATGAGCCTCCCGCTGGAGCCGCAGCTTGGCTTCAAGGTCCTCGAGCCCGGCCTCCTGCCTCCGGGCTTCGTGATGCGGGATGCCTGTGTGATCCACCCGAACCCGGCCAAGCCCGAGGAGATCTGGGTGCGGGTCGAGTACGGCGATGGCCTGTCGCGGGTCGTGCTCCTGCAGAAGCCGCAGGACACGCAGCCCATGATCAACGGCTCGGCCCAGGGGACCGTGCGGGTTGATCGCGCGGGCGCCTGGACCTTTGTCACCGGCACCCTGGACGGCCACAGGGTCGTGCTCGGCGGCAAGGCCGACGAGGTCCACCTGCTCGAGCTCCTGCAGTCCGCCCTCTGAGGCGCGGCGCGCTCAGATCGAGGCACCCCCCGGCTCCACCCTTGCGCGGGCAGTAGGCTTGGGGTGCGCGCCGGAAGGCACGCCTCAGCAGCCATGACCGACCAACCCTTCCACGAGTCCGACCTCGAGTCCCCCGAGTACCGGGACCGCCTGATGCGCAAGCTCAACGCGCTCATCGCCGTCCTCGAGGTTGCGACCGCGAAGGTGCGCAAGTCGCTGGCCGGCCCTGCCCCTGATGTGCAGCGGCTGACCAAGATCCAGACCAACCTCTCCAGCACCCTCGAGGTCTGCCGCCGCGCGCGCCGTGCGCTCGAGCGTCGCGAGGCCCTGCCCGAGGGGCTGCCCGAGAACCTCGCCGCCGTCGTCCGCGGCGCCGAGTCCGACGCACTGCCCCCCGGCGCCAACGCCGAGATGAGCACGGCCGCCGAGAAGGAGCGCTTCGAGCGCATGGGCACGATCCGCCGCGAGGAGATCGAGTCCGTCGACTTCGAGGAGCTTCAGCGCCAGCTCATGGGCAGCTGACCCCGCCAATCACACCTCTCTTCAGTTGCTGGCAGCGGCTCGTCCCTCGGGGCGGGTCGCTGCCGTCTTGGGGGGGAGCCCCGGGCCGCCTCAGGCCGTGGCGTCCAGCGCCTGGCGGACCACCTCGGCCGCGCTCGTCCCGCGCGCCTCGGCCTCGTACCCCAGCACGACCCGGTGTCCGAGGGTGGGGCCCACCAGGGCAGCCAGGTCTTCGGGTCCGGGGGCAAGGCGCCCGGACAGCAGCGCGCGCGCCTTGGCGGCGATGAGCAGGGCCTGCGCGCCGCGCGGGCTGGCGCCGTGACGCACGAGGCTGCGCACGGCCTCGGGGGCCTCCTCGCACTGGGGGTGCGTGGCGCGGACCGTCCGCGCGACGCGATCCACGAGGGCGTCATCCACAGGCACGAGCCGCACGAGCTCCTGGATGCGAAGCAGCTCGGTGCTCGTCATCACCGCCTCGCTGGCCTCGCGGCCCGCGCCGGTCGTGGCGCGCAGGATGGCGGCGAGGGCCTCGCGGCTGGGGAGCTCCAGGCCGATCTTGATCATGAACCGGTCGAGCTGCGCCTCGGGCAGGGGGTAGGTCCCCTCCATCTCGATCGGGTTCTGGGTGGCCACCACCATGAACGGCTGCGCGAGGGCTCGCGTCTCGCCGTTGACGGTCACCTGCCCCTCGGCCATCGCCTCGAGCAGAGCGCTCTGCGTGCGCGGCGTGGCGCGGTTGATCTCGTCGGCCAGCAGGACCTGGGTGAAGACCGGGCCAGGCTCGAAGCGGAACGAGCGCGACCCGTCCTCACCGAGCTGGAGGATGCGTGCGCCCACCACATCGCTCGGCATGAGGTCCGGCGTGCACTGGATGCGGGCGAAGTCGAGGCGCAGGCCGCTGGCGAGGCCGTGCACGAGGGTGGTCTTCCCCAGTCCGGGCGCCCCCTCGAGCAGTGCGTGCCCGCCCGCCATCAGGGTGATGGTCAGCAGGTCGACCACCTCGCGCTGGCCAATCAGCTCCTCGCCCAGGCGCTCGCGGAGGTCGAGCAGGCGGGCGCGCAGGGAGCGCAGCTCCTCCTCGACGGCGGCGGGATCGGTCATGGGCGGCAGAGGCTTGGGAGGAGGTGAGCCAGCTGGTGCAGGTCCTGCAGCCGCAGCGTTCCCTCCGGGGTCCCCATTGTGCCAGAGCCGTCGACCAGGGCGGTCCGGAGGCCGGCGGACTGGGCCCCGCGCGCATCCTTGTCGGGGTGGTCCCCCACATGCAGGACCTCGTCAGCGCCCAGCCCCAGGCCCTTGAGCGCGCGGGCGAAGAGGCGCGGGTCGGGCTTCTCGAGGCGCTCCAGGGCCGAGACCAGGACCACATCGAAGCGGTCCAGCACCCCGACGGCCTCCAGGGTGCGGGGCAGGCCCGGGCCCCAGTTCGACACCAGGGCGAGCTTGAGGCCGAGCTCCTGGGAGAGGTCGAGCAGCTCTCGGGCACCGGGGACGAGGCGGTAGGTGCGGGGGTCGGCGAAGCGTGCGAAGAGCCGCTCGATCAGGGCTTCGCGCGGGGCTCCGGCCAGCTCCTCGAGCGGAAGCACTCGCGGGATGAAGTGGGCGAACCACTCGGGCGTGTAGCGGAAGGCGCCATCGATCTCCTGGGGCAGCTCGGCATGGGCCGCGACCATGCGGTCCATCACCTCCTCCGCACCGAGCCGCAGGCCCGCGCGCTGCGCCTCCTCGGCATAGATCTCCCAGCGCGCCGGCCGCTCGCCGCCGAGCGTGCCGCCGAAGTCGAGGGAGAGGCCGCGCAGCATGGGAAGAGTCTGGGTCTCCGCTGGCGAGAAGACCACCCGCTATCCTCTGCGCATGCGCGTCGCAGTTTGCTGGCTGCTGCCGCTGGCGGCCGTGGCCGGCTGCGAGCGGCCCACTCCGCCCCATGTGCGGTGGGGCCGGGCTCTGGAGCTCGCGCGTGCCGAGGGAGACCAGACCGCGGAGCTCAATCTCTGGCGTGAGCGCCTCAGCTGGACCGGTTCGACGGACCCTGAGGCCGTCGTCGGCTACTCGCGCGCCCTCGATCGCTCGGGCCAGCCGGAGGTTGCCCTGCGCACGGTCCTGGGCGCCCTGAGCCGTCTTGGCGAGGACCCTCTCCTGAGGAGGGAGGAGGCGCGGCTGGAGGCTCGCCTTGGCCTGCGCCTCGAGCCCGGGGCCCAGGGGCAGCTCGCTCCTGGGGCATGGCTCGAGCTCGCGCGGCTGCGCCTCTCGATGGAGCACGCAGGCGGCGCGCTCGAGGCGGCGAGGCAGGTGCTCGCCGTGCTTCCCGACGACCCGGAGGCATGGGAGCTTGCGCTGCAGGCCGCGCGTCAGGGGGCAGCCTTGGCGCCCGAGGAGCAGCTGCGCGGCCTGCGCGTGCTGGACGCTGCCCGGGGGCTGTCCCCGGCGCAGCGCGCGGAGCTCGACGCGCTCGAGGGCGCCGGCGTGCGGCTGCCGTAACCCCAGCGGCGCAGTGGATCCACCGACGCGGTGGCTGCTGCCGTTCTGCTGTCTCTCTGCCCCGTTCTCCCGCTGCCCCGCTATCCCGCGGGGGCACGGCTCAGGCGAGGAGGTCGCGCATGACCTCGTCGAGCTTGGCCGAGAGCTCCTCGGCGAAGTCGTCCCCGAAGTCCATGGCGATCACATCGATCTCCTCGAAGGTGTAGCGGCCGGTGCTGCGGCTGTACGGGACGCCGTACTCCCACTTGTTGCCGTCCGAGGCGTGGATGACGATCTCGATCTGGTCGTCACCCTCGATGGGCTCGACGGTGTAGCGGATGGCCTCGTACTCGCTCATGGTGCGGGTGCCCCCTCGGGGCGGGTGTGAAGGGATACCAAGCCCGGGGGGGGCGCGCCAGCAGAGCCGCGTGAACTCACACGCTCGCCGGGCCCTGGGGCTGCTCGGGGTTCGTGGCGAGGCGCTCGGCAGCCGCGAGCTCAGCCGCCACGCGCTGCCGCTGCTCCTCGACCGACTGCTGGCGCTCCAGGTCCCCCACGGGGTCGGCAGGGCGGCTGCGCAGGCGTTCCAGGCACTCCTGGTGCCCATAGGTGAGGATCCGGTCGCCGACCTCCAGGGTCGTGTCCGCCTCGGGCGTGCCGATCGTCGCGCCGGAGGCGCGAGTGACGCTGAGAACCAGGACGCCCTCGTCGGCCAGCCGCAGCTCACGCAGGGTCTTGCCGGTCATCCAGCGATTCCGGTCCACATGCAGCTGGGCCACCGTGTAGCCCTTGTCGAACTCGAGCAGCTCCTCGAAGTCGATCACCTGCAGCTTCGGAATGCGCTGGATGATCAGGGAGAGCAGCCGGTCGGCGAAGTTGCGCACCGCCGGGATCTGCCAGATGCTGAGCAGCACGCCCGCCGTGACGAGCATGAGCCCGAGGAAGCGCAGCACGCTCCCCTCGGAGGAGCCCACCCCCGAGACGATCGTCGAGACGGTCACGGTGATCCCGGAGTAGCCGCCCCACATCAGGTAGCGGAGGATCTGGCGGCGCACGGGGTGGTTCACCAGCGACTCGGACTCGCTGGTCGTGAACCCAACGCCCATGAAGGCGCTCTGGGCCTGGAAGGTGGCCGCCTCCCGGGAGAGCCCGGTGCGCTGGAGGGCCAGGGTCCCCATCCGCACCGCTCCGAGCGCGATCATGATGACGATGCCGAAGGCGACCAGGGCTTCCATGGCATGAGCATCGGGCGCGGAGGCCCCAGGGTCCAGCCCGCGGGCGGCAGGGGGGCTCAGTCCTGGGAAGTGCGGATGGAGAGGCCCGGCCGCAGGGTGCCGCCTTGGAGCACGCGACAGACGAAGCCGCTGCGACCGATCATGAGATCGGGGAAGCGCTGGTCGACCTTGCGCAGGGTCCCGCAGGGCTCGCGGATGTCGTGGATCTCGAGCACGATGCCGCGGCCCACCTCGAGCCGGTCCCCGGGGCGCAGCTGCGCGTAGTCGAGGCCCTCGGTCAGCAGGTTCTCGCCGAAGGCACCAGGCGCCTGCGCCTCGACGCCGTCCGCCCAGAGCGAGCGGTAGTCCTCGAGGGAGAACAGGCACACGGCCCGGTCCGCGCCGCCGTGGCCCTTGAAGCGGTGGCGGTCGCCCTCGAGGCCGAGCGGCCGCAGGTCCGCCTCATCGACGGGGTCCTTGGGGAGCCCCCCTGGACCGAGGCACACCGCGAGCACCGTTCCCTCGAGCGTGGGTCTGGCCGCTGCCTCGGGCTGTGTCTCGGGCTCGAGGGTCACAGGCGGTCCTCGCGCAGGAATAGGTAGTAGAGCTGACCCTCCTCCTTGGTCGCGCCCGCTCGGGACTCGGCGGAGGGGCCCACGCCCAGGTAGAGGTCCGCCCGCCCGGCCGTGCGGATCGCGCCGCCGGTGTCCTGGTCGAACATCAGCTGCTCGAAGGGCAGGCTCGTTCCCCGGGGGGCCGGCAGGGTGCTCAGCACGAACACCGGCGCGGCCGGCGGGAAGATCGACTTGTCGGTGGCCAGGGAACGCTCGGTCGTGACCGGAACATCGAGGCTGCCGTGGGGGTTGCCCTCGATCGGCTGGAAGAAGACGAAGGACTCGTTGCGATCGAACATCTCGTCCACCTCCTCGGCGTTCGTGGCTGCCCAGCGCCGGATCTCGAGCA
>JADHNZ010000024.1 GCA_016779225.1 Planctomycetota bacterium
CGCTCACGCTTGTTCTCCGCGTGGCGAGCCGAAGCCATGAGGGTCGTGGAGAGCATCCAGGTGCACAGGGTCAGCACGAAGACGCTGACCATCACCTCGACGAGGGTCATGCCGCGGCGAGCGCGAGCGGGGCGGGGAGGGCAGACCATGGGCGAGTGGGAGAGACCCGTCTCACCCTTCGACCTCGCCGGGCCGCGGCCTGAAGCCGCGCCCGCCGTGCCCCGTTTCGAGGCAAGGAGACCCCTCCTGGGGGCCCTCAGGCCCCGCAGCGCGCCCGGTAGGCCTCGGGCCCGAAGCTGTCCACCTGGATGGCCTCGCGCTGGAGGTGGCGCGCGTGCAGGACGCGGTCGGCCTCGCTCTGCGTGAGGATGGATGCGGCCACGGCGGCCTCGAGCTGTGCGGCCTCCGGCCCGCGCGGGAGGCTGCCGGCGCGGGCAGCCTTCTTCACCCTCGCCACCAGGGGCGCGGCGGCGGCCACGGCGGCTGCGGCGTCCTCGAGAGCCCCGAGGCCCGAGCGCTCGGGGGAGGGCACATGCACCGAGTGCGTCAGGCGCTCGCGCGTCGCGGGGTCCGCAAGCGCCAGGCGCGCGACCTCCGCAGCGAGGGCGTCGTCCGGGGCCGCGACCGTCCGTCCGCGCGGAAGGGCGAGGGCGCGCAGGGCCAAGGCCACCGGGCGGTTGGGCAGGTTCTCGAGCACGCCGAGGAGGGCGTCCTCTGCCCCGCCGAGATGCGTGCGCAGGGCCCACTCCAGGTAGGGCGCGTCGGCCGCAAGGCTGCCGCGCCGCAGGTCGCGGTGCAGGGCCGCGCTGGCGAAGTACAGGTGGGCCAGGGCGTCAGCCAGGCGGCCAGTGAGGCGCTCCTTGCGCTTGAGGTCCGCGCCAAGGGTGATCATTGCGGCCTCGGACACGAGGGCGAAGGCGGCGGACAGGCGCGAGACCTGGCGCGAGCCCCAGGCGCCGCGCCCGGGGAGCGAGCGCCCGGTCCCGAGCCAGCCGGAGGTCCACCCGCCGAGGGCCGCGCGCGCCGCGGTCGAGAGGGTGTGGCCGATGTGGCCGGAGAAGGCGCGGTCGAAGCCCCTGCGGTCACCCTGCTGAACGGCATCCACCTCGGCGAACGCGAACGGATGGCAGCGCAGCGCGCCCTGACCGAACACGATCAGGGTGCGGGTCAGGACATTGGCGCCCTCGACCGTGATCCCGATGGGGAGCGCCTGGTAGAAGCCCGCCAGCACATTCTTGCGCCCGCGGCAGATCGCGGCGCCCGCGAGGATGTCCATGCCCTCGTTGACCACATCGCGCATGGCCTCGGTGGTCCACGCCTTCATGATCGCGGACAGCACCGCGGGCTTCTCGCCGGCGGCCACCGAGGCGGCGGTCAGCTCGCGCGCAGCGTCCATCCACCAGCTGTCACCCGCAATGCGGGAGAGCTTCTCCTCGACGCCCTCGAACCGCGCGATCGGCATCCCGAACTGCTCGCGGACCATGCCGTAGGAGGTCACGGTGCGCAGGGTCGTCTGTGCGGCTCCGCAGGCGAGCCCGGGAAGGCACAGGGAGCGGCCGGCGGACAGGCAGTCCATCAGCATGCGCCAGCCCTTGCCCACCTGCTCGGCCCCGCCGATGACATGGTCCAGGGGAACGAAGACCTCGCGGCCTGTGGTGGGGCCGTTGATGAACTTGACGCCCAGGGGATCGTGGCGGCGGCCGGTCTCGACGCCGGGCAGGCTCGTGGGCACGAGGGCGAGGGTGATGCCTCGCTTCTCCTTGCCGCCCAAGAGGCCCTCGGGGTCCTCGAGCTGGAAGGCCACTCCGAGCAGGCTGGCCACCGGCGCGAGGGTGATGTAGCGCTTGTTCCAGTCGAGGCGCACGCCCAGCACCTCCTTGCCGTTCCAGTTCCCGCGGCAGACCACGCCGCGGCTCGACAGCGAGCCCGCATCCGAGCCGGCGAAGGGCTCGGTGAGGGCGAAGGCCGGAACCTCCTGACCGCGGGCAAGGCGCGGGAGCCAGCGGTCCTTTTGCTCCTGCGTTCCGTAGTGCAGCAGGAGCTCCGCGGGGCCCAGGGACGACGGCAGCATGACCGTCACCGCCAGGGTCACATTGTGGCTCGAGCAGCGCGTGATGATCTCGCTCACCGCCCGCGCGCTGAAGTCGAGGCCGCCGTACTCACGGGGGATGATCAGGCCCATGAAGCGCTTGGCCTTCAGGTAGGACCAGACCTCGGGCGGCAGGTCTCCGAGCTCATCGACCCGCTCGTTGTCCGTCATCCGACAGATGGTCTCCACCTCCTCGTCGAGGAAGCGCTGCTCCTCGTCCGTGAGGGGCGCGGGATCGAAGGCTGCGAGCCGGCTCCAGTCGGGGCGCCCCGAGAACAGCTCCCCATCCCACCAGACCGTGCCTGCCTCCAGCGCGACGCGCTCCGTCTCGCTCATCTTCGGAAGCAGCGGAGCCACGAGGCCCATGGACGGGCCGGTCACAAGGGCGCGGCGGAGGGCCGGGATGCCGGTCACCATGGCCGTGACTGCCGCGACGCCGAGCACCGCCCCGGAGGTCGCATCCAGGCCGCCGCGCTCGAGGACCCAGCCGGTCAGCACGACCGCGCCGGAGGTGGCGAAGGCCCACCACGAGCGGCCCTGGACGAGCAGAGCGAGGCCAAGGACGAGCGCGAGGAGGAGGGCAGGGAGCAGCATGGCGGGGCAGGGTGAGAGGACTCGGTCCTTCGTCCATCGGCCAGCGGGCGCGGAATCCCAAGTGGAGGCTGCGACCGATCGCCGCCGCGGCCGCCTCGGCGCTCCAGGGGCCTCTCAGAGCCCGAACTCGCGCCGGATCCAGGCAGGGCGCGACCAGTCCCAGTTGCGCTCTGCCATGCCGGCAACCAGCAGCGGGTACGCGTCCAGCAGGGCCTCGACCACCTCGTCGTGGAGGCCCATGGCCGCCTGGTGGCGCCGCAGGCAGCGCTCCTCGACCTCGCTCCGGGCGCTGGCCGAGCGCAGGGCGTGCCACGCCTCCGCCGAGGAGCAGCCGCGCACCTGCTTGCGCTGATGCCCCAGGTGATGGAGCAGGTCCACCATGGGCAGGAAGCGCTCCTCGGTCGAGCCCAGGTCGAGCGCCCCCGCGAAGCTCCCGTCGGGGCCGACCATCATGTGCTTCGCGCGCAGGTCTGCGTGATGGAAGACCAGGGGGACGACCTGTCCCAGCAGCCGCTCGCGCAGCCGCGCCAGCTCGCGCCGCACGCGGGCGCTCGAGGAGGGCACGCGGACCTGGCGCGCGACGCGCTCGATGCGCGCCCCGAGCAGCTGCTCGAAGGCCTCCTCCCCAAGGGGCTCGGGCGCGCGGACGCGCAGCGTGTTCAGGGCCTCGGTCAGGGTCTCCGCCGCGCGTGCCGTCTTCGCGGGTGCGTCGGTGATGTGCGTCGCCGTCCAGCCGGGCAGGCGCCGGGCGACGAACAGGTGCAGCCCCTCGAGCTCGCCCTCGAAGAGCGGCTCGGGCAGGCGCAGGGCGGGGAAGCGCGCGTGCGCTCCACGCAGATGCTCCTGGTGGCGCGCGAGGAGGCGTCGCTTGCCAGGCGAGAGGGCCAGGTGCACGGCCCAGCCTCCCTCGACTGGACCGGACTCGCGCTCGAGCTCGACGCCGGCGGGGGCGGTCAGGGCCAGGGCTGCGTTCGAGCGCGTGGCCACCAGCTGGTCGAGCGCGCCCCCGCGCTCGCCCAGTCGCTCGCCCAGCGCGTCGAGGGACCTCTGCAGGCGCGAGCGTCCGCGCGGAGCGGCCAGCACTGCGAAGCTGGGGGCGAGCACCGGGAAGAGGCCGAGGCGCTGGGCCCAGACCTTGGGGGCGTTGGCACGCTCGCGCGGGCCGACCGTCAGCCGCGGCCTGGGGGCGTCCAGACCCACCACATGGCTGAACTCGCGCGCGTCCGGATAGAGCGCGAAGCGTCGCGCGGGGCCCACGGCCGCGAGGGAGCGGGCGTGGCCCCAGAGGGTCGCCTCGCCCGCGACAGGCACTAGCGCGCGTTGCAGCCAGGCCAGCGGGCCGAGCCGTCGGAAGCGTCCGCGCACGCCGGTCGCTCGCTTGTAGGCGAGGCGGTTGTCCGCAACCAGCACCGCCTCACGCCGCGTGAGGCGAGCCAGCTCGGAGGGGGACACCAAGGAGGACGCTGCATTGCCGTGCGCGTATCCGGGAGCTCCATCCTCACGCACCACCAGGTCGAAGGCGTCGTCGGGGAAGGGCAGGCGACCCCCCTCTAGGACGAAGTGCTGCACGCAGCCCGGCGCGAACTCGCGGTCGCGACGGCGGGCGAGCCGGCAGCGGTCGAGGCTCGGGTCGACGACCACCACGCGCCAGCCCAGGGCGGCGAGGGCGGGCACCGTCCCGGACAGCGCGCTGCCCACGAACAGGGCGCGGCCGGGCGCGCCGGGCAGCAGCAGGGCCCAGGCCCCGCGGCTCTCCTCGAGGAGCATCATCGTGCGGTCCGCATCCTCGCGCGGCATGCGCACGAGCAGCGGCTCGAGCAGGTCTCGCCAGGCCGATCCCGGGAGGGGCTTGGCCAGGAACACCCGCGCATGGCTCGCGGGGACGGGGGAGGGCGGGACCTCGGTCACGGTGTTTCGGTCCCTCGCGTTCCGGGAGTCGCGCTCTCCGAGTGCGGTGCCGCCGGCGTGACTCGAACCTGCGGCGCACGAGCCGTGCGTGGCCCCCACGCCAGCAGCACGCCAAGCGAGGCGGCTGGGAGTGCGAGCAGGCCGTGGGTGCCGGGCGCGTGGCCGAGGGCCACGGCGGCGCCGAGGGCCGCACCTGTGGCTGCCAGCGCGCGCGGTGCAAGGGAGGGTCCGTCGGCGGGCTGCAGCGCAGGCCGGACCTGAAGCACGACCCAGGGCATCACCGCGACGGCGGCCAGGATCCATCCGTCAGGCGAGGCCTCCGTGGGGCTCCACCCGGCATGGACGGCGGCGCCCAGCGAGACGAGCGCCAGGAGGGCAGCGAGCTGTGCGACCTCGGATCGTCGCGGGCGCGCGCTCGCCGCAACCAGGCCGATTCCGAGGGCCAGGCCCACTCCGGCCGCGCCGCCCCCGCCCACGGCGTGCAGCGCGCCGGCCAGCACCGCCAGCGCGCGACCGCGTCGGTCCGCACGGAAGCTCCAGCGGACGAGGCCCTCGGTGCCCAGCGCGCCTGCTGCCAGGGTGAGGGCGCCCTGGGAGGTCGTCTGCGCTCCCTCGTGCACCAGCAGCATCACGGCCGCGACGAGCGCGAGCGCGTCGATCGCCACCGGACGCACGCGCAGGCAGCGCGCGGCCGAGATCCACGAGAGCAGAGCCGCGCCCTCCAGCGCCGCGTGCAGCGCGCCGTCTTGCGAGCCCTCGAGGCCCGTCCGTGCGCGCACGGCCACGGAGAAGGCTGCGATGGTCAGGGGCGCCGCCCGGAGCACACGCGCGGGCAGCGCCTCGGCCGGCTCGGCCTCGGGTCCGCGAGCCAGCGGGGCGAGCGCGAACGGGCCGAAGCGCAGCGCCAGGGCGCGTCCAGCCGCCACGGCTCCCGCGGTACCGAAGAAGGCCCACAGGAACCCCACGCTCCCGGCGCCCACCTCGAACGCATCCGCCGTCGCGCGCACCGCCAGCAGGCCGAGCACGAGCGACGCGGCCAGGACCGCGGGCAGCTCGCGGGGGCGCCCTCCGCCGGGCTCGCCCGCGGGGAGCAGGGCCAGCAGCAGCCTCCCGACTCCGGCCAGCGCGATCAGGCGCGGGAGCAGGGCCCAGTCGGCGGTGGGGTCCATGCAGCGATCTTCCCACGGGCGGCGCCGGAAGCCCAGGGCGAACCCGTGGCTACCATGCGCCCATGCGCGTGGCTGCCGCTCCCATGGATGTCGAGACCGGCGCCGTTGCGGCGAACCTAGCGCGGGCCTGCGCGCTGGCGACCCGCGCGGCTGCCGAAGGCGCGGAGCTGCTTGCGCTGCCTGAGATGTGGCCCACCTCCTTCGTGCCCGATGCCACCCCCGGCGACCTGGCCGCCAGCGCGGAGGCCGTGGCGACCCTCGCGCAGCACGCGGCCGAGGTGAACCTCGCGGTCGTGGGGTCGGCCTTCGGCCCCGTGGACGACGCAGGCCGCCCCTCGAATCGCCTGCACCTGCTGCGCGAGGGGCGGCTCCACGCCCTGCACGACAAGGAGCACCTGTTCTCCCCGACCGCCGAGCACCTGGTCTTTCGCGGCGGCACCGAGGCGCCCGCGAGCCAGCCCCTCGGCGGCGGCGCGGTCTCGGGCCTGATCTGCTACGACCTGCGCTTCCCTGGAGTCGCGCAGGGCGCGGTCCAGGGCGGAGCGGAGCTCCTGGTCATCGTGGCCCAGTGGCCGGTGGACCGCTCGGCGCACTGGGAGGTCCTGCTGCGCGGCCGCGCCGTGGAGGGGCAGTGCTGGGTGCTGGCCTGCAACCGAGGAGGCACGGCCGAGGTGGGGCGCAGACGCATGTGCCTCGAGTTCCCGGGCGAGGCCCTGTTGGTCTCACCCCATGGGGAGGTGACGGCTCGCAGCCGTGACGAGCTCTTGCTGGGGGAGGTGGACTGGGAGCAGGCGCGCGGGCTGCGCCGCCTCGTTCCGATGGCCGCGGACGCCGAGCGCCGGGCAAGGCGTGCATGGGCCGAGCCGGGCGAGCGAGGCCCGGACTGACCCTCACAGTCTGGCGGCGCTCCGGGCAGCCGGCGCCAGGCGGTCCTGCGTCCAACAGAGGCGCGAGGGGAGGCTCTCACCCCTCCCCTCGCTTCCATCCATCTGTCTCCCACCTGTCGGCAGAGCGCGAGGCTCAGGCCGGAGGCAAGGTCTTGTCACCGAGCACGGGCGGAAGGTCCACCGGTGCGTCGGCCGGCGGTGCGCCGGGCACATGCAGGGCCGCAGCCACGCGGCGGGGCTGTGAGGCTCCGCGCCACACGGCGAGGCGGCCGTCCGCCGCGGGCACCACGAACATTGAGGCCGAGGTGCCGCTGGCAACCTCGGGGAGGCTGACGCGCGCGGAGGCGGGCGAGGTGTGGGGACCGCGGGAGACCACGCGGAACCAGTGCTCCTGGGCGGCGCCGCGGGGGAGCGGGTGCACGACGCGCGCGCCGGGCGCGAGAGCGAGCGTTCCCACCGGGCCGTGGCCGTCGAGGCCGATGACCACCACCACCGGGTTCAGGGAGGCGTTCTCGGCGCAGAAGTGCGAGGCACTGGTCTGGACCAGCGCGGTCAGCTCCTGTCCCTGCAGGGCCTCGGGGATGGGGGCCGGGGCGGGGGCCTGGAGGCCGGCGCCGAGGGCGAGGAGCAGGGTGGGGAGCATGGTGAAGGGGATCCGCTGCGCGGGTCCCCGGGTATCGGCCTCGCACTCCCGCGGCCTTGAATCGAATTGAGACAGTCCCCGCCCTGGGCCAGCGGGAGGGCTCCTCCCAAGGCCTCCGGGGCCTCCGCCCTGGGGAGCTCCCCGCCCCGAGCTCAGTCCCGGCCGAGCAGCCGGAGGGCCGCCCAGTCGGCGGCGGGGAAGCCCCGCTCGCGCAGGTCGCGCCGGGCGCCAGCGGCAGCCTCCGAGGGACGCCTCCCCTCGGCGAGCAGGGCGTGGAAGGTCTCGATCCCAAGGCGGGCGGCCCGATCCTCGATCGGCCAGAGCGTGGCCAGGACATTGCGCGTTCCGCCCATCAGGAAGGCGCGCGCAAGACCCATCAGGCCTTCGCCGTCCACCACCACGCCGCGTGCGGTCCCGCAGGCGTTGAGGACGGCGAGCGGGAGCGCGGGTTCCTGGGCCAGCACCTCACCCGCGCACAGGACGCCGTCCGTGGTGACGATTGCGGTCGGGCTGAGGACGCCGTGGTCACAGGCCGTGTCCGCCACGAGGTGCGTGGCCAGGTGCAGGGGCTGTCGTCGGTTGAGGGCCTGAAGCAGCGCGCTGCGCGTGAAGGCGGCTCCGGTGTCCACTCGGTGCTGGCCGCCGAGGGTGCTGCGGACATGCTCGAGCTCCGCGCGCGCCTCCGGCAGGGGCGGGTGGCCGCTGCCGCCGAGGAGCGGACTGCCCAACAGGCTCCAGCCCGCGCCTGCGAGGGACGGGCGCAGCCCAGGAGCGCGCGCGGGCAGCGCGGGCAGCACCACGGGCACCAGGCCCTCGTCGAGCCAGCGTCCCTCCAGCCGCAGCAGGTGGACGGGGAGGGCCTCGAGCGTGCCGTGCAACACGATCAGCAGGCGCGCGTCGCGTTCGGAGCGCTGCCAGGGCTCACGCACGGGGGCCGGCAGCAGGGCGTCACCGAGCTCAGCGCCAAGGCGCGCGACGCGCTCCTCGTCCCGGTCCCAAGCCGCCTGCAGGAGGCGCTCCACCGCGCGTGCGACCTCGGCGCGGCCGTGCGGGAGCGGCGCGCTTGTCACCTCGCCTTGGGGGGACAGGTGGACGGCGAGGCCGTCGTCCGCACCGAGCGTGAGCGAGAGCAGGCCGAGCTCGAAGTGTCGCGCCCACGCGAGCAGGTCGGGCTCTCGCGCGTCGCGGCGCAGGGAGTCCTGACCCTGCTGCTCCAGGAGCGAGAGGGCCTCCAGAGGACGGCCCAGCTCGAGGCGCGCTCGCGCTCCCCAGACGAGGGCCTGCACGCCGAGCCACTCCCCCGTGACGCTGCCGTTGGCCTCGTAGTGACTGCGCTGCCAGGCAGCGGCGCTCGCCTGGGCCCGCGTGAGCGCCTCATCCGCGCGCGCGCTGTCTCCGAGGCGCAGGGCGCAGCAGCCCTCGAGGGCGGCGGCCTGGGTCAGGGCGGCGGCGGTCGCCGCGCTCGGCAGGTCCTCGAGGCGTGCGAGGGCCTCCTCCCACGCGCCGCGGCCCGCCTCGAGGTGAGCGGCGGCCAGCACGAGGCTCGGGTCCGTCGGGCCCACCAGCTGTTGGAGCTCACCGAGGGCCACGGCAGCGTCCTCGAGTCGTCCGGCCCGGGTCAGGGCCGCCGTCTGGATGCGCAGGCCCTCCACGCGCGCGCGCGGCTCGTCGGGGAGCGGACCGAGCTGGTCGAGGGCGAGGGCAGGCTGATCGCGGGAGAGGTCCAGAAGGGCCAGCTCCCTGCGGAGCGGCCACGAGTCCAGCCAGCTCCGGAAGCTGCGCAGCTCCTCCAGGAGCCGCTCGACCTCGCGCAGGGACCCGGCGTCGCGCGCCAGGGACACCAGCCCGAGGAGCCCGCGCTCGCGCCACTCCGGCTGTCCGACCTCGGTGGCGATCTGCACGCACGCGCGGAACTGGGCGTTGGCCGCGGCGCGGTCGAGGCGCGCGCGCGCCAGCCTGCCGAGGACCCAGCGCGGCAGCAGCGTTGGGGTGCGCTGGCCTGCCCGGCGGAAGGCTCGCAGGGAGCGCTCGGCGGCCTCGGTCGCCCGGTCCTCGAGGCCCGAGCGCTGGGCGGCGTCCGGCTGCACCGCGGCCCACTCGAGGAGCAGGTAGGCGCGCTGGGCCGCGGCGTGTCCCGCGGGCGTGGGGTCCGGCGCGAGCAGGCACTCGTCCTCGAGCGCGCGCAGGTCGGACAGAACGCGCGCGCGCAGCTTGGGCCAGTCGGCGACGCCCTCGCGGCCCGCCCGCACGAGCTCGCTGCGCAGCTCCTCGAAGCGCGCCTGCCGCTTGACGCCCTGCAGGCGCTCGTCCCGTGAGAGGGTCTGGTAGTGACGGGCGGTGCTGCCGGCGTCCGCCCGGCCGAAGCGCTCCTCGAGCGCGCGCGTCAGGCGCCGCAGCTCCGGGAGGTGTCCGTCCTCGCCGGAGCGGAAGCCCTGCAGGCAGCGGTTGAAGCGCTCGAGCAGCTCGGCCTCGGTCTCCTGCTCCAGGTCCTGCTCGGGCTCCTCGCGCGCCTCGGTGCGGGGCAGCGAGGCGCTCGCCGCTCCGTCGCCGCCGCTCCAGGCGACGAGCACCGCCAGGAGGAGCGCCGGGCTCATCGGGCGGGGCGTGCGCTCAGGTAGGCATCCCGCTCGGGGCTTGCGGGCTGGCTGCGGGCGGCCGTGCGGGCGTCCGTCAGGAACCCACGCTCGTGCAGGTACTCGATGGCGGCGACCCCTCGGCGCTGCATCAGGCCGCGCACGACCTCCTCGTCCTCGACCACCTGGAACTCGCGCGAGCCGAGCCAGGTGCGTGAGCCGCCCTGCAGGGCCTCGACCTCCCAGGAGTAGGAGCCCGGCGCGAGCGGACGGTCGAGGACCACCTCCGGCTGGCTGGAGGTCTGCTCGACCACCACCTGGCCCTCCTCGAAGGCCCCGCCGCCGTGGCGGCGCACGCGCAGGACGAAGCCCTCGGCCGTGGCCTCACCGATCTCGAACCGCGGATGGCTGGCCCAGGCGCCCAGGGCGCCCGAGAGCACGCGACCGCGGGGGAAGGCCAGGGGCGACGGGCGCGCGCCGCGCATGGTCGGCTGCTCGGGCCAGGCGCCGAGCTCGGCGTCCCCGCCGAGAGGCTGGGTGGCGGCGAGGAGCACGGCGGCGGCCGCCGCGGCCGGCGCCCATCGGAGGAGGCTGCGCAGCTCGGCGCGGTCCTCGCGCGCAGGCTGCAGCGAGTCCGCGATCAGGGGCGGGGGCGGGGCGGTCTGAAGCGTGGCGACGAGCCCTGCGCAGGGGCGGCAGGTCTCGAGGTGCCGCTGCACCGGGGCGCGGCGGAGCGGGGGCAGGGGGGCTGCGCCGGGTCCGCCCGCGAAGGCGTAGAGCTCCTCGGCGTCCGGGCAGGGGAGCTCGGGGGGGGAAACGGCATCCAGCTCGGCCTCCAGCTCCCGCAGGCGGGCCAGGGCGCGCGAGGCCTTGGGGTCCTGCTCAAGGCGCGCCAGCTCCTCGGGGGGCAGCTCGTCCCAGCGTGCCAGGCGCTCCATGAGGGAGGCCTGGGAAAGGGGGCCGGGGGACTGCGGCTCCCGTCCGGAGAGGTGCCGGTCGAGCGGGTCGCGTGCGCCGTCGGGACGGCCGGGGAAGGGGGGGCGGCTCATGCCAGGGCCTCCTCGGCCACATGCAGCAGCAGCAGGCGCTTGCGCAGGGCGACCGTGGCCCGGCGCAGGCGATACTTGGTCTGTTCGAGGGAGATGCCGAGCTCCTCGCCCACATCCTGCAGGGTCTTGCCCTCAACGAATCGCAGTTCGAGCAGCATTCGCTCCTCGGGCTCGAGGTCCCCGAGGGCGCTCCGCACCACTCCCGTCAGCTCCTGCTCCCCGGCGAGCTCCACGGGCGAGGGGCTCTCGTCGGGCTGGTCGGGCAGGTCCTCGCCAACGGGCGTCAGCTTGGGCCGGCGGCGGGCCCCGGCGCGGCGCCGCAGGTCCACGCAGCGGCACCACGAGACGCGGTAGAGCCAGGTGCCGAACCCGCCCTTCTCGGGGTCGAAGGCGTCCCGGTCGAGGCGGTCCAGGACATGGATCACAAGATCCTGGTAGAGGTCCTCGCGCTCGGTCGCGTCGTGGGTGAACTGCCCGATGCAGTGATGCAGTAAGGACTTGTAGCGAGCGAGGAACTCCTCGACCGCACGCTCGTCGCGGGCGCGCAGGCCCTCCACAAGGAGGAGGTCTTCGGGTTCGGCTCGGCTCACAGGATCCTCGGCCCCGCCAGCAGACGAACCGGCGGGGCTCGAATCAACTCCGACGCCTGCCGGGCGGTCAGGGCAGGGATTCCGGGATTCCCTGATCGGAGGGGGGGACGCCCGGGGCGGGCCCGCGGAGGCCGCCATGGGGCCCTCCACTGGGGCCCCCCGGCGGGGCGCCAGCGGGGGCCTGCGGCGATGGGACGCAAAGATGAAGATGGCCCACATCTGGGGGGCAGGTGGGTCAGTTCGCGGGTGTTCGAGGGCCCCTGGACAACCTAGACTGTGGGGCCGTTCGGGCGCCTCCAAGAGGTCCGGACGCCCCGCAGATGCGGGTCCGCCGGTCCCCGTGCCCGGCCCCCGCGGCGCACCAGCCTGAACCGAGCCCCGACGGCCCGGATCGAGCAGCCCCGTTCCAGCGCCTCCGACTCGGCCACCCAGCTTCGGCAACCAAGCCTCCTCTCCCAGCCCCTCCAGTGCCGTGAAAGACGTCGTCATTGCCAGCGCCTGCCGCACTCCGATCGCCCGCTTCCAGGGCAGCCTCGCGGGGTTCCGCGCTCCCGAGCTGGGAGCCCTGGCGGCCCGAGAGGCCATCGCGCGCGCCGGCATCCCGGCCGACGCCATCGAGGAGTGCATCTTCGGCAATGTGCTCGCAGCAGGGCTCGGTCAGAACCCCGCGCGGCAGGTCGCTCGCGCAGCCGGCGTGCCTGACGCCGTCGGCAGCCTGACCATCAACAAGGTCTGCGGCTCCGGCCTCAAGGCCGTGATGCTGGCTGCCCAGGCGATCCGCGCCGGCGACGCGGACTGCGTGCTCGCGGGTGGCATGGAGAGCATGACCAACGCGCCGTACCTCCTCCCCGAGGCTCGCGACGGCGTGCGCCTGGGTCACGGCAAGCTCCTGGACTCGATGGTCCACGACGGGCTGTGGGACATCTACAACGACTTCCACATGGGGATGACCGGCGAGCTCGTCGCGCGCGAGCACGACATCTCCCGCGAGGAGCAGGACGCCTACGCGGTTGAGTCCCACCGCCGCGCTGCCGAGGCCGAGGCCGCCGGCCGCTTCGACGCCGAGCGCGTGACCGTGCAGGTGCCGCAGCGCAAGAAGGACCCGATCCCGTTCGCTCAGGATGAGAACATCCGCACCGACGCGTCGGTGGAGGGGATGGGCAAGCTGCGCCCGGCCTTCGATCGCGAGGGCAGCGTGACGGCGGGGAACGCCTCCTCCATCAACGACGGGGCCGCGGCCCTCGTCGTCATGAGCGCCGAGCGCGCCGAGGCCCTGGGCGTGAAGCCCCTCGCTCGCATCACGCACTACGCCACCGGGGGATGCGCCCCCGAGTGGGTGATGATGGCACCCGAGCGGTCCATCGGCGCCTGCGCGGCGAAGCACGGCCGCGCGCCGAAGGACTTCGACCTGCACGAGATCAACGAGGCCTTCAGCGTGGCGGCGATCGCCCTGCAGCGCGTCCTCGAGCTGGATCCCGAGCGCGTCAATGTGAACGGCGGCGCGGTCGCCCTGGGTCACCCCATCGGTGCCTCGGGCGCGCGCATCCTCGTCACCCTGCTGCACGCCATGCAGCAGCGCGACGCCTCCACGGGCATGGCCTCCCTCTGCCTCGGCGGGGGGAACGCGGTCTCCCTGGGTGTCGAGCGCGTCTGAGTCCCTCTCGCACGAGCAACCCATGAGCACTCCCCTGTTCCCCCGAGTCGGCGTCATCGGCGCCGGAACCATGGGCAACGGCATCGCGCAGGTCTTTGCGACCGCGGGCGCCGAGGTCCTCATGATCGATGCCAATCCCGAGGCTGGAGCCCGTGGGCGCGCGACCATCGAGGCGAGCCTCGCCAGGCTCGTCAAGAAGGAGCGCTTCACTGCGGAAGTGGCGGCCGAGATCCTCGGCCGGGTCGCGGTGGGGACCTCGATCGCAGAGCTCACCGACCAGGGCCTCGTGGTGGAGGCCGTCGTGGAGCGCAAGGATGTGAAGTGCGCGGTGCTCGCGGAGCTCGACCAGCACATGCCGGCCGAGACGATCCTGGCCACCAACACCTCGAGCATCTCGATCACCGAGCTGGCGGCCGTGACCGGCAGGGCCGACCGCGTCATCGGGATGCACTTCATGAACCCGGTGCCGATCATGACCCTCGTGGAGGTGATCCGCGGCCAGGAGACCAGCGACGCCACCGCCAGCGCGGTCGTCGAGTGCTCGAGGGCCCTTGGCAAGGAGCCCGTGGAGGCCAACGACTACCCGGGCTTCGTGAGCAACCGCGTGCTGATGCCCATGATCAACGAGGCCGTGTTCTGCCTGATGGAGGGCGTGGCCACGCGCGAGGGCATCGACACCGTCATGAAGCTGGGCATGGCGCACCCGATGGGGCCGCTCACCCTGGCCGACCTGATCGGTCTCGATGTGTGTCTCGACATCCTCGAGGTGCTGCATCGCGGCCTCGGGGACGACAAATACAGGCCGTGCCCGCTGCTCCGCCGCATGGTCGCCGCAGGCCGCCTGGGGCGGAAGTCGGGTAAGGGCTTCTACGACTACGACCGCTGAGGATCGACATGAACTTCGAACTGACCGAGGACCAGGCGATGGTGCGCGACATGGCGCGCGAGCTCGCCGAGAACGAGCTCCTGCCGCGTGCGCGCAAGCACGACGACCAGGGCTTCATTGACCCCGAGGTGTTCACCCTCCTGGGCGAGGCCGGCATGTGGGGGCTGACGATCCCCGAGGAGTACGGCGGCTCGGGCATGTCCAATGTGGTCCTGTGCCTGGTGCTCGAGGAGATCAACCGCGCCTGCGCGGCCACCGGCGTGACCATCTCGGTGCACAACAGCCTGGCGGCGGCGACCCTGATCAAGAACGGCACCGAGGCCCAGAAGCAGGCCTGGCTGCCGCGCATGGCGACGGGCGAGGTGCTGGGTGCGTACTCCCTGTCCGAGGCGGCCTCCGGCTCGGATGCGGCGGCGCTGAAGGCGACCGCGGAGCGCGTGGACGGGGGCTGGAAGCTCTCCGGGACCAAGCTCTGGGTCACCACGGGCGCCCAGGCCGGCCTGTTCCTGGTCTACGCGCGCACCGACGCGACCGTCTCCAAGGCCAAGGGCATCACCTGCTTCCTAGTGCCGGCGGACGCCGAGGGCTTCCAGATCGGCAAGTCCGAGAAGAAGACCGGCCTGCGCGGCTCGAGCACCACCGAGCTCATCCTCGACGGCGTCTTCGTGCCGGACGACATGGTGCTGGGGGAGGTCAACCGCGGCTTCCATGTGGCCATGGACGCGCTCGACGGAGGCCGCATCGGCATTGCCGCCCAGTCCATCGGGATTGGTCGCGCCTGCCTCGAGGCGGCCGTCAAGTACGCCAAGGAGCGCGAGCAGTTCGGTCAGGCGATCGGCGACTTCCAGGCGGTCCAGTGGAAGCTGGCCGACATGTCCTCGCGGCTCGACAGCGCGCGCCTGATGACCCACTACGCCGCCTGGCTGCGCGACCGCGGTGAGCCCGTGGGCCGCTTCTCGAGCCAGGCCAAGCTGCTGGCCTCGACGGCCTGCAACTTCGCGGCCGACGAGTGCCTCCAGATCCACGGGGGCGCCGGCTACACCGACGACTTCCATGTCGAGCGGCTGTTCCGCGACGCGCGTATCACCGAGATCTACGAGGGCGCCACGGACATCCAGCGCATCGTGATCGCCCGCAGCCTGCTGGCCTGAGGTCCGCAGCCTCGGCCGTCACCGCTCACCGCCTCGCCATGACCGACGCCACCCGCGCCTCCCTCGCCGATCGCCTGCTTGCGGGCGAGCGGGGCGCATTGGCGCGCATGATCTCCTGGGCGGAGAACGCGCACGCTGGCTTCCCGGCGGCCCTGGAGGCGTTCTGGTCGCGGGTGGGCCGCGCCCCGCGCCTTGGGATCACGGGCCCTCCCGGAGCGGGCAAGAGCACCCTCGTGGACGAGCTCGCCCGCGCCGTGCGCGCCCAGGAGCGCACCGTTGGAGTCCTCGCGGTGGATCCCTCGAGCCCGCTCACCGGCGGTGCCCTCCTGGGGGATCGCATCCGCATGGAGGACCACACCACGGACCCCGGCGTCTTCATCCGCTCGATGGCGAGCCGCGGCAGCCACGGCGGCATGGCGCGGGCCGCGGTGGACGCTATGGATGTGATGGACGCGTACGGGCTCGACGAGGTCTTCGTGGAGACCGTGGGCGTCGGCCAGGCCGAGTACGATGTGGTGGCCGCGGCCGACACGGTGCTGGTGGTGCTCTGTCCCGGCGCGGGTGACGGCGTCCAAGCGCTGAAGAGCGGCCTGCTCGAGGTGGCGGATGTGATCGCCATCAACAAGGCCGACCTGCCCGGCGCAGATCGGCTCGCCACCGACATGGAGGAGTCCGTGCACATCCGGACCGCCGGCCGCGAGGTGTGGACGCCCCCGGTCGTGACCTGCAGCGCGGGACGACGCGACGGCGTCGAGCGCGTGCTGGAGGCCATCGCCTCGCACCGCGCCCACCTCGAGGATCACCTGGTCGAGCATCGGCGCGCCAAGCGCGTTCAGCAGGTCCGCCAGGTCGTGGGTCAGCGCCTCGACCACGCGCTCTGGGTCACCGGCGCCTGCGCTCCGCGCGTGGAGGCGCACCTCCGTGAGGGGGTCACCCCCTACGCCGCTGCCGCCCGCCTCTTCGAGGATCTCACCCGCTCCCTCGGCGACCTCGTTCAGGAGCCCTCCGCATGACCGACACCCAGCCCATCCAGGCGCCCGAGGGCCGCGAGGCCTGGCGCGCCGCCCTCGACGCGGCCAAGACCCGCGGCGTGGAGTTCACCTCCATCTCCGGGACGCCCCTCGAGCCCCTCTACGGGCCCGAAGACCTCCAGGGCTCTCCCGAGGACCAGCTGGGCTACCCCGGCCAGTTCCCGTTCACCCGCGGCGTCCACCCGACCATGTACCGCGGGCGCCTGTGGACCATGCGCCAGTTCGCGGGCTTCGGCACCGCGCGCGAGACCAACGAGCGCTTCAAGTTCCTGCTCGGGCACGGGCAGACCGGCCTCTCGGTGGCGTTCGACTTCCCGACCCTCATGGGTCGCGACGCGGACGACGAGATGTGTCGCGGCGAGGTGGGGCAGGTCGGCGTCGCGATCTCCTGCCTGGCTGACATGGAGCAGCTCTTCGACGGGATCCCGATGGGGGAGGTCTCGACCTCCATGACCATCAACGGCCCGGCGCCGATCCTGCTGGCCTTCTACATCGCCTGCGCCGAGCGCCAGGGCGTCGACCCGGCCATCATCCGCGGCACGGTCCAGAACGACATCCTCAAGGAGTACCAGGCCCAGCACGCGTGGCTCGTGCCGCCGGAGCCGGCGCTGCGGATGATCACCGATGTGATGGAGTACTGCTCGGCCCGCGTGCCCAAGTGGAACACCATCTCGATCTCCGGCTACCACATCCGCGAGGCCGGCTCGACCGCGGCCCAGGAGCTGGCCTTCACCCTGGCCAACGGGCTCGAGTATGTCCGTCGCGGCATCGCGCGGGGCATGGATGTGGACGAGTTCGCGCCGCGCCTGTCGTTCTTCTTCGACAGCCACCTCGACTTCTTCGAGGAGATCGCCAAGTTCCGCGCCGCCCGCCGGATCTGGGCCCGCAAGCTGCGCGACGAGTTCGGCGCCAAGGACCCGCGCTCGTGGATGCTGCGCTTCCACACGCAGACAGCCGGGGTGTCCCTCACGGCACAGCAGCCGGAGAACAACATCGTGCGCACGGCCTTCGAGGCCCTGGCGGCGGTGCTCGGGGGCACCCAGTCCCTCCACACCAACTCGATGGACGAGACCCTGTCCCTGCCCACCGAGAAGGCCGTGAAGATCGCCCTGCGCACGCAGCAGGTGATCGCCGAGGAGATCGAGGTGGCCCATGTGGCCGACCCTCTGGGGGGCTCCTACTTCGTGGAGGCCATGACCGATCGCCTCGAGGCGGAGGCCGAGGCCTACTTCACGGAGATCGAGCGCCGCGGGGGCGTCGTCCCCTCCATCGACGCGGGCTACTTCCAGAAGGAGATCCACGACTCGGCGGTCTCCTACCAGCGCGCCGTGGAGCGCGGCCGCAAGCGCGTGGTGGGCGTCAACTGCTACACCGAGGGCGAGGAGGAGCTCGAGATCGAGCTGCACCGCATTCGCCCCGAGGTCGAGCAGGAGGCGCGCGCCAACCTCGCGCGCCTGCGCGCCGAGCGTGACCCGCAGCGGGCCGAGGCCGCCCTGCAGGCCATCCGCACCGGCTGCCACGACGGCAGCAACCTCCTCGAGCGCTTCGTCGCTGCCGCCCATGCCGACTGCACCCTCGGAGAGATCGCCCAGGTCCTGCGCGAGGAGTTCGGCGAGTATGTCGAGCCCAAGATCCTGTGAGCCAGCCGCTCGTGACGCAGCGCAACCCGAACCCGCCCCAGCCTCCGATCCCCAAGAGCCGGTCATCCCACGCCAAGACGACAGAGAGTCAAGACCATGAGTGAGCGTCGAATTCGAGTCCTGGTCGCCAAGCCCGGCCTGGACGGGCACGACCGCGGGGCCAAGACCGTGGCCAGCGTCCTCCGCGACCACGGGATGGAGGTCGTCTACACCGGGCTCCACAAGACCCCCGCGATGATCGCGGAGATCGCCCTGCAGGAGGATGTGGATGTGGTGGGGCTCTCGATCCTCTCGGGCGCGCACATGGAGCTCTTCCCGCGCGTGCGCGAAGAGCTCGTGTCCCGCGGGATGGAGCGCGTCCTCATGGTCGGAGGAGGGATCATCCCCAAGGACGACATGGCGGCCCTCGAGGGCCAGGGCTTCGCGAAGCTCTTCGGGCCGGGCACGAACACCGACTCCATCGCCGAGTACATCAAGGAAGAGGTCGCCCGCCGCTGGGCGGAGGAGGGATCCGAGGCATGAGCTCCAGCCCCGACCGCGACATCCTCAATGTGGAGGAGGCCGCCGAGCTGCTCGGCGTGAGCGTGAAGACCTTCAACAAGGTGCTGCACTCCGAGAACCTGCCCGCGCGCAAGATTGGCCGCGAGTGGAAGTTCTCTCGCCGGCACCTGATCGAGTGGGTCGGCTCCGGCCAGTCCATCGACTTCTACCGAGAGGCCAGCGACTCCCGCGATGAGGGAGTCCAAGAGGCGCGCCGCACTGCCGGCTGGCGCATCCAGGCCGACTGATCCCGCGCAGCAGGACCCCCTCCGGAACCAACCATGAGCACCTCCCTCCCCAGCATCACCCGCGGCCTCGAGCTCACCGAGGACCAGCAGATGATCCGTGACATGGTGCGCGAGTTCGCGCGCGGTGTCGTTGCCCCCGTCGCCCACGACATCGACGAGGAGCACCGCTTCCCCAAGGACATCTGGGACCAGATCGTCGAGCTCGGCCTGCCGGGCATCCCCTTCTCCGAGGCGGTCGGCGGCTCCGACGGCGGGACCCTGGCCTACGCCATCGCCGTCGAGGAGCTCGCCAAGGTCTGCGGCTCCACGGCGCTGACCTATGCGGCCCATGTGAGCCTGGGCACCTACCCGATCTACCGCTGGGGCGGCGAGAAGCTCTGCTCGACCTATGTGCCCAAGCTGGTGGCCGGCGAGTACATGGGCGCCTACGGCCTGACCGAGCCGAACGCCGGCTCCGACTCCGGCGGGACGCAGACCACTGCGGTCCTCGACGGGGACGGGTATGTGCTCAACGGCCGCAAGTGCTTCATCACGAACGCGAACCACGCGGGCGTGTTCATCGTGACCGCGGTCACGGACAAGGCCCTCGGCTCCAAGGGCATCAGCGCCTTCGTGGTGCCCCGGGACACTCCTGGATTCTCGCTGGAGAAGGGTGAGCGCAAGCTCGGGATGCGCGGGAGCGACTGGGCCAGCCTCGTCTTCGAGGACGCGCGCATCCCCCGGGATCACCTGCTCGGCCCCGAGGGCGAGGGCTTCAAGACCTTCATGAAGACCCTCGAGGGCGGCCGCATCTCGATCGCCGCGCTGAGCCTCGGCCTCGCCGAGGGCGCGTTCGAGGAGAGCGTGCGCTACGCCCAGGAGCGGGAGGCCTTTGGCGGCACCCTCTCCGACCAGCAGGCCGTGCAGTTCAAGCTGGCGGACATGGCCGTCCAGATCGAGTGTGCCAAGCACCTGGTCTACGAGGCGGCGCGGCTCAAGGACAGCGGCGAGGCCTACGGCAAGCAGGCCTCGATGGCCAAGCTCTACGCCTCCGAGATCGCGATGAAGGTCACCTACGACGCCATCCAGATCCACGGCGGCTTCGGCTACTCGCGCGAGTACCCCGTCGAGCGCATGTGGCGCGACGCCAAGCTGTGCGTGATTGGCGAGGGCACCAGCGAGATCCAGCGCCTCATCATCGGCCGCAGCGTGCTGCGCGAGGCGAAGGCCTGACGCCATGGTGAGCGAGGAGCGCCGCTCCGTCGAGGTGGGGGGGTGGACGATCACGCCCCTCTCCGACGGCCTGTTCCGGCTAGACGGCGGGGCCATGTGGGGAGTCGTGCCTGCGACCCTCTGGCGTCCGCTCACGCCTCCGGACGAGGACAACACCATCCTGCTGGCCCTCAACTGCTTCCTCGCGGAGCGGGACGGGGTGCGGGTCGTCCTCGAGGGCGGTATCGGCACGCGCTGGAGTGAGAAGCACCAGCGCATCTACCGCATCCAGTTCGTGGACAGCCTGTGCGCGAGCCTCGCACGCCTCGGCCTCGCTCCCGAGGACATCGACCATGTGGTGCTCTCGCACTGCCACTGGGACCACTGCGGTGGCCTGGTGGACGAGGTCGAGGGCGAGCTCGTCCCGGTGTTTCCGCGCGCCCAGGTGCATGCACCCCAGGTCGAGATCGACCGCTGCCTCGAGCCCGACCCCGTGCGGGCGGCCTCCTACCGGGCGGACGACCTGCGACCGCTCCTGGACCGAGGCCTGCTGCAGGGCTTCGAGGGCTCGCAGACCCTCCTCGAGGGGCTCGAGGCCCATGTCCTGGGGGGGCACTCGGACGGCGTCAGCGTCCTGCTCCTTGGGGAGGGCGACGACCGCGCCATCTTCTGGGCTGATGTGGTGCCCACCACCCACCACATCCAGCCGCCCTACATCATGGCCTACGACCTGAACGCGGGCCTCAGCTACGAGGTGCGCCGCGAGTGGATCGAGCGCGCCGCCGCGGCCGGCTGGCTGGGGCTGTTCTATCACGACCCCGAGCACCCGATGGCCCGCATCGCCGCCGACGGACGGCGGTTCGTGGCGACGCCGGTCTGAGCCATGCGCATCGTCAGCCTCTGCCCGAGCCTGACCGAGCTCGTCTTCGACCTGGGCCTGGGCGACGACCTGGTGGGGATCACGCGCTACTGCGTGCATCCCGCGGAGCGGGTTGGCGCGATCGAGTCCGTGGGGGGGACGAAGGACCCGGAGGTCGAGCGCATCCTCGAGCTGCGGCCCGACCTCGTCCTGATGAACGACGAGGAGAACCGGCTCGAGGACGCCGAGGCCCTCACTGCAGGCGGGGTGCGCCTGCACACCTCCATGCCGCGGACAGTGGAGGAGACCGCCGCGATGGTGCGCTCCATCGCAGCTGCCCTCGGGGCCGAGGCCCCGGGCGAGGCGATCGCCGGCGACATCGAGCGGCGTGCGGCCCGCGTGCGCGAGGAGGCCGCCGGGCGCCCGCGGGTGCCCTTCGCATACCTGATCTGGAAGGGCCCCTGGATGGCGGCGGGCGAGGACACCTTCGCCAGCGGTCTGCTCGAGATGGCCGGCGGCGTCAATGTCCTACGGGGCCGAACCGATCGCTATCCCACCTTCGAGACCGAGGCCCTGGCGTCCCTCCGCCCGGAGCTTGTCCTGCTCGGGAGCGAGCCCTACCCTTTCGCCGCCCAGGACTCCGCGGCCCTCGCCAGGGTCCTCGGGCTTCCGCCGCAGCGGGTCGTGCTGGCTGATGGAGAGTACCTCTCCTGGCACGGCTCACGGACCCCCGACGGCATCGACCACGCCGCGCAGCTCATCGAGGCTGCGCGCTCCTGACGACCCCCCAGAGCCCAAGCTGACCCTCATGATGCTTCCCACCCTCCTCGTGTCCCTGCTCGCGAGCCCCGCCGAGCAGCCCCTGATCGTCCTCCCTGCCCCGGTCTTCCAGGAGGAGGACGCCAGCGCACCGAAGTGGGAGGGCTCGGTCACCCTCGGCGCCAGCGCCTCGAGCGGCAACACCGAGGTCAGCAGCGTCACCGCCGGCGTGGACGCGAGCCGCGCGACCGAGGCCGAGACCTGGAAGGTCCAGTTCAACTCGGTCTTCAACCAGGAGCAGAACGGTGGCGTCTCGACGATCACCCAGCGCCGCAACGAGCTCAACCTGAAGTACGAGCACAACCTGAGCGAGCGCCTCTACGCCTACGGCACCGCGGGCGCCATGAGCGACTTCAAGGCTCAGCTCGACCTGCGCTCCGGCGCAGGCGCCGGGGCCGGCTACAAGATCCTCACGGGCGACGCGTGGACTCTCGACGGCGAGCTGGGTCTGACCTACCTCAACGAGCTCTTCGCTGAGAGCGCCCCGGGCGTGCAGGACCGCAACGAGTACCTGGCGGCCCACGCGGGCTACCTGACCCAGTGGAAGGACGCGGACGAGAAGATGAAGTTCTCCCACCGCGGCGACCTCTACCCCGCCATCGACGGTGGCGACGACGGGAACAGCCCCGGCTTCTACCGCTTCGACACGACCCTGCGGATGAATGTCACCGAGAGCTTCTTCACCCAGCTCCAGTGGCTCTTCACGCGCACCGAGGTGCCCCAGGCGGGCAAGAAGAAGAACGACAACCTCGTCCTCATGACCGTCGGCTGGGGCTTCTGAGCCCGCGAGCCGCGCACGGAGCCGAGCCCTCCGTCGCGGCTGGCCCAGACCAAGCGGGCCCGCCCCCGGCAGCTGCCGAGGGCGGGCCCGCCGCGTTCCAAGGGGCTCCCGGGCCTAGCCCTGGAGCTCGGGCGGCATCTGGAAGACGACCTCCTCCGGCTCGCCCTCGAGCTCGGAGGTCGAGTCCACCCCGAGCTCGGCGAGGCGGGCCAGGACGAGGTCCACCAGGGCCTCGGGGGCGGAGGCCCCGGCGGTGACCCCGACCCTCCTGCAGCCCTCGAACCAGCTCGGCTCGAGCTGGGCGGGGTCGTCCACGAGATAGGAGGGAAGCCCGCTGCGCTCGCCCAGCTCGCGCAGGCGGCTCGAGTTCGAGGAGTTCGCGGAGCCGACCACCAGCAGCAGGTCCACCTCGGGGACGAGGGCCTTCACGGCGTTCTGGCGGTTCTGGGTGGCGTAGCAGATGTCCTTGAGGTCGGGCCCCTTGATCGCGGGGAAGCGCGCGTGGAGGGCGTCAATGACCTCGCGCGTGTCGTCCACCGAGAGGGTCGTCTGGGTGACATAGGCCAGCCGCTCGGGGTCCTGGACCACGAGCGCCTCGACCTCCTCCGGCGTCGAGAGGACATGCACCGTTCCGGGGATGCGTCCGCGGGTGCCCTCGACCTCGGGGTGCCCAGGGTGCCCGATCAGGATCACTTCACGGGCGTCGCCCGCGTAGCGCTGGGCCTGGACATGCACCTTGGTGACGAGGGGGCAGGTGGCGTCGATCACGCGCAGGTCGCGGGCCTTGCCCTCGGCCACCACCGCCTCGGAGACGCCGTGGGCGCTGAAGATCGTCACCGCGCCCGAGGGGATCTCCTCCAGGGACTTCACGAAGACGGTGCCGCGCGACCGAAGGTCCTCGAGCACATGCTTGTTGTGCACGATCTCGTGCAGCACGAAGACTGGAGCCCCATAGCGCTCCAGGGCGCGCTCGACGATCTCGATCGCGCGGTCCACCCCGGCGCAGAACCCGCGCGGGTTGGCGAGGCGCGCCTCCATCAGTGCACCTCGCGGGCGTGGTTGCGGTTCCACCCGGGGATCTCGACCACGACATCGCTCGTGCCGTCCGGCACGGCCTGGCAGCCGAGGCGCGAGCACAGCTCGAGGCCCGGCGCCTGGTCGAGCATGTCTTCCTCGTCGTCCGTGGCCTCGGGGCAGGTGTCCGCGCCCTGGCGCACCAGCACATGGCAGGTGGAGCAGGCGCACACGCCGCCGCAGGCGTGGTCGAGGTCGATGCCGTGACCGGTGGCGATGTCGAGGATCGACCCCGGGAGCCCCTCGTGGGAGTAGGGGAGCGCCGCCGGATCCACCTCCACCGTTCGGTCGAGGGGCAGGAAGGTGACCTTGTAGGGCTGGGTCGGCAGCCTGGACTCGGCGGCCTGCTGGTAGGGGTTCGATCCACCCATGGGAGTAGCCTCGCTGCTGAGCTGGGGTCCTGGAGGGTCCTTCTAGTCCACCCCGGCGCCGAATCCCGTCCCCGGGGTGCCGCCGCCCTCGCGGCGGGCCGGGCGCCCGGAGCCGTCGCGCCCCTGGGACCTGGACCTGCGGCCCTCCCCGGAGTCGCTCCCGGAATCCGAGCCGTCCTGGCGACCGCGGCGGCCCTCGCCGTCCCGGCGGCGCTTGGGCCTGCGCTCGGACGAGGCCTCGGGAGCCGCTTCGGCAAGGCCCGCGCCGAACCCGCCGCCACCTGCGGCCGGAGCCTTCGCCGGGACCTCCTCTCGCTCGCGGCGCTGGGGCGCGTCGCTGCGCTGGCCCCGCTCGGCGTCGCGCTTCGGGGCCTCCTCTGCGGGGGCCTCTTCGCGGCGCCTCGGGCTGCCGTCCTCGTCGCGCCGGCCGCGGCGCGGGCGCTCCTCGCGCGAGCGCTGGCTCCGCTCGCGCGGCTTGCTGCCCTCCTCGGTCTGCTCCTCTGAGCGGCGGCGGCTCCGGCGCGGGCGATCCTCGTCGCGGCCGTCGCGGCCGCTGCGCTCGCCCTCGCCGCGCTCCCTACGGTCGGGCCGATCTGCCGGCTCGCGCTCGCCGTCCCTCTCGCGGCCGCGCTCGCGACGCGGGCGGCGCTCCGGCCTCTCGCCGTCCTCGGCAGCCTTGCGCGGGGCCTGGCTCAGGTCGCGCGCGCCCTTGAGCATCTCCACCTCGAACTTGGTGGAGCCCACCAGCTCGCGCCAGTAGCGACGGGTCGAGGGCGTGATGAAGGTGATCGCCGTGCCCTCGCGCCCGGCCCGTCCCGTGCGGCCGATGCGGTGCGTGTAGTCGGCGGTGTCTCGCGGCGCGGCGAAGTTGACCACGTGGGTCACATGCTTCACATCGAGCCCGCGGGAGGCCACATCCGTTGCGATCAGCACCTTCACCTCGTGGGCGCGGAAGGCGCCCATGACCTTGAAGCGCGCGGCCTGGTCGTACCCGCCGTGCAGCGCGCGCACCGGGTAGCGCTCGCGCTCCATGCGGCGCATCAGCCGATCCACATCGGTGCGACGGTCACAGAACACCAGGAACACGGCGCTCTCGTCGCTGCGGCGCACGATGTCCTGCAGCAGGCGCGGACGCTCCTCATCATCGACCTCGATCGCGCACTGGCGGATCGTCTCGACGGTGGCGTGGCCGCTGGCCGTGGCGATCTCGACGGGGTCCTCCGTCTGGCCGCGCGCGAGCTTCAGCAGCGGCGGCGGGAAGGTCGCTGAGAAGAGCAGGGTCTGCCGGTACTCGTTGACCTGTGCGAGGATCTTCTCGATGTCCTCGAGGAAGCCGATCTCAAGCATCTTGTCGGCCTCGTCGAGGACGACGAACTCGGTCCAGGGGAACGAGAGGAAGCCCTGACCCATGAGGTCGAGCACGCGGCCGGGCGTTCCCACGACCACCTGGGCACCCTCCTGGAGGGCCTTGACCTGGGGCTGCAGGGGCTCGCCGCCGACGACCAGGGCGACCTTGGTGTCGTTGGGCTTGCCCAGCTCGGCGAGCACATCGTGGACCTGCTCCGCGAGCTCGCGCGTGGGGGAGAGGACCAGGCCCAGCACCGTCCGTCGCGCCGGATCGATCTTGGCCATCATCGGCGCGCCGAAGGCGAGGGTCTTGCCCGTGCCGGTCTCGGCCTTCGCGATCACATGGCGACCCTTGAGGACCGGCCCGATGGCGAGGGCCTGGATCGGGGTGGGCTTGGTGATGCCCATGGCCGCGATCGCGCCTTGCACGGAGGGGCCCAGGTCGAACTCCTCGAAGGAGTCGATGTCCGGCGGCTCGGCCGTGGGCTCGAGGGGCTGAACGGGGGGGCCCTTGGGGGCGCCCTTGGGGGCGGGTCGGCGGGCTGCGCGGCCGCGCCCTCTCCTGGTATCGGTCAAGCGGTCTCCTGGTGTCGCCCGGCGGTCGTGCCGGGGAATCGGGCCAGCAGGATACCGCTCGTCCATGGACCTACACGCCGTCGAACCCCTGGAACTGGCGGATTCCGGGGATCCAGAGGTCGAGCGCCGGCGGTACGCGGGACCGTGCGCGAGGGCCGGCCGGTGCGCGCAGCGGCGGTCGGCCCGGAGGTGACTCCACGGCCCCGGGCGGGCGTGTTCCCGGCCGCAGGCACTGTGCTAGGGTCCCGGCCATGGACATCGTCACCTGGAACGTGAACAGCCTGCGCGCGCGCATGCCCCGCGTCCTGGAGTTTCTCGAGGAGCGCCGCCCCGATGTGGTCTGCCTGCAGGAGACGAAGGTCGTGGATGAGCTCTTCCCGGCCGAGCCCCTCGAGGAGTTGGGCTACCAGATCGTCCGCCACGGCCAGAAGACCTACAACGGCGTCGCGATCCTCTCGCGGCACGGGATCGAGGACGCGTGGTGCGGCTTCGACGGGGACGGCAGCGACGAGGAGGCCCGCGTCCTCGGGGCCACCGTGGGCGATGTGATGCTGCTCAACCTCTATGTGGTGAACGGCAAGAGCGTGGGCGACCCCAAGTACGACCACAAGCTGCGCTGGATGGAGCGGGTCGCGGCGCTCGTCCAGGAGCGCTATCCGATGACCGAGAAGGTCGTCGTGACGGGCGACTTCAATGTGACCTTCGACGACCGCGATGTGTACGACCCGGACGGATGGCGCGACAAGATCCTGTGCAGCGCTCCTGAGCGCGAGGCCCTGGCGGCCATCATGGCGCCCGGTCTCGTGGATGCCCTGCGCCACTTCAACCAGGACGAGGGCGTCTACACCTGGTGGGACTTCCGCACGCGCGGCTTCCAGCGCAAGCAGGGCCTGCGCATCGACCACTTCCTCGTCTCCCCTCCGGCCCTCGAGGCTGCGACCGGGGTCGAGGTGGACCTCGTGCGGCGCGACGGGGAGAAGCCCTCGGACCACGCGCCCGTGATCCTCACCCTGGCCTGAGCCCATGCCCTCGCCGCGCTCTCCGCTCGTCCTCGTGGGCGTGGCGCTGACCTTCCGCGCGGCGCTCGGCGTGCTGTTCCACCTCCCCGCGCCCCTGCCGGAGGACCCCGAGTGGGCCTGGGCCTTCGAGCAGGGCGCCGTTGCGCAGGCCCTCCTGCGCGGCGAGGGGTTCGCGGACCCGTTCGCCGCGGCGACCGGACCGACCGCGTGGACCGGCCCGATCTATCCGCTCGTCCTTGCGGCGGTCCTGGGCCTCGCGGGGGGCATCAACGAGACGGCGCAGCTCCTGCTCGCCGGCCTGCAGGTGCTCCTCAGTGCGCTCGTCGTCCTGCCCCTGCTGACCCTGGGGCGCCGGGTCGGCCGCCCTGGCGCCGGCGCTGTCGCGGCCTGGCTCTGGGCGCTCCACCCCGTGGCCGCGCCCGCTGCCGTGGCGCAGACCTGGGACGCGACCCTCGCGGCCCTGCTGCTGACCACGGCCCTTGCGGCCGCCGCGGCGCGTCCGGCCGGACGCGCGCTCGTCGGTGCAGGTGCGTGGCTCGGTCTGGCTGCCCTGCTCAAGCCGGTTGCGCTCACCGCGGCCGTGCCCCTCGCCCTCGCCGCCGCGGGCGGCCGCGGCCGCATCCCGCGGGAGGTCCTGCGGGCAATCGGGCTGTACGCGCTCGGAGTCCTGCTCCTGGTGGGGCCTTGGATGGCGCGCAACGCCGTGGTCCTGGGCCGCTTCGCCCCCAAGATGAACCTTGGGCTCGAGCTGCTGGTGGGGAACAACGACTTCGCGGATGGTCAGTACTGGGCGCCGTTCCATACCTCCCAATCGCCGAACGAGCTCAGCCTCTACCGCAAGCTGGGCGAGGCTGCCTACGGGGACGACTGCATGCGCAGGGCGCGCACCTGGATCCGCGAGCACCCCGAGCGCTTCCGTGAGCTGACCGCCCTGCGCGCCCGTCACTTCTGGATCGGGACCGTGCGTCCGCCCGAGCTCCTCCTTGGCTCGGGCTCGCCCCCCGACTGGAAGGGCCTCGTGAAGTGGTGGGCCCAGGCGGTGATGGGGGTCCTGGGCCTTGTGGGGGCCCTCCTCTGGCGCGGCGCGCCCGGGAGCCGCTGGCTGGTGACGGGCGTGGTGCTCACCTATCCGCTCGTCTACCTCGTGACCCATGCGACCGGTCGCTACCGGCTCCCTCTCGAGCCCCTGCTGACCCTGGCTGCGGCGGCCCTGGTGCTTGGCGTAGCCCAGCGGCTGGTCGCCGGCCGGGAGGCCTTGGGTCAGTCGCCCTCGGGCGCGGGGCCGGCCGACGCGTGACCGTCGAGGGCCAGCTGGGCCCTGCGCGCCACATCCGGCTCTGCGAAGATCGCCGCCATGTCCGGCTGGGCCAGGGGGAGACGCTGGCAGAGCAGGTCCACCAGCATGGAGGTGGGGACATCATCCGGCAGGTTGAGGAGCTCGGGGTGGCGAGCCTGGACCGCACCTCGCAGGGGCTCCTCCAGGGATCGAGCCTCCGCCGGGGTTGGCTCGACCTCCGCGAGGGGCGCGCAGCGCACCTGTCGGTAGAGGCGCTCGCTCGGGACCTCCTCGATGGCGACCCGGCCCAGTCCGAAGAGCCAGATCGCGAAGCGCCCGTCGGGCAGCCGCTCGTGGCGGGCGATCTCGCCCAGCCCGGCCACCGGCAGGACCTCGGGGGGCGAGGCAAGGTCGGCCATGCGCGCGCGCTGGTTCTCGGGAATGGTCCCGATCACGATGCGCCCTGCTCCGTCGAGGATGTCCTCGACCATCTGGCGGTAGCGCGGCTCGAACACATGCAGCGCCATGAGCTGCCGCGGGAAGAGGAACGCTCCGGGCAGCGGGAACAGGGGCGCCGTGAGGGCGCGACGGCCGAATGGCGCGTCCTGGGGCTCGGGGGGCCAGCTGTCGGGGATCTCGTCCACGGCTCGGTCGGATGGGGGCGCTGAGTGGCCCACTTTCCTCCTAGGCCCGGCGCGCGTCCGATTCTCGCACGAGGCGGGAGACTGCGTGGGCGGAGGGAGCGGGCGGGATCCTCTCTCAGCCGAGGGGCTGGATCGGCACCTCGGGGTGGCCGGCGAGGAGGCGGACGACGCGGGCGAGGCGGCGGACCTCGCCGCGGCGGCCGATGGCGCGGAAGCAGGCCGCGGTGTTCAGCGTGTGGCGCAGGAACATCGAGGTGGTCGGGGCCGGCTTCAGCCACTCCTCCTGGAAGGGGAGGTTGTGGGCCGAGAGGTAGCCGAGGACATGCTCGCGCTCGATGAGCTCCCCGTCGCCGAACGGGTCCACCAGCTGGTCGCCATCGGGCTGGCGCACCAGCAGGACCACATGGCCCGGAACCGGGAGCAGCTCGCAGCGCAGGCCCGCGGTCGCCGCGACCCGGCGCCAGAGGGCGCACAGCACCAGAGGCATCGCCGTCCGCGTCTCGACCGCCCGGGCAAGGGAGGCGTGGCCGGGAGCGGGCTCGACCGACTCCATGCCGGTGAAGCCCCTCTCCTTGTAGAGGTACTCCGAGAGGACCTGGGCCGGGGTCTGGCCGCGGCGGCGCAGCCGGCGGGCGACCTCCTGGCCCATGGCATGGATGGCGCGCAGGGTGGGACGCGGGTCGCGGCCCGGGTCCACGAAGTCGTCCAGGAGCAGGAGGGCCGTGTCCAGGTCGTGTCGGGCGTGGAGCGCATAGCGGACCAGGCGGCGGGCGGCTCGCTCGCGGCCGCGCTCCAGCACGAGCTCCCGGCAGCGGGCCCGCAGGACCGGGTCCTGGCTGCGGGAGCCGCGCAGCAGCCCCGGCAGCGCCTCCTTGCCCAGCCGCTGCAGCCGTCTCCGTACCGCCCCCTGGACGGTCGGGGACTCGTCCGAGAGCAGGGAGATCAGCAGGTCCAGGGGGCCTGGAGAGGGCGAGGCGTGGGGGAGCGGGGGCATCTCGCGGGGCGACGCCCTCATCATGCCCCCGCACGCTGCGGATCCCAACCCCGGGTTGTCCCTCCCTGCTCCGCGCCTTGCCCGGTCCTCCTTGCTCCTGGGGGACCCCAGGCCTATCCTGGTTGGCCTCAAATTCCGGCGAGAGGCCCCACAGGCCCGCTGGAAGACCCCGCAGGGACCCTCCGGCGCCGTCGGATCCCCGCACTCGCCCCTCCTGCCCCGTGATCCACACCTCCTCTCCGCGGGTGGTCCTCACCCACGCCCTGCGTACGCCCATCGGGCGCTACCTCGGTGCGTTCGCCGACCTCTCGGCGGCGGACCTTGGCGCCTCCGTCGTGCAGGACCTCGTGGGCCGCGCGGGCGTCGATCCGCTGGCCGTGGGCAAGGTGTACTTCGGGAACGGCCGCCAGGCCGGGGGCGGCCCGAACCTCGCCCGCCAGGTCGCCGTGCGCGGCGGTCTAGGTGAGGCCTGCCCGGCGACGACCATCAACAAGGCCTGCGGCTCCGGTCTCGAGAGCATCGGCCTCGGCGCGGACTGGATTCGCCTTGGTCGCGCGCGCGCTGTGGTCGCCGGCGGGGCCGAGAGCATGAGCGGGCTGCCGTTCTTCCTGCCGAAGTTCCGGCGTGGCTACCGCATGGGGCACGCGCCCGTCGTGGACTCCATGTACAAGGACGGCTTCGTCTGTCCGCTGGCGGACATGGTCATGGGGGAGACCGCCGAGGCCCTCGCCCAGGAGCTCGGCATCAGCCGCGAGGACCAAGACGCCTTCGCCCTGGAGAGCCAGCGCAAGGCTGGGGCGGCGATCGCTGCCGGCCGGTTCGCCGACGAGCTCTCCCCGGTGACCGTCGAGTCGCGCAAGGGCTCTGTCGTCGTGGACGCAGATGAGCATCCCCGCCCGGACGCCACCCTCGCGGGCCTGGGCAAGCTGCCCGCGGTCTTCGACCGCGAGAGCGGCACGGTCACCGCCGGCAACGCCTCTGGGATCACCGACGGCGCGGCTGCCGTGCTCCTCATGGAGGAGACCCTCGCCGAGGAGCTCGGCCTCGAGCCTCTTGCCTGGGTTGGCGAGTCGCGCAGCGCCGGCGTCGACCCGCGCCGCATGGGGATCGGGCCCGTGCCCGCCGTGCGCGCCCTCGAGGAGGCCAACGGCCTCGCCGTCGGCGACTACGACCTGGTGGAGCTCAACGAGGCCTTCGCCGCGCAGGTGCTTGCCTGCGACAGGGACCTTCACATGGACGCCGACCGCCTCAATGTGAACGGAGGCTCGATCGCCCTCGGGCACCCGATCGGCGCCACCGGGGCGCGCATCGTCGTCACCCTGCTGCACGAGATGCGGCGCCGCGACGTCGACAACGGCCTCGCCACCCTGTGCATCAGCGGCGGCATGGGCCTGGCCTCAGCCTTCCACCGCACGCCGAGCGCCTGAGCGCGGATGCGCACGCGGAATCGAACACCCCTCCCCTCAACCGAACCCCAAGCACATGAAGATCGAGAAAGTCGGAGTCGTCGGATGTGGCCTCATGGGCCACGGCATCGTCCAGGTCGCCGCCCAGGGGGGCTGCCAGGTGGTCGCCCTCGAGACCGCGCCGGAGTACCTCGAGAAGGGGCTCGCCCGCGTGGACAAGAGCCTCGCCAAGCTGGCGGCCAAGGGCGTCGAGAAGGGCAAGATGACCCAGGAGCAGGCGGACGCGTGGGTCGCGGAGACCCGCGGCCGGATCACCGGCAGCACCGACCGTGCGGACCTCGCGGACTGCGACCTGGTCATCGAGGCGATCGTCGAGAACCTCGACGCCAAGAAGGAGCTGTTCGGCGCTCTGGGCGGCATCTGCAAGCCCGAGACGATCTTCGGCTCCAACACCTCCTCGTTCCCGATCGGGGAGATGGCGTCGGCCTCCGGGCGCCCCGAGCGCTTCGTGGGCCTGCACTTCTTCAACCCCGTGCAGCTCATGCGCCTGGTGGAGGTCGTGCGCACCGACGCCACCGACGGTGAGGTCTTCGAGGCCGCCAAGGCCTTTGGCGCTGCCTGCGGCAAGACCCCGGTCTCCTGCAAGGACACCCCCGGCTTTGTCGTCAACCGCCTGCTCGTGCCCTACATGGTGCAGGCGATCCAGATGCTGGACCGCGGCGACGCGAGCGCCGAGGACATCGACGCGGCCATGCAGTTCGGCTGCGGCTACCCGATGGGTCCGATCACCCTGACCGACTATGTCGGCCTCGACACGACCCTCTTCATCCTCGAGGGCTGGACTGAGCGCTACCCCGACGAGCCGGCCTTCGCGATCCCGCAGTCCCTGCGCGACAAGGTCGCCGAGGGCAAGCTCGGCCGCAAGACGGGCGAGGGCTACTACAAGTGGGACGGGGACAAGAAGGCATGAGCCTGCTCGTCTCACTGGCCCTGCTCACGGGCGGTGTCCTTGGCGCCGAGAGCCGCGTCTCCGCCGCCCAGGACGGAGCCGTCGGTGCCCAGGAGGCTCCCGCCGCGCGCGCGGCCGCGGAGTGGTCCGCCCCCGGCCTCTGGCTGGCGGGTGCGGAGTTCCCGGTCACCCTGCGCCTCGAGGCGCCCGAGGGAGGCCTGACGCTGCCGGTCTGGGCGCTCAGCCCCGCGGCCTTCGAGGTGGCGGGTAAGCCCCTCGCGGCCCGCGCAGAAGGCGGTGCCCTGACCCTCCAGCCCGGCCAGGTCGTGGAGACCGTGCTCGATCTTGGCGCTGCGCTGGGGGCCCTCGCTCCCGAGGGCGCCTTCGAGCTCGCCTGCGCCCTCGAGGGCGCCTCGGCACCCCAGCAGGTGGTGTCGCCGGTCGCGGTCGAGGCGGACCTCGAGTTCATGGCGATGGAGGCCGAGCAGCTGGCGCAGTTCGAGGTCGTGATGATGACGAATCGCGGCGTCCTGTGGTTCGAGCTGTGGCCCGAGGTCGCTCCGAACCATGTGCGCAACTTCCTCGACCTCGCCTCGAGCGGGTTCTATGACGGCACCGGTTTCCACCGCGTGATCCCCGGCTTCATGATCCAGGGCGGTCGTGCCAAGGCCGGGACGCCCGCGCCGCGCCGCGTGCAGGCGGAGTTCAATGCGCGCAAGCACGAGGCCGGCGTCCTCTCGGCGGCTCGCCTCGGCAACGATGTGAACTCGGCGGACAGCCAGTTCTTCGTCATGCACCGGAACTACCCGAGCCTGAACGGGCGCTACTCCGCGTTCGGCAAGCTCAAGTCCGGCATGGAGGTGGTGGAGAAGATCGTCGTCACCGGCGACTCGCGCTTCTCGCCGCAGACCGAGCGTGGCTTCACTCCGACGACGCCCCAGACCATCGAGCGCGCCATTGTCGTGCGCGCCGCCCGCGGAGCCGACGAGGCTCCCGCACCGAAGGACCAGAACCCCCAGAAGAAGGGCCAGTGACATGAGCGATGCCAAGACCACCCGCGTGCGCCTCACCACCTCCCACGGCGACATGGTCGTGGAGTTCTTCCCCGACAAGGCGCCCAACCATGTGGAGAACTTCATCTCCCTGGCCAAGAAGGGCTTCTACGACGGGACGAGGTTCCACCGCACCATCCCCGGGTTCATGATCCAGGGCGGGGACCCCAACACGAAGAAGCCCGAGGGCATGGGCAACCGCTGGGGGACCGGCGGTCCCGGCCACAGCGTGAACGCCGAGTTCAACGATGTGCACCACGCGCGCGGGGTGCTGTCGATGGCTCGCTCCCAGGACCCCAACTCCGCCGGCAGCCAGTTCTTCGTCTGCCATGGCGACGCGGGCTTCCTCGACGGCCAGTACACGGCCTTCGGCCAGCTCTGCGAGGGTGATGAGGTGCTCGAGAAGATCGCGACGGCTCCCTGCAAGCCGGGCGGCGAGGGCTCTGCGCCCGTGGACCCGGTGGAGATCACCAAGGCGACCGTCGAGGAGGCCTGACCATGAACCTCGAGAATGTCCTCTATGAGGTGGACGGCGGCGTGGCCTTCGTCACGGTGAACCGCCCCGACAAGATGAACGCCCTGAATCACCAGACCCTCACGGAGTTGGGCCAGGCGTTCGACGCGGCCAAGGCCGACGGCGCCGTGCGCGCGGTCGTGGTCACGGGCTCGGGCGAGAAGGCCTTCGTGGCCGGCGCCGACATTGGCGAGCTGCTGCAGGTTGCGGGCAACGCCCAGGGGGCTGCCGACCTCGCCGGCTTCGGGCAGTCGATCTTCCGCAAGCTCGAGGACCTCGGGAAGCCCTCCGTGGCGATGGTCAACGGCTTCGCCCTGGGCGGCGGCTGTGAGCTGGCCCTGGCCTGCACCCTGCGGACCGCCTCGACCAGCGCCCGCATGGGCCTGCCCGAGGTGAGCCTCGGCATCATCCCGGGCTACGGCGGCTCCCAGCGCCTCGCTCGCATCGCGTCCCCCGGGGTCGCGCGCGAGTGGATCCTGACCGGGGACATGTTCGGCGCCGAGGACGCCCACCGCGTGGGCGTCATCAACCGCATCTTCGCTCCCGAGGAGCTCCGTGAGGGCACCCTTAAGATGGTCGGCTCCATGCTGGCCAAGGGGCCCGTCGCCCTGCGCTTCGGCATGGAGGCGGTCCTCCGCGGCTGGGACATGACCCAGCCCGAGGGGGAGGCCATGGAGACCGAGTACTTCGGCAAGGCCTCCGAGACCGAGGACATGAAGGAGGGCATGAGCGCCTTCCTCGAGAAGCGTCGCCCCGAGTTCAAGGGCTGCTGACGAGCCGGGCGCGGCCCGTCCGCGCCCGGCCCTGCGGAGAGCCTCGGCTCCCCAGCGCGCGCGCGAGCGCGCTGCCGATTGCCTGCGCCAGGTGGCGCACCCAAGGACCCCCAGACACCACCCAGAGAGCATCCCATGACCCAGGACATCGTCATCGTCGGCGGCGCGCGCACGCCCATGGCCGAGTACATCGGCACCCCCGGCTTCGGCAAGTTTAAGGACCTCTCGGCCCTGGACCTGGGCGCCCACGCGGCCAAGGCGGCCCTCGAGCGCAGCAGGGTGGCGCCTGAGTCCGTGGACCATGTGGTCTTCGGCAATGTCCTCCAGAGCTCCCTCGACGCTCTCTACGGCGCGCGGCACATCGCCCTCAAGGCCGGCGTGCCGCAGGCGGTCCCGGCCCTCACCGTCAACCGGCTGTGCGGCTCCGGCATCCAGAGCATCGTCAGCGCCGCGCAGATGATCCAGTTGGGCGAGGCGACCACCACCCTCGCGGGGGGCACCGAGAACATGTCCCAGGCGCCCTATGTGCTCTACGGCGCTCGGCAGGGCTTCCGCTTCGGCCAGGCGCCGGAGATGAAGGACTCGCTCTTCGCCAGCCTGTACGACCCCTACGCCGACTCCTACATGGCGCAGACCGCGGAGCGCATCGGCAAGCGCCTCGGGATCTCGCGTGAGGAGCAGGATGCCTACGCCCTGCGCAGCCACGAGCTGGGGGCTGCAGCCGTCCAGGAGGGCCGCTTCGCCGAGGAGATCGCCCCGGTGACCATCCCCGGGCGCAAGGGCGACCTCGTGGTGGACACGGACGACCACATCAAGCCGGACACAACCCTCGAGGGCCTCGCCCGCCTGCGCGCGGCGTTCGGCAAGGAGGGGACGGTGACCGCGGGCAACGCCAGCGGCATCGTGGACGGAGCGGCGGCCGTTGTCGTCACCACTGCCGAGCGTGCCCAGGCGGACGGGCTCGATACCCTGGCCATCGTGCGCGGCTGGAGCGCCGTTGGCGTCGACCCCAAGGAGATGGGCATCGGCCCCGTGCCCGCCATCCAGCGGCTCATGGAGCAGGCCGGGCTGACCCTCGACCAGGTCGACCGCGTGGAGATCAATGAGGCGTTCAGCGCCCAGTACCTCGGCTGCGAGAAGGAGCTCGGCCTCGAGCGTGACCGCTGCAATGTGAACGGCGGCGCGATCAGCCTCGGCCACCCCCTCGGCGCCACCGGGACCCGCATCGTGCTCACCCTCGCCCTCGAGCTGCGCCGCTGCGGTGGCCGCTACGGCGTGGCCTCGGCGTGCATCGGCGGAGGCCAGGGCATCGCCATCCTGATCGAGAACCCCGCTGCCAAGGGCTGATCGCAGTGAACCCCCTGATCCACACTCGGGAGGACGGCCAGCGCGTCGTGCGCCTGACCCCTGGCAAGCGGGTCCTGTTCCTCACCAAGGACCTGGAGACCATCCGGGCCCAGCTGCGGGGTGAGCTCGACCTGCGCATGGGCGAGGTCGATCCGGAGACCCTCCTGGACGACATCAACACCGACACCATGACCCCCGCCTGGGTCTGCTTCCGGCACCGGCCGGAGGACCTGGCCCTCGACGCCTATGCGGGCCTCGTCGACGGCAGTGGTGAGCGCGTGTTCCCCACGCGGGCGCTCATGGACGGAGGCTTCGAGGTCATCGTCTCCGGTCACCGCAAGGGGACCGGCTCCTCACGCGAGACCGCGCCCCAGGCCGAGAAGTGGAGCGGCATCCACCTGGTGATCGCCCACTCCTTCGCGCCCATCCACGAGCGCAACAACATCAATCTGGGGCAGCTGATGGGCGGCTATGGCGTCCTCGAGCGCCTGCAGGCTGGCGAGGAGATCCCCCTTGAGGAGCTGACCAGCAAGTACGACGCCGTGACCCGCGTCATGCTCGAGGCCGGCGGGCTCTTCCCGTTCGCCGCGAAGTCCAAGGCGGGTGAGGTCGAGGTGCCGCTGCCGGAGACGCAGGCCCGACCGATGACCATGGCGGAGAAGATCCTGGCCTCCAAGCTGGTGGGCTCGGACGGCACGCGCTCGGTGCAGCCGGGGGATGTCTGCCTGGTCAATGTGGACGGCGGCTACAGCCACGAGTTCACCACCGCCCAGGTGCACCACTTCCTGGGGCTCGAGTACGGCGAGGGCTATCGGGTCGTGAACCCTGACAAGTTCGCGATCTTCGAGGACCACCTGCTCTACGCGACTGGCGTCGAGCGCATGAAGCCCTTCCAGGACCAGATCCAGACCCTGCGCGACCTGCAGAACGCGTTCCAGGCGCACACGGGCGTGCGGGACTACAGCGCCGAGGACGGCGTGAGCCCCGGGATCTGCCACGAGATCGCCCGCGAGGAGTTCGTCGACCCTGGCGACTTCATCCAGGCTACCGACAGCCACACCTGCATGGGGGGCGGCTCGAACGCGCTGACCTGGGGCGTGGGTGCGACGGAGTACGCAGGCCTGATCCACTCGGGCTTCACCTTCGTGGAGGTGCCCGAGTCCATCCGCTTCGAGCTGGTGGGGACCCTGGATCCCGGGTGCACCGCCAAGGATGTGATCCTCGAGATCCTCGACACCTACGCCAAGCGCGAGGACACCCTCAACCGCGTGATGGAGTTCGGCGGCCCCGGGCTCGCCTCGCTCTCGCCGGACGAGCGCGCGACCCTGTGCAACATGGCCACCGAGTGCTCCGCGCGCTCGGGCATCTGCGAGGGCGACGAGCAGCTTGCCCAGTGGGTCGCGGCGCGCCGCGAGGGCCTCACGCCCGAGCAGGTCGCCGCAGGGTTCGTGGCGCCCGACTCCGGCGCCTCCTACGCGGGCGGCGTCCACACCCTGGACCTGTCCGCCATCCGGCCCATGGTGGCCGAGCCGGGCGACCCCACCTACGGCAAGGCCATCTCCGACCTCGAGCCCGTCCGCATCGACATCGCCTACGGCGGCTCCTGCACCGCGGGCAAGGAGGACGACTTCGAGTTCTACGCTCGCGTGCTCCAGGACGCCCTCGACCACGGGCGGCGGGTCGCCCCGGGCGTGCGGATGTTCGTCCAGTACGGCTCCGAGGCCGTGCGCGACAGCGCCCGCGCCAAGGGCTACGACCGGATCTTCGAGGCCGCGGGAGTCGAGGTCATCAATCCCGGCTGCGGGGCCTGCATCGGCTGCGGACCCGGCGTCTCGGACACCAAGGAGCAGGTCACCGTGAGCGCCATCAACCGCAACTTCAGCGGGCGCAGCGGCCCGGGCAGCCTCTATCTCGCCTCGCCCCTCACCGTCGCGGCCAGCGCGGTGATGGGCACCATCTCCGCCTATCGACCGGGCATGTTCGCCGAGGCCACGGCCTCGGCAGACGCCTGAGCCCCTGGAGCAGCGCACCATGGCCACCCACGACATCGCCATCATCGCCGGAGACGGCATCGGTCCCGAGGTCACTCGCGAGGCGTTCAAGGTCGCGGACGCGGCCGCGGAGCTGTTCGGCTTCGGCCTTGCCAAGACCGAGTACCCCTTCGGCAGCCAGCACTTCCTGGACACCGGCGAGATCTGGCCCGACGCGGCGTTCGAGGAGGTCAAGGGCATGGGGGCGCTCTTCCTCGGGGCGATCGGGGACCCTCGGATCGAGGTGGGCAAGATCGAGTACGGGATCATCGCGCGTGCGCGCTTCGACCTGGACCTCTACCTCAATGTGCGGCCGATCAAGCTCTACGACGAGCGCCTCTGCCCGCTCAAGGGCAAGACCGTCGAGGACATCGACATGGTCATCATTCGTGAGAACACCGAGGGGGCCTACACGGGGACCTTCGGCTTCGCGCACAAGGGCCAGGCCCTCGAGGTTGCGACGCAGACCATGGTGTGGACCCGGGCCGGCGTGGAGCGGGCCATCCGTCACGCCTTCGAGGTGGCGAGCACCCGTCCGCGCAGGCATGTGACCCTCATCGACAAGGCCAACGCGCTGCGCTCCCAGGACCTGTGGACGCGCGTGTTCGCGGAGGTCGCCGCGGAGTACCCCGAGATCACCACCGGGCACGACTACATCGACGCCGCCTGCATGCGGATCGTGAACACTCCCGAGGACTACGATGTGGCGGTCACCACGAACCTCTTCGGGGACATCATCACCGACCTCGGCGCCATGCTGCAGGGCGGCATGGGGATCGCGGCGAGCGCCAACCTGAACCCCGGGAAGGTGAGCCTGTTCGAGCCCATCCACGGCTCGTTCCCCCAGGCTGCCGGGACGAACACGGCCAGCCCCGTGGCGGCCATCCTGGCTGGAGCCCTCATGCTGGACTATGTCGGCGAGCGCGAGGCCGGGGCGGCCATCGAGGCCACCGTGGTGGACCTCTTCCGCTCGGGCCGCCTGAAGGGCGTCGAGGTGGGGGACCACCCCACGCCTGAGGTCGGAGACCTGGTCACCCAGGCCCTGCGCGAGCGCGTCAGCGGCTAGGGCCTGCCCGCGGGCGGGGCCTGAGGCGCCCCAGGGTGCCTCAGATCGACAGGTCGCGGCGTCGAGGCGCCCGCCCCCGGAGACCATTCCGTGTCCGCGGGCACCACGGGGCCCGATCCGCACGCCCTGGGACGGAACCCTGCCGCAGACTAGAGAGTCCAAGGCAGGACCCGCGTTCGGTGCGGGCCCGTGACTTCGATGCAGAATCTCCTCCCCCTGGGCGCCCTCGCCCTCGTCTCCCCCCTGGCCCTCGCTCAGGACCAGGAGTCGTTCCGTCCCTTCGTCGAGCGGCCCGGCATGCTCGAGTTCTCCGGCGTGCTGTGCGCGCGCCCCCTGCAGCTCGAGCAGGCGCTCGAGCGCGGCTTGACCCGCGCGCAGGCCGAGGCCCTGTACCAGGACGCCCTGGCCCTGCTCGAGGGCCTGTCCGTCCAGCGCCGGGTGGAGGCCACCGACGAGTACCTCATCGACCTTGGCCCGGGCGCGACCGAGAACGAGGTCGCCAGCCAGCTGCTGCGGACGGGAGCGTTCCAGTATGTCGAGCCCGACTGGATCTGCTATCCGGTCGACTGCCCGAACGACAACCAGTTCAGCGGCCAGTGGCAGCATGTGAACATGGAGTCCTGCGCCGGCTGGGACCTGGAGACCGGGGACCCGAATGTGGTCGTGGCGATCTGCGACACTGGAATTCAGGTCGGCCACCCCGACCTGCAGCTCCACCGGCGTGAGGGCTTCAACGCCCCCTCGAACACCTGGGAGAACAGCGGGGGCGACATCAGCCCGGTTCACCCGCACGGGACCATGGTCACGGGCTGCGCCGCGGCCAACGGGGACAACGGGATCGGCGTGGCCGGCGTTGGCTGGAACCTGGGCCACCGCATGATGCGTGTGACCGACGACCCTGGCGGCGGCGCCTCCCTCTCGAACCTCACCAACGCGGCTCGCACGGCGATCGAGGCTGGCGACAAGGTCGCGAATGTGAGCTACAGCGGCGTGGCCTCCGGCTCGGTCGAGACCACCGGCGCCTACATCCGCAGCCTGGGCTCGCTCCTGGTGTGGTCGGGGGGCAACAGCTCCGAGAACCACCAGTTCAGCCGCGACGACAGCGTGATCATCGTTGGGGCCTCCGACTCCTCCGACAACAAGACCAGCTGGTCGGCCTTCGGCCAGGGGATCGACTTCCTCGCCCCGGGAGCCGGCGTGCTGACCACGAACACCGGGGGCACCTACTCGGGCGTGAGCGGGACGAGCTTCTCGGCTCCCATCACCGCGGGCCTGGTCGGCCTCATCTGGAGCGCGGACCCGACTCTGTCGCCCCAGGAGGTCGAGGACATCCTCCGCAGCACCTGTGACGATCTCGGCACCCCTGGCGTCGACGACACCCACGGCTATGGGCGCATCAATGTGCGCAAGGCCATGGACGAGGCCCTGCGCCCGATCCGCCTGACCCTGCTGGACAGCCCGCCGACCAACCTGGACCCGGCCGGCGGCGAGACCGTCGCGTTCGTGCTGGAGCCCGGCACCAGCACCCCGGCCAGCGCGAGCGGTGAGTTCTGGATCAACCTGGGCGCTGGCTGGTCGCAGGCCTCCTGCATCGAGACCAGCCCCGACCAGTACCTGGCCACCTTCCCCGCCACCCCGTGCGGCTCGACGGTGCAGTACTACTTCGCCGCAGCCGATGCCTCGGGCGCCCCGATCTTTGAGCCCGCCGAGGCTCCGGCGGTGTTCTTCACGGCGGCCTCGCAGATCCTCGTCAACGCGGCGGATGACGCCTTCGAGGCGCCCTCGGGCTGGACCGCGGGCATGCCCGGCGACGACGCCACCACCGGCATCTGGGAGCGCGGTGACCCCATCGGGACCGCGGCCCAGCCGGAGAACGACAACACCGCGGCGGGCACCCAGTGCTTCTTCACGGGCCAGGGCAGCGCCGGCGGCTCGCTCGGCGAGAACGATGTGGACGGTGGTTCGACCACCCTCATGTCCCCGGCCTACGACCTGACCGGCCTCGCCAACCCGGCCGTCAGCTACTACCGCTGGTACAGCAATGGCTCGGGCGCCTCTCCGAACGCTGATGTGTTCGTGGTTGACATCTCGAACAACGGCGGCGCGAGCTGGGTCAATGTCGAGACCGTTGGCCCCACCGGGGATGTGAACGGCGGCTGGATCCAGCACTCGTTCCAGGTGACCGACTTCGTGGCCCTCACCAGCGATGTGCGGCTGCGCTTCATCGCCAGCGACCTGGGCAGCGGCTCGATTGTTGAGGCCGGCGTGGACGACCTCCGCATCGACGACGAGGCCTGCAGCGCCTGCGGCATCACCCCGTACTGCACCTCGATCAACAACTCGACGGGCACCTTCGCCAAGATTGGCTGGACCGGGACGAGCTCCATCGCGAGCAACGACTTCGAGCTGCTGGCGACCGACCTGCCGACCGGGCAGAACGGTGTCTTCATCCAGGCCCTGGACCCCGCCAGCTCCGTGGTGGGGGATGGAGTCCTCTGCGTCGGCGCCCAGACCCTCGGCTTCATCCACCGCCTTGGGGTCGTGAACACGGGGCCCGCGGGCGCGGTCAGCTTCGCCTTCGACAACACGGCGCCGAGCCTGCCGCAGGTTCAGGTGGCTGCCGGTGACACCTGGTACTTCCAGTTCTGGTACCGCGACCCCGCGCTGGGGCTCACGGGCTACAACTTCTCGGACGCCCTGCGGGTCACCTTCTGCCCCTGAGCCTGAGCACCCTCGCGTGAGGGTCACGGAGGCCCTTGGCGCGCTGGCGTCAGGGGCCTCCTGTCATTGGGCCGCGTGCACCCGTCTTGCGCCTCGCTCGGGCGAGGCCCCGGGACGGTAGGAGGGCTCGACCTGCCCTCGCCACCCCGCACTCCTGTCATGTGACATGGCGTCCAGGGTCCACTAGGGTCTGGCGCTCCGCCCGGGCGGCCGGCCCCTCGGGCTGTCCTCTCCGCCTCCCCCCCTGAGCCCGCACCCCCATGCTCCTGCCTGCGCCCGCCGGTCCCGCCCTCTTGCTCCTGACCCTGCCCCTCGCCAGCGGCGGCGCTGGGGGCCCTGGCGGCCCTGGGGACGGACCGTCGGCTCCCCAGGAGGTGGACGGCTCGTCCCTCCGTGCAGCCGTCGAGGCCTCGGAGTGGTGGGCGAAGCTGCGCTGGCGCTACGAGGACCGCGATGACGAGGCGCGTCCCGAGCCCGACGAGGACGCCTCCCTCAGCACGGTCATCGGCCTGCGGACAGCCGCCTGGGGAGCGCTGCGCGGCCTCGTTGAGTTCACCAATGTCTCCCAGCTGGGCCCCGATGACGAGGCCCTCGTGGTCAAGGGCAGCGAGATCAACCGCCTGCAGCTCGAGTGGCAGGCCTCCGAGGAGCAGCTGCTGGTTCTTGGCCGACAGCGCATCCGGCGCGGGAACGGCCGCTGGGTCTGCGAGCGTCCGTGGCGGATGATGGAGCAGAACTACGATGCCGCGACCTACGCCGCCAAGGCGGGTGGTGTGGACTGGTACGCCGGGCTGATCGACAACATCAACACGGGGCTCTTCGAGGACAAGGACCTGAACGCTGTGCTCCTGGACGCGCAGGGCTCCTTCGCGCCAGGTGCGAAGTGGATGGCCTACCTGTACGACCTCGACTATCCCGACGGACCTGCCATCTCCAAGGAGGTCGATGCCTTCGAGTCCTCCACGACCGCGGGGCTGGCGCTCACCGGCAAGACCTCTGACGGGCCGCGCTACCTCCGCTGGCGCGCGGAGGCGGCCCAGCAGACGGCCTCCCACAACAACGACTCGGGTCTGGATGAGCTCTACGCGCATGCGGAGCTCTATGCCCACCGCGGTCCGTGGCACGCGGGCCTCGGCTACGAGGTCTTCGGGGGGGATGGCACCAATGCGGTCCAGTTCACCCTGGGGCGCAGGCACGGCCTGAACGGCTTCACCAACCGGACCGCGCGCATCCCCGGGGACGGCCTCGAGGAGAAGCTCCTGGAGGTCGGGTACGACGGCGGGGACTGGGACCTCAAGGCCCTCTACCGCGTCTTCGACGCCGAGAACGCCGGCCTGCACTACGGCGACGAGTTCAACCTGGCGTTCGCGACCGATCTGAGCGAGGACACCATGCTGGGTATCCGGTACGCGTCCTACATGGGGGACGAGGCTCCTGCCGACCGCGCCAACCTGGGCGACGATGTGCAGCGCTTCTGGATCTGGCTCGCGACCGGATTCTGAGCCAGCGGGCGGGGTCGCGCTCCCAGACCGGGCGGGGCCTCGGCTATCTTCCCGGCCCGGAGGACCCGTGGCTGGACGCAAGCGCTACTCCGTCGTGCGCGACCCTGTGCACGGCGACATCTACCTGACGCACGAGGAGCTGAGGCTCCTCGATACGCCGGAGATGCAGCGCCTGCGCGGCGTGCGCCAGCTGGGCTCGGCGCACCTCGTGTTCCCTGGCGCGATGCACACGCGCTTCGAGCACTCGATCGGCACGGTCCATGTCGCCCAGAGGCTGATCGACTCCGTCAACCTCTCCTTCGAGCTCGACCCGGCGGGGACCCTCGCGGTGGGTGAGGAGGAGGCCCGGGTGATCCGCATCGCGGGCCTCATCCATGATGTGACGCATGTGCCCCACGGGCACAGCCTCGAGGACCAGGACGGCCTCTTCGAGCGCCACGACTCGGCCTACCGCTACGAGCGCATGTTCGACCCGACGCGGGCGCTCGGGCGCGTGCTGCGCGACCTGGGCCTCCTCGACGAGGTCATGAGCGTCCTGACCCGACCCGGAACGCCTGGGCGTCAGGATGTCCCCGCGTACTGGGTGCAGATGATCTCGGGGACGATCGCCGCGGACATCCTGGACTACCTCGCGCGGGACGCGTACTTCACCGGCCTCAACCTCCCGGTGGACGAGCGCGTGGCGAGCTACTTCAAGGTCGACCGCTCCTCCGGCAACCTCTACATCGACCTCGCCAAGCGGGACCTCCTGCGCGAGGACATCCTGAGCGAGATCGTGCGGCTGCTGGATGCCCGCTATGTCTTCAGCGAGCGGGTCTACTACCACCACGCCAAGGTCGCTGCCGGCGCGCTCCTCGCGCGGGCCGTGGAGCTCTGCGTCCGCGCGGGGGTGCTGGTCGAGGAGGACCTCTACGACTGCACCGACGACTCCCTGCTCGAGACCCTCGTCCGCTCGGCCCAGCGCGGAGACGATGCGCTGTGCACGCGCGTCACGGACTTGGTCCAGCGCTACCGCGAGCGACGCCTCTACAAGCGTGCCTGCGTCTTCCCGCGCTACGAGAACAGCGAGGTGCAGGATGCCCTCGTCGAGCGCTTCTTCGCCTCCGGCGGCGCCGCTCGCCGGGTCGAGGCCGAGGAGCGGATCGCGGAGCTCGTGCGCTTCGCGACGGGCTCGGAGGTCGATGTGATCATCTACTGCCCGGCGAAGCGCATGCAGCTCAAGGAGGCCCGGATCCATGTGCTCTGGCCGGGCTCCCCGGGGGTCGAGCCCCTGGCGGCCTACGCCGAGCGGGTCCCCCGGCTGGCGGACCTGAGCCGGGCCTACCGGGACCTGTGGAAGTTCTATGTCCTCGCGGACACGAGCGACCCCGTGGTCCTGCGCAAGGTGCAGGAGGTCGCGATCGCCGAGCTGGGTGACGCGAAGAACCTCTACTCGATCCCCGATCGGGGACGCTGAGCCGCGGCGGCGGCGACCCTCAGCCCCTGCGAGACTCGAGGAAGCGCCCAAGGCGCTTGAGGGCGCGCTCGAGGTCCGGCTCGCCCAGGGCGTACGACAGGCGGACATGCGAGTCCATCCCGAACACTGAGCCGGGCACGAGCACCAGCTGCTCGGACTCCAGCAGGTCGGCGCAGAGGCCCTCGGAGCCGCGCTCGTCCAGGAACGGCGTGGCGTCGGGGAAGGCGTAGAACGCTCCGCCGGGAAGGGTGCACTCCAGGCCCAGCTCGCGCAGGCCCGCCACGAGGAGGTCGCGACGACGCTGGAAGGCCGCGACCCAGCCAGCGACCTCGGCGGGCTCTTCGAGGAGCGCGGACTCCCAGGCGTCCTGCGACAGGGCGTTGGGACAGCCCGTCGTCTCGCTCTGGATGTTCGTGATGGCCTGCACATGGGCCTCGGGGCCGAGCACGCAGCCGATGCGGAAGCCGGTCATGGCGAGGCTCTTGCTCGCGCCGTCCACGGCCAGCACGCGCTCGCGCGCGCCCTCGCCCAGGCTGAGGGGGCTCGTCGCCGGACGGTCGCCGTAGGTCAGCCGACGGTAGATCTCGTCCGAGATCACCCACAGATCGTGCTCCTCGGCGATGGCGAGGATCCCGCGCAGCTCCTCGTCGCTCCACACGAAGCCGCTGGGGTTGGTGGGGGAGTTGAGCATGACCCCCCGCGCGCCCCGTGCGGCCGCTGCGATGGCGTCCAGGTCGGGCCCCAGGTCGGCCCGCGGCGCGACGCGCACGGGCTCGGCACCGACCCAGCGGACCGCCGCGTCGTAGCTGCCCCAGACGGGCTCGAGGAGGAGCACCCGGTCCCCGGGTTCGGTGAGGGCGACCAGCGCCAGGTTGAGGGCGTGCTTGCAGGAGTGGGTGACCACCACCTGCGACGGGGACAGCTCGATCCCGCGGCTGCGGCCGGCAGCCCCCGCGAGGGCGGCCCGGAGGGAGGCCGTGCCTCCAGCCGGCGTGTACCGCACGCGGCCGTCGGCCACGCTGACCCGCACGGCCTCGCGAACGGCCTCGGGCGTGGAGAAGTCCGGCTCGCCCACGGCCATGGAGACCACATCCAGGCCGGAGGCAGCCATCTCCTTGGCCCGGGTGGCGAGGGCGAGCGTCGCCGAACCGGCCACTGAGGATGCGCGCTGGCTGACCTTCATGAAGCGATGATCCTGCCACGCTGCGGCGGCTCGTGTCGAGGGAGCCGGCGGGCTCTCGGCGGGATCCTCTCGGTTTCGGGGAAGGAACCCCCTCCTCCTGCGTCCCGGACCCGTTGTCTCGTACCCTCCTCGCCGGCCCGCCAGCCGCCTCCACGCCGGTCGGGCCCCCATCCCCATGAGCCAGAGCAAGCGCCTCCTGAAGATCGCCGGCATCGTGCTGGGCCTGGTCCTCCTGTTCGGCTACCTCGCCTTCTCGACGCTGCTCTTCAGCCCCACGGAGGGCAGCTGGAAGTACCGCATCTCGGCCCTGGTCCCACGGACCGTGGATGTCTATGTGGCCAAGGCCAAGCTCGAGGACTGGTTCGCGCCGTTCCCCGAGCCTCGGCTGCTGCAGACCGTGGCGGACACGGAGGCCTGGCGCGCGTTCGAGGGCTCCTCCGAGCAGGAGGCCCTGCTGCGCGAGGCCGGCATCGCGGAGGCGCTCGCGCAGCTCGAGGAGGCCCTGTCCCAGGCGCCGGTCCAGGTCGACCCGCTTAGCCTGTTCGGGGGCCGCGAGGTCGCGGTGGCAGGGGACCTCGAGGGCAAGCGCGCGGCCAACGCCGACTGGGCCCTGTACGGGCGCGTCGACTTCTTCGGCAAGCTCGCCGTCTCCCTGCTGCCCAGGCTCAACCTCTCCGGGCAGGGAGTGGAGGTGGAGGCGCTCGACTCCGGCGCCCTCAAGCTCTCGGGTCGCGCGCTGCAGCGCGAGCTGTTCCTTGGCCGCGTCCAGGATGTGGTGATCGTCGGCACCAGCGTCGGCTTCGTGGACGAGGCCCTCGCCCTCTCCCAGACCTCAGGCGAGAACTCCCTGCGCCTGGCGACGACCTACGAGGGGCCCGTCGTGGCGGCGATGGGACCGGACCAGACCGAGGTCGAGGTGTTCGCCAACCTGCGCACGACCTTCGAGTCCCTCGAGCTGCCGGATCCCTGGCCCGACCCGAAGTCCACCAGCTTTGCCCAGGCCTTCCTCGCCCGACTCATCCAGGCGCCGGCCTGCAAGAACGCCGCCGGCATCATCGGCTTCGACGGTGGCCTCTCCGTCGACCTCTCGGGCACCTTCTCCTCCGAGAAGATCACGCCCTTCCAGCAGCGCGTCTACCGCGAGAAGGGGTTCGAGCACGAGCAGGTCCTCCAGCGCGTCGCGCGCATGGCGCCCGCGGACACCGCCGTGCTGGCCTACCTCCACGGACCCGTGGCGGACCTCCTGCGCGAGGCGCTCGCCTCGCTGGAGCCCGCGCTGCGCCAGAACCTCGAGGATGTGTTCCGTGCCACCGGGCGTTGGGCCTCCCTCGACGCGCTCATCGGCGAGATCGGCGAGGCCGCGCACGATCGGCTGCTGCTGATCGTGCGCGAGAACGACTACGGGCCCATCCGCGCCCTGAGCGAGTCCACGGGCGAGGAGATGAGCCCGGAGTCGGACGGCCAGACCGTCTTCGCCTTCACGCTGGTCACCTGGCTGCGAGGAGAGACCGGGGTGGACACCGTCAACTCCATCCGCGACGCCATCGGGCGCAACCCCGATAAGTTCGGCCTCAAGGGCGGAGTCCCCGGCGATCCCGGGTACTACCGCTACGAGGAGGCCGGCATGGACACGCGCGAGTTCTGGTCACCCTTCGTGCCGGGCACCGGGATGGTCGCGACCCTCATCGACGACGAGGGACGCTGCATCATCACCAACCACGAGCGCATGTTCCGCCAGGTGATCAACTGCCTCACGCGCCAGGAGCGCTCCCTGGCCGAGGATCCGACCTTCCAGGCCCTGCTCAACTCCTCGACGCCGTCCTCCAATCTGCTGCTGTGGGTCAACCCCCGCGCGGCGGCCTCGACCCTCGACGAGCTCGCCAAGGCCCAGGTGGACCTGGACCTGCGCAACGCGATCGACTGGACGCGCGAGCGACGACGCGTCGAGCTCGATGTGCTGCCCACCATGTTCCCGGGCAAGCAGCGCAACCAGCTCAGCGCCGAGGAGCGCACGCGCCTCGACGACGCCATCGATGTGGAGCTCCAGGACTGGTTCCGCGAGCACTCCCGCGCGCAGCGCCCGCTGCTCGAGGCAGAGGCCGCGAGGCGGACCACCTACCTCCGCACGGTGTCGGCGCTGCTCGCCAGCCTGCGCGTGGATCCGCGGGACTTCAGCTTCTCGCTGCGCGCCCTGACGCCGTTCGACGAGTGAGCCCCCGCCAGGCGCGGACCCGCGCTGCCCGCGACTCCAGGTTCTGACTCAGGGCGAGACTTGGCGGTTCGCCTCCTCGCCATGGGGTGAGACCTGCTTCCGCGTCGAGGCATTGGGGCGGCGCCGCGGGCGTTGGCCTCCGCGGCCGAGGCCTCGCTCGGCTGGGGGGAAGTGCCGACGGAGCGGTCGCTCTGGAGCGGCCCGAGCTCGAGAGCGCGGTGACGGTTCGCGGTCAGGGCCCCGTCTGCGGGGACGGCGGCGGGCCTGTGCAGTCGGCTGCGCGCGAGGCGTCGTCCTGGAGGCTCCTCGCTGGCGAGGGCGTGCGACGGCTCGTTCGGGGCTAGAGGCCGCGGGCGCGGCCCCGTGGCCGCGCGCGAACGAGCGAGAGTGGTGCCCGGAACTGGAATCGAACCAGCACGGGTTTTACCCCACAAGATCCTTAGTCTTGCGCGTCTACCAATTCCGCCACCCGGGCACCCAAGTTGTCGCGACGGCCGCGACCGAGGCCGCGCCGATGCTCGATCGGGCGAGGCCCGATCGCGCGTCCCGCGCGCTGCGGGTCACCCTGGTAGGGGCGGCCCAAGGACCGCTGGCGGGGTGACGAGCGGGGCCGAGGCCCCACGCGGGGCGCGAAGGTTAGCCAGAGAATGCCCCCTCTGCAAGTGGACCCGCGGGGACTCGTCCTAGAATCCCGCGCCCTTCGAGGGAGCCGGGCCTGCCAGGCAGCGCAGGAGCCCCCTCGA
>JADHNZ010000025.1 GCA_016779225.1 Planctomycetota bacterium
CGCAGCGTCGGCACGCGCCCCTCGTCGAACCGGTACCCCTGGAATCGATACCCGTGCTGCCACGGGTAGGTCGGGTCGGGGTTCACGCGCACCTCCTTGGTGCGCAGGGGCATCAGGGGCCAGGCCTCGTTCGGGTTCCCCAGCCGGACGAACGCCGTGTCCCGCGCAAGGTCCTCCGTCCGCTCGCGCGGATTGAAGTCCCCGGCCCCCTGGCCGTTCCAGTTCACCGACACGAACCGCCCGCGCCAGAGAGCCGCCAGGGCCCCGTTGTGCGCGTCGAACGCGTAGTGCAGGCCCATGGGCGAGCCCACCGCGATCCCGCGGAAGCCGGCCACGCGGCTGCGGCCGCGGTAGAGGCGCGGGAACTCCCCCACCTCGAGGTCCCAGTTCGGACGGCTCAGGCCCTCGGGCTGGGGCGCGCTCGTGCCCAGCGAGAGCACATGCCACAGCGCCTCGATCTGCGCCTCCGTGTCGCCGTCCAGGATCCCCTGGTGCGCAGCGATCCCATCGGCCCAAGACTCGGGCATCACGATCCCCGGCCGGAAGCCGCTCGGGTCGAGCAGGAAGTCGTGGAACCAGGCCGGCTGCAGGCGGTCATAGGTCCCGATCAGGTCCGGCCCCTGGAAGGCGATGGCCTCGAGCCCGTTCCAGGTGTGGCAGCTCACGCACGCCAGTCCCTTGATGCCCAGCAGCTCCCGCCCCGCGTCGCGCAGCTCACGCTGCCGCTCACCGCTCGGCTTCTCGTAGACGCGCTCGGGCCGCGCGTCCTCGGAGGCCAGCAGCGCCGGCAGGTGATCCAGGTGCTCCCAGCCGAAGCGCGGCATCCGCACGCCCATGTACGGGCGCACCCCCGCGCCCTCCGCCAGGACGCGCTCAAGCCAGGGCTCGATGAGCTTGCCGCCCACGCCGTCGAGCGGCGGAGGGAAGCGCGCCGGATCCCCGAGGTCGGGGATCTCGGTGGTGAACCAGCCGTCGAGACGCGTGTCCCGCGCCCCCACGCCCTCGCGCGCGTGGCACGCCGTGCAGCGGCGCTCGGTGAGGGTGATGGCGAGGCGATCCCCCGCCGTGAGCTCCGCGTCGAGGGAAGCCGCCGCGGCCCGCAGGGCCTCTCGCTGGGCGTCGTCGAAGCCGAAGTCCGGAGCGCCCCCGGCGAAGCCGTTGGAGCTGGGAGCGCTCGCAAGGCAGCCGCCGCCAAGATCCCCCCGCGCCGCGCCCACATCCCGCGCCTGCGCAGGGCCAACGAGCCCGTGGCAGCTCGCGCAGCCCGCGGACTCCCACAGCAGCCGTCCCTTGACGACCAGCTCGGGCCGCGCCTCGACCGAGGCGCTCTCCCACGGCGCATCGGACCCATCCAGGAGGTACGCGGCCACATCAGCCGCCTCCTCCCGCGAGAGGTGCAGATCCGGCATGAGCCCGCCCGGCCTGTGGGTCAGCGGCCGCAGCAGGAAGTCCGCCAGGCCCCACCCCGTGTACTTGGCGCCGAGTCCATCGAGGGAGACGGACCGCTCCGGAGCCACCGGCGCGTCCCCCAGCTCGCTCTCCTCCCGCGCGCCGTGGCACGCAAAGCACCCCACCTCGTGGAACACCCGCGCCCCGGCGCGCGCGTCCCCGGCCTCCAGCGGCGTGAGAGCCCCCCGCGTCGCGGCGAGGAACTCCGCCAGGGCCTCGCCGCTCTCAGCCCGCGCCTCGGCGGTCTGTCCCCCCCACGGGTCCGGCATCCGCCCCTCCGGGTGCACGCCGAGCGGATCCGCCAGGAACGCCTCGAGCCACCCACGCTGCAGGCGCTCGCTCGCCAGCGCGAGGTCCGGCCCCTCGATCCGCCCCGCCGCGGCGAGATCGGCATGGCAGGCCGCGCAGTTGCGCTCGGCCATCAGCACGCGGCTCGCGGGGCCGGCGGCGGCGTCCCGCGCGGCAGCATCCGCCGTCCGCGCGATCGAGGCGTGAGAGGTGCCCACGATCCCGTGGGCATCCGCAGCGGAGCCGCCCGCGAGGAGCAGCAGCAGGAGCAGGGCGGCCATCGGACACCACCATAGGGCTCGCGCGCGGCGCCTCGCTGGCGAAACGGGCGCTGCCCCGAGCGCGTCCTTGGCGGGCCGTGCAAGCGCCGCCATGCTTGGGACCGAGGCCCTGAGGAGGGCCTCCCCACGAGCCCATGACGCCCCCCCTCACTCGCCGTGCGTTCCATCTGGGCGCGGCCGCCTCCGCCCTGTCCGCCTGGTCGCCGGCTGTCGCCCTTGGGCGCCAGGAGCCCAGTCCCGTGCGGGTCGCCGTGATCGGCCCGGGCAAGCGCGGCATGAACCTGATGCGCAACGCCTTCCTCGGCGGGGGCTTCCAGGTCACGGCCGTCTGCGATGTGGATGCGAATCGCCTCGCCGCCGCCAAGGCCCTCGCCGAGGAGCGCCAGCCGGGCACGGAGTGCTTTGCCACCACGCGCCATGAGGAGGCCATGGACCGAGCGGATGTGGACGCGGTGGTCATCGCCACGCCCGACCACTGGCACGCCCACCAGATCCTCGACGCGGCGGCGCGCGGCAAGCACATCTACTGCGAGAAGCCCCTCACCCTCACCCTGCGCGAGGCCCAGCTGGCGATCCCCGCCGTGCGCAAGGCCGGCGTGGTGTTCCAGACCGGCAGCCAGCAGCGCACCGAGTTCAGCCAGCGGTTCGTCACCGCCTGCGAGATGGTCCGCAATGGCCGCCTTGGAGACATCCTCACCGTGCATGTGGGCGTGGGCGATCCGGCCGTGGCCTGTGACCTGCCCGCCGAGGAGCTCGAGCCGGGCCTCGACTGGGACCGCTGGCTCGGCCCGGCGCCCGCGCGGCCCTACCACTCCGACCTGAGCCCGCGCGGGGTGCACGGGCACTATCCCTCGTGGCGGCGCTACTGGGAGTACGCGGGTGGAGGCCTCGCGGACATGGGCGCGCACCACTTCGACATCGCCATGTGGGGGCTGCGCCGCGACGGCAGCGGCCCGACCCAGGTCCATCCGCCCTCCGTCCACGGCGCTCGCACCGGCGCCTCGGTCGTCTTCGACGACGGCGTGCGCATGGTGCACGGCGGCATGAGCGGCACGACCTTCATCGGCACCCAGGGCGTGCTCCCCGTGGACCGCGGCCGCATCGACGCGTCCCCCGCGAGCATCCTGGAGGACCCCCTCCCCGAGGACGCCGAGCGCCTCCCCCGCCACCCGAGCCACGCCCAGGACTGGCTCCAGGCCATCCGCGGCGAGGGCCCCACCACCTGCCCGGTCGAGGTCGGCGCGGGCAGCGTCGCCATCTGCCACCTCCTGAACCTCACCTACCGCCTCGGCCGCCCCCTCACCTGGGACCCCGACCGCTGGGAGTTCCCCGACGACGCCGAGGCCAACGCCCTCCTCGACTATGAGCGCCGCGAGGGATACGAGCTGCCGGGGAGCTGACCGCTTCCTCGCAATGGAGTCACAAGTGATGCGTAGGACAGCACGGGTCTGGGTCTTCGTCACCGGAGCCCTCCTGCTCGCACCGCTCACAGCGGCCGGCGAGCGCTTCCCCCTCGGCGCCCTTGGGGGGACTGGGGAGGTCGAGGTCGGAGAGGCGTGGGTCCGCGTGCACGAGGTCCAGGAGGGGAGCCCCCTGGCCCTCGCCGGCGTACAGGTGGAAGACCGGCTCGTGGGGCTCGGCGGCGTCCCGTTGCCGCCCCACGGCAAGGGGGTCGACGCGGGTGGGGACGGGCCGCAGCGCGCCTTGGGTCTCGCCCTCGACGGGGCGTGCGCCGTGGAGGATGCGGAGGCCCGCGTGCTGCGGTTCTCTGTGGTCCGCGGGGAGGAGGCCCTCCAGCTGACGGCCCGCCTGCCCCACCGCCCCGCGCTCGGGGCGGAGGATCCTGGCCCCGCGCGGGAGGCCCTGCGCGCGGCGGCGGCGGCCCAGCTCCGCAAGGGTCAGCGCCTCGTCGGAAAGTGGGAGGCGCCCGTGGGCCTCACGGGAGATCGGTGGATCACGGCGTGGGCCCTTGTTGCGCTGCTCGAGGCGGGCGCAGAGCCGGACGACGAGCAGCTCGCCCAGGCCGCGCGCTGGCTCGCGGGCCCCGACGAGCAGGCGTGGGTGAACGACGACCCCCTCACCAAGGGACCCGACAACCTCGGCAACTGGGCCCTCGCGGCGACCTGCGTCGCCCTCGCCGAGCACGACCTGGCCCGCGGAATGCACGAGTGGAAGCCGACCCTCGAGCGCTGCGCCGCGGCCCTCGCCGCCCGCTGTAGCGAAGAGGGGCGCTACGGCCACGATGTGATCACGGGCTACGACGGCAAGGGCCTCAATGTCATCAACTGCCTGGCACACCTGGCGTGGGAGCGCTGCGAGGCTGCGGGCGCCGCGATCGACCGCGCGGCGTGGGACCGCTCCCTGGCGAGCCTGCGCGCCTCGATCGATCCCAACGGGGGCATGCGCTACTGGACAATGAAGGGGACGGGCACGGGCGATGCCACCCTGCGGACCGCCTCGCTCGCGCTCGCCCTCGGACGGGCAGGGGAGGGCGACGAGTTCCTCGGCACGCTGCTCGACTACCTGGAGCGCCACCCCGCCCGGGCCCGCGAGGCGCATGCCATGGGCACCCCCGGCCTGATGCTCACCCCCCACGCCCTGGCGACTCGTTCCCCGGAGGCCCGCCAGGCCTTCCTCGAGGAGTGGCGCTGGTACCTCGCCCTCATGCGCGGCCCCGACGATCGCCTCCACTACATCGGGGGCAAGGGCAACAACGGCGGGGACTCCTACCTGGGCTTCGGTCAGGTGGCGGCGGTGACGGCCCTGATGATGCTGGCCGAGCCTAGGAAGCCGGCCGGGCACTGAGAGAAGGCGGGCGCGAGGCCCAAGAAGCCCGACCCCGTGAGCCCGACCCAGCAAGCCCCGAAGACCGCCCGCAGAGGCGCGTAGGGCTCACAGGCCTCAACCTGCGCCCTCCTGCCCCCTATCCTCTATCCCCATGGCTCCCGCGCCCCTGACTCGCCTCCTCTGCGCCCTCCCCCTCCTCGCTGCCTTCGCCTGCGGCCGGGCCGCCGGGCCCGAGGAGGACCCGCGCGACCCCGAGGCCGAGGCGGCCCTGGGCCGGGTCCTGCCTCCGGCCACCGAGGCGGTCGAGGCCATCTACCCCCCTCCTGGCGCTGAGCAGGGCGCCCTCGAGCGCGTGCAGCGGCTGCTGCGCGGAGGAGACTTCGACGACCTCCTGGAGAGCGTCCTCGTCGCGCTCGAGTACTCCGAGGCCGAGACGGCGCGCATGACCCTGCGCAACAACCGCATCGAGATGCGCGAGCTGACCGAGCGGATCCAGAAGCTGCGCGAGGAGTCCTTCGGCGCGCCCGAGGAGGTCGGCACCCTCGAGGGCCTCTACACCGACAGCAAGGAGGACCTCGAGGAGCAGCTCGAGGACGCGAAGGAGCGCCTTGCCGAGCTGCGCGAGGCGGAGGTGGACCTGCGCCGCCGCTTCATCGAGGAGATGCGCCAGCTCGGCCTCGAGCTGGACGAGGAGGCCGTAGACACGCTGCTCGGAACGGCCACCGGCGAGGACTTCACCGACCTCGTCGTCGCAACCCACACGGTGCGCAAGATCGCCGTGCAGCTCGAGCGGCTAGCCGCCGAGCCCGACGCGCCCCCCACCGCCGCGCGCCGCTACTACGGCGTCTACCTGGTGATGCTGCGCGCGATGGAGCACCTGCATGTGACCTTCGTGGAGCGCATCGAGGAGGACCTCGTCCCGCGCCTGGCGGAGCTCTCCGCCGAGGCCGCGAAGCTGATCGAGCGCGCCAACGCACGCGAGGCCGAGGGAGGTGATCCCGCCCTCGCCGCCCAGAACCGCCAGGCCAACGAGCTGACCATCCGCGCCTGCGAGCTCTACACCGAGTTCCTCATCCAGCAGGGCGCCCATGTGGGCAGCCGCATCGAGGGCCTGCGCTCCAGCATCGAGGACGCCGAGGTCACCTACGCGACCCTGAGCATCTCGAGTGAGGTCGCCGCCATGATCCGCAGCGGCCTGCAGGACCTCGACGCCCTGCTCCAGCTCGAGCCTCCGCAGATGGCGCGCCTCGAGACCCCCGAGCTCCGTGAGGAGTTCCGGCGGCTCTCGGAGCGCATGGTCCAGCCGTGACGGCCGGCAGCTCCGCCGGCGAGTCACCAGCCGGCTCGGACGAGCTCCGGCTCCAGGAGGAGCCCCCGACGGTGGAGGACGTGATCGCCCTGCTCGCGAGGCACCTCGCCTTCGCCCGGGGCTGCACCCCTCCCGAGGACACGCACGCCCTCGACCCGGAGGCGCTCCAGGACCCCGCCGTCGACTTCTTCACCGCACGCAGAGAGGCACTCCAAGCCGCCTCAGCGCCCAGACGGCTCGGGGATCGACACGTCGTCGACCCCGAGCTCCCAGAGAGGCTTGCCGGACGCGCCCGAGACGCAGCGAAGCCGGCCGGAGCGCAGGATGGCGCCGTGCCACCACCAGTCGCAGGTGCCGACCACGACCTCCTTCACCCCGTCGCCGTCGCGGTCGTCGAGCAGGGCGATGCTGGCCCCTGAGCTCATGCCGCCGTCGGACAGCTGCAGGGTCCAGAGGGGCTCGCCCGTCCGGCCGGAGAGAGCGAGGACCTCCACGACGAAGGGCCCCACGGTCCCCCCGACCAGCAGATCGTCCGCGCCGTCGCCATCCAGGTCCCCGGCCGGCCAGGTCCCATAGCCGTAGCTGAAGCCCTTCCGGTAGTCGCCGGTCGCGCCGGAGCCCAGACTCCAGGCCCGGGGCTCCGCGGGCTCACCCGCCTCGCTCGACCCTCCTCGGGACAGGGCCCAGAGGCGCGTCTCGCCGCCCGCCTCCAGCTGCACCACGAGGTCCGCGGCGCCATCCCCATCCAGGTCCCCCGCGGGACCCGCCCGCAGGGGGACGACCGGGACTGGACTGGACTCTCCCTCGCCCTGGAACGGAGTCGGCCAGACCTTCGACAGTTCGAACCGCTGCTCGTGTTGGAAGCTGCTCCAGCGCGAGCCCTCGGCCATCGAGCCCGTCAGGAGGAGGCGCGCCTCGTCCCCCGCGAGGACGCCGTCGGTCAGGCCGTCCCCGTCGAGATCGCCGACCGCGTGGAAGGGGCGCCCTTCGTCGGTCCAGGGGTGGCCTCCGAGCAACGCTCCTCCTCGGCCAGCCCGCACCTCGAGGTGCTCTCCGCTGAGCAGGACGTCCGCCGCTCCGTCCCCATCGAGGTCCCCTATCGCATGCACCTGGGAGTGGGGCCGATCGAAGGAGCCGAGGAGGGCGCCGTTGGCGCCCGAGCGCACCTCCGTGCGCAGGTCCTGCTCGTAGCCGACGAGCACGTCCCCCACGCCGTCGCCGTCCACGTCTCCCGCGGACCTGAGGTCGTGTCCGAAGTGGCGCCGGCCCGCCTCGCCACTCCACACCTGGAGCACCTCGCGGCTGGCACCCGAGAGCACGAGGACGTGCCCCGCACTGACCTCGACCCGGCTCGCGGTCGGCGCTCCGACCGCGAGGTCTCGGACGCCGTCCCCGTCCACGTCGTGGAGCGTGAGGAGCGCGCGGCCGAAGCGATCGCCTCCCCCTTCGGGCACGGGACCGAGGTCGGCCACCGACAGCGGTCGGGTCGAGCCCGCAAAGGCCGGCCCGGCACCAAGGGGAAGGAGGCTGCTCGGGGACGAAGGGCCTGCTGCGAGTGCCGGGACGCCGAGGATCAGGGAGGGGAGGATCAGGGAGGGGAGGATCAGGGAGGGGAGGATCAGGGAGGGGAGGAGCACGGCGGGGAGGATCATCGAGTGGAGGATCAGGAGAACGGCGATTCGGGTGACGGGCGGCGCTGAAGGCCACTGGGGACTTCGGCGCGAACCCGCGCGATCCGCACGGGTTCCGCAGCGGTTCGCCTTCCCCCGTTTCAGTGATAAGCAGATCCTGCGAAGGAGTTCCAGCAGCCAGCCTCGGAAACTCCCACCCTGGTCCCCGCCGCACGTTCCGCCGACCGTGCTCGGCAGCGGCCCTCTAAGCTCTGAAGATGGCTCGACTTGCCTCCGTGACCGCCCTCGCCCTCGCGGCCCTGGCCCAGGCCCAGCAGCCGGTGCCCGTCGTGGACCCCGCGGACCACGTCTTCTGCCACTGGCCGACGAACTTCCGGCCCTGGCCCCAGTGGCCGGGCTACCAGACCGTGCGCCACGTGCACTCGGGGCACTACGCCCTGAGCTTCGACACGGCAGCCGGGTCCATCGTGCGCCTCGGACGCCCCGCGACGCTCCCGGCGACGCCCGCAGTGGGCCTCCACATGGAGAACGCCACGATCGAGGCCCTGCCGGACTCGGACGTCACCTACAGCGTGACCCTCGACGGCACGACGCACGCGGCCACGAGCTTCCTCGGCTCAGGAGGTGACGCGAACATCCCCGGGCGCCTCGTCGACGGCGGCCGCTTCATGCAGCGCCTCGACGTGCCCGAGGTGGGCTACGCCAGCGCGCCCGGGCTCGCCGGCTCGCTCGTGCTGGCCGCCATGCCGCGCCACTTCGCCCTCACCCAGCGAGCCGTCGTGCCCGCGGGCGGCGCGACGACGGCCGCGGTGCACCTCGACCTCGACGGCCCCGCCCTCGCCGGCCTCACGACGACCCAGGTCATCGCCAGCGGGCGCGGCCTCCGCATGACCGACGCCACGGGAGAGGGCTGGGTCTTCCTGGTCCCCGAGGTCACGGGGACGACGGACACGCTGACCCTGCTCCCCGGCGGCGGCATCCAGGCCACGCGCAGCCACGGGGCGAGCGCCGCGGGCGACCTGCTCGAGGTCTCCCTCATCGGCCTGCGGACCGAGGGGCTCAGCGCCGCTCAGCTCGATGCCTACGTCGACCCCGGCGCCAACGTCCAGGTCCGCTACGCCCAGCAGGATCGCCAGGGCCAGCTCGTCGAGCCGCTCGCCGACGCTGCGTTCGATCCGGAGCGCGGCGTCTACCTCGTGGAGCTCGACCCCCTCACCAACGTGGGCGCCCCCACCTGGCCGACCTGGTCCGACCCGTCGCATCAGACTTGGTACAACCGCCACCGCATCGTCGTGGAGAGCACGGCGCCCGAGCCGGTCGTCGTCCCCCTGGCATTCGACCTCGAGGCGGACGTGATCGCCTCGATCACCGGCGGCTGCGCAATGCTGCGTGACGCCAACGGCGAGCCCCTCGGGGTCCCCGTCCAGATCTCGAAGAACTGGCACGAGACCGCCAGTCCGCGCCGCTGGTACCACCTGTACAGCGCCCCCCTCCTGCCCGCGGGCGGCTCCCACGAGTTGGAGCTCACCATGACGTCGGGGAGCTGGGGGAGCTGCTTCGCGGCCTCGCACGCTCAGCTGTCGCTGATCGGCTGGGGACAGGACCAGCAGTGGGACGAGTCGGCGCTCGGCTGCTGGGGGGAGAGCATCACCTACGACCCCGACCTCACGCTCCAGCGCTCGATGCTGGACGACGTGCGGCCGTTCCTGGTCGAGAGCCAGAGCCAGTACAACTGGACGGGCAACGTCGGCGGTGGCGACTTCCTGACCTACTGGAAGCCCAACGGGGCGCGGGACCGCCTCGGCCGGCTCCGCACCCACTACGCCGCCCCGGGGCCGAACCTGACGGACGTGACCTACGCGGGCGAGACCCTGGGCGGCCAGATCTCCGCCACCATCCGCACGCGGCTCGGTCGCACGGACGACCTCGTACGCGCGTACTACGACCTCGAGTACGTGTTCCACGAGGACGTGCCCTACAGCCGCCTGGCCCTGTTCCAGATCGCCGCGGACAACTACTCCGACAACGACTTCCAGAACCTCGCCTACGGCAACGCCTCGACCGTGCTGCACGACGCGCCGGCCAACCCCATGGGCACGGTCGGCTACGCATCGAGCGCCGACCGCGCGATCCCCCTGGCAGGCGAGGCCCCCTGGGTGCTGCTCTACGACAACCAGAAGCAGGAGGCCCTCCGCGAGGACGTCGCGGACGTGGGCTTCGTGATCCGCAAATACGCGCTCGACACGCCGCTGACGAGCACGATCACGACCCCCTACGTGAACATCGTCCACACCAACAACTGGGGACAGTACCCGGAGGTCGGTTTCGAGCTGGGCGTGCCCATCTTCGACCCCGCGGCACCGATGGTCCCGGCGGGGTCCGTCCTGCGCGCCACGATCGAGTACCTGGTCGTCCCCGACGACAAGGCGCTCTACTACGGCCCCAGCACGGACCTCCTCGCGGTCCCCGCGAGCACCTTCGGCACGCCCGAGATGATGCGCCTCCTCGCGGACGAGAACCGCCAGGTCGTGCAGCCCCAGGTCGGGGTGCTGAACGGGACCCACCCGATCGACATCACCTGCGCGCCAGGAGCGACCGCAGCCGAGTTCGAGCTGACCGGCGGCTTCGGCCACGTGGCCATGGTCTTCCGCGGCCTCGACCGCCACGACGGCTGGTTCCTGCAGCGCCACGACGGCAGCGCCTGGGTCGACCTGGGCCAGGAGGTCGAGGGCAACGACTACTGGCAGTGCCGCTACGACGGCGTCGCCGGCTCCTACGAGCTCACCTTCAACGTCCAGAACGACGGCCCGACCTCCTACCGGCTGACGGGGATCGACCCCAGCCTCGGCACGCGCTACTGCACGCCCGCCCTGGCCAACAGCTCGGGCCTGGGCGGCCGCATCGACCTGCTCGGCTCCCCCCAACTCGCCGCGAACGACCTGACCCTCGCGGCGTCCCAGCTGCCCCCGAACCAGTTCGGGATGTTCGTGACCAGCGCGACGGTCGCCTCCATCCCCGTGGGCTCGGGCCTCCTGTGCGTCGGCGGCCAGATCGGCCGCTTCAACGCCCCGGGCCAGGTGCTGCAGTCGGGCCCCGGCGGGAGCTTCGACCTGCCCGTCGACCTCACCCAGAACTGGCCCGTGGTCGGCGTCCTGACACCCGCGATCGGAGAGACCTGGCACTTCCAGGCCTGGTTCCGCGACCTCGGCCCCACGTCCAACTTCACGGACGCGCTGGCGCTGACGTTCAACTGAGGGCCAGGGACCCCCTGGAGCACAGGCGCCCCCTCACTCCCACTCGATCGTCGCCGGGGGCTTGGAGCTGATGTCCAGGACGACTCGGTTGATGCCGCGCACCTCGTTGATGATGCGGTTGGAGATGGTGCGCAGGACATCGTGCGGGAGGTAGGTCCAGTCGGCGGTCATGCCGTCCTGGCTCGAGACGGCGCGGATGGCGCAGGCGTCCTCGTAGGTGCGGGCGTCGCCCATCACGCCGACGGACTTGGTGGGCAGCAGCACGGCGAAGTACTGCCACAGGTCGCGGTGGCAGCCGGCCTTCTCGACCTCGTGGCGGACGATGGCGTCCGCCTCGCGGAGGATGTCACAGCGCTCCTCGGTGACCTCGCCCAGGATCCGCACGGCGAGGCCGGGGCCCGGGAAGGGCTGGCGCAGGAGGATGCGCTCGTCGAGGCCCATGTGGGCCCCCACCCGGCGCACCTCGTCCTTGAAGAGCTCCCGCAGGGGCTCGACCAGCTCGAGGTCCAGGTCCTCGGGCAGGCCGCCCACATTGTGGTGGCTCTTGATGGTGGCCGTGTTGCCGCCGTGGACGGCGACCGACTCGATCACGTCCGGGTAGAGGGTGCCCTGGCCCAGGAACTTGGCGTTGGTGAAGCGCTGGGCCTCCTCGCGGAAGACCTCCACGAACTCCTTGCCGATGATCTTGCGCTTGCGCTCGGGGTCGGTGCAGCCGGCCAGCTCGCCCAGGAAGCGGGCACGCGCGTCGACCGTGGTCAGGTCCATGCCGATGTGCTCGGCGAAGTGCTCCTCGACCACCTCGCGCTCACCCTTCCGGAGCAGGCCGTTGTCGACGAAGATGCACTTCAGGCGGTCGCCGATGGCCCGGTGCACGATCAGCGCCGCCACGGCCGAGTCCACTCCGCCCGACAGGCCGAGGATGACCTCGCCCGTCTCCCCCACCAGGTCCTTCACGGCCTGGACCTCGCGGTCGACGATGTTGCCCGCGTTCCAGTCGCCGGGCAGGCCGCAGACATCGAGGACGAAGTTCGACAGCAGCTCCTGGCCGCGCACCGAGTGGCTCACCTCGGGGTGGAACTGCACCCCGAAGAAGCGGCGGCTCGGGTCGCCGATGGCGGCGAAGGCGCAGGAGTCCGAGTGGGCGTAGACCTGGAAGCCCGCGGGGAGCTTGGTGACCTTGTCGCCGTGGCTCATCCAGACGACCGTGCGGCCGTCGATGCCGTCGAAGACCTCGCTGGCCTGGTCCACCTCGATGGAGGTGTGCCCGAACTCGCGCTCGCCCGAGCCCTCGACCGTGCCGCCAAGGGTCTGGCTCATCCACTGCATGCCGTAGCAGATGCCGAGCACCGGCACGCCGAGCTCGAGCAGCTCGGAGGGCACCTCGGGCGCGCCCTCGGCGTAGACCGAGGCCGGGCCGCCCGAGAGGATGATCCCCGCCAGGTCCATGCGCCGCGCGGCCTCGAGGGCCGTGCGCGGCGGGTGGATCTCGCACCACGCCCCCGCCTCCCGCACGCGGCGGGCGATGAGCTGGGCGTACTGGGTCCCGAGGTCGACGACCAGGAGGCCGCGCAGCTGCTCGCTCATTCGTGGTGGTAGTTGCTGGATTCCTTGGTGATCTGGACATCGTGCGGGTGGCTCTCGCGCACGCCCGCCGTGGTGATGCGCACGAAGCGCGCGCGCTCCCACAGCTGGTCCACGGTGGCCGCACCGCAGTAGCCCATGCCCGCGCGGACGCCGCCGCACAGCTGGTAGACATAGGGGCTCAGGTGGCCCTTGTAGGGCACCATGCCCTCGACGCCCTCGGGGACGAGCTTCTGCGCGTCCTGCACATCGCCCTGGCGGTAGCGCTCCTTGGAGCCCTTCTGCATGGCGCCGATGGAGCCCATCCCCCGCACGCTCTTGAAGGAGCGGCCCTGGTAGACAAAGGTCTCGCCGGGGCTCTCCTCGAGGCCGGCGAAGAGGCTGCCGAGCATCACGCAGCTGGCGCCCGCAGCCAGGGCCTTGACGGCGTCTCCGGAGTAGCGGATGCCGCCATCGGCGATGACCGGAACGCCCGAGCCCGCGATCGCAGAGCAGACCTCCATCACGGCGGTGAGCTGCGGGACGCCGATGCCGGCCACCACCCGCGTGGTGCAGATCGAGCCGGGACCGATGCCGACCTTCACGCCGTCGACGCCGGCCTCGACCAGGGCCTTGGCGGCCTCGCCGGTGGCCACATTGCCCGCGACCACATCCACCGTGGGCAGGTCGGCCTTCAGCTTCGAGACGGTCTCCATGACATTGGAGGTGTGCCCGTGGGCCGTGTCCACCACCAGCACATCCACGCCGGCCTCGGCGAGGGCGCGGGCGCGGTCGTAGTCGTGCACGCCGATCGCGGCCCCCACCACCAGGCGCCCGCGGGCGTCGAAGGCGGAGTTCGGGAAGGCGCTCAGCATGTCGAGGTCCTTGCGGGTGATGAGCCCGTGCAGGCGCCGGTCGTCGTCGACGATGATCAGCTTCTCGACCTTGTGGCGGTTCAGGAGCGCGGCGGCGTCCTGGAGGCTGGTGCCGGGGGGCGCCGTGACGAGGTTCTCGCGGGTCATCACCTCGGAGACCGCCACATCGTCGGCCTCGCCGAAGGAGGTGTCGCGGCGGGTGAGGATGCCCACCACGGTCTCGCCCTCGAGGATCGGCAGGCCCGAGATGCTCTTGGTGCGCATGATCTCGCGCGCCTCGCCGAGGGTGGCGGCGGGCTCGAGCGTGATGGGGTCCTGGATGACCCCGTTGGCGCTGCGCTTCACCTTGTCCACCTGGGTGACCTGGTCCTCGATGGAGAGGTTGCGGTGGATGACGCCGATCCCGCCCTCGCGGGCCAGGGCCACGGCCAGCCGCCACTCGGTGACGGTGTCCATGGCCGAGGAGCTGAACGGGACCTTGAGGGTCACCCGGCGGCTGAACCGGGTCTGGAGGGTGACCTCGCTGGGCAGCACATCCGAGTGCTGCGGCGTCAGGAGGACATCGTCGAAGGTGAGAGCGAGGGGGATCTCGGGCATGGCGCGGGGGGGCCGCGAGGGGCCGCGGGGCGTCCCGGATCCCGGCGCCGGGGGGAGCGCCAGGGGGTCACCGCACGACCGACGCGGTGGCTGGAATCCGCGGAGTGTAGCCAGCGGGGTGGGCTGCATCCACGGCCTGGGGGCTGTGGGAGCGCGCGCGTGGAGGGCCCCGCGCGCCCCGGGGTGGTGCGCGCCGCTGCCCCCCCGGAATGGAGAGGGGGCCCGCCCAGGCCAAGGCCGGAGCGAGCCCCCAAAGGTCAGGAGATTGCGGATTCCATCGTCCTGCGCGGGGCGAAGCAGGAGGGCCCGCAGCCCAGCGGCCCATTCCTGGGAATGGGGCGCCAGGCGGGCCGGCCCGGGTGCCGCGGGGCAGCCTCTCCCCAGCGCCGGGCCGGGCTCTCGAATCCCACGAGGTCGGGCCGCTAGGCTCCGGAGCCCGGGCTTCCTGCCCTGGCTCCCCCGCCGATGCCGCGCGCCCTGCACCTCTTCGCCACCTTCGTCCCGGGCGGGACGGAGCTGCGCGCAGTGACGCTCATGAATGCCCTGGGCGCGCGCTGGGAGCACCGGGTCGTGGCCATGGACGACCGTCTGGACGCCCTCGACCGGGTGGCCGGCTCGGTGCCCTGCGAGGGCCTTGCGGGGCCTGGGGTCAAGGCCACCGGCGCCGTGCAGCGCTGGACGCGGGAGGTGCTGGCCCGTGAGCAGCCCGATGTCCTCCTGACCTACAGCTGGGGTGCGTTCGACGCGGTGATCGCCGCGCGGCGCATGGGCCTGGCGAGCCATGTGCACCACGAGGACGGGTTCAACCAGGACGAGGCCCGGCGCCAGCTCTGGCGGCGGCGGCTCGCCCGCAGGCTGTTCCTGGCCGGGGTCCCGCGATTGGCGGTGCCCTCCACCCGGCTGGCCGAGCTGGCACGCACCACCTGGGGCGTGCGCGAGGAGCGGCTGCGGCTGATCCCCAACGGCGTGGACACCGAGCGCTTCCGGCCCCTGGGCGCGGAGGTTCGCGCAGAGGTCCGGACCGAGCTGGGCCTGCCCCAGGACGCCCGGGTCGTGGTGACCGCCGCCGGGTATCGCGCGGTCAAGCGCCTGGATCGGCTGGTGGCCGCGGTGCAGGAGCTCGACGACGCAGGCGGCCCCGTGCACCTGCTGCTGGCCGGCGACGGGCCAGAGCGAGCGACCCTCGAGGCCCAGGCCGCGGCCGGGCGCCTCGGCGCGGAGCGCGTGCACCTGCTCGGCTTCCGCTCCGACCTGCCGCGCATCTTTGCCGCGGCGGATGTGTTCTGCCTCTCGTCCGACTCGGAGCAGCAGCCGGTGAGCCTGCTGGAGGCCATGGCCTGCGGCCTGCCTGCGGTCTGCACCGAGGTGGGCGACTGCCGCGCCACCCTGGGGCCCCTGGCCGAGGGGGCGCTGGTGGACCCGGACGCACCGGACGCCGCCGGGGCGCTGGGTCGCACCCTCGGCGCGCTGCTGGCGTCCCCCGAGGAGCGTCAGCGTCGAGGCGCCGCGGGGCGCGAGCGGGTGGTGCGCGAGTACAGCCAAGACCGCATGGTCGCGGCGCACGAGGAGACCTGGCGCGCGGTCCTGCCGCGGCCCTGAGTTCGAGGCTCGGCAGAGTGGCCGGGCCGGCAAGTGAGCCTGGGGCGAGCCGCGCCGCTGAGCCCTCCCGCTGAGCCTTCCCACTGAGCCCGCTCGGGGAGAGGGCCCGTCTCGCGGGGCCCGCTGCCCGGGCTGACGGCCCCGCGACCCTCGATCGTGGTCTACAATCGCTCGACCGACAGCCCCGGCGCAGGCCGTGCTCTCCCCCCCTGGAGCGCGGACCGGGGCCGTGAAACCGAGGCGCCCCCACGCCCCATGATCACCGAAGCCGCACAAGTCACCTCCCGCAGCTCCGTCACCGAGCGCATCGCCTACCGCGCCTTCTCCCAGGCGATCGCGATGGTCCACGCGGCCAACTCGCGCAAGGACAAGCAGCCCGGGGACCCCAAGATCGGCGGGCACCCCGCCAGCATCGCCAGCTGCGTGCACATCCTGGCCGCCCTGCACCTGGAGGTGCGGCGCCCGGAGGACTGGGTCGGCAACAAGCCGCACTGCTCCCCCATGGACCACGCCCTGCACCACCTGCTGGGCCTGCTGCGGCACTCGAAGGCCGTCAACTTCCTGACGGGCGAGGACCGCTCGGGGTGGTTCACCGAGGAGGAGGCCAAGAGCGCCATGCACGGGCTGCGGGCGTTCCCCACGGCCGAGATGCCGCATGTGTTCCAGAGCTACCACGCGGCGGCCGACGCGGACAACTACCACTTCCTGCCCTCGGGCACGGTCGGCATCCCGCCCGTCGTCGGCGCGTACATGGGCCTCGCCCACCGCTACGCCGGGGACCACGGCTGGGAGGTCCCGACCGAGGCGCACTTCTGGAGCCTGATCGGCGACAGCGAGTTCCGCGAGGGGAGCCTGCTCGAGGCCATGCCCGAGATCGCCGAGCGCGAGCTGGGCAATGTGACCTGGATCATCGACTACAACCGCCAGAGCCTGGACGGCACGCGCCTCAACAACGAGCAGGGACTCGAGCGCCACGACTGCGACCGCATCGCGGCCACCGGCGAGGCCAACGGGTGGCGCGTGCGCCATGTGCGGCACGGCAAGCTGCGCCGCGAGGTGTTCGAGCGCGAGGGCGGCGCCGAGCTGCGCGAGGTGCTGGAGTCCGGCCTGACCGACTACGAGTTCCAGATGCTCGCCCTGCGCCGCCACCCCGGCGCGGTGCGCCGCATGGTCGGCGAGCGCTCGCGCCCGGCCGGCGCCCTCCTGGACGACCTCTCCGACGAGCAGGTCCTGCAGGTGCTCCTCGACCTGGGAGGGCACTGCTACGAGACGGTGCGCGAGGCCCTGGAGTGGAGCCGCGAGGAGAGCGACGAGCCCACCCTCCTCATCGTGCACACGATCAAGGGCTGGGGCCTCGAGTGCCTCGCCGACCCGGCCAACCACTCGACCCTCCCGAAGAGGGGCGAGGTGGACGCCCTGGTGGAGCGCGCGGGCGGCGACCCCGCCAACCCCTTCGCCTGGTTCTCGCCGGACAGCGCGGAGGGCCGCTTCTTGGCCCAGCGCCGGGACGCCTTCCGGGACGGGATGGACGAGCAGCGCGCCCTGATGGAGCGCAACACCGCCCGCTTCCGCGCCGCTCTCGAGGAGGGCGGCGAGCTGCCCAACACCCTGGGGATCGACCTGTCCCTGTTCCCCCGCGCCTCCACCCAGTGGATGCTCGGCCAGTGCGCGGCCAAGGTGGTCCGGGTCGGATCCGCCGACGCCACCGCCGAGCGCGACGGCAAGCCCGCGGGCGAGCTGACGCCCGACGAGCGCGCCCTCGCTCCGGTGGCCGAGTTCATGATGACGCTCAGCCCGGATGTGGGCTCGTCGACGAACATCTCCCCCGCCATGGACCAGCGGATCTATGGCCCCGAGGTCTACACCAACCAGCTCGAGAAGGAGCTGGAGGTCAAGTACAAGCACCCCGAGCTGGTGGCGACCGAGAAGCGCTGGACGCGCCACCTGCGCTTCGAGATCGCCGAGGCGAACGCCATGAGCGCCATGGGCGCCTTCGGCAAGATGCGCGAGGCCCTCGGCCTGCCGTTCCTGCCGATCATGACGGTGTACGACTTCTTCGTGAAGCGCGCCCTCGACCAGCTGTACTACGACGTGTACTGGGGCAGCGAGTTCATCATGGTCGGCACGCCGGCGGGCGTGACCCTCTCCCCCGAGGGCGCCCAGCACTCGTGGAAGAGCGACATCCAGATGCCCAACCTGGTCACCTGGGAGCCGTGCTTCGCGGTCGAGCTGGACTGGATCATGGCGGACACCATGCGCCGCCACGCCTCGGGCGACAACGCCGGACGGCAGGGCACCTACCTGCGCTGCGTGACCCGCGGCGTGGAGCAGGCGCTGCTGCTGAAGTGGCTGCGGCGCCAGGCGCGCTCCAAGCAGGACCTGCCCGGCACGGCGCTCAAGCCCGCGGGTGCGGACGGCACCTGGGGTGACGCGGTGGACGAGGCGACCATCGCGTGCCTCCCGGACGAGGTGCTGCTCGAGCGCACCCGCCAGCACGCCCTCGCCGGCGGCTACCGCCTCGTGGACTGGCGCGGGTACGCCGGCTACGAGCCGGGCGACAATGTGGTGGAGCTGCTCGCCATGGGCAGCCTGGTCATGGAGGCCGTCCAGGCCGCCGAGGAGCTCCTGGAGCGCGGCGTGTTCGCCAATGTGACCGTGGTCACCAGCCAGGACCTGCTGCTTGGCATCCAGGCCGAGCAGGACGGCTACCGCCACCTGACCAGCGGCCTGGGCTTCAGCGGCGATCTGCACGCGGTAGCCGGCGCCGGGGACTCCGAGGCGGGCATGGTCTCCCTGGCCGCGCGCCGCGTCCCCATCGTCGCCGTCTGCGACGGCGAGGCCGGCATCCTCGACAACGCGGGCTCGGTGGTCGGCGTGAAGCAGGTCACCCTCGCCGTGCGCAAGTTCAGCAAGTGCGGGCGCCCGGTGGATGTCTTCCAGTACCAGCACCTCGACCCGGCGAGCATCGCCGAGGCCTGCGGCCAGGCCCTGTCCCTGACCGCGCTCGAGGACCTGCGCGTCTCCCCCAACCTGCTCGAGCGCCTCGCCGGCCGCACCCCCGCGGGCGGCCGCGACTGGCGCGCGCTCTGGCCCGACGCCCCGGGCTCGTGAGCCCGAGCGGGGGCGGACAGGGAGCGCGCGAGGGCGAGCCGCAGGGCGGCTCGCCCCCGGATCCGCTGGCCTTCCCGCCGTTCGAGAGGCTCTCCAGCGAGCAGCTCTACAGCTCGCCTTGGTGCGGCCTGCGACGGGATCGCGTCCGCCTGCCCGACGGCGGCGAACTGGAGCACCACCTGTTCGAGCTGCCCGAGGCCGTCACGGTGGTGCCCGTGCTCGAGGACGGGCGGCTGCTGCTGATCGGCCAGTACCGCTACGCCCACGGGCGCACCCACTGGGAGCTCCCTGGAGGGCGCCTTGCTCCAGGGGAGAGCCCCGAGGACGGCGCGCGGCGCGAGCTGCGCGAGGAGACGGGGCACGAGGCCGAGCGCCTCGAGGCCCTGCCCGGCTTCTTCCCCCTCAACGGGATCAGCGACCACTTCGCGCACGCCTTCGTGGCCCTGGGCAGCCGCGAGGTCGGGCCGCCCGAGCGCGAGGCCTCGGAGCAGATCCTGACCCGCCCCTTCACGCGTGGGGAGGTCGAGGCCCTGCTCGACGCCGGCCGGGTGCAGGATGCCTTCGCCGCCCTGCCCCTGCTGCACTGGCTGCGGCGCACGGCGCGGGGCTGACCCCGGCGTGAGCGCCTCGCCGAGAGCCCGGCGTCGGCGCGCCCCTGGGGAGGCGCACCGGCCCGGGGCGAGGCACAATGCGGTGCCTTGGCCGCAAGGCCCATGAGGGCTCCCCCGCCGCCGCCTCCCGTCCCGAACTCCTCCAAGCAGGGTCCCCCTTGAGCCGCCGCTTCCGCCGCCGACAGCGCCTCGGTCAGTACCGCATCGAAGAGTGCGTTGCGGTCGGTGGGTTCGCAGAGGTCTACAAGGCCTACGACACGGTGGAGGGCATCCGCGTGGCGCTCAAGGTCCCGCATCCGCACCTGACCGACCGCGAGAACCTGGACGCCTTCCGCAAGGAGGTGCGCCTCGTGGCCTCCCTCGACCACCCCGCCATCCTGGGGATCAAGACGGCGGGCCTGGTGGACGGCGTGTTCGTCGTCGTCAGCGCCCTGGCGGAGGAGACCCTCGCCGATCGCCTGACGCGGCGCATCTCGCGCAAGCGGGCGCTGGAGGTCATGGGCTCTCTGCTCGACGGCCTCGCCTACGCGCACGGCCGCCGCGTGATCCACTGCGATGTGAAGCCGGAGAATGTGCTGCTCTTCAAGGGCGACCGCGTGCGCCTCGCAGACTTCGGCCTGGCGCGTCTTGCGCTGCGCACCCTCGACGCCTCGGGCTCGGGCACGGTCGGCTACATGGCTCCGGAGCAGGCCCTCGGGCGGCCGAGCCTGCGCTCCGATGTCTTCTCGCTGGGCATGATCCTCTGGCGCCTGATGGGCGGAGGCCTCCCGGCCTGGCCCTACCGCTGGCCCTACGACCGGCTCGACCGCGTCCGGCGCGGCTGGTCCGAGGAGATCATCCGCATCGCGCGCCGCGCGACCGAGGTCGATGAGTCGAAGCGCTACGCGGACGCACGCGCCCTGCGCGCCGCCTTCGAGCGCGCGCGGCCGCGAGCCCTGCGCGGCCCGGCGGGGAGCGCGTCATGACCGTGCGCCGCCTGATCGAGCGCGCGCAGGAGGTGGGTCCCGAGCGGCTCAACACCTCGGGTGGGACGGTGGTGGCCCTGTCGTGGTGCCACCCCGACCGAGCACCCAACCAAGACGCCCTGCTCGTGCTGGACCTGGAGGAGCGGGGCATGGTGCTGGCCGTGGCGGATGGAATGGGAGGCCACAGCGAGGGCGAGGTCGCAGCCGAGCTGGCCCTGACCTGCCTGGCCGACTGCGTCGAGGCCGCCGCTGCGGAGGAGCGCGGCCTGCGCGCGGGAATCCTCGATGGCTTCGACCGCGCCCAGCGCGAGGTGTCCGCCCTGCAGACGGACGCCGGCACGACCCTCGTCGCGGCCTCCGTCCACGCCGGCCGAGTGCGCACGGTGCACGCCGGGGACTCGATGGCTCTGCTCTGCGGCGGGCGGGGGAAGGTGAAGCACCGCACCCTCGACCACTCCCCCACGGGCTACGCCCTCGAGGCGGGCCTGCTCGCGGAGGAGGATGCGCTCACCCACGCGGACCGCCATGTGATCCTGTCCGCCATCGGGCATCCGGATCTGCGCACCGACCTGGGACCCCGCCTGGCTCTTGCGGCGCGCGACACGCTCCTGCTGGCCACCGACGGCCTGACCGACAACCTGCCCACGGAGGAGGTGGTGGCCCTCGCCCGGCGGGGCGCTCCGGAGCAGGCCGCGCTCGCCCTCGCTCAGCGGGCGAGGGCCACCATGCGGAGCGGGCCCGGGGGCATCGGCAAGCGCGACGACCTCACCCTGCTCCTGCTGCGCCCCGGGTCGGGCGGCGCTGCGGACCGGGCCTGAGGACGCGGCTGGCGGGTCGGCGCCGGTCCCCGCCCGCGCGGGCCCCCCCAGGAACCTCGAAAATCAGTCCTGGAAACCCCCGGCCGGCCGTCAAGGAACGGGCCCTGGGACGCCGATCCAGGGAGAGTCATGGCCCCCCGCCGGCACCGGTTCTCCCCCCTCGACTGGCTCGTCAGCATGCTGCTGATCGTGCTGGTGGCGGGCGTGGTCACCCGTCCCGAGCGCCTGGAGGCTGCCCGCGACCGCCAGGCCGCCGCCGCCGCTGGCCCAGGCCCTCTGGTGCTCCTCGGCCGCGCTCCCTGGGTCGGAGCCACCCTCGGGCACTCCTACGCCGCCGAGGCCCTGGCCGCGGCGCGCTCAGGGAAGCAGGGCCGCTGAGGCCGCCTGCAGGCGTCGCCACGCCGGTCCGCCCAGCAGGACCCGGTACGCGCCGCCAAGGACCGAGGCGTCCACGCCGCTCGCCTCGAGCCCTCCCCCAGGAGCCGCGACGCGTAGACCCCGCTGGCTGCCATCCGCGAGCTCCAGGGTCACCGACCAGGTGCTGACCTCCAGAGGCCGATCCTCGAGGACCTCGTCCAGGAAGGTGCTCCGCAAGGCCTCGAGCAGGCTGTCCACCGACGCGCCGGCCGCGGGGTCGCCCGCAGGGGTTCGCCAGACGCCCACCCGCGCGAGGTCGCGCTCGAGCACAAGGGCACGCTCCCCGGAGACCAGCTCCATGCGGCGCACGAGCCCCGGCTCGAAGGTCAAGAGCCGCGCGTCCAGCCACCAGGCGGGGTCGAGCCGCACGGGCGCGAACAGGGGCAGGCGGTAGGTGCGGTCCTCCGAGGGCGCGCGTCCGTAGGTGGCGCGCCCGTCGGGCGTCAGGGCGCCCTGCAGGAGCTCGGCCAGCACCTGCCCGTCCGCGCCTCGGACGGTGACGAGGGTGCCCTGATCCACCCCGTACTCACGGTGGCGAGCCGCATCCTCGGTGACGAGGTCCAGGGTCGAGAGCGAGGCCAGCCGGGTCAGCAGGTCCTCGGCGAGGGTCGTGCGCGCGGCGTACCCCAGGGTCGCCGGCAGAGCCCAGCCGTCCCCCTCTCGCCGCAGCACGAGCGCGGCGGTGCCGTCCGCGCGCAGCTCGACCTCGGTCGCAGCGGCCGCGTCGAGCCCCGGGAGCAGCGGCCCGATGGCGCGAGCCGGCCCCTGGCCAGGGAGGGTCAGGAGGTCGAGGACGACGAGGCCGGCAAGCAGCGCCGCCAGGACGAGGTTCGGGCGGCTCATGGGCGGCGGCGCTCCCTCTGGTTCCAGACCAGGCCGAACAGGAGCACGAGGCCCAGGCTCACGCCCACCGGCGCCCCCATCAGGCTCCAGCGCGCGGCCTCCGCGCGGCGCTCGGCGGCGGCCCGGCGGCGCGCGCGGTCGGAGAGCTCGGCTACGGTGTCGTGCAGGCCCGCATCGAGCAGCCCCTCTGCATCGAGCTCCTCCTCGAGCAGGTCGCGCAGGGGCCGCGTCCGCGGCAGGCGCGAGCGCAGGGAGATCAGGTCCTCGTCGGCAAGCAGCCAGTCGAGCAGGTTCTCGAACAGCAGCAGCGAGCGCGCGTCGAGGCCGGGGAGCAGCTCGTAGGGATCGCGATCCCGCACGAAGTCCGCGTCCCCCACGAGGACCACGCGCGCCCCGGGCGTGCCGTCGAGCACGGGCTCGTCCGTCACGCCGCCGCCCTCGCCGCCGCCGATCAGGTCGAGGGGCTCGGGTGCGCCGCGGCGGAAGGGCGAGGGCAGGGAGCCGGTGAGCACCGTGGCCAGGGCCGAGCGGCGCCGCGGGTCGCGCCGCAGGGTCGCCGTGCGCGCCTCGAGCACCGAGGCGTCCTTCACCAGGGCCTCCACGAGCTCCACGACCCAGGCCTCGTCCGAGCTGTGGATGGGGTCCAGGCGCGTGACGCCCGGCGGCGGCTCCGCCTCGGCAAAGGGCTGCGCCCAGCCGAAGGCCACGCCCTCGAGGCCCGCCGTCGGCGGGAAGGTCGCACTCATCCCCTCGCGCGCGACCTCGATCACCGCCGGCGTGCGCAGCTCCTCGCGGCGCGCGCTGCCGGTCGGGCGGCCGTCGGCGCCGAGCTGGGCGACCAGCACCCCGCGTCGCCCGGCCCAGCCCGCGTCCCACACATGGCCCGGCACCAAGGGGGCCCCCCACGCGCGGGTCAGCGCCTCGAAGCCCGTGGGCGACGGCGGGTCCCCGCGCATGGCGTGCACGGCGCGCTGGCCCTCGGCGTGAGCGTGCATCTGCACCGAGTCCAGCAGCAGGAGCGCGGGCACGCCGGCCTGGATGGCCTGCTCCACGGCGAAGACGGCCCGCGGATGCCAGTCCAGGGGCTGCACCACCACGAGGGCGTCCAGGTCCGCGGGCACCGGCTCACCGGCCTCCAGCTCGGCCGAGGCCACCGGCACCAGGTCCAGCCGCCGCGCCAGCTGCGCGCGCAGGCCGTGGAACGAGCCGAGCTGCCACGAGCTGCGCGGATCCGTGTCGAAGCTCTCGCCCGCCCAGCCCACGCGCGGTCGCCGGTCGCGCAGCATGCGCGCCACGGCTCCCACCACATCGGCCTCCAGGGTCCACGGCTCGGCCCAGGCCACGCGCTCGGTGCGACCGCGATAGCGCAGGAGCAGGCTGCGGTGGACCAGCTGACGCGAGACACCGGTGCCCTGGGAGGCCTGGACGGGCCGCGCCTGCAGCCCGTGGGTGCGGGCGTCGAGCTCGGCCTGGCTGTCCACGGAGGGATCGCGGACATCCACCAGCATGCGGCCGCCGGCGAGTGCACGCAGCTCCTCGAGCTGTGCCTCCACGCGCGCCTTCTCGATGGCCGCGCGGCCCGACTCGACCTCCGCAGTGAAGAAGGCATGCACCGAGAGGGTGTCCTCCAGCTGCTCGAGCACGCGGGCGGTCACCGGGCTGAGCCCGTAGAGGCCGTCCTCGGAGAGGTCCACACGGCCGGCCGGGAGGCGCTCGAGCAGCCGATTGGCCTCCACCCCGAGCCCCGCCACCAGCAGGGTGGTCAGGAGCAGGGAGCCGCGGGTGCGGCCGGTCCGGGGGCTCATGCCTCCCTCCTGCGCTCGACCACGGCGGCGTTGAGGTAGAGCCCTGCGAGCACCAGCGTGAGGAAGTAGAGCCCGTCGCGCGGGTCCACCACGCCGCGCGCGGCGCTGCCGAGGAAACGCGCGGCGGGGGTTAGGGAGTCGAGCGCGCCCGCGACGCCCGCCGGGAAGACCTCCACCACGAGCCGCAGCAGCCACAGCGCGAGGAGGGCGAGCGACCCCGTCAGGAAGGCCACCAGCGGATCGCTGGCGAGGGCGCTGATCCAGAGGGCGAGGGCGACATAGGCGGCTCCGAGCAGCGTCGCGCCGGTGAGGCCGACCCAGACGGTGGACCAGTCCAGGTCCCCCAGCCGCCCGACGGTCACCGCCACGGGCAGCACAAGCAGCAGCAGCAGCAGGGCCACGAGCGCCGTGTGCGCCACGAACTTGCCCAGCACGATCTGGCCCACGCGCAGCGGATAGGTGAGGAAGAGCTCCTCCGTCCCGGCCCGTCGCTCCTCGGTCCACGAGTTCATGCACAGGGCGGGGACGAGCACGCCAAGGCTCAGGGGCAGCCAGGCGAAGAGCACGATCAGGTTGGCCTCGCCGCCCTCCCACAGGCTGGGCAGGGGGACGCGCCCGACGGGCAGCCCCACCAGGAAGAACAGGGCGGCGGACGCGACGACGAAGATGCCGATGACCGCGTAGGCCACGGGCGACTCGAAGGCGGCGCGCAGCTCGCGGCCGGCGATGGCGAGGACGCTCCTCACGCGACCTCCTCCGCGGGGCCGCCGCGGGTGCGGCTGAGGAAGATCTGCTCGAGGGTGGGGAGCTCGTGCCGCAGCTCGAGCAGGGTCCATCCCTCCGCGGTCGCAAGCTGCTGCACGACCGGGGCCGCCGCGCGGCGCGACGCCACCCGCAGGGCGCAGCGCGCGGAGCCGCCGCGAACGGGTGCGGCGGCCTCGGCCCCGGCGACGCCGTCGAGGCCCGCGAGGGCGTCCGCAAGGCGCGCCGGCTCCGGGCCGTCGACCTCGACCACCAGCCGCTCGCCCTCGGCCGAGGCCAGCTCGTCGGGCGTGCCATCCGCGACCAGGCGCCCCCCCGAGAGGATCAGCACCCGGCGGCAGACCTCCTCCACCTCGGGGAGCACATGGGTCGAGAGCAGCACCGTCTTGTCGCGGGCCAGGCGCGCCACGAGGTCCCGGATGCGCACGATCTCGCGCGGGTCCAGGCCGCTCGTGGGCTCGTCGAGGACGAGCACATCGGGGTCGTGGATCAGGGCCTGCGCGAGCCCCACGCGCTGGCGGTAGCCCTTGGACAGGGTGTGGATGCGCCGGTGGGCATAGCCCTCCAGGTCACAGCGCTCGACCACGCGCGCGACCGCATCCCGCCTGCGCGAGCCGCCGTGGAGCCCGTGCAGGGTCGCCGCATGGGCGAGGAAGCGGTCCACGCGCATCTCGCGGTGGAGCGGGGTGTGCTCGGGCAGGTAGCCGAGGATTCGCCGTGCGTCTGGGTCACGGACCTCGCGGCCGCCAAGGCGCGCCTGCCCCTGGTCGGGGCGCAGGTAGCCCGTCAGCATGCGCATGGTCGTGCTCTTGCCAGCGCCGTTGGGCCCGAGGAAGCCGATGAGCTCGCCGCGGCGCACCCGGAAGGACACGCCCTGCACGGCCTGCACAGGCCCGAAGCGCTTGGCGAGGTCGGAGGCCTCGACCAGCACCTCGCCCGCGGGCGCGGGAGGGGCGGGATCGAGGCTCACGGCGGGGTCCATACGGCGCAGGGGGCGGCCGGGGAGTCTAGCAGGGGCGTGCGGCCCGGGGACCTCCCCCCTACCATGCCGCCCATGGCCGCCGATCCGCGCTTCCGAGCCCTGGCCCCTTGGCTGCGCGAGCGCTTTGGACAGCCGGTGCACAGGGTCGCCCTGGACGCGGGCTCCACCTGCCCCAACCGGGACGGCACGCGCGGGTTCGGGGGCTGCACCTACTGCGATGTGGAGGGCTCCGGGACCGGCGCGCTGCGCACGGGGAGCGAGCTGGCCGAGCAGCTCTCCGCCGGGCTGGAGCGGATCGCCCGGCGCTCCAAGCGTGGCGAGACCGTGGGTGCGATCGCGTACCTGCAGAGCTACACGAACACCTACGGCGGGACCGAGCGCGTGGAGGAGCTCCTTGGCGCGGTGGAGCCCCACCTGGGCGAGCGCGTGCGCTGCGTGGCGGTGGCCACCCGCCCCGACTGCCTCGACGACGCCAGCCTCGGCCTGCTGCGGGAGCTTGGGCGGCGGGTGCCCGTGTGGCTCGAGCTCGGCCTCGAGTCGGCGAGCGACCAGGTGCTGCTCGACATCAACCGGCTCCACACCCTGGAGGAGTTCGAGGACTCCGTCGCGCGCGCCCACGCGGCCGGGCTCGAGACCATTGGCCATGCGATCCTCGGGCTGCCAGGGGACGGGCGAGAGGGCGCACACGCCACGGCCGCGGCCCTCCGGCGCGCGGGCTGTGCGGGGGTCAAGGTCCACCACCTCATGGTGCTGCGCAAGACGCAGATGGCCCACCAGTGGCGGCAGGGCGAGCTCGCCGTCCTGACCCCCGACGAGTATGTGGACTGGCTCGCCGACTTCGTCGAGCGGCTTGCACCCGAGCAGGTCCTGCACCGCGTCACCGGCGAGGCGCCGCCGGAGAAGCTCCTGGCGCCCCTGTGGGAGGTGCACAAGACCGCCGTGCGCGAGCGGCTGACGCAAACCTTGCAGGCCCGAGGCACGCGCCAGGGCTCCCTGGCCCCCGCGTGATCCATCGCCCCTGGCCCGGACCGGGCGTCCCCCCTACCCTGGCGACCATGGCCTCGACCCTGCGGCGCTCCTCCAGCACCCTCCCCCTCGCCGCGCGCCTCCTGGCGCTCGCGGCGCTCCCCCTGCTCACGGACCAGGCCGAGGCTCGGCCCCAGGACCTCCTCGGCAGTGACGGGACGAGCTACCTGAGGCCGGACGACGAGCCGCCGGTGGGCGTGCTCGGCGCCGCCGCCGCCGCGGCCGGGGACCTGACCGTCACCTGGAACTGGGAGAGCACCGAGCGGTCCGGCGTGCGCGTCGGCGACGAGGAGGGCGCGCTCGGGGACGCGGTAGGCGATCCGCGCCTGGCGACCGCGGGGGTGACGAGCGCTCGCGCGGAGGAGCACCGCTTCGGCGTGCACTTCGAGCTGCGCGAGGGCCTCGACCTGGACCTCGTCCTGCCCTACCGGGACGCGCGCCTCGTGGCCCAGGACCCCGATGGCGGCGGCTCGCTGCGGCAGCGGGCCAACGGCCTGGGCGACCTGGAGATCGGCGCCCTGTGGACGCGACCCAGCGACGACTACGACTCGCTGACCTACGGGATCGCCGTGGGCCTGCCCACGGGCAGCACCGACGAGAAGGACCGCACCGCCGGCAGCGACGGCGCCCAGCTCCCCTACTTCATTCAGCCCGGCAATGGCGCCTGGTCGTTCATCCCCCGCGCCTATGTGGTGGGCAAGACCGAGGAGTGGTCCTGGGGCTACGGAGGGCACTACACCGCCCGCGTGGGCCTGGGCGGCGAGGACTGGCACAAGGGCAACGAGCTGGAGCTTGGCGCCTGGGCCTCCAACCGCATCAACCGCGACACCAGCATCTCCCTGCGCCTCGAGGGGCGCCACGCGGACGGGGTGTCGGGCCGGGACGCGAAGATCGAGGCCGTGGACGAGGTCAGCGGCCTGGCGGCCACGAACTTCCACGACGCCGGCAACACCGGAGGCACCCTGCTGAGGATGTTCGCAGGCCTCAACCATGTCGGCACGCGCGGCAACCGCTTCGCCCTCGAGATCGGCGTCCCCCTCCACGAGGATGTGCGCGGCGTGCAGGTCAGCACGGGCATGACCTACGGCCTCGGCTGGCGCTACAGCTTCTGAGTCACCCCTGGCGTGATGCGCCGCGGCTCAAGTCCGCAGCTGCTGCACGGCGCAGCTGCTGCATGGCGCCGCTGCTTCATGGCGCTCAGGCTGCACGGTGCGCTGCCTCACAGCGCTCAGGCTGCACGGTGCGCTGCCTCACAGCGCTCAGGCTGCACGGTGCGCTGCCTCACAGCGCTCAGGCTGCACAGCGTTCCCCCTTCATAGCGCTCCCCATCCACAGGGCCGCTGCTCTGGACGCGCCTTCAAGCGCGTCGAGACCACCGGGCCCTGAGCGGCGGGCCGCTGAGCAAGATGGCGCTCGGCCGCGTCAGCGCGGCTGCGCCCGGCTGGCTCAGCCGTGCGAGTAGAGGATCCGGTTGCAGTTGGGGCACTGCACCAGCTCGACGCCGCGCATGATCCGCACATAGAGGTTGCGCGGGATCGACACGAAGCAGCCCTGGCAGATGAGGTCGGCGAGCTCGGCGAGGGCCTCACCCTCGCGGCGCTCGAGCAGGCCGAGGTAGAGGGTGAGCTGGTCCTCGGGGATGCCCTCGGACTCGAGGCCCTTGCGCTCCTCTTGGAGCTTGGCAAGGCGCGCCTCCGCCGCGGCGGTCTCGGTGGCGACGGCCTCCTCGAACTTGCCGAAGTCGGGCAGCTCCGCCTCGAGGGTCTCCTCGTGCTGGGCGGCCTCCTCGAGCTTCTGATCGGCCAGTCCAAGCAGGCGCAGCCCGTCCTCCTCGGCCTCGTTGATCGTGCCCTTCACGGTGCGGATCTCGTGCTGGTAAGAGGCCAGCAGCGCCGCGTCCACGCCCGGCTCGTTGCTCTCGCTCTCGAGCTTGCGCTGGCGGGCTCGGAGGGTCGCGACGGTGTCCTCGACCTCCTTGACGCGGATCCGCAGGCCCTGGGCGTCATTCTTCAGCTCCGCGATCCGCTCGCGCAGGCCGTCCAGCTTCTCACTGCGAGAGGCGAGCTCCCGGGGCAGGCGCTCGAGCTCGGCGCGCACGCGGTAGATCTCACGATCGGTGTCCTGGAGGTCGAGAAGCGCCTGGAGCGTCGGGTTCATGGGAGATCCTGGGGGCCGGGAAGCGGTCGGGCAGCATAGCGCGGGTGGGGAGGCTGCGGGCGGCGGGCGAGGGGCATTCAGGGACGCCGTCCCCTGCCCCCACGGCCCCACGCGCCGAGCCGCTCCCCTCGCCGGCCAGGGCCCCTTGGACCCGCCCGCACCCCCAAAGGGCGCGGCGCGCCGAGCCCCCGCCAGGGCCCGCCGCGCCGCGGGGTCTCGGCTCGCCGCCACGAGCCAGGTTGATCGGGGTCGTGCCCCGCGAGGTCAGAGATCCCGGGGATCCCCCTCCTCGTCGTCCACCTCGACGCCGTCGAGGAAGCTGGCCAGCTGCCGCGCGCGCACCGGGTGGCGCAGCTTGCGGACCGCCTTGGCCTCGATCTGCCGCACGCGCTCGCGCGTGACGCGGAAGATTCGGCCGACCTCCTCGAGGGTGTAGGTGTAGCCGTCCCCGATCCCGTAGCGGAGCTTGATGATCTCGCGCTCGCGGAAGGTCAGGGTGCCGAGGACATCGTCGATGCGCTCCTTGAGCATCTCCTTGCCAGCGGCCTGGAGCGGGCTCTCGGCCGTCTCGTCCTCGATGAAGTCGCCGAAGTAGCTGTCGTCGGACTCGCCGATGGGCCGGTCGAGGCTGATGGGGTGCTTGCTGATCTTCATGACCCGCTTGGCCTCCTCCATCGTGATGCCGGTGGCCTCGGCGACCTCCTCCACGGACGGGTCGCGACCCTTCTCCTGGACGAGCTTCTTGGTCACATTGCGCAGCTTGCTCATCGTCTCGATCATGTGGACCGGGATGCGGATAGTCCGCGCCTGGTCCGCGATCGAGCGGGTGATGGCCTGCCGGATCCACCAGGTGGCATAGGTGGAGAACTTGTAGCCACGGCGGTACTCGTACTTCTCGACCGCCTTCATCAGGCCGGTGTTGCCCTCCTGGATGAGGTCGAGGAACGAGAGGCCGCGGTTGCGGTACTTCTTGGCGATGGAGACCACGAGGCGCAGGTTGCCGCTCGAGAGCTGGCGCTTGGCCTCCTCGTACTCCTCGAAGTGCAGCCGGATCTGGTCGAGGCGACGCTTCACGCGGGAGGCCGGCTCGAGGGTCTCGTGCTCCATGCGCATGAGCTCGTCGCTGAGCTCCGCGATCTGCTCGCCGTCACCGGCGCGCTGGGCCGAGTCGAGCTTGCGCTCGACCTGACGCATGTCGCGGAAGTGCTCCTCGAGGGCCTCCTCGAGCGGGCGCACCTTCTTGACCTGCAGGTGGCACTCCTCGATCAGGATCACGAGCTTGCGGCGCAGGCGCTGCACCTCGGCCATGACCTCCGAGCGGGCCTGGCCCTGGAGGTCGTCGGTGAGGAGCGGGCGATAGGCCTCGCGGACCCGAGCCAGCAGGTTCTCGATGGTGCGCACATTGACGGGGAGGCGCTTGGCGAGGAACTGCTTGCCGAGGGTCTCGACGATCTTGGGGTCGTCGTCCGGCTTCGGGTTGGGGTTGACCTTCAGGGTCCGGTCGAAGGCGAGCTCGCCGTCGAGCACCTGGTGCAGGACCTTGAGGGCCAGGGTCATCGAGAGACCCGAGCCCATCACCTTCTTGCGGTAGCGCTTGCGGGTGATCTCGATCGACTTGGCCAGGAAGATCTCCTGCTCACGCGTGAGGAGCGGGATCTCGCCCATCTGGGTGAGGTACATCCGCACCGGGTCGTCGATCTTCTCGGCGATCACCGGGTGGGCCGGCATCGCCGGAGCCGGGGACGCCGGCTTGGACGACGAGGAGCTGGCGCTCTCCGAGACGGGCGTGCCCTCGTCGGGGTCGTCGTCGAGGACATCGATCCCGGCGTCCTCGAGGGCGACGAACACCTGGTCCATCTTGTCCGGCGGGAGGAACTGGTCCTCCAGCAGCTTGTTCATCTCCGCGAAGGTCAGGAAGCCCTTGCGCTTGCCCTCGTCGAGGAGGACCTTCACGGCGTCTTCGGTCTTGTCAGTCATGGGGGTCTTTCTTGGCGGCCGGCGCGGGGGGGCGCCGGTGTTCGGGGTGGGGTGTCAGGCAGCCGGCTCCTGGCCGGGCGCCTGGTGATCGGGGCCCTCGTCCGAGGGGGGCGGGCCGGAGGAGGGGGTGGCGCTGCACAGCTCGGGGAGCTCGCCGCCGGCCTGGACCTGGGCCATGAGGCGGAGGGCGTCCACGAGCCCGGCTTCCGCGGTCTCATCGCCGGCCGCCGCGCGCCTCTCAAGCTCCTGGATCTCGAGCTTGAGGTGCTTCAGACACTCCTTGCGCAGGATCTTGTCGAGGGCCTTGAGGGCCTGGTCCACGAGGGAGCGCGGGCTCTCCGCGGTCATGGCCCGGCTGACAAGCCCCATGACCTTCTTGCGGGCCGGGTCGTCTCCAAGCTGGTTGAGAACCGCACTCGGAGTCGGGTCCTTGTCCTCGTCCCAGAGGCTGCACATGGCCTCGAAGATCGCCCGGCCGCTGGCAGGGAGGTGTCGGTCGAGGGCGGCGCGCACGCCGGGGAAGACCTCGAAGTCCACGAGGACAGCGCCGAGCAGGTCCGCCAGGATGTTCGTCATCGCGGCGCGGTCGCGCTTGCTGCGCTCCACGCCTGGCGGGCCCGAGGTGGTCCCCTCCTCATCAGAGCCACCGCCATCAGAGCCGCCATCAAAATCACCGCCGCCAGAATCACCGCCTCCGGTACGACGGGCTCCCCCCATCGCCCCCGAGCCGCGCTGGTCGCGCGCGAAGCGGTCGTAGTCGGCGCGCAGGGCCTCGTAGCGGATGTCGAGCTCGCTGCTGGCCTGCCGCAGGACCTCGTCCGCCATGGTCGCGTGCTTGAGGACGCTGACGAGCTTGAAGAGCTCCGCCAGGCCACTGACGCGCTCCCGGCCGCGCAGCTTGCGGAGCCCCCCGAGGAGGAACTCCGACCAGCCCATGGCGTTCTCGAGGTGCGCCTCCATCCCGGCAGCCCCGTCTCGCGCGATCACATCCGCGGGGTCCTCCCCGCCGTCGATGCGCACCACCTTGAGCTCGAGCTCCAGCGGGAGCAGGCCCAGCAGGGCCTTCACCGCCGCCTTGCGCCCGGCCTCGTCGCCGTCGAACAGCAGGATCCCCGTCTGGGCCCCGGTCTTGCGCACCAGCCGAGCGTGCTGGCTGGTGGTCGAGGTGCCGAGCACCGCGACGGACTCACGCAGGCCGGCCGCGTGCAGGGCCATCACATCCGTGTAGCCCTCCACCAGGATCAGGCGCTTCTGGGTCCGGGCGTGCTGGAGGGCCTTGTCGAACCCGTAGATCAGGCTGCCCTTCTTGAACCAGGTCGTCTCCGGGGTGTTCACATACTTCGGACCGTCCGCGCCGGGCAGCAGGCGGGCGCCGAAGCCCACGGTGCGTCCGCGCGCGTCGCGGATCGGAACCATGAGGCGGTTCCAGAAGAAGTCGTAGGCGCTGCCGTCTTCGCGCCTGCGCAGGAGGCCGACGGCCTCGCCGAGTCGAACCGCGTCCGCCCCCTGCGCCTCGAGGCGGCGCGCGATCGGCGCGCCCTGGGGCGCGAAGCCCAGCCCGAACGAGTCGATGGTGTCCTGGTCGAAGCCGCGAGACTGGAGGTACTCACGCGCCGCGCGCCCCTCGGGGCCGGCGAGGCACTTGCGGTAGAAATCCTCCGCGCGGCGCAGGAGCTTCAGCGCGGGCTCGTCGCTCGAGTCGCCTGTGCCCGGGCCCTGCCCCTTCCTGCGCGGGACCTCGAGCCCGACTCGGGTGGCCGCGTCCTCAAGGGCCTCCATGAAGCTGATCCCGAGGCGCTTCTGGATCAGGTCCAGCACATCGCCGCCGGTGCTGCAGGCCCCGAAGCAGTACCACAGGCCCGGATCGGGACCGATGGTGAACGAGGGCGTGTCCTCCTCGTGCAGCGGACAGCAGGCCCACAGGCGGTTGCTGCGGTGGACCGGCTCCTTCCCCCACTCGCGCACGAGGCTCTCGACGGGAAGTCTGGACTTGACCTCCTCGACAAAGCGCTTGAACTCGTGGGAATCGGACGACATGGGAGTTCCGGCACAACGCCGGAGGGAGTCGACGCAGGGTCGACGGGGGCACAGGAGGACCGATGGCGCGAGGCCGCGGTCTGGGAAGGGGGGTGCCCCAAGGCGCGTCTCCGACCGCATGCACGAGTCGGGTCCGGAGAAGGCGTCGCCTGGTTGGGAGGGGCTTGGTGGTTCTTGGAGAACGGGGCCAGTGGTGCCTGCTCCGAGGGGTTCGAGGGGTCGAGAAGAAGACCGTCCTCGCAGGTGGGAAAGCAGGCACGCTCCCAGTTCTGCGAAGATTAGCCCACCGGCCGGGGGGATGGAACCGGCGACGAGAAAAGGATTCGCGGTGCCCCGATTCCGTGGCTCCGTCCCAGGACGGGGCACGAAAGCGCCTCAACGACCGTTCAGAGCGGCCTCGAGGCGGCCCCAGGCCGCGAGGTCCAGGGCCTGGACGCGGGCCTCGGGGTCCACCCCTGCCCGCTCGAGGGCAGCCTCCGCGAGGGCGCGCTCCCCCAGGTGATCGGCCAGGACGCGACGCACCATCTGGCGCCGGCGCTGCAGGAGGGACCCCGCCAGGACCCGCACCCGCGAGCGCTCCTCGGCCCCGGGCAGGTCCTCTCGCAGGACCCCGTGGGCCAGGCGGCTGTCCACCCGCGGACGCGGGCTGAAGGCCCCTGGCGGGACCTTCCGGCCGGCGCGGACCCGGTAGGAGACCTGCACGGCCACCGTCAGGGCCCCCCAGTCCGCGGTGCCAGGGCTGCCCCCGAGCCGATCCGCGAGCTCCTCCTGCACGAGGACGGTGAAGCTCGTCGGGGGGCGCTCCATGCCCGCCACCAGGGCCAGCACGGGCGCCGAGATCGAGTACGGCAGGTTGGCCACCAGGTGCCAGGGCCCCTCCTGGGGGACCGCGCGCCCCCAGCCCTCGCCGAGGGCGTGCTTGCCCGCCAAGGCGTCGGCCTCCAGGACCTCCGCATGGGGATAGGGCTCGAGGAACCCAGCGGCCACGGGGACCAGGCGCGGGTCGACCTCGAGACAGACCAGGCGCCCCACCGCGTGGGCCAGGTGAACCGAGAGGAAGCCGCAGCCGGGCCCGACCTCGACCACATGGGCGGCCTCGGGGAGGGCCGCGTCCTCGACGATGGCGCGCGCGGTGTTCTCGTCGAGGAGGAAGTTCTGACCCAGGCGCTTGCTGGGCCGGAAGCCCGCCGCGTCGAGGGCAGCCTTGAAGCTCTGCCAGGGGGGGCGGGGAGCACGGTCGCTCATCGGGAGGCCCCCTCTCTCAGCCAGCCCAGGGCCGCGGGTGCGCCGGGCTCCGCGGCGAGGCGGGTCAGGAGTGCCAGGGCAGGGCTCCCCCACGCCTCCCCCACGGCCCGCACCCGCTCTGCGTTGCGAGGCTGGGACCAGGCCGCTGCGCGCGCGCTCAGGTAGGCGCTCGCGTCGGCAACGCACCGCAGTCCAAGATCCACCGCGCGGTGCCGCGGGTCGAGGCCCCGCGCGTGCAGCCCGGACTCGCCGTGAAGGGGCGTGATCGGCTCGAGCCACGAGCCGCCCATGGCGCAGGCGGGGAGGGTCTCCCCCCCGCCCGTCAGGGGCAGGCGCACCATGGCGCCCCCGACCCCGAAGCTCGCCGGCGGGGCGCCCGCGCACCACTCCCACACATTGCCCACGAGATCGGCGATCCGCGTGCCCGGGATCCGGCCCGACACGAAGGTCCCCACCGCCACGGCGCGGCCCAGCCCGACCTCCAGGGTGTTCGCCGCCGACTGCATGGGCTGGACTCCATAGGGGAAGGCCTGACGGCCAGCGCCCGCTGCGATCCACAGCCACTCGGACACCGTTGGCAGGCGCATCCCCCGGGCAGCAGCAAGCTCCTCCGCCTCCGCACGGTCCATGCCCACCGCGGGCAGCGCGGTGGAGCTCCCCGACCACTCCCCCAGGGCGCCAGGCGGCGGCGCGCCCAGGGTGTCCATCCACAGCCCTCGCGTCACCTCGAGCCGATCCACGAGCAGGAAGTCCGAGGCCACCCGCCCCTCGTAGCCGACGGGGAGCCGACCACCCAGCAGGGCGTTGGAGCCGATCGGCACGAGCGCAAGCCGCTCCAGGTCGAGAGGTTCGAGCGGGCGCTCCTCCGGGGCGCAGCCCGCCAGGAGACCGGCGAGCAGGAGTGCGGAGGCCGCGGCCCGCGCGCCCTCAAGATGCACGAGCCCCGCGCGTGCGCCGAAGCGCGCGCGCGGGGCTCGTGAGAGCTGGGGACCGGCCGACGCCGCGGAGGCCACGACCGCCCCTCCTGCTCAGTTGCCCGCGTCGGCGACGAAGATCTCGACGCGGCGGTTCATCTTCTTGTTGGCCGCGCTGTCGTTCGCCTTCAGCGGCATGTGCGGGCCGAAGCCCATGACGACGAGGTCGCTGGACTTGATGCCCTTCTGCTCATCGAGCAGGGCCGCGACCGCCACCGCGCGCTCGGCGCTCAGCTGCATGTTCCCCTTGGGGAACTTCTTGAGGGTCGCGGGCTTCTTGATCGGGTCCGTGTCGGTGTGACCGCGGACATAGATCTTGTCGTAGGGGTTCTTGAGGATGTCCGCGGCGATCCCGGCCAGGGCCTTCTTGCCAGCCTCACCGAGGTCCGCGGAGCCCGAGTCGAACAGGAGCGAGTCCTGGATCATGGTCACATAGCCACCCTCGACGCGGAAGGTCTCCACATCCTCGAGGGGACGGTCGAGCTCGGCGATGCGAGCCTGGAGCTCGTCGATGCGGGCCTGGGCCTCTTTGTCGTAGCCGGCCTCCTGGAGGCCGCGCGTGTAGGCGTCCTGGACCTGGGCCTTCAGGGCCGCGTTCTCCTCACGCAGCCGCTGGTTCTCGAGGTCCAGCTGGTAGTTCTGGTCCTGGTGGAACTTCGCCAGGTCGGTGGAACGGTCGTACTGGTCCTGCGTCACGCAGGAGGCGAGGACGGAGGCCGCGCCCAGCAGGGCGATGCGGCGGAGCGTCGTGTGCAGGGTGCGTCGCTCGATCATCTCGGTTGGATTCCTTGCAGTCTTGGGCGGGCCGATGGGCGCCGCCGCGTGGCCAGGCCGGCGCCGGACCTGGACCCCCCTCGGTCGACCCCGCGCCCCAACGAGGAGCCCGAGGCGCCGCGACTCGTGCGCCAGCCGCAGCGACGTCGAGAGTAGGAATCGGCACAGGCGAATCCCAGCGTGCCGCAGGCGAATCCCAGCGTGCCGCAGGCGAATCCCAGCGTGCCGCGGGCGAGACCCTGGGGACTGCAGGCACGACCCCGGCGGGCGCAGGCATCCCCAGGCGTGCCGCAGGCCAGCCCTCTCCTGCCGCATCCGCCCTCACGACCCGGCCTCGATCGCAGGCCCCTCCCCCGGGCTGGGCCCGAGGCCCCCGCGCCCCGGCCGCCCCCAGGGCCCGCCCGGAACGCAGAGGACCCCGGAGCCTGGGCCCCGGGGTCCTCGGTCGCGCGCGGGCCAGAGGGCCCAAGGCAGGCTCAGCCGTTGGCGTCGCCAGGCTCCGCGGGAGCCTGGATCGCCGGCGCGTGGTCGAACTTCTTGCCCATGAAGCCGCCGACAAGCTTGGCGCCGCCGGAGACGCGCCCCTTGGACAGGGCCAGGGCCACGGGCACGAAGAAGATCATGATCGCGACGGAGGCCAGGACCGCGGCCATCAGGCCGGGGTGCATCTCCTCCTCCTCGACGGCGGCAGCCACGGGGACGGCCTCCTCGATCTCGTCTTCGTCCTCTTCGGCCTCGTCGAGCTCCAGGTCGCCGAGGTCCTCGACATCCTCCTCGAGCAGGGTGTCCATGTCGACCTCCATCTCCTGGGTCGCCATGCCGCCGTCGCCGTCGAGGTCCTCGTCCTCGAAGACGAGCTCCTCGTCGGCGCCGCCCATGTCCACGACGGCCTCGTCGGGGCCACCGAGCTCACGGCGCAGCGCGTCCACATCGCTCTGGCGGAGCTTCATGGTCTCGCCCTTGCGGAACGCGCGGATCTCCCCCTCCGAGACGAGCTTCTTGAGCTCGTCCTCCTTGAGGCGGAGTTCGTCGAGGGCCTGGTCGAAGCTGATGAACTCGTCGGACACGGGTGACTCCTGTGGTCGGGGCGGCTGGGGGCCTGGGGGGGATGTTGGGGGGGATCGATCGAGGATCGAGGATCAGTCGTCGAGGGGCAGGCCCTGGTCGCGGAACATGCGCTCCAGGTCCTTGTAGCCGAGGGGGCGGCCCTCCGACTCGGTGCGGTCGTTGAAGCCGTCCAGCTTCAGGTCGAGGGAGATGTTGCGGGCTCCGAGGAGGCGCACGCCCTGGGAGGACTTCGAGCCGCCGCTGGCCTGGTAGACGCAGAGCTGGCCCGTGACGGTGTCCACGAGGTACAGGACGCTGGACCCGGTCAGGTCCACGCCCGTCACGGCGATCATGCGGCCGTTGGAGTCGGCAGTGCCGCCGCCCCCGAGGCCGGCGAAGCCCATCCCGGGCTGGGCCGTGGTGGCGCCGCCGCCTGCCGAGGCGCCGCCATCTCCCCCGTCCTGGAGCCGCGGCCCGGCGTAGGCCACGGCCAGGGCGACGGCGCACAGCCCGAAGGCCAGCGCGCGGGAGGTGGAGGTGGACAGCAAGGCGGGAACCATGGGGCGGACTAGTCTAGCGCGGAGAGGCGGTTGCGCACCAACCCGAAAGGTCCTCCAGGGCCTCAGAGGCCGGCCACATCGCCCGTGATCTCCTCGAGGAGGTCCTTGAGCGACACGAGCCCCAGGGGCTGCTCGGGCGTCCCAATGAGCGCGAGGCGCCGGCCGCCCCCTCGCAGTTGGAGGAGGGCGCTGGCGATCGAGGTCCCGGGGGGGACCGCAGGCAGGGGGCGGAGGGCTCCCTCGAGTCCGGCTTCCCGGTCCGCGAGGACCTCGAGGAGGTGGACATACCCCACGACCGCGCCGGACTCGCCGGTGATGGGCAGCCTGGCGTGGCGGGCTGCGCGGAGGGCGGCGGCCCGCTCCTCCTCCCCCTGGACCTGGCGCAGGCACTCGACCTCGCGCCAGGGGGTCATGCAGCGCTCGACCGTGGCCGAGCGCAGCCCGAGGGCGTTGCGCGCCAGCTCCGTCGCCCGCGGGGAGAGGGTCCCCATGCGGGCCCCCTCCTCGAGGAAGCGGCTGATGGAGGCCCTGCCTCTCAGGAGCACGCGGCGGCCGCCTCGGATCCCCAGCGCGCGCTGCAGCAGCCAGGCCAGGAACGAGAGGACGCGCTCGAGGGGCCAGAAGAGCAGGCGCGAGGCCACCAGCAGGGGCACGGCGGCCCCGATCAGCCCGTGGGGCCGGCGGCGCGAGAGCTCCTTGGGCAGCACCTCCCCCAGCAGGAACACCGCCGGCGTCAGGACCAGGGTCACGCGCAGGGCCGCCTCGGCGGGGTCCAGGCCCTCGCCGCTCGCGACCAGGTCGCCGGCCAGCCCCGAGGCCACCTCGAGCATGAGGTTGTTGCCGATCAGGATGGTGATGAGGAGCGCGTTGTCGGCCTGGACGAGGCGGTGCAGGAGCCGCGCCAGGGGGCGGCCACGGTCCGCGTCCAGCTCGAGGCGCACGCGGGAGAGGCCGTACAGCGCGGTCTCAGCGCCCGAGTAGAGGCCGCTGCCCAGCAGACACAGCAGGAGCAGCAGCAGGGGGAGGGTGGTGTCGCTCATGGCCGCGGCCCCTCCGCCAGGAACAGGTCCACCGTGCGCACGCGCCGGCCGCGGACCTCGCTCACCTCACCCACCAGGCCCCCGCCCAGCTCGACGCGGTCGCCCACGCGCGGGAGGCGGTCGAGGGCGGCCAGCACGAGCCCCCCCACGGTCTCGAAGGCGGTCGGCACCACCTCCACCTTGAGCAGGTCGTTCCAGTCCCGGATCGACAGGTCGCCCGAGACCCGGAAGCGGCCCTCCCCGATCGGGATGACGGGACGCTCCACCTCCTCACCCTCGACGCGCAGCTCGCCGAAGAGCTCCTCGAAGAGCTGCTCCAGGGTCACGACCCCCGCGGTGCCGCCCCACTCGTCCACGACGATGGCCTGGGCCGCGCGGCCCTCGCGCAGGGTCGTCAGCATCTGCAGCACGCCGCCCACCTCGGGCACGAAGCACACCGGCATGATGCGCGACTCGAGGGGGCGATCCGGGTCGAGCAGGACCTCGCGCACGCGCACTCCCCCCTCCACCCGGTCGGCATCCCCGCGCACCACGGGAAGCCATGACTGGCGGCGGCGCGCGGCCTCGCGCACCACGGCTGCGCGCTCCTCGGGCTCGTCCTCGAGGTCGAGCATCAGGGCGTCCACCCGCGGCGTCATGATCTCGCGCACGCGCAGGTGCGAGAGCTCCACGATCTCCGCCAGCAGGTCCGCCTCTCCCGGAGCGATGTGCCCCTTCTGGGCCGAGCGCTGCAGGGCCTCGTCCAGGTGCCGCATGTCGATACGCGGCTCGGCTCGCCCCTCCTCTCCGATGGCGCGCAGCACCACATCGAGGACGCTGCCGACGACGCGCCCCGCCGGCGCGAGCACGGTGGAGAGGACCTGGAGCGGAGGCGCCGCCAGCCGCGCCACGGCGGGCCCCGCGCGCATCGCCAGGGACTTGGGGAGGATCTCGCCGAAGACCAGGATCGCCAGCAGGGCACCGGCGCCCGTGGCCCACTCGCTCATGCGCCCGGCGAGCAGCCGCGGCACGAGGGCGAAGAAGAGCAGGTTCACCACCAGGTTCCCGAGCAAGATGGTGACGAGGAGATCGCGCGGCTGCTCGAGCAGGCGCGCGGCCCGCGCCCCTCCCGCCTTGGGATCGTCGAGGCTGAACAGGGCGGTCTCGGCGCTGCTGAACCAGGCGGACAGCAGCAGCAGGGCCACGGGCACGGTGAAGGGCAGCAGCTCGCTCATGCCTCGTCCTCCCCCCCGCACGCCAGGAGCAGGACTGCCGTGAACCCCTCGCCAGGCACGCTGCGCAGCTCGAGGCGTCCGCGGTGCGCCGCGGCCACCCCGTGGACCATGGCCAGGCCAAGGCCGGTCCCGCGACCGGGGTCCTTGGTCGTGAAGAACGCGTCGCCAGCGCGCTCCAGGACCTCCGCGCTCGCGCCGGGGCCGGAGTCTCGCACCTCGATCCGCATGAAGCCGGCCTCTGCGCCGGCCCCCGCCCCAACAAGCAGGCTGATGCGGGACTGCACCGAGCGGGCCCCGGAGAGCGCCGCCCCTTCGAGGCTGTCGAGGGCGTTGACGAGCAGGTTCAGGATGGCCTGCCCCAGCTCGTTCGGCTGTCCCTCCAGCTCGGGCAGCGAGCCCAGGAAGGTGCGCGCCGCCTCGGTGCCGTGGAGCGCAGGCTCCCCCTCGAGAGGGCCGACCTCGAGGAGGACCTGGGCCTGCCCCGCGCGGTGCGCCACCAGCCCGAGGGCATCCTGCAGGGGCTGGCCCAGCGAGAGGCGCGTGGTGCGCGTCTCACGCGGAGCAAGGCGCAGCAGGCGGCCGACCGTGACGCGGATGCGCTCGAGGCCGGTGCGCACGAGAGCGAGGTACTCCTCGCGCCGCTCGGGGGTCGTGCTCTCCCGGCCCAGCACCTCCACCGCGTTCACCAGCCCCCCGAGAGGGTTGTTGATCTCATGGGCGACGCCGGCGGCCAGCTCGCCGGTGGCCGCCAGCCGACGCTGCGTCATCGCCGCCGCCTCGGCCGAGCGCGCCTGGGCCGTGGCCTCGGCGACCTCGCGCTCGAGCCGCACTTGGAAGCCCTGCACCTCCTCGGCCATGCGGTCGAACTGGGTGATGAGCTGGCCGACCTCGTCCGGTCGCGAGGTGGGCCCTGCACGCGCGGCAAGCTCGCCACGGCCGATCCGGTTGGCCGTGCGGGCAAGGCGCTGGACGGGCTCGAGCACGAGACCGCGGACCAGGCTGAAGGTCGCGAGGGTCAGGACCAGGGTGGAGGCGATGAACCAGGGCAGGAGCTGGCGCAGGAAGCCCTCCCCCTGGGTCGCGCGCCGCGAGCGCAGCCAGCACCCTCCCCAGGGACGCCCGTCGGGGAGGACCACCGGCAGGGCGACCCCGCCGGCAACGAGCACTCTGCCCCCGCCTCCCGCCGCCGTCCGCATGGCGGCCAGCACCTCGGCCTCGTCGTGTCGTGGATCACGCCCCGCCGCGCCCAGGGGATCCAGGCGCAGGCCCAGCGCGGGCCGGCCAGGGTCGCCGAGGTCCGGGAAGTGCGCGATCTGCACATCCTCGAACCACTCGTCCCAGCGATCCCAGCGCAGCAGCGCCGCGGAGCGCAGGTTCCCGCGCGCATCCACGAGGGTGCCCACGAGGGTCCCCAGCAGGTCCGTGCGAGCCAGGGTTCGCTGGGCCTCAACCCGGCCCTCGGCGCGCTGGGCCCAGAGCAGGCCCGCCCCGAACACCGCCAGGTTCGCCAGCGCCACGAGCCCGATCAGAGCGGCGCGCAGCGAGACCCGTGGCAGACGGGGCGCGGTTCGAGCTGGGGGCCTGGTCACGCCTGGGTGTTGATCGAGTTCATGATCTCCAGCAGGGGCATGAACAGGGCGATGACGATGAAGCCCACCACCACGGCCATGAACAGCAGCAGGGCTGGCTCGAGGAACTTGAAGACCGCGTCGATGCGCCGGTCGAGCTGGCGCTCGTAGGCGTCCGCCACCTTGAGGAGCATGGAGTCCAGCTCGCCGGTCTCCTCGCCCACATCGACCATGTTGGTCACGATGTCGTCGAAGAGGCCGGTGTCGGCCATGGGGCGGGCGATGCCCTCGCCCTCGCGGACGGTGCGCCGGACATCCTCGACCCCCTGGGCCAGCACGGCGTTCGCCGTGGCGTCACGCACGATGCCCAGCGCGTCGAGGTGGGGCACGCCGGCCTCGACGAGGGTGCCGAAGGTGCGCGCGAAGCGGGCCACCAGGGACTGGCGGAGGAGCCCGCCGAGCAGCGGGATCCGCAGGACCAGGCCGTGGATCCGGAACCGATAGCCCTCACTGCGCGCGAGGAGCACGAAGTGCAGGATCACCAGGACGACGGGGAGCCCGAAGACCAGGTACCAGCGCTGCGTCGCGAACTCGCTGACATCCAGGAGGACGCGCGTGGTGTCGGGGAGCTCGACATCGAACGAGTCGAAGATCTCCTGGAAGCGCGGGATCACGAACACCACCACCGCCGAGACGACGGCCACGGCCACGAAGGTCAGGATGGCCGGATAGATCATCGCGTTGACGATCTTGCCCCGGATCTCGGCGGCCTTCTCACGGAACGCCGCCAGGCGGGTGAGGATCCGGTCGAGGATTCCCGCGGCCTCCCCCGCGCGGACCATGGACGAGTAGAGCTCGTCGAAGCAGCCCGTGTGCTTGGCCATGGCCTCGGACAGCGGGGTGCCCCCCGAGACATCCTCGGCCAGCTCCGCCAGGATGTCCTTGAACGGCCCCGGACGCGTCTGCCCCTCGAGGATCGTGAGCGCGCGGACCACCGGGATCCCCGCCTCGGAGAGGGTGGAGAGCTGGACCGTGAAGTCCGTGATCAGCTGCGACTTCACGCGGCCGCCGCGGCGCCGCGGGGCGCGGCCGCCTCCGCCGCCTCCCTGGGAGCCCCTGGCGGGGACGGGTGCGCTGCGCTGGAGCTTCTTGGCCATGGTCGGTGCGTGAGAGAGTACCCCCCCTCCGAGGTCGAGTCACACCCTCAAGAGAGCGTCTCGCGAAGGACCTCCTCCACGGTGGTCCGCCCCGAGGCCACGAGCGCGAGGCCCGCGCCCCGCAGGCTGCGCATGCCGCGGCCCTGGGCCGCACGGCGCAGCTCCTCGGTGGAGGCGCCCTTCTGGATGAGGCTGCGCAGGTCGTCGTCCATCAGGAGCAGCTCATGGATCGCCGTGCGCCCCTTGTAGCCCGTGTGGTGGCAGGTGGCGCAGCCGCGGCCGTAGCGGATCCGCCGCCCGCGGAGGAGGCCCGCGTCGGGCCCGAGCTCCAGCAGCAGCTCCTCCTCGGGCTCCACCTCCACCGCGCAGTCGGGGCACACGGTCCGCACGAGGCGCTGGGCCACCACGGCCTCCAGGGTCGCGGTGAGCAGGAAGGGCTCGATCCCCATGTCCAAGAGGCGCGCCACGGTGGAGGGCGCGTCGTTGGTGTGGATGGTGGCGAAGACGGTGTGGCCCGTGAGGCTGGCCTCCACCGCCGTGGACGCCGTCTCACCGTCGCGGATCTCCCCCACCAGGATCTTGTCGGGGTCCTGACGCAGGATCGACCGCAGCACCGCCGCATAGGTCACGCCGATGTCCTCGTGGATCGGCACCTGGACGATGCCCTCCAGGTCGTACTCCACCGGGTCCTCGACGGTGATGATCTTCACATCGGGCTCGTTGGCCTCGGCCAGCATCGCGTAGAGCGTGGTGGTCTTGCCCGAGCCCGTGGGCCCCGTGACGAGGACGATCCCGTGGGGAAGACGCGTGAGGGCTCGCAGGGTCGCCTCGGTCTCCCCCTCGATCCCGAGCGCGGTCAGGTCGAGGCTGACGGCGCTGCGGTCCAGGATGCGGAGGACCGCCCCCTCCCCGGCCTGGCTCGGCAGGGTCGCCACGCGGAGGTCCACCGGGCGGCCGTCGATCGACAGCTCGATGCGCCCGTCCTGGGGCAGGCGCACCTCGGTGATGTCGAGGTTCGCCATGACCTTGATGCGCGAGATCAGCGGCACGCACAGGTGCCGCGGCGGGCTCTCCACCTCGTACAGCGCCCCATCGACGCGGTAGCGGATGCGGAAGGAGGTGTCGTAGACCTCGAAGTGCACATCGCTGGCGCGGTCGCGGATGGCACGGTGCAGGATCGAGTTCAGCAGCCGCACGACCGGCTTGGACTGGGCCGCGGCCTCCGGGTCCGACCCGTCCACGGCCTTGGCCGCGGCCAGCGCCTCCTCGAGGGAGTCCTCGGCGCCGTAGTGCTGGAGCACCGCCGCCTTGAGCTGCTCGGGGTTGCCCACCACCCCGCGCACGGAGGTGCCGACACTGAAGGAGAGGTCCTCGAGGACGGCCTGGTTGAGCGGGTCGGTGAGAGCCACCACGAGGGTGCCGCCCTCGACCCGCAGGGGCAGGACCCCGAAGGTGTGGGCGATGCTCTTGTCCACGAGGGCCAGGGCGTCGGCCTCGGGAACCACCTGCTCGAGGTCCACGCTGTCGAGGCCCGCCTGCTCCGCCAGGGCGCGGGCCACGGCCGCCTGGTCGGTGGCTCCCATGGCCACCAGGACCTGGCCGATCAGGCCGCCCTGCTTGCGCTGCTCGGCGAGGGCGCGCTGGATGTCGGACTCGCGCGCAGCGCCGTGGGCCTTGAGGATCTGCCCGAGCATGCGCCGCCCCTCGGCGGGCGCGCTCACAGCCGGGCCTCCAGGTCCCGCGGATCCTGGGCGTAGTCGAGGGCCGTGCGGCCGGTGATGGCCCCCTGCTTCACGAGCTCCAGCAGGTGGTCGTCGAGGGTGATCATCCCCATGCGCCGGCTGGTCTGGATCGTGCTCTGGATCTTGTTGGTCTCGTTCTTCCGGATCAGGTTCGCGATCGCCGGGTTGTTGATCATGATCTCGAAGCCTGCGACGCGCCCCTTGCCCCCAGCGCGCGGCATGAGCACCTGGCTCACCACCGCGACCAGAGAGACGGAGAGCTGGGCCCGGATCTGCTCCTGCTGGTTGGCCGGGAACGCGTCGATCATCCGGTTCACGGTGCGCGCGGACCCCGTGGTGTGCAGGGTGCCGAACACCAGGTGCCCCGTCTCGGCCGCGGTGATGGCCGCCGAGATGGTCTCCAGGTCCCGCATCTCGCCCAGCAGGATCACATCCGGGTCCTGACGCAGGACGCGCCGCATGGCCTCGACGAAGTCGGGGACATCGCTGCCGACCTCGCGCTGGGTCACCAGGCCCTGCTTGTGCGAGTGGTAGAACTCGATCGGATCCTCGATGGTGACGATGTGCCGGTCCGAGGAGCCGTTGATCCAGTCGATCATCGTCGCCAGGGTCGTCGACTTGCCGGAGCCGGTGGGTCCAGTGACTAGGATCAGGCCGCGCGGCCGTCGGAGGAGCTCCTGCACGGAGTCCGGCAGGCCGAGCTGGTCGAAGGTCAGCAGGGTGTTCGGGATCAGGCGCAGGATCGCGGTGTGGCGCCCGCGCTGGACCATGCAGCTCACACGGAAGCGCGTGCCGCTCTCGTGCGCGAGGCCGATGTCCGTGGTGCCGATGCGCTCCAACTCGTCCCAGTGCTTGTCATCGCACAGCTCGCGGCACAGGGCCTCCGCCGCGGCGTCCGTGAGCACCTCCTCCACCAGCGGGACCAGCTTCCCGTCCACCCGTCCCACCGGCGGACGGCCGGGGTTGAGGTGCAGGTCCGAGGCGCCGGCCTCGATGGCACGGGTCATGAGCTCCTGGGCGTTCATGGCTGGGGATCAGGAAGGGAGGCCTGCCGCCTGGGCGGCGCGGGACACGCGCAGGACCTCCTGCACGCTGGTGACGCCCAACAGCACCTTGTGGGCGCCATCGAGGATGAGCTTCTGGAGGTTGCCCGAGCCCGAGGCGGCGCGCTCGATCACATCGAGGCTCTCGCCCCGGAACACGAGGTCGCGCACGCCGCCGTCGAGGGTCATGGTCTCGTAGAGCGCGACCCGTCCGCGGTAGCCCGAGCCCTCGCAGGCGGTGCAGCCGCGCGGCTTGCGGAACGAGCGGCCCGCGTGCAGAGCGGGGTCGAGGCCGAGGGCCGCGAACTCCTGCTCGGTCGGCTGGTACTCGGTGGAGCACTGCGGGCAGAGCCTGCGCACGAGGCGCTGGGCCAGCACGGCGTTCACGCTCGCAGCCACCAGGAACGGCTTGACCCCGAGGTCCACCAGGCGCGTGAGGGCGCTCGGGGCGTCGTTCGTGTGGAGGGTGGAGAACACGAGGTGTCCCGTGAGCGAGGCCTGGATCGCGATCTCCGCCGTCTCCAGGTCCCGGATCTCCCCCACCAGGATGACATTCGGCGCGCAGCGCAGCATTGCCCGCAGGATGCGCGCGAACGAGAGGCCGATGCGCGGCTGCACCTGGACCTGATTGACGCCCTGGAGGTGGTACTCGACCGGATCCTCGGCCGTGATGATCTTCACATCCGGGCGGTTCAGCTCGCCCAGCGCGGCGTACAGGGTGGTCGTCTTGCCCGAGCCGGTGGGCCCGGTCACGAGCACGATCCCGCTGGGGCGCGCGATCGTCTTGCGGAACCAGCTGAGCTGGTCCTCCCCAAAGCCCAGGTCCTGCATGGGGATCAGGTTGGCCGAGCGGTCGAGGATGCGCATGACCATGGTCTCGCCGTGGTTCGACGGCAGGATGCTGGCGCGCACATCCACATCGCGGCCGCCGAGGTTCAGGCTGATGCGCCCGTCCTGCGGCTTGCGCTTCTCGGCGATGTCCATGCGCGCCATGATCTTGAGGCGCGACATCAGCGGCGCTGCGAGGTGCGCAGGGTGCTCCGCCACGTCCCGCAGCATCCCATCCACCCGGAAGCGGATCCGCACGCGTCCGTGGCCCGGCTCCACGTGGATGTCGCTGGCCCGCTCAGAGAGGGCCTCCTGGAAGGTCCGGGTGACCAGGCGAACGATGGGAGCGTCGCTGTCCTCATCGTCGTCCCCCATGCCCATGCCCGCAGCGACGGCTTCCTCGGCGGCGGTGTCCTCGGGTGCGCCGTACTCGCGCGTCAGGGCCTCCCTCAGGGCGACGGGGGTGGCCAGAGCGCAGGCAATGGGCCGCCCCAGGAGGAACTCGAGCTGCTCCGCAACGATCTTCTTGAGCGGGTCGTCGATGGCGACGATGAGCTTCTCGCCCTTCACCATCAGGGGCACGATCCCCTGGTCGATGGCCACCTCGCCGGGGACCAGGTCCAGGACGTCGCGCTGGATGCGCCCCTTGCCCAGGTCCACGAAGGGGAGCCCCGAGGCCTTCGCCACGACCCGGTACACCCCCTCGGGGGCCGCGAGCCCGAGCTCGAGGACGGCCTGGACAATGGAGAGGTCCTTGCCGCGCTGGTGGCCCTGGGCCTGGCGGAGCTGGGCGTCGCTCAGGACGCCTGCGTCGACGAGTGCGGAGCCGAGATCTGTCACGGGGGAGGCGGAGGCCGGCGCAGGGGAGACGCACCGGCACAGCAGCCTACCCCGCCGGACCCCGAGGTGTTTCGGTGGAGCCGATCGGCGTCTTGCCGATGAGCACGATCCGCGGGCCCGGACTCACGGTGGCCGGGCGGGCCAGG
>JADHNZ010000026.1 GCA_016779225.1 Planctomycetota bacterium
AGCAGGCCCGCGACCATGCCCGTGACCGCGCCGGCCTTGTTCATCCGCTTGGAGAAGATGCCCAGCACGATCGCCGGGAAGAACGAGCTGGCCGCGAGTCCGAAGGCGAAGGCCACGACCTGCGCCACGAAGCCGGGGGGATAGATGCCGAGGATGCCGGCAACCACCACAGCCACGGCCGCGGCGCAGCGGGCCGCGATCAGCTCGCCGCGCTCGCTGATGTTCGGAGCGAAGCCGCGCTTGAGCAGGTCGTGGCTCACGGCGGTGGAGACCACCAGCAGCAGGCCGGCAGCCGTGGACAGGGCCGCGGCCAGGGCGCCGGCGGCCACGAGGCCGATCACCCACGCGGGCAGGCCGGCGATCTCAGGGTTGGCGAGCACCATGATGTCGCGGTCCACATAGAGCTCGTTCTCGCCCTCGCTCGCCGGGTTCAGCACCGTGCGCTCCCCCTGGGCCCCGCGCTCCTCCGCGAAGACCGGCTTGGGGTTGCCGTCCGGCGCGCCAAAGGCCGTGCCCTTGCGGTACTGCACGCGGCCGTCGCCGTTCTTGTCGACCCAGGCGATCAGGCCCGTGTCCTCCCAGGTCCGGAACCACTCGGGGAGTGCCTTCTCCTCGGCCCCGGAGGCCGCGTAGCGGGCGCCGTCCACCGCGTGGATCAGGTTCGTGCGCGCGAAGGCCGCCACGGCGGGGGCCGCCGTGTAGAGGATCGCGATGAAGAGCAGGGCCCAGAAGGCGCTCGTGCGCGCGGCGCGCACGCTGGGCACCGTGTAGAAGCGCACGATCACATGGGGCAGGCCGGCGGTCCCCACCATCAGGGCCAGGGTGATGCAGAAGACATCGACCACGGGCTTGGACCCGTCGGTGTAGGGCGCGAAGCCAAGCTCCGCGTGCAGGCGATCGAGGGTCTCGAGCAGCCAGGCTCCGCCCGTGGCGACCTCCTGGCCGAGGGGGCCCTCGAGCCGCCCTCCGAAGCCCAGCTGCGGGATGGGGTTCCCCGTCAGCATCTGGGAGATGAAGACGGCCGGGACGAGGAAGGCCACGATCAGGATCGCGTACTGCGCCACCTGGGTCCAGGTGATCCCCTTCATGCCGCCGAGCACGGCGTAGGTGAAGACGATCGCCATGCCGATCACGACGCCCTTCTCGACGCTCACCTCGAGGAAGCGGCTGAAGACCACGCCGACGCCGCGCATCTGGCCGGCCACATAGGTGAACGAGACGAAGATGGCGGCGAACACGGCGACCTTGCGCGCGACGCCCGACTCGTAGCGGTCCCCGATGAAGTCGGGCACGGTGAACTTGCCGAACTTGCGCAGGTAGGGCGCGAGCAGCACCGCGAGCAGGACATAGCCCCCTGTCCAGCCCATCAGGTACACGGAGCCGTCGTACCCGAGGAAGCTGATCAGGCCGGCCATGCCCAGGAACGACGCCGCGCTCATCCAGTCGGCCGCCGTCGCCATGCCGTTCGCCAGCGGAGGCACGCCCTTACCCGCCACATAGAACTCGCCCGTGGAGGAGGCTCGCGAGCGGATGGCGATGTAGATGTAGAGGCTGAAGGTCAGCCCCACGATCAGGAAGGTCCAGCCCTGAACGGTCATCGCGCGTCCTCCTCCTCGACGCCGAAGCGGCGGTCGAGCCGCGCCGCCCCGCGCACATAGATCGCGATCAGGACGACGAAGACCAGGATCGAGCCCTGCTGCGCGAACCAGAAGCCCAGGGGGAACCCGGTCCCCGGCAGCGTCCACTGATCGAGGAACTCGCGGAGGAGCACCCCCGCGCCCAGGGACACGGCGAACCACACGGCCATCAGCGTCAGCACCAGGCGCAGGTTGGCGCGCCAGTACGCCGCGGGGTCGGCGTGGGGGGAGGGGCTGTTCATGGGGCGCGAGCCTAGCCCAGGGGCCTGTGAGCAGGAGGGGTGCTCTGGGTCGGCTGCCCGAACCGCGCCCGTCCCAGGGGCCCTTTCCGGCATCCCGCCCCGCGAGGCGCGCCGTTCATGCTCGGAGGGGGACCCTGCCTGTAAGCCTGGGGTTTGGTTCGAAGTTCGAATCGGAGGGTCAGCCTAGGATGGGGGCCCCCGCTTGCCGATTCGGCCGATCCTGCCGATCCATGGGGAACCCATGCGCCTCCCCCTCCTCCTCCTCAGCATGGCCTGGGCACCGGCCGCCGTAGCCCAGGACCCCGCCCTCCCGGCCCTCCAGTGGCGCGAGCTCGGTCCCAGCACCTTCAGCGGGCGGATCGTGGACATCGGCCTCCGCGCGGACGACCCGCTCGATGTGCTGGCGGCCTCCGCCTCCGGCGGCCTCTGGCGCACCCGCAACGAGGGCGTGACCTGGGAGTGCATCTTTCAGCACGAGGCGAGCATCTCGATCGGCGACATCGCCTGGGATCCCCAGGATGCCGAGGTCATCTGGGTCGGCACCGGCGAGGCCAACAACCAGCGCAGCTCCTACTGGGGCAATGGTGTCTACCGCACCACGGACGGAGGCAAGACCTGGAGCCACCTGGGTCTCGACGACACCCACCACATCGGGCGCATCGTCCTGCACCCCGCCGACTCGCGCGTGGCCTTCGTCGCCGCGCTGGGGCACCTGTACACCGCGAACGAGGAGCGCGGCCTCTATCGGACCAACGACGCCGGGGCCACCTGGACCCGCGTGCTGGACCTTGGTCCGGAGGTGGGGGTCGTGGATGTGGTCCTCGATCCCTCGAACCCCGACCTCGTCCTCGCCGCCTCCTACGAGCGTCTGCGGCGCGCGTGGGACTTCGACGGCAACGGCCCGGGCTCGGCGATCCACCGCTCCACGGACGGCGGCTCCACCTGGCAGCGCTGCGCCGGCCTCCCCGAGGGTGACATCGGCCGCATTGGCCTGACCGCGTTCCCCGGCCGTCCTGGGGTCTTCTTCGCCACCATCAGCGACCAGAACCGCGTGGAGGTCGCGCCCGCCGAGGATCCGACCCTCTCCCTTGAGACGCGCTTCGAGTCCGGCGTGCGCACCGTGACCCGCGCTCCCCGGGGAGGAGGCGCCCACGGCGCGGGCCTCCGCGAGGGCGATGTCCTGGTCAGCCTGGCCGGCAATCCGCTCGATCGCCTGTGGTCCTGGTCCACGGGCCTGGCAGCCATGGACCCCGACGCCGAGGTCGAGCTGGTCGTCCGTCGCGACGGCAAGGAGCGCACCCTCAAGGTCAGCCGCGCGGCCCTGCAGCTCGCGGTGGACTCGAGTCCGACCACGCGTGAGGTGGGCGGCAGCGTGTGGATCACCGAGGATGGAGGCGCCACCTGGGAGCGACGCTCCACCGAGCCCGTGGGCGGTGACCCGGCCTACTACTACGGCCAGATCCGCGTGGACCCCGGCGATGAGCAGCGCCTCTATCTCTGCGGCGTGCCCCTCTTCTGGAGCGACAACGGCGGCCGCACCTGGGACAGCAACCTCGCGCGCAGCACCCATGTGGACCACCATGCCGTGGAGGTGGATTCGCGGGACGGGCGCCGCGTGTGGCTCGGCAACGACGGCGGGCTGCACCTCTCGACGGACCGCGGCCGGACCTGGCGGCACTTCGACAACCTGCCCCTGGCGCAGTTCTACGCCGTCGGCCTCGACCAGTCGCGGCCCTTCCGCGTCTACGGCGGGACCCAGGACAACGGCACCTGGGGTGGTCCCTCCACCTCGCGTAACCCGCGCGGCATCGGCGTCAGCGAGTGGTACCGCGTCGGCGGCGGCGACGGGTTCTACGCTCAGATCGATCCGGAGGACCCGAGCACCGTCTATGGCGAGAGCCAGTTCGGCTGGATCTATCGCCGCGATGTGGACTCTTGGTCCAGCCAGGGCATCCAGCCGCGCGCGCCCGAGGGCGAGACCTACCGCTTCAACTGGAACTCGCCGATCCTGCTGTCGAGGCACAACCCGCGTACGGTTTGGTTCGGGGGCAACCGCCTCTTCAAGTCCCTTGATCGGGGCGACACCTGGTCGCTCATCACGGAGGACCTGACCACGGCCGATCCGGAGAAGATCGCCGGTAATGTCCCGCACTGCACGATCACGACGGTTGCCGAGAGCGCGTTCCACCCCGACACGCTCCTCGTGGGGACGGACGATGGGCTGGTGCAGCTGACCCAGGACGGGGGCCACACCTGGGCCAACCTGAGCGGGCGCCTGCCGGGGCTCCCGAACGGCTGGTGGATCAGCCGCGTCGTGCTCTCCGAGCACGCGCCCGAGCGTGCCTTCGTGACCTGTACGGGCTATCGGGAGGATGACTTCCGCGCCCTGGCGTGGCGCACCGAGGACCTGGGCAAGACCTGGAAGCGCATCGACGCGGGACTGCCCGCCTCGCCGATCAATGTCCTCGCTGAGGACCCGGCCCAGGAGGGCACCCTGTTCGTCGGCACGGAGCACGGCGTGCATCTCAGCCTCGATGGGGGCGAGACCTGGAGCCCTCTGGGCAGCGGCCTGCCGACCCTTGCCGTCCACGACCTGAAGGTCCACGCCCGCGACCGCGAGCTGGTCCTAGGGACGCATGGCCGCGGGTTCTGGTCCCTCGACATCGCCGCCCTCGCTCATCTCGACGCCGAGACGCGGGGCAAGGCGCAGGCTCTCCTTCCGCCCCAGGACCTCGTGCGCTGGGAGCGGCGCAGCCTCAGCACCTCCTCGGGGGACGCGGACTGGTTCGGGAGCAACCCCGAGGCCGGGGCTGCGGTCTTCGTCTGGGTCGGGGACGCGGAGGCGGCCCCGGGCGGACTGAAGGTCAAGATCCTCGACGAGCAGGGCCGCGAGCAGGCGAGCCTCGAGGTGCCTGCGGGCCGCGGCCTGCAGCGGGTCGTCTGGACGGGCTCCCGCAGGCGCTGGTCCAGCGGGCCCGCGGAGGGCACCTACACGGTCGTGCTCGAGGGCGGGTCCGAGGAGCAGCGTCAGACCTTGCGCGTGCTCCCCGATCCGATTGGCGCAGAGCGCTGAGCCTGCGACGACCCCGGGACTCGCGGCGTGGGCCGTGCTGCCGAGCCGCGGCTCCTGCGGGGCTTCCATCCTGCCGCTTGCCTCGAACCGCGTGATCCGCGCGGCAGACCTGCCCCTGAGGACCCAAGTCGCCTCGCATCGCCGCGCACCCGCGACGGATCCGCGCAGCCGGGGGCTCGCGCGGGGCCTGTCCCGCGCGGGGACCGTGTAGTCTGAGGGGGTGAGCGAGCCCCTCCGCCGTCCGCTACGCGTCGCCCTCGCGGCGCTGATGGGTGCCAGCGTCGCTACGCCCGCACAGGCGCAGGACGAGGACCTCACCGCCCGCTACCGCGAGAGCGTGCGCCCGGTGCTGGAGCGCTACTGCTTCACCTGCCACGGCGAGGAGCGTCAGAAGGCGAACTTCCGCGTCGACACCCTCGACCCGGACCTGCTCACGGGCCCAGATGCCGAGGCCTGGAGCCATGTCCTCGATGTGATCAACCTCGGGGACATGCCGCCGCGCAAGGCAGACCAGCTGGACGACGACCAGCGCAGGGCGCTCGTGGCCTGGCTCGATGACGCCCTGGCCGCCAGCGCGCGTGCGCGCGCCGAGGAGCTGGAGCCCGTGCTGCGGCGCCTCAACAAGGACCAGTACACGCACACCCTGAGCGAGCTGCTCGGCGTGCGCGCCGAGTTCGGCAAGGTGCTGCCCGACGACGGCAAGTCCAGGCTCGGGTTCACCAACAACGGAGAGGTCCTGCAGGCCTCGCCCCTGCACCTGGACACCTACCAGCAGGTCGCGCGCCAGGCCGTTGCCGACGCCATCGTCACCGGCCCTCGTCCACAGCCCGTGCGCTACCGGGTCGTGTTCGGCAAGGGGAAGGGGATGAGGCATGTGGGAGCCCAGACGGGGGGCTACCAGTCGGTCATCTTCCCGTCGAACGACTTTCGCATCGATGTGCTCGATGCCCTGGGCGAGCCCCTGGAGGACCCTGGCCTCGACGCCGTGCGCCGCAAGATCAGCGTGGGCCTGCGTGGCTCCTCCCAGAGCCGCTGGCGCAGCGTTCCGGAGGGCGTGATCCTCTACGGGGCCCTACCGCACCGCGAGGTGGCGCCCGGCGCGTGGCAGGGGCCCTCACCGAACATCAAGCTCGAGCTGCAGCGCGTGTTCCCCGACCACGGGGACTTCGAGATGCGCGTCACGGCCTCGCGCGGCTACCTCCTGGAGAGCAACGAGCGCCTCCTGATCCCGCTCGAGGATCCCCGGCCCGTGACGGGCCTCGATGAGGAGGTCCCCTTCTTCGCCTACGAGGCCACGGTCTACCCCGCCACCAAGGGCATCGACCGCACGAACCTCGTCGTGGACGGCGAGCTCCTGCGGCCGGCCGAGGTCCCCAAGGACAGTGGCGTCCGCTTCCGCCACGAGGTCGAGCGCGCGGGCTACTGGCAGTTCGACCTGGTGCATCCCTCGGCGGATCCGGGGGCCGTGCCCTCCATCCGATTCCAGATCGGGAACCTCAAGGTGGACCAGCGCCTGCAGTTCACCGAGGCTGATCTGCGCCAGCAGGTGCATGTGACCGCGCTCGGCGCTGCCTACCTGCCCCCGGGCACCCACGACCTGCGCGTCGGCGGGCCGTTCTTCGTGGGCTTCAGCCACCTGGTGGCGACGCCGCTCGCCTCCGACCACCCGGCCGTCGCCTCCCTGCAGAAGCGCAGCGAGGCCGCCGCGGCCGAGGCCGCGCGGGAGCTCCCCGCCCTGCGAGCCTTCGTGGGCACGCGCACGGACGACGGGATGGACTACGCGACCTTCGACGACCCCGTCGCGGTCGATGCGCCGCTTGGACAGGCGGCGACCTACACCTTCCGCGGCCGGCTGGAGGACCTCCCCGTGCCCGAGCCCGAGTCGGGGGACACCGAGATCCTCTCGGGCTTCACCCTCCTCGGGGTGTGGAACGACCACCTCGTGAAGTCCTCCAAGGACCCCGGCCCTCCGCTGCTGCTCGAGGCCATCGAGGTCGAGGCGCCGATCCACGACCAGTGGCCGCCCCTGTCCCACCAGCGCATCTTCTTCGACTCGCGGAACCGCGCGGACGAGGACCTCTACGCCCGCGAGGTGATCGGCAGCTTCATGCAGCGCGCGTTCCGGCGGCCGGTCGCCGAGCACGAGGTCGCCCGCTATCACGAGTTCTGGCGCCTCCTGCGCCCGGAGTTCGAGACCTTCGAGGAGGCCGTGGGGGAGGTCCTGGTCGCGGTCCTCTGCTCGCCCAACTTCCTGTACATGGTCGAGCCCGAGGAGGGCGCGGCGGTCGCCTCCACCGAGGGCACGGACGACCTGCTCGACGAGCACTCGCTCGCGAACCGGCTGTCCTACTTCCTCTGGCACTCGCCTCCCGATGAGGAGCTCGTGCGCCTGGCGGACCAGGGCCGGCTCCACGAGCAGCTCCTCGACCAGACCGAGCGCCTGCTCGACGACCCGCGCAGCGCTCGGTTCGTGCGTGCCTTCACGGAGGAGTGGCTGCGCATGGACCGCCAGGCCCTCATGACGATCAATGTGGATGTCCACCGGGACTACACGCGCTTCGTCAAGCGGGACATGGCCGAGGAGACCTGGGCGTTCATGGAGGAGCTCCTGCGCCGTGACCTCTCCCTCGAGAACCTGGTCGACTCCGACTTCGCCATGCTCAACCAGAACCTGGCGGAGTTCTATGGCGTCGAGGGCGTGATGGGCAACGCGTTCCGCCCGGTCGAGCTGCCGCGTGAGGCCGGGCGCGGCGGCCTGCTGTCCCAAGGAGCCTTCCTCGTCGGCCACAGCGATGGCACCGAGCCCCACGCCATCAAGCGCGCGGTGTGGATCAAGGAGAAGATCCTCGGCGAGCACCCGCCCCCGCCGCCCCCGAATGTGCCGCAGCTCGATGCGACCTCGCCGGATGCGGCGAAGCTCACCCTCAAGGAGCGGCTCGTGCAGCACCGGGACAACCCCTCCTGCCGGGACTGCCACGCGGGGATCGACCCGTACGGGCTCGCCTTCGAGGAGTACAGCGCGGTCGGCCGTCTCGAAATGGAGCGCAAGGGCCGACCGGTGGATGCGAGCACGACCCTGCCCGACGGCACCGAGCTGGCCGGCGTCGCGGCCCTGAAGGCCTGGATCCTGACCGAGCGTAAGGATGCCGTAGCGCGCTCCTTCGCCGAGGCCCTCTTCGCCTGGGCCCTTGGACGCGATGTGAGCTACGCCGACGAGGGCGAGCTCCAGGCCATCGTGGAGGCCGCTCGCGGGGAGGACTACAGGATCCGCTCCGTGGTTCGGGCAATCGTGTCCGGGCCATCGTTCCTGGGACGCTAGACTGGAACAAGCGCCTAGCCCATGGATCCCTGCAGGGCTCCACGGCTTTGGCGACCGCGCGTTCAACGCGTCCAGCCCATCACCATGAGCCGCAAGTCCTGGCACCTCGACCGTCGCACCATGCTGCGAGGCATGGGCGTCTCCGTGGCCCTGCCCCTCCTCGAGGGAATGAGCTGGGCTGGCGGTCCGAAGGCACCCGCGCGACCCAAGCGGCTGTGCTTCGTCTCGTTCCCCGATGGCTGCAGCCTCCCGAACGCCGACGACGCCGCCAACGCCAAGTGGCGCTGGTATCCCGTGGCGCCGGGCCGGGACTACGAGCTGACCCCGGTCCTGCGCTCCCTCGCTCCCTACCGCGAGGACCTCTCCCTGCACGGCGGCCTGAGCCACCCGCTGAGCCGGGAGCTCCTGGGGCACCTGGCGGGGGACACCTGGCTCACCGGCGGCGATGTGCGGGGCGACCGCTACCAGAACACGGTCTCGGTGGACCAGGTCGCGGCGCTGCAGCTGAAGCAGCACACGCGCTACCCGTCGCTGACCCTCTCCATCGATGGCGGCGTGGGCTACAAGTCGCGCGTCTCGACCCTGTCGTTCGACTTCAACGGGCACCCGATCCCGGCTGAGCACAAGCAGCGCGCGATCTTCGAGCGCTACTTCTCCTCCGGCGGCGGCGACCTCGCGGCGCGGCGCAAGAGCCTCGCCCAGGGCCGCAAGATCGTCGACCTGATCCACGAGGACAGCAAGCGGCTGGGCCGTCGCCTCTCGAAGCAGGACCAGGCCAAGCTCGACGAGTATCTGGACTCCCTGAACAAGGTCGAGGAGCAGATCCAGCGCAACGAGGCGTGGCTCGACATTCCCCTCAAGCCCCTCGACACGGACCACCTCGAGCTCGATCCCGATCCCCGCGTGGATCCGGCGGCCTATGTCAAGACGACCTACGACCTGATCGCGCTCGCCTTCCAGGCCGACCTCACCCGCGTGGTCACCTATCAGGTCGGCCGCGAGGACGGCATGGGCTTCGAGGACTCGTTCCCGAACCTGGCGCTGGGCATCAAGCGCGGCCACCACACCATCAGCCACGACACCCACGAGGGTCACTGGGAGGAGTGGGGACGGTACGACCAGTGGGTCGCCGACCAGTTCGGTCACTTCGTGAAGCGCCTCGCCGAGACCGAAGACGAGCACGGCCGGCTCCTGGACGACACCCTCGTCCTGTACGGCAGCTGCTGCTCCACGACCCACAACGCCCGCAACTACCCGCTGGCGCTGCTGGGCGGCCGCAACATGGGCGTTCAGCACGGGGCCTACACCGTCCACAACGAGACGGTCCCCATGTCGAACCTGCTGCTCTCCATGCTTCACGCCGCGGGCGTCGAGAAGGAGACCTTCTCCGACGCCACCGGGCTGCTCCCGGGCGTCCTCGCCTGAGCAGCGCGCTCCCGGGGCTCACCCGCGGGTGCACTGCAGCCTGATCGCCGCGCTCTCTCCGGGCCGCCTCGTTGCAGATGAGGCAATCCTGCTCGAGCAGCAGCGCTGCTCACGCCTGACGCCTCGATGCGGGGGCGCTAGGCTCGGGGCATGGCCTCTCCCACCCGTCGTGACCTGGCTCGCGCGGCAGCGTTCGGCGCCGCCTCTCTGACCTTCCCTGGCCTCGCCACCGCGGGCCGCCGTCGTGACGACGAGGTACGCGTGGCGTGCGTCGGGATCCGCAGCCGGGGCAACGCGCACATTGGCGGCTTCGCGCGGCTGCCCGGCGTGAAGGTGGTGGCGCTCTGTGATGTGGACGAGAAGGTCCTCGCCGACCGACTCCGCGAGGCCGCCGAGCAGGGCCGGCCTGCGGACGGCTACACGGACCTGCGCAGGCTGCTCGAGCGCGACGACATCGATGCCGTCAGCTTCGGCACCCCGAACCACCTCCACGCGCTGCACACGATCTGGGCCTGCCAGGCGGGCAAGCATGTGTATGTCGAGAAGCCCATCAGCCACAACATCTGGGAGGGTGCCCAGGCCGTGAAGGCCGCGCGCAAGTACGGCCGCATCGTGCAGTCGGGGACCCAGTCGCGCTCGAGCCATGCCATCCGCGACGGCATCGCCTGGCTGCAGGGCGAGAACCTGGGCAAGATCACCCACGCTTGGGGCACCTGCTTCAAGCCGCGCAAGTCGATCGGCAAGGTCAACGGACCCCAGGAGATTCCCGCCACCATGCACTGGGATCTCTACTGCGGACCGCGCGGAGAGATGCCCCTCGAGCGCCGCAGCCTGCACTACGACTGGCACTGGCAGATGGCCACGGGCAACGGCGACCTGGGGAACCAGGGCATCCATCAGGTGGACCAGTGCCGCTGGGGCTTGGGCCAGCAGGCCCTCGCGCCGCGCGTGTTCAGCGTGGGGGGACGCTTCGGCTACGACGACGATGGGGACTCGCCCAACACCCAGTTCATCTTCCTCGACTACGACCCGGCGCCCATGATCTTCGAGGTGCGCGGCCTGCCCAGGGACAAGGCCGCGGCGGAGCAGGGCAACTGGGGCGCGGGGATGGACCGCTATGCGGGCTCCTCGATCGGGGCCACGATCCATGCCGAGGGGGGCCATCTGCACATCCCCAACTACACCAGTGCCCGCGCGGTCGACGCCGAGGGCAAGGTCGTCCAGGAGTGGAGCGGGGCGGACGACCACTACCAGAACTTCGTGGACGCCATCCGCGCCGAGGACGCCTCGCTGCTGAACGGGGACATCCAGGAGGGGCACCTCTCGAGCGCCCTCTGCCACATGGGTCTCGACTCGCACAAGCTCGGCCGTGAGGCCGACCCCGAGGCGATCACCGGGGCTCTCGGCGAGGCGGCCCTGACCGGAGCCGCCCTGTGCGGGGAGGCGTGGGACCGCTTCCAGGCGCACATGGCCGCGCACGAGCTCGACCTCTCGACCACGAAGGCCACCCTGGGACGCACCCTGCGGCTCGATCCGCGCACCGAGGAGTATCTCGGTGACCTGGAGGCCAATGCCCTGCGGCGTGGGACCTACGCCGCGGGCTTCGAGGTGCCTTTGGAGGTCTGAGGCGTGGCGGGTCGGGAAGCTGGAGCGATCGCCCTCGCGATCGCCTTCGCGCTTGCCGCGGGGACCTCGTGCGTACACCTCGAGCGCACGGGAGGAGACCCGCCGGCCGAGGAGCTGGCCTACTGCTTCGTCGCCATGCCGGTGCTTCGCCTCGAGCAGTGGGAGGTGACCGAGCCTGGGGCCTGGTCCGTGGTCGAGGACGAGGGCGAGGGCGGCCCGTGGCTGGAGCTCGCTCCAGCCGAGGGAGCCTTCGCCTACCAGCCCCCGCACCGCTCGCCCCACCGGATTGCTCTGCTGCGCGACCTGATCGTCGGGGAGGGCGAAGAGTCCCGGCCGATGGAGGTGGAGGACTTCGAGCTGTCCTTCGAGGCCATGTCCACCGGGAGGCGCTACGGACACCGGGACCTGTGCGTGTTCTTCGGCTGGCAGGCTCCCGACCGCTTCCACTACCTGCACCTCGCGCCGGCCCCGGATCCCAACGCCCACAACCTGTTCCTGGTGGACGGCGCGCCGCGCAGGAGCCTGGAGCCGGTGTTCGAGGAGGGCCTGGAGTGGCCGGACGACACCTGGGTCTCGATCGTGGTGCGCCGGCGCGGCGACACGGTGACGGTCCACGCGGATGGGCGGCTGGTGCTGTCCTCGGACAAGGCCTCCCTGCGACGCGGGCGCGTGGGCATCGGCACCTTCGACGACTCTGGCCGCTGGCGGAACCTGCGGCTGCAGGGTGCTCCTCGCGGCTGGGACGGCTGGGACTGAGCGGCCTCGGGTGGGCTGGCAGCGGATCGAGGTGCTGCGGCCGGAGCTCCCAGGGCCTCGTGTCCTGCGCGTGCGAGGCGCGAGGCTCGGCCCTGCTCGACGGAATGGAGCGATCTCTCGTCGATTCCCTGTCCGCTGCGGCCTGCTGGGTGCAGGTGTGGGTGTGACGCGCATGGATCGCTGACTCCAGGTCCTGTCCGTCTCCCGCACGACTCGCCACGAGAGAGGAGAGTCGGAGCCGGTGCACCTTCGGGTGTGCCGGCTCCCCTTCCCTCGGGCGGTCCCCGTACGATCCCAGCGATGCGTACGGCGGCCTATGTCTTCACCGGGTGGCACCCGATTGCCGAGCGCGAGCCGGCGCACGGTCCGGCGTGGACGGAGTGGGAGCTCGTCGAGGAGTGCCGACCGCGCTTCGAGGGCCACTCTCAGCCCCGGGTGCCCCTGCTCGGCCGCTACGACGACCGGGATCCGGTGGCCATGGGGCAGCGCATCGGCCTTGCAGCGGCCCACGGGGTGGACGCGCTGGTGGTGGGCTTCTTCTGGTGCCGCGGCAAGCGCGTGTTCGAGGAGGGGCTGACCCAGGGCGTGCTGGGCTCACCCGAGGGGCAGGCCCTGGAGGTGGGCCTGATGTGGGCCAACCGCCTGCCTCGCCATGTGCTGCCCGTGCGCCGCGCGGACCTCCCCGTGATCGCGGGCGAGCGCCTCGTGCACTCCGATGAGGAGGACTTCGTGGCGCTCGTGGACCACCTCTCCCGCGCGCACTTCGACCGCCCGAACTACCTGCGCGTGTCGGGGCGCCTCTACCTCTCGATCTTCGATCCAACGCACTTCGTGCGCGAGCTGGGGGCCGAGGGAGCGCGGCGCGCCATCGCGGCGGCGCGCCGCCTGCTGGCCGAGCGTGGCCAGCCGGATCTGCACCTCGTGGCGATCGACCCGGCACCCGAGCTGCAGCCCGTAGCGCGGGAGCTCGGGTTCGACGCCGTGACCCACTATGTCCTCCTGCCCGAGTGGAAGGGGCCGTCGCTGCAGGACTACCGCGCCTGTGCGACGGCGCGAGCAGGGCAGTGGTCGGGCCTCCTGGACGCGACGGGCCTGCCCTATGCGCCCTCCGTGGCACCCGGCTGGGACGCCTCACCTCGCGCGGCGGACTTCGGTCCCGAGCGCCCGGGTAAGTACCCCTGGTCGCCGGTCGTGACGGGAGAGCACCCCGAGCACTTCGCGGACGCGGTCGCGCAGGCTCGCGCCTTCGTCGCTGCCAGCCAGGTCGAGGACCCGCTCCTGATGGTGGCCTCCCTCAACGAGTGGAGCGAGGGACACTACCTCGAGCCCGACGAGCGCTTCGGCTACGGCTGGCTCGAGGCCCTTCGCGGAGCGCTCTAGGGAGCCGTGCGCGGCGCGCCACTAGCGCCGCGCCGCCTGGGCCTCTCGCAGGCCCGACCACGCGCGCACGGCCGACGCAAGCGGCGGCTGCAGCAGCCGACCCATCAGGTCTGCGACGCCCTCGGCATCGCGGGAGCTCATGGCCCACCAGACCGCCAGCGTGCTGGGCTCCACGGGTGCCTGCTCGAGGTCCCACGTCCCCGGCGCCGTTCGCTGGGGCTCGAGGCGCTCGAGGTCCCGCAGGACCGCGATCCGCAGGGCGTCCTGGAGGAACTCGAGGTCGTCCATCTCGACCTGCCCCTGGCCCAGAGGAACGGTCAGCGCTCCGCCCTCGAGGGTGAGAGAGTCCACGAGGGCGACCGCGTCGCGGCAGAGGGCGCGGAAGAGCAGGTCGTCGTCGAGCGGGCTCCCAGGGGGGAGCACTGCATCCAGCGCCGTTGCGAGCGCCGGCTGGTCGGCGGCCAGCTCGTGCGCAGTGCTCAGCAGGGCGACGCTGCTCATCACGACCACGAGGGTGCCGTGCTCCAGCCCGCGGCGCGCGTGGCTGAGGAGCCCAGCCGCAGGCTCGGGCTCGAGGCGCCCGCTCTCGAGAGCCGCGCTCGCCAGCCCGTGGTACCGGGTGATGCGGACATCCAGCCCAAGCGCGAGGTCCGGCTGCGCCTGCAGCAGCTCCGCCAGGGCCAGCCCCTGGTCCGCCTCATCCCCACCGGCGCTGACCTCCAGCAGCTCCGCCAGGGCAGGGGCGGTGGAGCGGTCGAGGGGCCCGCCGGCGGCCATCACGGCCTCCCAGCGGCGCTCGAGGTCCGCGCGCTCGGCCTCGTCCAAGCCCGAGGTGGCGCGGCGGATCACCAGGACCACCAGCGTGCCCAGACCGAGGAGGGTGGCCGCCGCGAGGAGCAGTCCGAGTGCGCGCTTCATGGCTCGAGGGGGCAGGGCCCACCTCTCCCTTCGGCCTCACTCGTCCTGCTCTCCACCCGAATACCCGATGGCTTCCATCGCGGCGCGGGTGCCGGCCCCTGCGCGCAGGCCCTGGCCCGCGGCCTGCGGGCGCTGGCTCGCGCGCAGGCGCTCGAGCTCCGCCCGCAGGGCCTCGGCGCGCTCGGGCGCAGCCCCCGCGAGGTCGACGTGCGCGCCCGGGTCGGCCTCGAGGTCGAACAGCCGCACCCGCGGGGCGTCGGGCCCGCCCCAGGGACCGCCCCCCTCGGGCGCCCAGTGCAGGAGCCAGCGCTCCTTGCGCAGCCCAAGGAGCGGCACATCCTTCTTCCCACGCCAGAAGCCGTTCAGGGTCTGCAGGAACACCGGGGCCTCTGCGAGGGAGGCCGGCTCGACGAGCAGGCCGTCCGCAGCCGTTCCCAGCGGGCTGGCGCTGCCGAGCACCGTCAGGGTATGCGCCACCCGACGCGTGGATACGAGCGTTCGCACGCGGCCGGGCTCGATGCCCGGGCCCGCCACGATCAGGGGCACCCGCAGCAGCTCGGGCCAGAGCTCGTGGCCGTGCGCGAGGTTCTTGTGCTCCAGGAGCTCCTCGCCGTGGTCGGCGGTGAAGACGATGACCGTGTCCTCGTCGAGCCCCCACGCGGTCAGCTGCTCCAGGAACACGCCCAGCCAGTGGTCGCCCGTGTGCACGCACGCGTCGTAGGCATCCGAGAACCAGCGCGCCATGGGCTCCGGCACCATGGCGCGCGTGGCGGGCAGTCCCTCCTCGCCCTCCTCGCCGCGCAGCTGCAGGCCGAAGGCGCGCTCCTGCATGGACATGGGCGGGTAGAGGGGCCGCGCGCTGCCGGTGAACTGGCTCAGGTCCTCCGGCCGCGTGTCGTGGGGGAGGTGGGGGTCCTGCAGATGCAGGTACAGGAAGAAGCGGTGCTGGCGATGGGCCTCCAGCCAGGCGAGCGCCTCGGGCACGACTCGGTCGCCCTTGACCGAGGTGCGCGCCGCGCGGAAGTGCTCGAAGCCCTGGTGGAAGTTGTGGTCCTCCGTGACCAGGGGGTTCCCGGAGAAGGCCGCGGTGGTGAGGCCGGCGTCCTGCAGCGCCTCCGCCACCGTTGTCAGCGCGTGCGGCAGGAAGCCGGTGCGCTGGTCCACGACCCCGTGCTCGCCGGGCTCGAGCCCGGTGAGGAGGCTCGCGGTGGAGGGCCAGGTCCAGCTCGACGGCGACCAGGCCTGCTCGTACACCAACCCGCGCGCGGCCAGCCGCTCGAGGTTTGGGGTGGTGGGGCGCTCGTAGCCATAGGGCGTCGTGCGGTCCGCGCGCTGGGTGTCCATCACCACCAGCACCAGGTTCGGGCGCTCAGCGGAGGCCCGCGTGCGCGCGACCTGCCGCGCGGTCTCGAGGCGGAGCTCACCGAAGCCCATGCGGACCTCGCCCAGGGCCTCTGCCCCGTCGAGCACCCGGGCCTCCACGCGCACGCGGTCCCCGGGGCCCGCGGGGAGGCCGTCCCCGTCGAGCGCGGCCCACTCGCTCATGGGGATGGTGCGGTCGTGCACCTGGCTCGGGCCGCGGGCGGACAGGGCGTGGGTGCCGGAGACCGTGCGGGCGTCCGGCGAACCGGGCGCGCCGACGGTCACGCTCCAGGCGATCCGCGCCTCCGCGAGCCCGGCGCGTGCGAGCGCGCGGGTCGCCTGGAAGTGCACGCCAAAGGAGCCGACGAGGCGTCCTTCAGGGGTCCCCGCAGGCAGCTCCACCTCCCAGCGCGCGCCGTCGCCCACCAGCAGGGCGCGCTGGTCGGCGCTGTTCTCTCCCTGGCTGAGGGACGGCGTGATCACGCCGATCTCCGCCCGGTCCGCGGAGAGTGAGCGCCAGCCGTCGAGCTCGAGCAGGTCCACGGCCGGCCTGCGCACGGTCATGACCTCCTGCGAGTCCTCGTGCCCCTGGCCACAGGCGGCGAAGAGGCCCAGCAGGAGGGCAGTGGTCGCGGCGCGGCTCATCGCTCCTGGCGCGCCCTCGCCGCGCCGAAGCGCGCGGCCGCGGCGTTCAGAGCCTCGTCCGTGAGGGCTCCGCTGGACGCAGGGACCGCACGGAAGGCGAAGCGATGGCGGAAGACCAGCGGCTCGGTGACCGACGCGGGAAGGGCGCCCTCACCGCTCGGGCTGCCCGTGAAGTGGTGCAGGCCGAACGGGTTGGCTGCGACCAGGCCATAGGTGCGCGCGTGCCAGCGGGTGGGGAAGCGCGGGTTCTTCGGGTGGTCGAAGAGGGCCACGGAGAGGTGCTGGCCGTCGATGACCCCGGTGCAGTGGACCCAGCTCGCCGGCTGGCCCCAGGCGGCCTTGCCCTCGCGCTCCTCGCTCGTGCGCAGGCTTCCCACGGCGTGGGGGCCCTCCACGCGCAGCTCGGGGCGCAGGCGAACGGCGAAGGTGCCCTCCTTCGTGTCTCCAAAGGCCACGCCCTCATCAGCGGCCAGAAAGCGGCAGGTCTGCTCCAGCCAGCGCTCCTCGGCCGAGCCGCCGAAGGAGAGAGACCGCTCCTCGCGGAGCACGGTCCGCTCCCCCGGACCGATCCAGGCAAGGGACAGGGTCAGGGTCGCGCCGTGGATCTGGGGCTCGTCCATCAGCCGGACGGAGCAGGCGGGGTCGTGCCAGAAGTCGAGCCCCGCCACCTCGCCGTGCGCGACCCACAGGGACTGGTGGTGGGGGTGGTCGCGGGCGTCCAGGGGACCCGGCTCCATCGGGAAGCCGCGGGTCATGGCCACGCCGCCCGGGGCGAGCACCGGGTGCAGGTAGGGGATGCGGCCGTCGGTGTGCACGCGCGTGAAGAGCTCGCCCTCGATGTGGACCTCGACGGTCCCGTCCTCGAGCGCGGAGAGCTCGACTCCTGCGGACGGCTGGGCCGTCGCGTACACGGCCTCGCCCGCGCTGGGCGGGGCCGCGAGGTGCCCCTGCCCGGCGCAGGCGGCGCCGAGCAGGCTGCCGAGACCCAGAACCCGGACGCAGCGCCCGCTCCAGCCGTGGAATCGCATGACCGCAGGGTATCCTCCGCCCGATGCTGCGCGCGCGACCCGAACTCGGAGCCCGGGGCCTCGATCCCCTGCGGCAGGCCCTGGCCCGGCACGCGCCGGGCTATGGCCTCGAGTGGTGGGTGGACGGCTACCAGGCCAGTCGCGCGGCCACGGTGCTGTTCGTGCAGGAGCAGGACGGCTTCGGAGGGGTTGGCGAGCGCACCAGCCCCCTGACCCGCGGCGATGTGGTGGTGCTGCAGCCGGGCGAGGCCCTCGACGCGCCGCTCCAGGCCGGGCTCGCGATCCGGCTCCCCGTCGATGCGGACTGCACGGGCCTGCCGACCTTCCTACGCCCCGACCACGACCCGTGCTTCACCGATCGCCCGGGCGGATGCGCCGAGGAGGAGCGTGCCTACCGGCGCATCCTGCTGACCTGGTCCGACGCGGTCGGCCCGTTCGTGCTGCGCGCCCTCAACTGCCACCGCGTGCGCATGGAGGACTCCCTCAGCCACTACCACCGGCCCGCGGGCGGCTTCGACGAGCTGTACCTCGTGCAGGAGGTGCGCAAGGGGGCCTGCATCTGGTGGGGACCGGCCGAGCCGATCGTCGCCGAGCGCGCCGCGACGGCTGCGGAGGCGCGCGCCCTGCTGCGCCGCGAGGAGGTCGCCGTCGGGGACCTCCTGCATGTCCCGCGCGGCACCGTGCACCGCGCGGTGGGTGGGGTCCTGGCCCAGGTGATCACGGTGCCGGGCTTCGTGCCGGGGGCCGAGCTCGGGGTCGATCACCACCTGCGTCGCCTGGCCGAGCGCTTCGAGCTCGGTCCCGACGAGCTTCCCTTCCGCGCGGCCTCCAGCGAGCGGGAGATCGTGCGGTGAGCGGCGCCACCTGGATCGTGGGGGACATCCACGGCTGCTCGGAGGAGCTCGCCGAGCTCGCCGAGAAGATCGACTTCGCCGGGGGCGATCGCCTGCTCTCGGTGGGGGATCTCTGGCATCGTGGCCCGGATCCCGCGGGCGTGATGGATGTGATGCGCGAGCGCGGCATCCGCTTCATCCTCGGCAACCACGAGCGCCGACTCCTGCAGCGCTTCCGCCTGGCGCCGGAGCGCGCCGACGGCTCCGATCGGCCGCCCGTCGAGGACACCTTCGGCACCCTCGAGCCCGAGGACATGGCGGGGGACGGCGGCCGTCCCCTGAACGCACCGCCCGAGCGCTTCGGGGAGATGCTGACCTTCCTCCAGGGCCACGACGGCTACTTCCTGGAGCACGCCATGCTCGAGGGCGCAGGGCCGACCCGGGACGGGCGGCCGTGGTGCATGGTCCACGCGGGGATCTGGCCAGGCCAGCCGCCGGCACTCTCCCAGCCCGAGCAGCTGTGCGCTCTGCGCCGCCTGCCCATGCGTGGACAGCCGTACTGGTACGAGGTCTACACCGGGCCGAACATGATCCTGTTCGGCCACACGCCCTCGCGGATGGCGCGGCTCCGCCGCGTGCAGGGGCAGCTGGTTGCCGTGGGCCTCGACACGGGCTGCGCGTATGGTGGCGAGCTCACGGCGTACAGCCCCGAGTTGGACGCGTGGCTGTCGGTCCCCTGCCGGAAGGCGGGGGGGTATTGCCGGGCGTAGGCAGTCAACTAGTTGGCGGTGCCGAGGCGATCAATGGCGAGCACAAACGTCGCGAGCTGTCCGGTACTGAGGCCGATCGTCCGCAGATACGGCTCTACGCCTTCCTGGAACCGAGTGACGCCTCTCCGCGGCAAGAACAAGATGTCGTCCGGCATGAGCTGAACGAGGCCGCCGGGGTCAGGGGTCTCGGCGTTGAACTCGATGATCTCGAGATCCTCGCGTCCCTGCCGCCGGATGAGCATCGCGCGGTCCCGCCGCGCTCCGGGCGCGGCGCCGCCGACCATGGCGAGGGCCTCGAGTGCGGTCACCGGCCGGTCGAAGACGCTTGGTCCGGGCTGGCCGACCATTCCGAGGGCGTGAAACCGCCGCGAGGCGAGCTCCACCAGGGACACGCTCACCTCCGGCCGCTTCAGCACCGCCCGCAGGGCCTCCTCGATCGCGGACTCGGCCTCCTCGACCGAGAGTCCCGTGACCGGCACGGGCGCGATGCGGGGAATTGCCAGGTTCCCATGGGGGCTCACCCGCAGGCCAGCGGCGAGGTCCGCGTACTCCTCGCGCCCCACGACGCGAACGCTCACCACATCGCTCGGCCCCAGCGTGAACACGCTCCAGTCGGGCTCGGTGGAGGCCGTCACAATGTCGGTCGTGGCCTCCGGGAGGGGGGGCGCGGAGCAGGCCGTGAGGGCCGCGAGGGCGAGCAGGAGGGGTCGGGAGGCCCTCCCCAGGAGATGCGAAGGGGCTGCGAGACGGGCAGGGCTCATGCTGGTTGTGGAACGGCGTCGGCCTCCTCATCATCCGCGCCGACTGCGACCCGGGGGTCTGGCGAGCCGTTTTTTTGGATCTCGAGGCCCTTCACAGGGCCCGTGGCGCGGCCCAGCGGGAGTTTCCCTGATGCGGAGGCGTGGTCCGGGAAATGCGCGGAGCCCCCGTGTTCCGCCGAACTGAAGATTCTGGTCTTATGGGTCCCATTTCCCGCGATAGCCTTTTCAGTTGAACAGGGCAGCCTAGGACGCGAGTGAGCGGACAGGCGCTTTGCTAACATCCTTCGCGCGCGTCTCGCTTCTGACACCTCCATGGCTCCGACCTCAGCAACTCTGACCGATCGGTCCGATGCTATCGGATACGCCTTGGACGCGTTGGAGCTCGGCGAACGCGCGCCTTGTCGCCCCAAGACTCCGGCCATCACCATGACCCAGCTCCTCGGATCCCCGCGCCCCGGACGCCTCGACAGCGTCTATGGCCGCATCGGGCGTCCCCTGCTGATGGGTCTGATCGCGGCGCTGATCACCCTCCCGGCTTTCCTGCTGATCCTCGGGATCTCCCTGGTGAACCTCGCGGTCTTCCGAAGCCCGAGCAAGGTGTTCTTCCGCCAGGAGCGTATGGGCCGCTACGGCCGACCGTTCATGCTGGTCAAGTTCCGCACCATGTGGGACGACGACCACCGGCGCCCCGAGTGGGGCAGCGACCAGAGCCACCGGATCACCCCAGTGGGCGGCTTCCTGCGCAAGTCGCACCTGGACGAGCTGCCGCAGCTCTGGAACATCCTCTGCGGAGACATGGATGTGGTGGGCCCTCGCCCCGAGATGCTGAAGGCCCACGCATGGGCCGTGGAGCATGTCCCGGGCTTCAAGGCCCGCCTGTGGGTGCGGCCCGGAATCACGGGCCTTGCCCAGATCCGCGGCGGGTACGCTTCCGCCGAGGTCGAGGCCTACGCGGGGAAGCTGCGCGACGATCTCGACTACCTCGCGCGCTTCACCCTCCGTCAGGATCTGGCGATCCTGTTCAAGACCCCGATCTGGATGCTCGCCCTCAAGGGCTGGGGTGGTCACCGCGAGGAGGGGCGTCCCGCCCTGGGCCGCATCCTCGGCCTGCTCCTGCTCGCGTCGCTCGTCGTCGCCATGGGCTGCCAGATCGCGCTCTGAGGCGGACCGCGGGCTGGCTCCGACGCTCGTGCAGGACCGCTGCGCGGAGGCCGGGTGACGAGGAGAGTCGCCCAAGAGCGGGTGTTGCGTTCGCCTCGCGCTTCGGGGCCCTGGGGCCTCGCCCACCAGCGCGGCAGGAGCGCCCGTTCCGCGGACCTGGATCGCTGCGGGCGTCCTATCCTGGGGCCCATGCGCGTCCTCCTCGCTCCTCTTGCCTGCCTGCTCCTTGCTCCCCGGGCCGCGGCCCAGGAGGCCCTTGCTCCCCTGGCTGACGGAGGCTGGAGCTTCGACGCGGCCTTCTGGACCCTCGAGGGGGGCGAGCTCGTCGGCCGCTCCACCGCGGAGCAGCCCTGCACGCGCACGACCTGGGCGACCTGGACGGGTGACATGCCCGGCGACTTCGAGCTGGTCACCCAGGTCAAGCTCGTGGGCGGCAACTCCGGCGTCCAGTTCCGCAGCGAGAACAAGGGCGAGTATCAGGTCCACGGCTACCAGGCGGACCTCGAGGACGGACCGAACTGGACCGGCTGCCTCTACGAGCAGAACGGGCGCGGGGTCGTGGCGCGGCGCGGCGAGGCGTGGCTCCTTGGGCCGGAGGGCGAGGGCCTCGGCAGCGACTTCGTCGAGGACAAGGCCAGCCTGCTCAGCCACTGGAAGCCCAAGGAGTGGAACCAGCTGCGCGTGCGCGCGGTGGGTCCCCGCCTCGAGATCTGGATCAACGACGCGCGCACGGTCGAGGTCGTCGACCTCGACTCCAAGCGCGCGCGGGCCGACGGGGTCCTCGCCCTGCAGCTGCACCAGGGGCCGCCCATGGAGGTGCGCTTCCGCGAGATGGTCGTGACGCCCCTTGCCGCCGATGCCAACGACGGTCGCGACGGCCTGCTGCCGACCGAGTGGACCCTCACCGAGGAGGTCGAGACCGCCGAGACCATGGAGGACGCGGCTCCCGCTGACCCTGGCGCCGCGAGCGGCGAGCCCCAGTGGATCTGGTTCCCCGGTGAGCCCAGTGCGAACCAGCTGGGCTGGATGCGCAAGGAGTTCACGGTGCCCGAGGGCCTGAAGTCCGCGACGCTGTTCGGGACCGTCGATAACACTGGCGAGGTGTTCGTGGACGAGGGCTCGGTCGCCGTGTGCCGCGACTGGGCCAAGCCCTTCGAGCGCGAGCTCGAGCTCAGCCCCGGCCGGCATGTGCTCGGCATGCGCGTTGCGAACACCGGCGGCATCGCGGCTGCCTTCCTGCGCCTCGAGCTGACCCTTGCCGACGGCTCGAAGCAGACCGTCGCGACCGGTCCGGACTGGCGCGTGCGCGACCGGACCGGCGTCAACGGCGACTGGGAGAGCTGGAAGGTCGCGGGCTTCGACGATGCCCACTGGGCCGAGCCGCAGCTGCTGGGCGCCTTCGGCGTGGCTCCTTGGGGAGCGCCCGCTGCCCAGTCCGACGGCCAGGTGCCCACCGCGACCCCGGCCAGCGGCATCACCGTGCCCGAGGGCTTCCAGGTGGAGCTCCTGCACTCGGTGCCCCAGCACAGCCAGGGCTCGTGGGTGAGCCTCTGCGAGGATCCCGAGGGCCGGCTCTACGCCAGCGACCAGTACGGCGCCCTGTGGCGCGTGACGCCGCCGCCGGTCGGCGCCTCTGGGGAGACCCGCGTCGAGCGCGTCCCCGTGGACCTCGGCCATGCCCAGGGCCTGCTGTGGGCCCACGACAGCCTCTTCGTGGTGGTGGCCCTCGGCGGCAAGAACGGCCTCTATCGGCTCTTCGACACCGACGGGGACGATGTCCTCGACGAGGTGAAGCTGCTGCGGACGCTCGGCTCGGGTGGCGAGCACGGCCCCCACGCGGTCGTGCTCGACCCCGACGGCGAGCACCTGTGGCTGATCGCTGGCAACCACACGCCCCTGCCCGGCGAGATCGACCACAGCCGCGCCCCGCGGGTGTGGGAGGAGGATCAGCTGCTGACCCGCCAGCCCGACGGCCGCGGCCACGCCACCGGCAAGATGGCGCCGGGGGGCTGGGTCGTGCGCACGGACAAGGACGGCGCGCACTGGGAGCTCTTCGCCCACGGGATGCGCAACGCCTACGACATGGCGTTCTCCCCCGAGGGCGAGCTGTTCACCTTCGACTCCGACATGGAGTGGGATGTCGGCCTGCCCTGGTACCGCCCCACGCGCGTGCTGCACTTCACCAGCGGTGCCGAGTACGGCTGGCGCTACGGCACGGGCAAGTTCCCCGACTTCTACGAGGACACCATGGGCAGCGTGGTGGACATCGGCCTCTCCTCGCCGGTCGGTGTCACCTTCGCTACGGACTCGGCCTTCCACGGACGCTGGCGCGAGGCCCTTCTCATCGGGGACTGGTCCTACGGCACGATCTACGCCGTGTTCCTGACGCCTGACGGCGGCACCTGGACGGGAGAGTCCGAGGTCTTCGCCGTGGGCAAGCCCTTCCAGGTCACGGACATGGTGGTCGCCCAGGACGGCGCGCTCTATGTCACGACCGGCGGGCGCCGCACCCAGGGCGGCCTCTACCGCATCTCGAGCGTGCGCCCGGCCGGTGAGCGTCCCGTGGCGCGCGCGGCCACGGCCGAGGCGGTTCAGCGCCACGCTCTGGAGGCCAGCCACCGTGAGGGGGGCGTTGACGACCCGCTGGGGCTGATCGAGGCTCTCTCCTCCCCCGACCGCGCCGTGCGCTACGCCGCACGGACCGGCCTCGAGCACTGCGCTCCGGAGGCCTGGGGCCAGCTGGCCCTCGCCTCGGACGAGCCGCGCGCGGTGGGCGCGGCGGTGGTGGGCCTGGCGCGCACCGCGGACGGCTCCTGGCGCGACCTGTGCCTGAGCGCCCTGAGCAGGGTCTGGTCGCGCGCGGCCACCCTCGAGGACCAGCGCACGCTGCTGCGCGCCCTCCAGCTCGTCCTGGTGCGCTGGGAGCGCCCGAGCGAGGCGACCCAGGCTGGCTGGGGCGCGCGGGTCTTCGCCGCTCACGGGACCGGCGACGCCCTGACGGACCGCGAGCGCATCCGCCTCGCCATCGCCCTCGGCGAGCCGGCGGCCACGGTACGCGCCCTCGAGCGCATGGCCGAGGCGGACAGCCAGGAGGAGGGCCTCTTCCACGCCTTCGCGCTGCTCGACGCGCGCGCGGGCTGGACCCTCGAGCGGCGTCAGGCGTGGATCTCGTGGATGGGCCTCCGCGGCCTGCGGATGCAGGGCGGCGCGAGCATCGGCAACTATGTCCGCAACCTGCGCGACCGCGCGGCCGAGGTCCTGAGCGCGGACGAGCGGCGCTCCCTTGCCCAGGCCCTTGCACTCGAGCCCCGGGAGGATGCCCCGGTGATCGAGGCCAGCTTCGTCCAGTCCTGGAGTGAGCAGGAGGTGCTGCCGCTCCTTGCGCGCGTGGCCTCCGGCCGCGACTTCGCTTCCGGCAAGCAGGCCTTCGCGAAGGCCCGCTGCCTCGAGTGCCACCGCATGGCGGGCGAGGGCGGGGACCTGGGTCACGACCTCACCGGCGCGGGCAGCCGCTACAGCGCGCGCGACCTGATGCTGGCCATCCTGGAGCCCTCCCGCGAGATCTCCGACCAGTACCAGGACACCGAGGTCCTCACTCGCGACGGCGAGCTCTTCATCGGCAAGATCGTCGGGCGCACCGACGCCACCCTGTCCATCCTCACGGCGCCGCCGGACGAGGGCACCTATGACCTCGATCTCGCCGAGGTGGAGCTCGAGCGCCCGCACCCGCTGTCGCGGATGCCGGCCGGCCTCCTGGATGTGCTGACCGAAGAGGAGATCCTGAACCTCTTCGCCTACACGCTGAGCGGCGGAGACGCCCAGGCCCCGGCGTTCGGCGACTGAGACCCGGAACCGACCCAGTGCTCACGAATCCCGTGGGGGCTGGTCCGTACCGTCCCACCATGGATCGAGCCACGCGTCCCTGGAGCCCGCTCACCTGGGCTCCCACTCTCCTCCTTGTTCCGTGCCTGATTGGCGCTGCTCCTGGCGAGGCCCTCGATGGCGCAGTGACGAGCCTTGAGGCTGGCGCCGACGACCCTGAGGTCGTGGCCCAGGCGGACCTCGAGAAGGCGGAGGCCATGGCGCGCAAGGGCCAGTTCCGCTCGGCCCAGGTGCACTACCAGCGGCTGGCGAAGAAGTTCCCGACGACCGAGGCCGGCAAGGTCGCGGCCCGGAGGGGTCAGCCCAGCGCCTTCCTCGGCTGGGACTGGATCGCGGAGAGCGGCGACCCCGAGAACCGCATCGATGTCGTTCTGATGGGGGAGGGGTACCAGGTCGACGAGATGCACGGGTTCGTGCGGCTGGCCGCGGATGTCCCGCACTTCTTCGAGCGCAACCGCACCCTCGGGGCCTACGCGCCCTACTTCAACTGGCTGCGCGCGGACCTCGTGAGCGCGGACAACGGTGTCGATGGCTTCGGGAGGGACTACGACACCGCCCTCAACGGCCGCACGCTGGGCACCAACGCGGGCCATGTGGGCATCGACACCAAGGCGGTGTTCGACATGATGCGCGAGCTGCCCGAGCACGATGGGCAGGCCGTGGTCTTCGTCCGCAACGGCGTGCTCGGCACGGGTGGGGGCGGCGTCGCCACCATCGGGGGCCAGAGCCTGCGCACCGCGGTGCACGAGTTCGGGCACTCCTTCGGCGGCCTCGGCGACGAGTACTCCACCGAGACGCACAAGCGCGGCGCCCCCAGCCGCGGCAAGAACACCACCCCTGATCCAGATCCGGCCAAGGCGCCCTGGGCCCACTTCATCGAGGCCAAGGTCCGCGGGGTCGGCATGTACGAGGGGGCCAGCGGCCAGGTCCGCGGCGCCTGGAAGCCCACCTCCGGCGGCTGCGTGATGGAGTCGGGCGAGTTCTTCTGTCCCGTCTGCCGCGAGGCGCTGATCCTGCGCATCTACCAGTTCGTCGACCCCGTCGACGCCTGCGAGCCCGCCTCGCACCCGCGCAACTCCAAGGAGGAGCTCGCCATGCCGACGGAGGGCCTGACCTTCGTCGTCACGCCCATGCACCCCGAGACGCACAAGCTCGAGGTGGACTGGTACATCCTGCCGGAGGCCAAGACGCCCCAGGGCGCCCCGAACCCGGACCGCGCCCGGGCCTTCGGCTACTCGCGCAAGGGCGCGGGCAAGACGCGCGCCCCGGGCCGCCTGCCAATCCTCGACGCCAAGCCCGAGCGCGCACGCACCCCGCACAAGACCGGCGCCTCCGAGCTGCACATCAAGCACAAGGACCTCGACCCGGGCCGCTATCGCGTCCTGTGCCGCGTGCGCGACACCACCCAGCCCCGCGGCGAGCGCGTCCCCTGGGTCCTGAAGGACACCGAGGGCCTCCTCGAGAGCGAGCGCGGCTGGTGGATCCGGGTTCCGGAGGAGTGAGCGGGTTCAGAGCCTCTTCAGAGTCGTCCGGTTTCAGGGGGTAGCTTGGGGACTCGCGCGGTGGGCTGGTCCTGCTCCTGCGGGGGCCCCCGAGCCTGGCAGATCCAACTGATGAGGAACTCGATGCACCTGACCCTCGGACGCTCGCTTGGACTCTTCGCCGTTGCCTGCGCGCTGGGGCCGATGGCTCTGGCTGTGCAGCGCGGTGGCCCTCCTCCCGAGCGGGAGGGGGCGGCGCGGGCCGAGCGCCCGCGCGGGGCGCAGGAGGATGTGGTCCAGCCCCAGACCGAGCCGCAGATCGCATGGTTCGGGCGCTGGGCGGACGCGGCTGCTGAGGCCAAGCGCACGGGGCGTCCGATCCTGCTCATGTCCGCGGCGCCGCAGTGCCAAGCCGTTCCCGGCATCTGGTGACCGGGCTACCAGAACACCGAGAGCGGGCTGCTCTCGGTGCCGGCGGTGGTCACCGCCTCCCGCAAGTTCGTCTGCGTGCGGCCTCAGACCTATGAGGATCAGGACGAGGCCGAGCTCCTGCTCTCCCTCTTCCAGGGGCGCTCGGGCGTGCTGGAGAACACGGTGTTCTGCGTGCTCGACCCCGACGGCAAGCGCACCCTGACGCGCCCCGGTCGCTCGCCGCAGATGCGCTGGGACGATGCGGACGCCTTCGCCGCGTGGCTGGCGCGGACCTTCGAGGCCTATGCGTCCAAGGCCAAGGCGCTCGAAGCCCTGCCTCTGCACGAGGACCTGTCGCTCGGCCTCAATGTGGCGGCCTGTGATCTCGCGCCGCTCGCAGTGCTCTACGCCAAGCGCGAGCGGGACCTGAAGGCCCTCGTCGAGCGCGTGGCGCGGCTGGCCTGGTCGGAGGATCACATCGGCCGCCAGCACTTCGTCGCCCTGGCGGGTGAGGAGGCCCATCAGCGCGCCAAGGAGGAGTTCGGCCTCGACCTCAAGGAGGGGCTGACCCTTGTGCAGCCCGATGCGTACGGGCGCAGTCCCCGGGCGCTGAGCCACGGCTCGGCCCGCGACGAGGTCGCCAAGGAGGGAGACCTCGCCTGGTCCAAGGCCCTCGTCGAGGGGCGCGCGGCCCATGCACCGGAGCCGAAGTCGCGCCGCAGACACCTGCGCGAGGCCGGGCGCCAGGGCATCACCTGGGACTCCGAGCTCGAGGTCACGGACCCCGGCGAGAAGGAGGCCGGCCGGCGCCGCGGGCGCTAGGGCCCGCTCACTCGGGAGTGATCGAGAGGCCGCCTGCGCTGCGCAGCTCGACCTTGTAGCGCGCGCCGGGGCGGGCCTCGATCCAGGGGGCCTCGCCGTGCAGGGCGCGCACGCCCTTGGCCTCCGCGGCCTCCGGGTCGTGGGCGTACTCCCAGAAGCGCTGCCAGAGGTCCTCGTAGAAGGGCTCAGCCTGGTCGCCGTCGAAGTAGGGGTGCGGTCGCTGGCCCGCGCTGTCCAGGCGGTGCCCGGCGCTTGCCGGCGTGTCCTCGCCGTACAGGCGCTGGAACAGGCACACGCTGGTTCCCCTCAGCGCATCGCCGCCCTCCACGAACCCGTCCCCGAACTTGATCACCAGGGACTCGACATACACGCGCGATCCCTGCACCACGACCTCCTCGCCGGGCCCGACCGGCCGGCCCTGGTCGTCGACCTCGACGAAGCGCACGCGGGTGGTGACGGCCCCGTCCGCAGCCTCGCTCTGCTCGAGGACCTCGAGCCGCGCCGTGCGGTGGTCCACCTTCGAGAGGCGCAGGGCGGCCTCGGCCTGCTGGCGGGCGAGCTCCGAGGTCTCGAGCTGCTGGGTCACGCGCGTCACCTCTGCGGCCTTCCGGCGCACCTCGGCGTCCAGGTGCTGCATGCGCTCGCGGTTCGTCTGCAGCTCGTCCTCGAGCAGGTCGATCTGCTCATCGCGCTCCTCGAGGGCGGCCTCGGAGCCCGCGATCTGGTCCTGGAGGATCAGCGTCCACCAGCCCGCGATCCCGGTGGCTCCGACGAGGACGAGCAGGGTGACGGCGCGCAGGAACAGGGTCATGGCGCACGCAATCTAGCGGATCCAGCCTGCGTCCAGATCAACCTCCGGCCAGTCGGAGCCAGGCCGCCACCCTGGCACCGGCCGGCCTCGCGGCCCACACTTGAGGGATGACCCGGTGCGGCCTGACCCTGGCGTGCCTCACGACTCTGCTGCTGCAGGGCTGTGGGGGGGACGCCCCGGAGAGTGCTCCGGGGGCGGGCATACCTCCGCAGGGAGAGAGCGCGCGCGCCGACGCGCGGAGCGAGCCGTCCGCGCGCCGCGTCCCGCGGGCCGCGGGGGACGAGCCCCTGGACCTCGTCCTCGTCACGATCGACACGGTTCGCGCGGACCGCCTCTCGTGCTACGGCTACCCCCGGCGCACCACGCCGCACCTCGACGCTCTCGCCCGCGGCGGCCTGCGCTTCACGCGCTGCCTGGCGCCGGTGCCGACGACCCTGCCCAGCCACACCTCGATGTTCACGGGGGTCATGCCCCTGCGGCATGGCGTGCTCGCCAATCTGCACCAGGGGCTCGTGTACGAGCGCGATCCGGGGCTGCAGACCCTCGCCGAGGCCCTGTCGGACCGAGGCTATGACACCGCGGCGTTCGTGAGCGCCCTGCCCCTGCGGCGCCAGACCGGCATCGACGCGGGGTTCGAGGTCTACGACCAGCCCAAGCGCCTCGAGCGCCCGGGCAGCCGGACGACCGACCGCGCCCTCGAGTGGCTGCTCGGGGCGCAGGAGCCCATGTTCCTGTGGGTGCACTGGTTCGATCCCCACAACCCCTACGACCCGCCGGCACCTTGGGACGAGGCCTTCGACCCGGACGACGGGGTGGTGGAGGCCTGGATGCGTGAGCGCCGGGTGCCGGACCGCGCGGCCCGGCTGGGCGGACGGGAGGTTGACCTGCGCACTGCCAACGAGGCCTACGACGGTGAGCTGCGCGCCACGGACGAGGAGCTTGGCCGACTCGTGCAGGCCCTGAAGGAGCGCGGTCGCTGGGAGCGCACCCTGCTCGTGGTGATTGGGGACCACGGGGAGGGTCTCGGCCAGCACGGCGAGCCGGCCCACGGGCTGGCCTGGGACGACCACACGCGCGTGCCGTGGGTGATCCACGGTCCGGGGGTCGAGCCCGGCCTGATCGAGGAGGTGTGCAGCGCCACGGACATCGTGCCGACCCTGCTCCCCCTGCTGCCTGCGCTGCGGCTCGAGCGCCTGGAGGCCCAGTGCGCTGGCGTCGACCGCCTCGCTGGAGAGGCCAACTCGGGCGCGGTGCACACCCAGTCCTCACCGCGTCAGTCCCAGGACCGTCGACTCGACCACAGCCTCACCGAGGCACGCTGGAAGCTGCTGCGCACGAGCGACGGCGAGGAGCTGCTGTTCGACCTCGTCGCGGACCCGCACGAGCTCAAGGACCTGGCGGAGCAGCACCCCGAGGAGGTCTCGCGCCTCTCGGTCGCGCTCGACGCCGTCCTTGCCGAGGAGCAGCGCGGCGGGACCTCCAAGACGCGCGCCGCGACCGAGGAGGAGGAGACGGGGCTCGAGGCCCTCGGGTATGGCGGCGCGGGGGACTGATGCTCAGCCGCTGGGCGTGCGTGCGACTCGCGCGCGCCACGGTGCCTCTCCCGCGATCGAGGCAAAAAAGAGCGCGGCGCTCGACAGGGAGCCGGCGCGTGGCGTCGATGCCGTGAGGAGATGAGTTTCTCGGTACGCGAGGCCCAGGGGCAGGAGGACACGGGCGAGGCCTCGTGTCCGGGCAACAGCCAGATCACAGGTGGCGAGGGGGACCGTCCGGCGTTTGGGCGCACGCTCGGTAGGATCTGGGACTCGCTCCCTCGCCCTGCTCGCACCATGGCCTCACGCGTTCTTGCTCCTCTCTCCGTCCTGGTCCTCGTGGCGCTCGCAGCGCTGCTGCGGTTCCCGGGTCTGGATGCGCTCCTACCCCTGCGCATCGAGCCGGACCCTCATATTCCGCACCAGGTGCGGCTGATCGAGGAGGCCGATCCAGCCCCGCAACTGGACCGCAACTGGGGCAGCTATCCGCACCTCACCGCCTGGACGACCATCGCCCTGAGCGATCCTCGGCCCCAGCCCGCGCTCGACGCTCCGGTGGCGGAGCATCTCGACCACGCGACCTGGTCGGTCCTGCGCGTCCGCCGCAGCGTGGCCCTGTGGTCGCTGCTCCTCGTTCCCGCCACCTACCTCCTCGCGCGGCGCTTCCTCGATCTGCGCTGGTCCCTCGTGGCCTCGGCCCTGGCGGGGACCAGCCTGCTCGCCACCCACTTCGCGACCCAGGCACGACCCCACGGCGCCGCCGCGGGGATGTTCATCCTCTGCCTGTGGGCCTGCTGCCTTCACGCCGAGCGGGGTCGTCGCTGGACTCTTGCGCTCGTCACCGCCACCGGCCTGCTCACCTGGGGCACGCTGCAGTCCGCAGTTGCCCTGGGCTTTCCCGTCCTCGCGGCGATCAAGCTCGCCCCGAGGCGTGGCCGCCTTCCTTGGTGGGTGGACTGCGGGCTCCCGGTGCTGGGCCTCGCGCTCGGCGTGCTGCTGTTCCACCCGTACCTGCTTGCGGCGGGGGACACGGTTGCCGCGGGCGCCAAGGTCGAGGGCACGGCTCTCGTCCAGGGCGGCCACCGCATCTTTCTCGAGAGCTTCACCGGTCGCGGCTTCCGTCGGCTGCCGTGGGCGCTCTGGTCCTGGGACCCGAGCCTGCTGCTGACGGCTGCTCTTGGCGCCGCGTTCGCGTGGTCCAGGCGCCGCGATCGTCGCCCCGGACCCGTGTCTGACGGCGCGCCGAGCGACCTTCGCGTCCTCCTCAGCTTCGCCGTGCCCTACGGCGCGGTGATCCTCGTCTACAGCTTCACCTTCGAGCGCTTCCTGCTGCCCCTCGTTGGACTCCTTGCGATCCTCGGGGCCTGCGGCCTGCGAGACCTGCTTGCCTGGGGGCGCCTGCCCGCGGGGCGGCTTGTTGCTGCGCTGCTGGTCCTCTTCCCCGCGCTGGTCACCGCCAACCTCGCCCGCGCGCGATCGGCGCCGTCGACCCTGCACGAGGCCACTGCCTGGGCGGAGCGGAACCTGAATCCGGTCGGTGCCAAGCTGCCCACGCGCATGTGGCTCTTCCGCCCGGATGTGCTGGGGGTGTGGCAGGCCCTGGGTGCGACCGCGGCGGACGCTCGCGATGGGGATCCGAAGGGGCGTCTCCTCGACTGGCGCGGGAGCCAGCGTCGCGAGTGGCCCAGTGAGCGCGGTCGTCCTGCGTTCGACATTCGCTTCCTGCCGCGGTTCGATCCCGAGGGGCTTGATCCGCTCGAGCCCGGCGGTTCGCGGCGCCCCGTGGACCTGATCCTCCCCGGACCCTCCAACGGCCAGCGACCCGAGGCCATCGTGCGGCCTGATCGCTACCTGGGCCGCTTGGGGAGCGGCCTCGTGCTGGCCGAGGTGTTCGAAGAGGATCGCCAGGCCGAGGGCTACACCTCGCTCTACCGCGCGCTCCGCGCAACGCGGAGCCCAGTGGCGCGCTTCAGCCCGGACGGGGCCCGGTTCGTGTCGCCGCACCCGCTCCTCTATCAGGAGCCGGTCTTCGTCACGCTGCCGCATCAGGCCCTGCGGTGCCTGCGGGCCGAGCGCCTTGGGCCGCTGCTCGAGGTCTACGACCTGAGGAACTGAGGCGCCCGCGTCCCCAGCCCCGGGGCGCGCCGCCAGGTCACAAGTCGTACGAAGCTTCGACCTAGTCGCCGCGACCTGCGGAGTCGCAATCTGGAGGCCTCTCCCGGAATCCTGCGGGACACGGGCCTCGCTTGCGGGGGGTCCGGGGCCCTCCGGTAGCTTTCCGCCCATGCGCACCGCCCTCGCCCTCCTCGCCCTCCTGGGCAGCTGCACCACGGTCAACTCGCTCACGGGTGAGGCCCGTGGCCGCTTCCGCGCCGTCTATGGCCACGCCGCCGCGAAGGCCAGCGACCTTGGGGTGGACCAGGTCGGCGGCACCCTCAGCTACGCGGTCGATGCCGACAACACTCTGCTGGCCGATCTGGACCTGAGCGGCACCCGGGGCAGCAATGTGGGCCTGGGCATTGGCCTGCGCGAGCGCTTCCGGATCGACACCAACCTGCAGCCCCATGTGGGCGCAGGCCTGACGGCGTCGTCGAACACCAGCGATGTCGATGTGACCTTCGGCGGCTATGGGGCCCTCGGGATCGAGGCCGTGCACGGCAAGGTCCGCTTCGGAGTCGAGTATCGCTACTACAGCGAGTTCGGCGACTTCGAGGAGGAGGGACTCGTGCTGCTGCGCGTGGGCGTTCAGTACTAGGCCGTGGGCTGCTGGGCCCTCCAGGATCGGGGCCCGCAGCGCGCGGGGGCTGGGCCTGCCAGCTTGGTCAGGTCCTGAGACCGGCGTCCAGCCGGGGTGTCGCCCTGGGCCAGCGGCGACTACGGTGGAGGCCTGCGCCCTGCGCTCCCTGATCCGTGCGTCCTCGCCTCTCGTCCCTCTCGCTGCTGCCGGTCGTGCTGGCGGCCTCGGCCGCGGGCCAGGGCCTGGGCGCCCCGCGCACCCTCACCTCCACGGCCGACGCCGCGCGCTGCGTGGCCGTGGGGGACCTCGATGGGGATGGCTGGCTCGACGCCCTGTCTGCGAGCACCGTGGACCGGAAGGTCGCCTGGTACCGGAACCTCGGTGAGGGGGCCTTCGGCCCCGAGCAGGTGATCACGACCGAAGCCGACGGCGCCTACCACACGAGCGCCGCGGACCTCGACGGGGACGGGGACCTCGATGTGCTCTCGGCCAGCGCGTACGACTTCAAGATCGCCTGGTACCGCAACCTCGGCGCCGGGGCCTTCGGGCCCCAGCAGGTGATCTCCGCCAGCGCCAACTGGGCGCACTGCGTCCGCGCCGCGGACCTAGATGGCGACGGCGACCTGGATGTGGTGTCTGCGAGCCGCTTCGACGACAAGGTGGCGTGGTACGAGAACCTCGGCGGGGGGGGATTCGGGCCCGAGCAGCTGGTGTCCAGCACGGCCCTGGGCACCTACTCGGTGGCGGTGGGTGACCTGGACGGCGACGGCGACCTGGACCTCGTCTCCGCGAGCACCGGGGACGACCGCATCGAGTGGTACGAGAACCTCGGCGGCGGTCAGTTCGGGCCGGAGCAGGTGCTCACGGACCAGGCGCCCTACGCCATCGGCGTGTGCCTGGCGGACCTGGACGGGAACGGGCTCCTGGACCCGCTGTTCGCCAGCGTGGGCGACGGGGCCCTCGGCTGGTGTCGCAGCCTGGGGGGCGGAGCGTTCGGGCCGCGGGAGGTGATCATCAGCGGCTGGACCGGAGCGAACGCCGTGGGGGCTGCGGACCTCGACGGGGACGGGCTCGTGGACGCGGTGGCGAGCGCGGGCATTGCCGACGAGGTGCGCTGGTACCGAAACCTGGGCGCGGGGACCTTTGGGCCCGGGCAGCTGATCGACGGGGCGGCCGATGGCGCGAACTCCGTGGCCTGCGGGGACCTGGACGGAGATGGCCTGCCGGAGGTGCTCTCGGCCGCGCGCGCCCTCGACCGCGTGGCGTGGTACCGGAACCTGCTCGGGGACTGCGACGCGAACGGCACGGCCGACCACGCGGACCTTGCGGCGGGGGCTGCCGACTGCAACGGCAACGAGGTGCTCGATGCCTGTGACCTGGCCACGCCGGCTGCGGACTGGGATGGCGACGGCGTCCTGGATGCCTGCGCTCCGCCGGTCTACTGCGCGGGCGGCGTCAACTCCGCCGGAGGCGTCGCCGGGATCGCGCTGGCGGGCTCGCCGGTGCTCGCAGACCAGGACCTGACCCTCCTCGCCGACGGCCTCCCCCCGGGCCAGTGGAGCTTCTTCCTCCTGTCCGCGGCGCAGGCCCAGGTCCCCGGCTTCGGAGCCAGCCAGGGCGTGCTCTGCCTCGGCCCCCCGATCCTGCGCCTCGACAGGCTGGCGCTCGGAGAGCTCGGGCAGACCACGCCCCAGGGCACCCGCAGCGTCCCCGTGGACCTCACCAACCTGCCCCAGGGCGCGACCTTCCTGCCCGGATCCACCTGGCACTTCCAGCTCTGGTTCCGCGACCCGAACCCCTCCCCGACCTCGAACACGAGCGACGCGGTGCGCGTGCTGTTTCGGTGAGGGGGGTCTGATCACGAGCGTTCAGCGCGAATTTATTCCGGCAGGGCGTCCAATCGATGCCGGCGTGCGGTTTCTGAGGTGTCCCCTTTAAGCAAGGGCTCATCCTCCCCAGAGACCCCCAAATGAAAATCGCAAAACTCGCGGCAGCGTTCGCGCTGGCCCTCCCTGCACTGGCCCAAGGCCCCATTCAACTCTACGGCGTCGACGCTGAGGACGGTGGCCACGGCAGCCTCTCCCTCTACGCCGATCTGATGCAAGTCGAGGTCCTCGACAGCGTGACGAACGGGGGCTCTGGCCTCCTCGTGATTGGGGGCGGCAAGAACCCCGCCGATAGCGTGACCGACTGGTGGAACGACCTCGGCGCAGTCCTCGGAGTTCCGGTCTCGTTCATCAACGGAACGACGGACATCGCGACAGCGGACCTCGGCGGGTACGCCGTGCTCTGTGTTCCCAGCACCAGCGGGCAGGCTGCTGGTGGTCTCACTCCTGCCGAGAACGCTGCGCTCAATACGCGTGCAGCCGATCTCGCCGCCCATATTCAGTCCGGGGGCGGCCTCGTCGCCCTCGAGCAGGGCAATGTGCCGTATCCGTACGCGTTCTTGGCCCAGGTGTATCTCTTCCAATCGGGAGGAGGCAGCTACACCAATCTCACACCAACCCCATTCGGCAGCACGCTGGGTATCACTGATACCAACCTGGACTTCTGCTGCTGGCACAACACCTTCACGGTCTACCCGCCGTACTTGACGCCCCTTGCCGTCAACGCGCTCACGGGTCAGCCGGCCATTCTCAGCGGGAAGTCCGACGGAGTGGGGAGTGAGCAGGTCATCTCCTCTGTGGCGGACGGAGCGCTGTCGGTCTTCGCAGCCGACCTTGATGCTGACGGAGACAATGACATCCTCTCAGCGAGCCGAGACGATGACACCGTTGCCTGGTACGAGAACCTTGGGGCCGGATCAGGATTCGGGCCTCGTCAGGTGATCTCCAATACGGCCGACACTGCACGCTCGGTCTATGCAGCCGACCTCGACGGTGACGGGGATCAGGATGTCCTCGCAGCCTGCTTCGCGAACCAGGGGGATGGTCGCATTCTGTGGTTCGAGAACCAGGGCGGTAGCTTCGGGCCTCAGAATCTGATCTCCACGACAGCACTCGGTGCCTTCGCCGTGCACTCGGCGGATCTCGATGCCGATGGAGATCTCGACGTTGTCTCAGCAAGCTACTACGACGACAAGATCGCGTGGTACGAGAACGATGGAGCTGGAAACTTCCAGCCCGAAGCCGTCATCTCGACAGATGCCATCGGAGCGCAGTCCATTCATACGGCGGACATCGACGGTGATGGAGACCCCGATGTCGTCTCGGCCTCATTTGGGGACAATAAGGTCGCCTGGTACGAGAACCTCGGTGCTGCTCTCTTCGGTCCGCAGCAGATCGTCTCCCAAGCGCCTCAAGCGCTTCAGTACATCAGGGCTGCTGACATCGATGGTGATGGTGATGTCGATCTGCTGACCGCAAGTCGCGATGACAACATGCTTGCCTGGTTCGAGAACTTGGGGGCTGGCTTGTTCGACTCGCTCCCCCGGGTGATCACGACAGAGGCCATGGGCGCTCGCAGCTGCTTCGCTGCCGATATCGATGGAGATGGTGACCTAGATGCACTCTCAGCCTCGATGTTCGACAACAAGATCGCCTGGTACGAGAACCTTGGATCCGGGTTCTTTGGCCCGCAGCAGGTTGTCTCCAACACCGCCATGAGCGCACGCTCGGTCGTTGCGGCTGATGTCGACGGTGATGCAGATGCGGATATCATCTCGGCTAGCCGTGATGACGACAAAATCGCGTGGTACGAGACCTTCCTGTGCGCTGAGGACTGCGATGGGGATGGTCAGTGCGATGGGATTGCGATCATCGGAGACCCCTCACTCGACTGGAATGGTGACGGCGTCTTGGATACCTGTAGCCCGGCGACCTACTGCTCCAGCACGCCAAACTCGGGTTCGTCCGGCGGCGCAGTCATTGCGGCTTCAGGTTCCCCGCGTGTGTCGGACGAATCCTTCACTCTGATTGCGACTGGGTGTGCCCCGCTGCAGTTCTCCTACTTCGTGATGTCGCAATCGCAGGCGTTCGTTCCCGGGTTCGGGGGCAGCCAAGGGAATCTCTGTGTCGGTGCACCGATCGTCCGGTTGAACATCCCCAACACCGGCCAGGTGGACCTGACGGATGCCTCGGGGACGCGAACCTACTCGGTGGCCTGGGACGATGTCCCTTCGGTGGCGACCATTGCTCCTGGTGAGACATGGAACTTCCAGCTCTGGTTCCGGGACACGAATCCAACTGTGACATCGAACACATCCAATGGCATCCAGGTCATGTTCCGTTGAACTGGGTAGAGAGCAGGACCTTCATTTCAGCTGACTCTGATTGAGGTCCGACGATCTGCGGCCGCAGTGTGCGATGAGCATGCTGCGGTCGCTCACTTCGCGGCCGAGAGTGTCCTCGTGCGAAGGGGGAGTGGTTCAACCTTGGCCGTCCTGCGCGGTGGTCGCCTTGGCGCTTCTTGCCGGACGCTGGCAGCGCTTCCCTGCGAGGTTTCTCGCCCGCGTGCCCCGACATTGTTCGGCGTCGTAGGGGCTGGTGCTGCCTGGCGATCGACCTAGACCTGGGAACCGGCCTGCCGGTGGACGGGTCCCGCTGCATGCCGCTTGATGGACGAAACCCAGGGCGGCCAGGGGCCCCTCACCGAAGCGGTGGCGTCCCGTCATCCTGAGAGCGGACTAAGGGCTGGAGACCGTTGGCTTGAGTCCCGTGCGCCTCGTCTCGGGACGGGGGTGGCGGATCCCTGTCGGCGGGCTCCCGGGGCGGGGGGGGCGGGGCTACTCTCGATGCCCGGATTCGCCATGAGCGCCGATCGCGTCACCCTTGTCGAGCAGAACCTCGACCGCCTGCTGGAGGAGCTCCAGCCGGCGGCGACCCTGATGGGGCCCGGCCAGCCCCTGAGGCCTGGGTCGAGCCTGACGGCCGCCCGGGCGCGGGACCTCTTCGAGGACATGGTCCTCTCGCGCAGCCTCGATGTGGCCGCCCGTGAGCTCAAGAGGCGCGGCCAGGGGTTCTACACCATCTCGAGCGCGGGGCACGAGAGGAACGCCTGCGTCGGCGCGCTGCTGCGCACCACGGATCCGTGCTTCCTGCACTATCGGTCAGGCGGCCTGATGATGGCGCGCATGCGGCAGCTGCCCGGCAGCACGCCCCTGTGGGACACGCTGCTCTCCTTCAGCGCCTCTGCCGAGGACCCGGCCAGCGGTGGCCGGCACAAGGTCTGGGGCAGCCGCGCGGCCTGGGTGCCTCCGCAGACCAGCACCATCGCCAGCCATGTCCCCAAGGCGGTCGGCATGGCCTTCGCTCTGGGCCGGGCGCGGCGACTGGAGGTGGAGGCGGACCTGCCCCAGCCCTCGGGCCTGCCAACCGACGCCATCGTCACCTGCACCTTCGGCGATGCCTCCAGCAACCACGCCACGGCACTCACCGGCGTGAACGCTGCGCGCTACGCGCGGCGCAAGGACAACCCTGTGCCGATCCTCTTCGTCTGCGAGGACAACGGTCGCGGCATCAGCGTCGAGACGCCCAGCCGCTGGGTGGAGGACACCTGGGGCAGCCAGCGCCACCTCTCCTTCTTCGACGCGCGCGGCTCGATCGACGAGGTCTGGGACACCGTCGAGCTGGCTGTGCGGACCTGCCGCAGCGCGCGCACGCCGGTGTTCCTGCGCCTCGAGACCGTGCGCCTCTGGGGCCACGCGGGCAGCGATGTGGAAACTGCCTATCGCACGGTGGAGGAGATCGAGGCCAGCGAGGCCCAGGATCCGCTGCTGGAGGCCGCGCGGCGGCTGGTCGAGCTGGGTGCAGCCGCTCCGGCGCAGCTGCGCTCCATCGTCGCCAGCACCCGGGCACGCGTGCACGCGGCCATGGAGGAGGCCGTGCTGCGACCCAAGCTCACGGACGCCCAGGTCGTTACAGCACCGCTCGCCCCCGAGGAGCCGGAGCTCTGGCGGGCCGAGGGCTCGCGCGCACTCCCCGCAGAGGCTCGCCGCGAAGTGTTCGGCGCCAAGCTCCCCGAGGAGCAGGACACGCCCACGCGTCGCACGCTGGCTGCGCGCATCAACCAGGCGCTCCACGACGCGATGCTCGCGCACCCGGAGGCGCTCGTCTTCGGCGAGGACGTGGGCAAGAAGGGAGGGGTCTATGGCCTGACCCAGAACCTCCAGCGCCGCTTCGGGCAGGCCCGCTGCTTCGACACCCTCCTGGACGAGACGACGATTCTCGGCGTGGCCCAGGGGGCTGCCCAGGCGGGCCTCTTGCCGGTTCCAGAGATCCAGTACCTGGCCTACCTGCACAACGCCATCGACCAGCTGCGCGGAGAGGCCTGCTCGCTGCAGTTCTTCTCGAACCGCACCTTCCAGAACCCGATGGTTGTCCGCATCGCCGGCCTCGCCTACCAGAAGGGCTTCGGCGGTCACTTCCACAACGACAACTCCATTGGCGCCCTGCGCGAGATCCCGGGGCTTGCGCTCGCCTGCCCGAGCCGCGGCGACGACGCCGTGCGCATGCTCCGCGGCGCCCTCGCCATGGCGTCGGCCTCGGGACGCGTGGTGGCCTTCCTCGAACCCATCGCGCTCTACCACGAGCGCGACCTCCATAAAGAGGGTGACGAGGGCTGGCTGACCGACTATCCGGCGCCCGGCGGAGAGGGCGCCTGCCTGCTCCCCGGAGAGGTCGGCGTTCACAGAGCGGAGTGCACCGACCTGCTGGTGATCTCCTACGCCAACGGCCTGCGCCTCTCCCTGCGTGCGGCGCGCCGCCTGGAGGCGGAGACCGGCAAGCGCGCGCGGGTCGTGGACCTCCGCTGGCTCAACCCTCTCCCGCTCGAGGCCCTGGTCGAGCACGCCAAGGCCTGTGAGCGTGTCCTGGTCGTGGACGAGTGTCGGGCGACCGGTGCCGGGATCGCGGACGCCGTCGTGGCGGGCCTGGTGGAGCGGGGCGTCCAGAGGCCCCTGCGGACCGTCCGCGGCCTGGACAGCTATGTGCCCCTGGCCGACGCCGCCAACCTGGTGCTCGTCCAAGAGGACGACATCCTGCGCGGAATGCGCGAGGTGCTGGCATGAGTCGCGTCGTGGTCGTCCTGCCTGGCCGGGGCTCGTACACCGAGCGCTCCATGGGGGCGCTGGACCCTGCGCATCCGTTCGTCGTGGCCGCCGAGGCTCGCCGCGCTGAGCTGGGCCTGGACTCACTGGTGGAGCTCGACCGCGCCGAGCGCTTCTCCCCTGCGCGCCACCTCCGGCCGGCCCATGTCTCGCCCCTGATCTACCTGCGCTCGATGCTCGATGTGGAGCGCGTGCGCGCCGAGCACGAGGTCGTGGCCATCGTCGGCAACTCGATGGGCTGGTACACGGCCCTCGCCGCCGCGGGCGCCCTCTCCTTCGAGGAAGGCTTCCAGCTCGTGCAGCGCATGGCGATGCTGCAGGAGGAGCACGGCTCTGATGGGGGGCAGATGCTCTATCCGCTTGTGGACGAGGAGTGGCGCCTGGACTGCGCGCGCCTGACCGCGGTGGAGCGTCTCGTTCGGGACCACCCCGCGGACCTCTTCCACTCGATCCACCTCGGCGGCTACGCCGTGCTCGCGGGCACCCGCGCGGGCCTCGCGATCCTGTCCGAACAGCTCGAGCCCGTGCAGCAGGGGCGCGTGACCTATCCCTTCCGTCTGGCCCAGCACGGTCCCTATCACACGCCGCTGGTCGAGGAGACCAGCCGCGCCGCGCGCACCCTCCTGAAGGACCTGCGCTTCCGGCAGCCCGAGGTCGAGCTGATCGACGGCCTGGGGCGTCGCCACACGCCCTGGGGCGCGTCGCCCGAGGCCCTGAGGGAGTACACCCTCGGTACCCAGGTCACCGACACCTACGACTTCACGCGCTCGCTCGAGGTCGCGCTCCTGGAGCACGCGCCCGACCAGCTCATCGCCACCGGACCGGGCAACACCCTGGGCGGCGTCTGCGCCCAGATCCTGATCAAGAACCGGCTGCGGGGCGTGGACTCCCGCGAGGCGTTCCAGCGCGTCCAGGACGGCCCGGTGCCCGTGCTGGTGTCCTTGGATCGGTGAGGGCGAGCCCTCGGCGTTTCCGAGGGACCTTCCTATGGGGTGCGGGGCCGCCGGGGCCGCCGGGCTCGTACGAGGCGCCGCTTTCCACCAGACCGGCCTGCGCTCTGAGCGCCTCCCGCGGTTTGCTCGGAAGATCCTGAGACGCGCGCGGTGGCGGAGGCACGGGCCCCATGGCGGCCTGGTACGGACTCGGTCCACCTTGAAGACCTTCACTGCAAACGCGACCAGATCCACCGCCTTGCATGCGCCTCGTTGGAAAATCCGACGCGGACGACCTCGTGTAGGAGGCCATGGCCGTCGCGCTCTCCCGGGAGACTCCGCCCTGCACTGGGGGCTCTGGCGCTCGGGCGTGGCGCACCACCTCTCGTGGCCCCGTTCGAGGGAGCACCGCGCCTGGTCGTGGCGGCTAGAGAGCCATGCAGGGACCGAAGGATGGGACGAGGGCCACGAGAGCTCACCGGATGGGCTCGTGGCGAGGGTCGAGGCCGAGCACGCGCTCCAGCGAGCCGTCCTCAACCTCGACAGGCCTCACCGCTCAGCGCCGCCCCGACCATTCTTGGGATGACGCAGCGTTCACTTGAAAGGGGGTCCGCCGGGTCCCCAAGTAGGGAATTATAAACCCCTGCCCCAAGGACACCATGACTCACCTGAAGCTCGCCGCTCCGCTCCTGATCCTCGCCCTGTCCTGCTGCTCCACCCAACCGGCAACCGCCGAGGCCTGGGCCATGAGCATCACCACACGCGATCGGATCCAGCATGCCGTCGATCTGAGCCCGCTCTTCTTCCCCGACCTCTTCTCGACCTATGTCGAGGAGAGCACTCCGTGGAAGGCCACCCTGAAGGCCATGCCGGGGACCAGACTCGCTTCAAACGACGCCGAGGGCTTGGAGGCCGTGAGGGAGGAGGCCCTCCGTGCAGGAGTAGGCGAGCCCTTCCTCTCCTTGGTCAGCACCGACTACTGGATCGAGGCGAAGGACGGCTCCACGCTCGACCTGTTTGACTCGTCGTGGGCCGAGCCGCTCCTACAGCTCGGGGCCGCGCTCCAGGAGGGCTTGCTCGAGAGCCCGGCCGTGCGCGATGGGCAGATCGGCAGCAATGCGTGTGCCGTCCTGCGTTCGGCAAGCACCGGCCCCACGCTCGATCTGCAGTTCAAAGGCCTGGACCCCTGGGACCAGGACTTCGCTGCGAGGTTCCGGATCAAGGTCAATCAGGAGGAGGGCTCGATTGGGCGCTTCTTCGTCCAGTGCTTCGGCTGGGTCGGGACCCGGCACGAGGCCGACTCCACGACCACCGAGTGACAGGCCTCAGCCGCCCTGGCCATGGGCGCTTCTGACACGGGCCTCACCCTGCGGCCTGAGGGTGAAGGAGGACCGGGAAGTGGCGCTCCAAGCTGCGACCTGGGGGGGCAGCGGGTCGTCAGGCGTGCATGAAGGGAGACAGCAGAGCCGGGCGATCACCGGCCCGGCCCAGATAGGGGCTCCTGATGTGGTCCCCGCTCCACCTTCGCGGAGGATGCAGAGCCCCGACGGGGCTCGCGCGGGAGCTCTCACCACCATGCGCCTCGGCGCTGCTCTGTTGGGCCATGGAGCTCGGCTGGCGCCCCATAGGAGGGGCGTCGGCATTGATCGGGGCGCGAATGGAAGTGCTGCCTGGGTTGGCGTGGTCCGGGCCACGGCTGGACTGCCCTACACCCGGCACCACGACTCTGTCCGACCAATCAACGGCGAGGTCCGCCTGTGGGTCAACGGCGTCGAGGTCACGGGCGGCAAGGACTGCCAGCCCGCCGCGGGCTACCCCGCGCTCGAAGCCGAGGGCGCGCAGGTCTCGCTCCGCCACCCGCGGGACCGCCAGCTCCCGTAGCGAGACCGGCGCACCGTGGCATCGCTCTCGCCGACCGCGATGATCGCGCACGCGGTGATCTATCCCGCGTCGAAGGGTGTTGGCACCAGATCCGCGAGGTGACGGTCGCCGACAGCCTCACAGCGCCGCGCGCGCCAGCCCAGCGAGCCCACGCGGGGCTCATCGACGGGAGGGATGGAGCCACGGAAGGCGCTCGAATTCCAGGAGGGCGGCCTCGAGCCGCCACTGCTGGGTCGCCCGCTCGCTCGCGTCGAGGAACTTGCGGCACTCGGGCGAGAGGCTCCCTCCACCCGGCACGTCGCCCGCGCACTCCTCGACCATGGTGAAGGGACTCGTGCTCGCCCAGAGGCTCGGACCAGACAAGAAGCTGTACTCGAGTCCGTTGCGCGACAGCTCCTTGAGTTCGGCGTAGCCCAGGCCTTAGTCGAGGACGGCACGCAGGTACTCGTTGCTCAGGTCGATCCTCGAGACGCCCGCATCGTCCGACGCGAGGACCGTGGGGACCCCGGCCTCTCGGTAGTGAAGGAAGAGGTGATTCTGCCCTTGGACGCCAAGGATGACATCGTTGCTGGTCAGACAGATCTCGACCGCGACACGCTCCTTGCGCATCCGCTCAAGGAGCTCGAACGGCCGATCCTCGAGGAAGATGTCGACGCCGTGCCCGATGCGCCGCGCGCCGGCCACCTCAACCGCCTCCCGGATATGGAAGCCCAGGTCACCCGGAGGGACGAGGCCGAGGGCGAGTTCGCCGGCGTGCAGGGTGACCTTCACGTCGGGGTGTCGCTCCCCCAGGTACCGGACCATCTGCATGTGCAGCGAGTAGTCCCGCAGGGCGATGCGGTCGTCCTCCGGAGCCACCAGATTGATGCCGAGCATCCGCGGGTCCCGGTCGGCGAGCGCAAAGGCGAATGCCAGCTGGGCGAATACCTGGTCGGGTGCCATGACGCGGACGGCTCGACCGACATCCTGACGGCGTGCCGCTTCGTCGATCGCATCCGCTGGCACCGCAACGTGACTACGCGCCTGGACTGTGACGGCGACGGGGTCGAGGACGCGGTCCAGATCGCGGCCGACCCCTTGCGGGACAGCGACCAGAACGGGGTCCTCGACAGCTGCGAGGGCGCAGGGCCCTACTGGTTCCGCTCGCCCATCACCCGGCGCGTCTACTGCGCGCTCCCCGCGACGACCTGGCAGGCCGCGGACCTGGTGGCGGCGCAGCTCGGGGGCCACCTTGTCACGATCCGCTCGGAGTACGAGGATGCCTGGCTCCAGGCAGCCTTTGCGGGAACGCCCCACTGGACGGGCTACAACGACCTCGCCTTGGAGGGCCAGTTCGTCTGGGCCAACGGCGAGCCGACCACCTATGAGAACTTCGGCCTCGGCGGGCCCGGCAGTGCCGCCCCCGACCAGGACTTCGTGGCGAGCGAGGGGCTGGGCGCCGGTGCCTGGGAGGTGCTCCTTGCGGCCGACGTGCGCGCGGCGGTGGTGGAGTCCGACTCCATCGACTGCGATGCCAACCTCATCGCGGACCACCTGGAGATCCAGGCTGATCCGAGCCTCGACTGCGACCTCGACGGGCTCCTGGACTCCTGCCTGATCGCCGACGACCCGAGCCTCGACTGCGATGGCAATGGCGTCCTCGACTCCTGCGAACTCGCGGCGACCCCAGACCTGGACTGCGACGGCAACGGAGTGCTCGACGCTTGCGAGGACCTCGCACCCGAGGACGACTTCAACGGGGACGGGCTGCCCGACGCCTGCTTTCCCGCCAACTACTGCACCTCCAACCCGAACTCGAGTGGGAACGCCGCGACGCTGACGGTGGAGGGCACTCCGGTCCTGGCCCAGGGCGACCTCCTCCTCCGCGCGACGGGCTGCGCGGTCCAGGAGTGGAGTTACTTCATCATGTCCCAGAGCCAGGGCTTCGTCCCGGGCTTCGCAGGGTCCGCGGGCAACCTCTGCGTGGGGGCTCCGATCGTTCGGATCAACCTGAACATGGTCCAGCTCCGGAAGACGAACCTCGTCGGGGAGCGGGCCTACCTGATGGACTTCAGCGGCGCCCCCGAGGACCAGATCCTCATCGGGGAGACCTGGAACTTCCAGCTGTGGTTCCGCGACGGGACCACCTCCAACACGAGCGACGGGATCTCGGTGCTGTTCCGCTGAGCGGCCCGAGGGCGCCTGCTCCGAGAAGCGTGCGCAGTCCCCACTCCTGGCGCCCGGCACGCGGCATCGCCGCTAGACTGGGGCGCCCTCGGACGAGGGGCCCTCGACCCATGGCACTCGCTCCCCTGCTGCCGCTGTCCTTGGCTGCGCTCCTCGCGGGCGTCCAGGATCCGATCCCCGCGTCCTTCGACCGGAGCTCACGCGTGGAGGCGGAGGTGCCGGCGCCGGCGCCGGTCCTGCCCCTGCCGTCTGGGCGTCAGCTCGCCTGGCATGAGCTTGAGTCCTACGCGTTCGTGCACTTCAACATGAACACCTTCACGGACGAGGAGTGGGGGCACGGCACCGAGTCGCCGGACACCTTCGCCCCGACCGAGCTCGACTGTCAACAGTGGGCGCGGGTGGTGAAGGAGGCGGGGATGAAGGCGATCATCCTCACCGCCAAGCACCACGACGGGTTCTGCCTGTGGCCCAGCGATGTGACGGAGCACGATGTGGCCAGCAGCGCCTGGCGCGACGGCAAGGGCGATGTCCTGGCCGAGCTGGCGGAGGCCTGTCGCGCCGAGGGGTTGAAGCTCGGGCTCTATCTCTCTCCCTGGGATCGCGCGGAGCCGAGCTATGGCGACAGCGAGGCCTACAACCAGCACTTCGCGGCGCAGCTGACCGAGATCCTCACGCGCTACGGGCCGGTCTTCGAGGTCTGGTTCGATGGCGCCTGTGGCGAGGGGCCGAACGGCAAGCGGCAGGTCTATGACTGGGACCTCTTCGAGCGCACCGTCCACCAGCACCAGCCCGACGCCGTGATCTTCCACGGCGGCCGTCCGGACCTGCGCTGGATCGGCAACGAGCGCGGCATCGCGGGGGAGACGAACTGGAATCCCTACCGCAGTGCGGACTACTTCGTGGGCACCGCCGAGCGTCCCGCAGAGCTGAATGTTGGGCACGAGGACGGCGATGCCTGGATCCCCGGCGAGGCCGATGTGTCGATCCGGCCTGGCTGGTACTACCACGCTAGTCAGGACGACCAGGTGAAGAGCCTGGAGCACCTCGAGGAGATCTGGCTGGGCTCCGTGGGGCGTGGGACGAACCTGCTCCTGAACCTGCCCGTGGATCGGCGCGGCCTGGTGCACGAGAACGACGCGGCCAGGCTTGGAGAGCTGGCGCAGCTCGTGCGCACCACCTTCGGGCGCGACCTTGCCGCAGGCTCGGCCGCCCTGGCCTCGAATGTGCGCGGGGGCGATCCGGCCTATGCCGCGTCCATGGTGCTCGGGGACGAGCCCGGACGCTTCTGGGCCACGGACGACGGCACGGCTACGGGCTGGGTCGAGCTGCGCCTGGCCCAGGAGACGAGCTTTGATCGGGTGCAGGTGATGGAGGCCATCGCCCTCGGCCAGCGTGTGCAGGCCTTCCGCGTGGAGGCCTGGCTCGACGGGACCTGGCGTGAGATTGGCCGAGGGACCACCGTTGGGAGGCAGCGCGTTCTAGCGGTGCCGCCCACTCGCACCGACCGCGTGCGCGTGGTGTTCGAGCGCGCCAAGGGGCCGCTCTGCATTCGCCGCATCGGGCTCTACGCAGCGCCGGTCGCGGTGACGGCCGAGGCCACGGCGAGGGACTTCGTGGGAAGCACGACGGTCACCTTGGCTCCGAGCCTCCCCGGCGCGGAGGTGCGCTACAGCCTCGACGGCTCCGAGGTGACCGCCGCATCCGCGCTCTACGAGGGCCCGCTCACGATCGAGGCCAGCTGCACCCTGCGGGCGCGGGGCTTCGCGGGCGGGGTCGCGGGCCTGAAGGAGGCCCGACTCGAGCTCGTGTCCTGGACGGGCGAGGCCCTGCTCGAGGCGCGCGCGGAGGCGGACGGCGCGACGCCGGGGCTCTCCGCGGCCGTCTTCGAGGGCGGCTGGCAGACCCTCGACCAGATGCCTGGGCGCGAGCCCTCGCTGGTGACAGGAGTGAGCGGCCTCGATGTCAGCATCACTCCTGTGCAGGACCATGTGGCCGTGGCCTTCGAGGGCTGGCTGCGCGTGCCGGTCGCGGGCGTGTGGACGCTCCACCTGACCAGCGACGATGGCTCACGCCTCTACCTTGGGAGCGTCGAGGGCCAGGTCGGTGACGACCCGCGCCAGGTGGCACGCGTCCGACGCCTCGCTATCGACAATGATGGCCTGCACGGGGCCGTGACTGCGACCCGCGCCCTGGGCCTCGAGGCCGGCCTGCACGAGCTGCGCGTCGAGTGGTTCAACGCGACCGGCGGCAGACATCTCCAGCTCGAGTGGGAGGGCCCCGGCGTCCCCCGCCAGCCCGTGCCCGCGTCCGCATTCCTGCGCGTGGACTGAGACTGCGGCGCCTGCGGCAAGGCACGGCGCCTGCGGCAAGGCACGGCGCCTGCGGCAAGTCACGGCGCCTGCGGCAAGTCACGGCGCCTGCGGCAAGTCACGGCGCCTGCGGCAAGTCACGG
>JADHNZ010000027.1 GCA_016779225.1 Planctomycetota bacterium
CGCGCCTCTACCGCGGCCGCAGCCGCGTGGCCGGCTTCCGCGGGATCGCGGTGGGCTCGCCCATGGGCCTGCACTACGCCTTCGACGCGCACAACGGGGCCCTGGCGGCGCTCTGGCGCGGGCGGTTCGTTTCGGTGAACTGGAATGGCCAGGGAGCCGGGGACTTCAACCCGCGCGAGCGGACGGAGGACCTCGCGCGGGACACGGCCTTCGTCCGCCTGGGGAGTCCGAACGAGGCCTGGCCCCTGATGCCCCTGCGCACCAAGGAGGTGCGCGTGAACCCCGACCCGACCTACCCGTGGCAGCACGGGTATCGATTCCAGGGGTACCGGTTCGACGAGGGGCGCGTGCCGACGCTGCGCTACGAGGTGGACGGGGCCGCGGTCGAGGACCGCAGCATCATCGCGACGGTGGACGGCCGCACGGCGCTGGAGCGCAAGCTGACGCTGACCGCTGAGGCCCCCGTGCAGCTGCACTTCCGCCTGCTGACCGGCCCGTTCCAGGTGGAGCCCAGCGGGCGCCTCCGCCGGGGGCGCCTGGCGCTCACTCCGCCTGCGGGCTTCGCCACCTTTGGCCGGCGCTTCACGCGGCCGACCGAGGAGGGCGAGGTCGGCGACCAGGAGATGCTGATGATCCTCGACCTGCCCGTGGGCAAGACCTCCTTCACCCTGCTCTACGAGCTGATCGACTGATGCTGACCCTGCTGATTCTCTCTGCAAGCGGCGGGATGCTCGCCGCGGGCGGGACCGCGCCGACCGGCGGGATGGTGGCCACCGGCGGGATGGTGGCCACCGGCGGGACGCCCGCCATCGCACCGCTTGCGAAGCCCGCGCCCGTCGTGGCGCCTCCCGTCGAGGACCTGGGCTCCCGGTGGGGGACCGAGGCGCGCGAGCGCGCGTACTGGAAGCTCGACCGGCTCCCGATCCCCGAGGGCATCGTCCTCGAGGCCGGGGCGTTCTGCGTGCTCCCTGACGGCCGCATGGCGGCCGGGACGCGGCACGGTGATGTCCTCATGCTCTCGGGCATTGACGACCCCGTCGCCGAGCCGCGCGCGGAGCTCTTCGCCACCGGCCTGGACGAGATCTTCGGCCTGTCGCCGATCCCTGGCGGGCTGCTCGTGACCCAGAGCTGCGAGGTCACGCGGGTGGTAGACGCCGACGGTGACGGGACGGCCGACCACTACGACGCCCTCTCGAACCGCTGGGGCTACGAGAACTACCACGAGTACGCCTTCGGCACCGAGCCCGACGCGGCCGGGAATGTGCATGTGGCCCTGGGGCTCTCGGCCTCCTACCACTCCGAGGCGCTCTTCCGCGGGTGGGTGCTCGAGGTGGCGCCGGACGGCACCACGACTCCGATCGCCAGCGGCCTGCGCAGCCCCGGTGGCATCGGCCGTGATGAGCACGACCAGCTCTTCTACATCGAGAGCCAGGGCCCCTGGAACAGCTCGTGCAGCCTCAAGGCGATCACGCGCGACTCGTTCCACGGCCATCCGGTCTCCTACAACTGGTACCCCTTCGCGCCGCACCTGGGGGACGCGCCGCTCCAGCCGGAGTCCGGGACGCGCCTCGTGGACGAGGCCGCGCGGATCCCCGAGCTCACGCCCTACGCCGTGATCTTCCCCTACATCCGCATGGGGCGCTCGATCATGGGGTTCGCGACGGACACGACGGGGGGGGACTTCGGACCCTTCGGGGGGCAGCTGTTCCTGGGCGACTTCAGCCTGTCCGTGATCCTGCGCGCCACCACCGAGCAGGTGGAGGGCGTCTGGCAGGGCGCCTGCTATCCCTTCCGCGAGGGCCTCTCGACGGGCCTGCTGGATGTGTGCTTCACGCCGGGCGGGGGCCTGCTGGCCGGCGGGACCAACCGCGGCTGGCCTGTGCGGGGAACGGCGCCCTTCGCCCTCGAGCGGCTCACCTGGACCGGGGCCATGCCCTTCGAGATCGAGCGCGTGACGATCACGCCGGACGGCTTCCGCCTGACCTTCACGCGGCCGGCGGATCGGGGCGTGGCGGCGGAGCCGGGGCGCTACCGCCTGAGCACGTTCACCCATCCCTACCACGGAGGCTATGGCGGTCCCGAGGTGGACCAGCAGCAGCTGGAGGTGACGAGCGTGGAGGTGGCAGAGGACGGCCTGAGCGCCGTGCTGCACCTCGACCGGCTGGTGAAGGGCCACTGCCACGAGCTGGACCTGGACCTCGTGGCCGAGGACGGCGAGCCGCTCCTGCACCGCCACGCCTACTACACCGTGAACGCGATCCCCAGCGCCTCCCCCCGATGAAGCTCCTCGCTGCCCTCCTCCTCGTCTCCTGCGCCAGCACGCAGGATGCTCCTCGCATCGAGACCCCGGCGCACCCCGTTCCCGAGGATCCGCGCTGGCTCGTGTTCCCCGCCCAGGGTGAGCACGCCGATCCGCCGCATGTGGTGTTCGTCGCCGGGGACCAGGAGTACCGCAGCGAGCAGTCCCTGCCCATGCTGGCGCGTCTGTTCGCGGCCAAGCACGGGATGCACACCACGGTGCTGTTCAGCCTGGACGGGGAGGGGCGGGTGAACCCGACCCTGCCGATCAAGTGGGAGGAGGACACGGCCGTCCACGACATCCCGGGCCTCGAGCACCTCGCGGAGGCGGACCTGGTGGTGTGGTTCACGCGCCTCGTCACCCTGCCCGAGGAGCAGCTCGCGCACCTCTACGCCTACCTCGACTCGGACCGGCCGCTGATGGCCATGCGCACGGGGAACCACGGCTTCATCGGCTGGGACTACCGCGTGGGCGAGCGGCGGGTGAGCTTCGGGGACGAGATCCTCGGCGGCGCGTTCCGCGGCCACCACGGGCGCTGGCACGCGGACTCCACCCTGGCGACCCCGGTGCCCGAGCACGCGGACCACCCGATCCTGCGGGGGATCGAGACGGTGTGGGGGCCGACGGATGTCTACCGCACCTACCCCGAGGGGGAGGGCCTGCCCGAGGGCTGCACGCCGCTGCTGATGGGCCAGCCCCTGATGGCGCGCGAGCGCACCGATCCTCCGAACCCCGACCTGATTCCGCTGCCGGTGGCGTGGACCAAGTCGTTCACCGGGAATGGCGGCGTCCCCAAGCGCGTGTTCCACACGACCATGGGCAGCGCCAAGGACTGCCAGGACGCGGGCATGCGCCACCTCCTGCTAAACGCCTCCTGGTGGTGCCTCGGCCGCGAGGCCGAGATCGACCCCGACGCCGATGTGGCGATCGTGGGCGAGTACGCCCCCCTCGCCAGCGGCTTCAACCACGCCCAGCTAGGCGTCGTCCCGCGCCTGCCGGCCGAGTACCGGTAGGGCTCAGGGCCTCCCAAGAGGGGCTCTAGGGCCGCCCGATCGACCATCCGGGTGGCGGTGGCCTCGTTCCGAGGCACGGGACGCATCGCCTCTCGCGCGTGGATTTGGGCTTGGGCTAACTTGGAGCTTCGGTTGTGGGCCTCGGCCCCTCCGCTTCGCCTAGTTTCGCGCTCCAGGGGACGACCCTGGACGACCAACCGCATCTTCGCAAGTGCCGGTACGCAGTCTCTATTGGGATGCGTTGAAGGTCTTCGCTGCACTCGCAGTCGTGCTCCTTCACGTCGGTCTCACTCCAGGGTTCTCCTTGGGAGTTCCCTGCTTCACATACATGCTCGTGCGTCTCGGCGGTCGTCGACCCGGAGAGAGTGCTCCGGCCCTGATTCGTCGGCACGCAGATCAGCTCCTGCTGCCATGGCTGCTCTGGAGTCTCCTCTACCTGGGGCTGCGAGAACTCAGCCCGGGAGGGCCCACCCCAGGGGGGCCCCGCCTCTCGGGGCCGCTGATTGGCGGCTACCTCCACCTCTGGTTCCTTCCGTTCGCGTTCAGTCTCCGCGTGGTCTTTCAGTTGTTGGAGGTCGAGGCGTGGACTCTTGCGCGACGCTCGAGCCTTTCCATTATCGCCACTCTCGTCGCGTGCGGGCTGTTCCTAGCCGCTGGCCCAGCTCAGGCATTCGAGAATCCTATCCCGCAGTGGACTGCGGCCCTGCCCGCCGCCGTCATGGCATTCGCAGTGCGGATGGATCCGGGGCGACGCAGAGCGCTGATGAACTGCGCCATCGTCTGCACCTTCGGACTGGCTCTCGACCTCCATGCTGGGGACATTGCTCTCGTTTGCCTGCTCGTCCTGGTCGACCTTCTGTCGCGCCAGGCACGCACGAGAGCCCCCGCGTGGATCTCTTGGGGCGCTGACCTCTCCTGGCCGGTCTACCTCATTCATCCGGCAGCAATCGCAGGAGCGGAGGAGGTCTTGGGCCTCACTGGCCGACTCGAGGTCTTCACATTCGTGATTCTGTCCTCGATTCTCGCTGCTTGGCTGTTGCTTCGCATTGCCCCTCTCTCCCGCTTGCTCCTGCGAAAGTGAACGAGCGAGTGGTCGCCTTGGGGGGAATGGTCAGGGCGAGCCCTTGCGCGACTCGAGTGTGAGTCACCGGCATGCAAGCGGTCCCTAGGCCTGGCCGGCCCGGTGGGCGGGCAGGTAGGCGTTCTTCACATAGTCGCCCACCATGCGGTGGGTGTTGAAGGCGGGGGGGACGGTGCGCAGGGAGGCGCGCATGCGTTGGATCCAGCCTCGGGGGAGGCCGCCGCGGTCGCGTCTCCAGAAGAGCGGGGCGATCTCCTTCTCTAGGACGGTGAGGAGGGCGCGCGCATCGCGGGCGTCGCGGCGCTCGGGGTCGGCGAGCTCGCGCTCGTCGCCCACGGCCCAGCCGTTGGTGCCGTCGAAGCTCTCGGGCCACCAGCCGTCGAGGATCGAGGCGTTCAGGCCGCCGTGGAGGGGAGGCTTCATGCCGCTCGTCCCGCTGGCCTCGTGGGGGCGGATGGGGTTGTTGAGCCAGACATCCGCGCCGGAGGTCAGCATGCGGCCGACCTCCATGTCGTACTCCTCGAGCAGGGCGACGCGGCCCTCGAAGCCCTCGGCGCGGCTCCACTCGTGGATCTGCTGGGCGTAGCTCTGGCCGCCCCGGTCGTCGGGGTGGGCCTTGCCGGCGAACACCAGCTGGACGGGCTGGCCGGGCTTGGCGAGCAGGCGCCGCAGGCGCTTGGCCTCGCGGAAGATGAGCGGGGCGCGCTTGTAGGTGGCGAAGCGCCGCGCAAAGGCCAGGGTGAGCGCGTCCTCGTCGAAGGTGCGCCACGCGGCCGCGACCTCGGCGGCGGGCGCGCCGCGGCGCTCGGCCTGGCGAGCCAGGCGCGCCCGCACGAAGTGCACGAGGCGCGCCCGCAGGGTCCGGCGCAGCTCCCAGAGCTCCTCGTCGGTGATCGCGTCCACCCGGCTCCAGGGGTCGTCCGTGGGGCTGGGGGCGTCCCACTTGACCTTCAGACGGCGGGCGTAGAGGTCCTCAGCCTCAGGCGCGAGCCAGGTGCGCACATGGACGCCGTTGGTGACCGAGCCGATGGGGACCTCGTCCGGCGTGCAGTCTCCGTAGGCGCCCGTCCACATCTCGCGACTGACGCGCCCGTGGAGGCGGCTGACGCCGTTGATCTGGGCGCTGGTCCGCAGGCCGAGGACGGTCATGCACAGCGGCTCGTTCCGATCACCTGCGCGCTCCCGACCGAGGTCCGCGAAGGCCTCGCGCGAGAGCCCGAGCTCGCGGAGCAGGGGGGCGAGGTGCTTTGCGACTAGGGCCGCCGGATAGCGGTCGTGACCCGCGGGGACTGGAGTGTGGGTGGTGAAGACGCTGGTGCGGGCCACCTGGGCCCTCGCCGCCTCCAGCGAGGCCCCGCGGGCCACGAGGCGGCGCATGCGCTCCACATTGGCGAAGGCCGCGTGGCCCTCGTTCAGGTGGACGACGGTCGGGCGCTCGCCCACCGCGTCCAGGGCCAGCATCCCGCCGACGCCCAGCAGGACCTGCTGCCGCAGGCGCAGGTCGGGTGCTCCCTTGTAGAGGCCCTCCGTCAGCTCGCGGTGGGCCCGCGGCGCGCCCGGCAGGTCGGTGTCGAGCAGGTACAGCGGCACACGCCCCACCTGCAGGCGCCAGATGCGCGCGCGCACCTCTCCGCGGCCCAGCGGGCAGAGGATCTCCTTGCCCGTGTCCACGAGGGGCAGCTGGCTGGAGTCGTAGCGGGGGTAGAGGGCGCGCGTCGAGCCATCGCCCTGGAGCTCCTGGATGTAGTACCCGTGCTGATAGAGCAGGCCCACGCCGACGAAGGGGATCCCGAGGTCGGAGGCCGACTTCACATGGTCGCCAGCCAGGACGCCGAGTCCGCCCGAGTACTGCGGCAGGCTCTCGTGCAGGGCGTACTCCGAGCAGAAGTACGCCACCCTCAGGCGGGCGTCCGCGCCGCGATGGCGCCGCGTGAACCAGGCCTTCGTGCCCAGGCGGGCTTCGCGCGCGCGCTCGGCCTCGTCGAACAGGGCGAGCACCGCCGGGTCCGTCGCGCAGGCCTCGAGGCGCGCGGGGTGCATGCGCTGGAGCGTCGTCAGGGGAGCGTGCTTGGTCGCCTCCCACTCGCGGGGATCAAGGGCGGCGAAGGCGCGCTTTGCGGCCGGACACCAGGTCCAGCCCAGGTCCATGGCGAGGGTGCGGACGCGGCGCTCGAGGGCCTTGGCCGAGGTGGAGAGGCGGGTGGTCTGCATGGAGGTGAGGGGGGCGAGGCCTCGAGACCTGCGCTCGAGGCGGTGTTCTTGCGATCGTGCGCGCGCGGCGGCTCGGGGTTGCGGGGAGTCAGGTGCGCAGGAGGCGGTCCGTGGAGTCGAGCAGCGCGCGGGTGCGCGCGGCGAGGGCGGGGCTGAAGTCGGCGGCGGACGGGCGCCAGCGCCAGTTGCCGCTCGGCTTGCCGGGGATGTTGGTCCGGGCGCTGCCCGGGAGCTCGAGGAGGTCCTGGGCCTGGGCGATGGCCGTGTGGGCCGCGGTAGCGCAGGCCGTGCGCCAGAGATCCCAGGCGATCGTGGCCGCGGAGCCCCCCGTCAGCGCCAGCGCCCTCTTCCTGGCCTCGGCATCGAGGGTGCGCCACCACCCGCGGGTCGTGTCGTTGTCGTGGGTGCCCGGATAGACGACGGCGTTCTCGGGGATGCGGTACGGCGCGTCCCCCGAGCCCGGGTGGAACGCCCACTGCAGGATCTTCATGCCGGGGAGCCCGAAGGCGTCGCGCAGCTCGGCCACGGCGCGGGTGGCGTTGCCGAGGTCCTCGGCCACCAGGGGCAGCCCGGGATGGTCCTGGCGCAGGGCCTCCAGCAGCTCACGCCCTGGCGTGCGGCCCCAGCGGCCGATGCGCGCGTGGTCGTGGGAGGCCGGGATCTCGAAGGCGTGGTGGAAGCCGATGAAGTGGTCGATGCGCACGGCGTCAAACAGCTCCAGCTGGCGCCGGATGCGCGAGCGCCACCAGGCGAACTCCTCGGCCCGATGCGCCCGCCAGGCGTAGTGGGGGTGACCCCAGCGCTGGCCGTCGGGGGTGAACGGATCCGGAGGACAGCCCGTCACGATCTTCGGCAGGCCCGAGCGGTCGAGGCGGAACAGCTCTGGCCGCGCCTGCACATCCACTGAGTCGAGCCCCACGAAGATCGGCGCGTCGCCAAGGAGCCGCACGCGGCGACGGCGCGCGTGGCGGCGCAGGGCCTCCCACTGGACCTGGAAGCGGTGCTGAAGGAAGCGCTCCTCGAGAGGGTCCGCCGCACGCTCCGCCCAGGGGTCGAGCCAGGGGGCCGCATCGGCACAGAACCGCTCGAAGGCGCGGTCCCGCCCGCCGACGCGGGCGCTCCAGGCCCGATAGGCCAGCGCGAGGCGGGGGCGCTTGAAGGCCGCCGCCCGGCGGTAGTCGATGCGCCCGCTCTCGAGGGCGGCAGGAGCCACGAGGTCCTCGGCGGAGAGCAGCCCCTCCTCGGCGAGCAGGTCGAGGGAGAGGTAGAGGGCCTCGCCGGCGAAGGCGCTGGAGGAGCTGTAAGGGGAGCTGCCGGGCCCGAGGGGACCCACGGGGAGCAGCTGCCACCAGGTGAGCCCCGCCTCGGCGCACCAGTCCACGAGGGCGTGGGCGCCCGCACCCAGATCGCCCAGGCCGTGGCGCGCAGGCGCGCTGGCGAGGGGCAGCAGCACGCCGCCGGAGCGAGGGAAGGTGGCGCTCATCGCTCCTCCACCAGCACGAGGCCGTCGATGGCGGGGACGCGCGCCCGGGAGCCGCCGGCGTGCTTCCCGTAGGCCGCAGTCCAGCGCCCCTCGGGGAGCTCGAGCCGCGCCGGCCCCGAGCCTGCGTTCAGGGCCACGAGGACGCGCTCGTTCGCATCCTCGCGCAGGAACACGAACAGGTCCTGGTCATCGTCGCACAGCACCGTCTCGAAGCTCCCGCGCCTCAGGGCGGTGTGCTCGCGGCGCAGCTGGCCCACCCGGCGGTAGTGCTCCAGGTGCTCCTCGTCGACGCGGTTCTCGCGGCCGCCCTCGTAGGCGCCGAGGTCCTTCCACAGCATGGGCTTGCGGTTCGACGGGTCGTCCGGACCCCACATGCCGACCTCGTCGCCGTAGTACACCATGGGCGCGCCCACATAGGTCATCTGCAGCAGGGCCGTGAGCCGCGCCCGCTTGTAGTGCACCGCCGCGGGCCGGCGGTTGTCGTAGCCCACGCCGTCCTGCTCGCGGTTGTCCGCGTCGTAGCGCCGGTCGGGGTTCAGGTACATCGACACCAGCCGGTCGGTGTCGTGGCTGTCCACGAGGTTCATCAGGGCGTAGGTCGCCTCTGCGGGATAGGCCAGCCGCAGCTCCGCGAGCCGTGCGTCCAGCTCGCTGGGGCTGAGCTTGCGCTCCTCGAAGCCGATCCACGCCACGGCCGCGTCGGCGAAGCGGTAGTTCATGACCGCGTCGAACCGCCGGCCGTCCAGCCAGGCATCGGCGCGGTCCCAGACCTCCCCCGAGAGGTAGGCGTCGGGATTGATGGACTTGACCAGGGTGCGCCAGCGCTCCCAGAAGGGCATGGCGATCTCCATGGGCACATCCAGCCGCCAGCCGTCGATCCCATCGCTGGGGTCGCCATCCCCGTTGGGATCCATCCACCGGCGCGTGACCGCGTGGATGTGGGCCTCGACCTCGGGAGAGGCCAGGCCCTCCGCGCTCTTCTTGAAGACCGGGAGGTCCCCGAAGCCAGCCCAGCCGTTGTGGCTGAAGGGATCCCAAGAGGTCACATCGAACCAGTCAGAGAAGGGCGACTCCTGGCCGCGCGCGCGGACATCGGCGAAGGCCGGGTGCCGCTGGCCGACATGGTTCCAGACGCCGTCGATCACGACCTTGATGCCGCGCTCGTGACAGGCCGCCACGAGCTCAAGGAACAGCTTGTCGGAGGGGCTCCACTGCCAGGTCGTGGGATCACGAAGGTCCTCGCGCGCGGCGACCTGCTCCCAGTCCTCGCCCATGCCGAGCTCGGCGTCGATGTGGCGGTAGTCGGTGGCCTCGTACTTGTGGTGCGACTCCGCCTCGAAGACGGGGTTGAAGTAGAGCGCCGTGACGCCCAGCGAGGCGATGTGGTCGAGCTTGTCCAGCACGCCCGCCAGGTCGCCTCCGTACTGGCGCTTGTAGATGTGCCAGTCCCAGAGGCCAAGCTCGCCGCCCTGCTCGTGGGGGCTCGGCGCGTACCAGTCGCTCTTCCACGGGCGCACGCGCTCGGGGTCGTTGCTGGGGTCGCCGTTGCGGAACCGGTCTGGCATCAGCTGGTACCAGGTGGCCTCCTTGGCCCAGTCGGGAGTCCGGAAGGCGGGGAGCGCGGAGGCGGCCAGGGTCCAGCGCTGCGGGTCGGAGCGCACGCCATCCTCGGTCGCGACCAGGAAGGTGTAGGCCGTGGGCTCGAGCGGCAGCGGGATCCGGGCCTCGTAGAAGGTGAGGCCACCGAGCTCCCCGGCGGGGCGCATGGGGACGGCCTCGGCTGCACCTTCAAGGGTCAGCTCGGGCTCCGCGCCCGCCGCGCCGCGGTAGCGCACGAGGGCCTCCTCCTCGCCCAGGCGCTGCAGGTAGAGCGGACGCTCCGGCTCGTGGCGCCACAGGAGCAGGCGCCTGTCCTCATCGACGGACTCCGGGCTCGGCGCAGCCTCGACGCCGAGGGCGAGGACCGTGTTGTCGCCTCCGTGCCCGTCGGGCTCGCGCTGGGCGTTCAGCGGGTCGGGGATCCAGCGGGCCCCGTCGAGGACGAACTTGTAGAGGTGCCTGCCGCTGGCGAGCTCGAGCTCCGCGGACCAGCGCCCGTCCGCGCCTCGGGTGAGCGCGACCCCGTCCGGAGACCAGCCGCTGAAGGAGCCCGCGAGGAACACGCGGTCCGCGCGCACCGTGCTGTCCAGGGTGAAGGTCACCCGCCAGCGCCCAGGGCCGGCCGGCTCCGCGCGCACGGAGGAGGGCAGCGCGCCCGGGCGCTCGACGGGGCGCTCGAAGGGAGGCGCAGTGGGCCAGTCCCCCTCACTCGCGGAGGGAGCTCCCAGCGGGGCGCAGACCAGCGCTCCCAGGGTCAGGTCAAGGAGGGGCAGCATCGATGCGGGCCGCGCACGATTGGCACGGCCGAGGCGGGCGCCTAGGCTAGCGCCGCACGCTCATGGGGTCTGCCTCGTTCCTCTCCGTTCTGCGCCGGCTGCTGGCGCTCGTTTCCGCGATCGCGGTGCTCTGGGCGGCCGCGCGCGTCGCACGGAGGGACCTGCTCGGTGAGAACGGTGAGTCGGCAGAGGTGGTCCTGACGGTGATGCACTGGTCGGGGGACGCTGGCCAGGAGGAGGACCGCATCGTCGAGGAGGCCCTGCGCTCCTACGAGGAGGCGCATCCAGGGATTCGCGTCGAGCGCATCAACCCGGGGGACGCGGGGTCCTTCTACACCAAACTGCAGACGATGATGGCGGCGGGCACGCCTCCGGATGTCTTCTACTGCGGCGATGAGCGGCTGCCCTCCCTGGCCAGCATGGGGGTCTTGCGGCCCCTGGACGAGCTGATCGCGGGGGACCTCGCCGCGGGCTCGGACCCGGGCCTCGACGACTTCTATCCAGTGGTCCTGGACGCGTACCGCTGGGATGGGGAGCGCACGGGAGCCGGGCCGCTCTACGGCCTGCCGAAGGACTTCACGACCATCGGCTTCTACTACAACCGGGATCTGTTCGAGCAGGCGAGGGTGCCGCTGCCCTCAGACGACTGGAACTGGGACGAGTTCCTCGACGCCGCGGCGGCGATCGGGGAGCTGGAGGGATGCACTGGCGCGGAGTTCGTCACCTGGCCGAGGATGCTGCGCCTGTACCTGGCCACCCAGGGCTGCGATGTGCTCAGCCCGGACGGCAGCCGCCTCACCGTGCGCGAGCCCGAGGTCCTCGAGGCCCTGCAGCAGCTGTCCAACTGGCGCCATGTGGAGGAGAACCTCCTCACCAGCGGCAAGTCGCGCGTGGCGACGGGAGCCACCGTGTTCCTCACGGGGCGGGTGGGGATGGCGGGCCCCTTCGGGCGCTGGGTGGTGCCGAGCTACAGGCAGATCGAGGGCTTCGCGTGGGACTTCGCTCCCATGCCCCGGGGCCGCGAGCGGGCCAATGTGATCGCCTCGGTGGCCTGGTCGATCTCCAGCCGGAGCGAACACCCGCGCGAGGCGTGGGAGCTGGTGCGCGCGCTCTGCAGCCCGACCTCCCAGGACGGCCTCGCGCGCCTGGGCCTCGCCATGCCCAGCCGACGATCCATCGCCGAGTCGGAGGCGTTCGTGGATCCGACGGCGCCGCCCTCCAGGGATCGTGTCTTCCTGGACCAGGTCGAGGTCGCCCGTCTCCTTCCGGTGCCCGCGAGCCCCAAGTTCGACGCGCTCCTCGAGTCCCGCCTGAACCAGGCCGTCCTGACGGGCGACCTCTCGGTGGACGAGGCCACGCGCAGCTTCGAGGCTGCCTGGCGCTCGGAGGGTGAGTCGCCGCTCATGCGGGGCGCATTCCCGCGCATGCCATGGGGGACCCTGCGCATCGTGGGGCTGGTGGCGGCGGCCGCCGCGGCCCTGGCAGGGCTCCTGTGGTGGCGGCGCACAGGCGCCGGTCGAGGACCGCTGGCCAAGGAGGAGGAGCGAGCGGGGCTGCTGATGGCGAGCCCTCTGCTCCTGGGCCTGGTGCTGGTGATGGGGTTCCCGATCCTGCTGTCGCTGGTGCTCTCCTTCACGCGCTGGACCGGCATCGCGGGCCTCGAGACCGCCGAGTGGGTGGGGCTTGCGAACTACGCCCAGCTCTTCGGGGAGGACGGTCGCTTCTGGACCAGCCTGCGCGTGACTGCGCTCTACGCCCTGCTGGCGGTGCCCGTGGGCCAGGCCTTCGCCCTGGGCGCGGCCCTGCTGATGAATGCGAGGGTGCCCTTGATCGGCCTCTGGCGCGGCGTGTGGTACCTGCCCAGCGTGCTGGCCGGCGTCGGCGTCGCCGTGCTGTGGCGCTGGGTGTTCGATGGCGAGAGCGGCCTCGCCAACGCCCTGCTCACGCCCCTGCTCGAGCCGCTCGGCCTCCAGCCCCCGGACTGGTTCGGGGCTGACGCTGCCGCGTTCGGCGTGCCGGCCTTCGCCATCATGAACCTGTGGATGGTGGGGGGCTCGATGATGATCTACCTCGCCGGCCTCCAGGGGATCCCCCGCGAGCTCTACGAGGCGGCCGAGCTAGACGGGGCCACGGCCTGGCAGCGCTTCACCCGCGTGACCCTGCCGATGCTCTCGCCTGTCCTGGTCTTCAACGGGGTCATGGCGGTCATCGGATCGTTCCAGGTCTTCACCCAGGCCTTCGTGATGACGCGCGGAGAGCCGGGCGACCTGACGCGCTTCTATGTGCTCTACCTCTACAACCAGGCCTTCGACTTCTATGAGATGGGCTACGCCTCGGCGATGGCCTGGATCCTGCTGGTCGTGGTCCTGGTCCTGACGGGGCTCTTCCTGCGCGGCAGCCGCCGCCATGTGCACTACGAGGGGCTCGCCGGATGAGGACCCGCGGCTCCCAGCTCGTCGTGCTCGCCCTGCTTGCCCTGGGCGCGGTGCTGATGCTCTTCCCGCTGTGGTGGATGCTGGTCGTCTCGCTCGAGACGCCCGCGAACGCCGGCGCGGCCACGGTCGAGGTCGGGGCCCTCAGCCTCTTCCCCGCCGAGCCCCAGTGGCGCAACTGGGTGGACGCCATGCGTGCGGTGGGGACCGTGGAGTGGGAGGGCTTCCTCGACGCCCTGGCCAACTCGATCCTGGTCACCTTCCTCACGGTGACGGCGACGGTCCTCTCCTGCAGCCTGGTGGGCTACGCCCTGGCGCGCACGCGCTTCCGCGGCCGGGCGACCCTGTTCGGGATCATGCTGGCCACGATGATGCTGCCGCCCCAGGTGACCATGATCCCCATGTTCCTGGTCTTCCGCGAGCTGGGGTGGGTGGACACGATCCTGCCGCTGGTGGTGCCGGCGCTGTTCGGCAACGCGTTCTTCGTGTTCATGTTCCGGCAGTTCATGGCTCAGGTCCCCGAGGCCCTGGTCGAGGCCGCTCGCCTCGACGGCTGCGGTCACCTGGGCGTGTGGTGGCGCGTGATGCTGCCCCTGTGTCGTCCGGTGGTGGCGATCACCGCGGTCTTCACCTTCATCTTCGTCTGGAACGACTTCCTTGGCCCGCTGATCTACCTGCACTCCGAGGACAAGGCGACCCTCGCCATCGCCCTCAACAGCTTCCGCAACCAGTACGGGGGCCTCGAGGATGTCCAGTACCTGATGGCTCTGAGCCTTGTGACCATGATCCCCTGCATCCTGCTCTTCCTGGTCGCCCAGCGACAATTCATTGAGGGCCTCGGGAAGGGGGCCGTGAAGGGCTGATGGCGACCGTCCAGTTCGAGGCCGTGTCCAAGACCTACCCCGGCGGCGTGCGTGCCGTCGAGGGGGTCGAGCTGCTCGTGGAGGACGGCGAGTTCGTCGTCCTGGTAGGGCCGTCCGGCTGCGGCAAGAGCACGACCCTGCGCATGGTCGCCGGGCTCGAGGAGATCACTGGGGGAACCCTGCGGATCGGGGGGCGCGTGGTGAACGAGGTCCCCGGGCGCGACCGCGATGTGGCGATGGTGTTCCAGAACTACGCGCTCTACCCGCACCTCTCCGTGCGCCAGAACATGGCCTTCCCGCTCGAGCGCCGTCGGGAGCACGGCGGCCTGCTGGCACGCCTGACCTCGGGCAGCGCGGCGCGAGAGGAGGACGCGCGCATCGCCGCTGAGGTGGAGCGCGCCGCACAGGTCCTGGGCATCACCGCGCTCCTGGAGCGCAAGCCGAGTGCGCTCTCGGGCGGCCAGCGCCAGAGGGTGGCGGTCGGGCGTGCCCTTGTCCGCCGCCCGGCCGTGTTCCTCTTCGACGAGCCGCTCTCGAACCTCGACGCGAAGCTGCGCGTGGAGATGCGGGCGGAGCTCAAGGCCCTGCATCAGCGCCTGGGCGCGACCATGCTGTATGTGACGCACGACCAGGAGGAGGCCATGACGCTCGGCGACCGGCTGGTGGTCATGGACGGCGGGGCCGTCCAGCAGTGCGCCTCGCCCAGGGAGGTCTACGAGCGCCCGTCCAACCGCTTCGTGGCCGGCTTCGTGGGTACGCCGAGCATGAACTTCCTCGAGGGCAAGATGGAGGGCGGGCGCCTCCAGGTCCCGGGTGCCCAGCCCCTCGAGCTCGGCGGCCGTCACCGCGAGCGGGGTGGAGGGCTCGTGCTCGGGGTCCGTCCCGATGCCCTGCGGAGGGCGCAGGGAGCAGAGGAGGCCATGCTGCACGCGCGGGTGGCCCTGGTGGAGGACCTGGGCGACCGGTGTGACATCCGCCTCGAGGTCGAGGGTGACCAGGAGCTGGTCGCTCGCCGGCCGGCCTCCGAGCTCGAGAGCTGGGAGGCTCTTGAGGCGGGGACTGTGGTGCCCCTCACCTTCGACCGGGAGGAGGCGCACCTGTTCGAGCCTGGACCCCACGGCGTGCGCTGCGGCTGAGGCCGCGGCTCGGGCAACGCGGTCCAGCCGACGCGGCCCTAGCGCCCCCGTGCCTTCCGCTCGGCTGGCGTGCGAAAGTCGGGCGAGGGCACATGGGCCTCGTCCATGAGGGCGGCCAGCCGCGCGACGAGCTCGGCGTGCTCTGCGCGTCCGGCGAGGTCGGTGGACTCGCCCAGGTCCTGCTCCAGGTCGTACAGCCGCAGCGAGCCCGTCTGCATCGGGCTGCGGATCGCCTTCCAGCGCCCGAGCCGGACGGCCTCGGCGGAGCCGCGCTCGTGGAACTCCCAGTGCAGGGGCTGCTCGGGCGGCGGCCCCTCACCGCGCAGGGTGGGGAGCAGGTCGCGCGAGTCGAGCCCGGCGGGCGGCTCCGCGCCGCCCAGGGCGCAGGCCGTCGCGAACAGGTCCTGGAAGTGGACCGGGGCCGCCTCCACCGCTCCCGCCGGCACCGTCCCCGGCCAGCGCGCCAGGAAGGGCACGCGAATCCCACCCTCGGTCAAGGCGCGCTTGATCCCGCGCAGGGGACCGTTGGAGTCGGCGAAGTCCGGGTCGTTCCCTCCCTCGCGATGGGGGCCGTTGTCCGACAGGAACAGGACCAGGGTGTCCTCCGCACGACCCAGCTCCTCCAGGGTCGCCAGCAGCTCGCCCACCTGCGCGTCGAGGGTCGAGATCATCGCCGCGTGCTCGCGCTGGCGCAGGGGCCAGTCGCGGTCCGCGTACTGCAGCAGGGAGGGGACCTCCATCCCGTCGTTGCCCGCCTCGTTGTTGGCGTGCGGAACGGTGGTCGCGTAGTAGAGGAAGAACGGGTCCTCCGCGCCGAGGGCCCGCAGCCACCCCAGGGCCTCCTCGTGGATGCGCCCGGGCGCCCACTCGTTGCGCTCGGTGGCCTTGCCCTGGCCCCACTGGCCCTCGTCGGGAACCAGGTTCGCCAGGGGGACCCGATCTTCGCCCTCCAGGAGGAAGGTGGGGTAGGAGTTGTGGGCGTGGACCTGGTCGGTGAACCCGTAGAAGCGCTCGAACCCCTGGCGCAGGGGGTGCCCCGTGCTGCCGGGGTTGCCGAGGCCCCACTTGCCGAAGAGCGCCGTGCGGTAGCCGGCCTCCCGCAGGACCTCGGCCACGGTCGTGTCCTCAGGGCGAAGGGGGATGCGATCGTTGCCGCGCACCCGGGTGTGCCCGGTGTGGAGTCCCGTCATGAGAACCGAGCGGCTCGGAGCGCACACCGTGCTCCCGGCGTAGCCGGCCTCGAAGCGCATCCCCTCGGCAGCCATGCGGTCGAGGTGCGGCGTCTCGATCTTGGCCTGGCCCTGGCAGCCGAGGTCTCCCCAGCCGAGGTCATCGGCCAAGACGACCAGCAGGCTGGGTCTGCGTACGACGGAGGGCGTAGCCCCCGGTCGGTGCGTTGCGCATGCGGAGGAGGCGAGGCAGAGCGGCAGCAGGAGCGCGGAGGGGGAGACTCGCATGCGCTCACCATAGGGACCTCTCGAAGGGACGCCCGCGCACGACTGACAGGATCGTCACGGACGGGATCGTCGTGAGGGGTCGAAGATCAGGGACCGCGCGGGCGAGAGAGCCTGTGCACGATCCATGATCCAGAGAATCCTCGGTGATGCCCGCGTCCTCGGCGTGGGGACGGCCTTTCCCGACCATGTCCTCGACCGCCCTGGCGCGGAGGAGGCCCTGACGCGGCTCTTCCCGGACCACTCGGCCGACCTGGTGCGCTCGATGGTCGGGCGCTCCGGCGTGGACCGTAGGGCCCTGGTGGACGCACCCGGCGACTATGGCACGGGGGGCGACTTCTCGAGCCGCAACCGCCGCTACCGCGAGGTGGCCGCAGGGCTGGCCGCGCGGGCCTGCGAGCAGGCCCTGGAGCGAGCAGGCGTCGATCCTGCCGCCGTGGATGCGATCCTCGATGTCTCCTGCACGGGGGTCGTGCTGCCGGCACTCGACGCGGAGCTGCTGCCCATGCTCGGCATGCGCCGGGATGTCCAGCGGATCCCGATCACCGAGGCCGGCTGCGCGGGTGGGGCCCTCGCCCTCTCCGTGGCGGGACGCCTCGCCCGAACCGGCATGACCGTCCTGGTCGTCGCGGTCGAGCTCTGCTCCCTGACCCTCTGCCCGACCGACCGCTCCCGCACGAACCTCGTCGCCTCGGTGATCTTCGGGGACGGCGCGGCCGCCGCGGTGGTGGGGCCCGAGGGACGCGGCCCGCGCATCCGCGCCTCGCGCTCCCTGCTCCTCGAGGACACCCGCCAGGTCATGGGCTTCGATGTGGGCCACCACGGCCTGCGCATCATCCTCCAGCCCGAGCTGCCGCGGGTCGTGGGGAGCGCCCTCCCCGAGGCTCTGCGCGAGTTCCTCGCGGCCGAGGGGGTCGACGAGGAGACGATCGGCGTGCACCTCGTGCATCCCGGCGGCAAGCGCATCCTCGACGCCTACGAGCAGGCCTTCGAGCTCGGACCCCTCGACCTCGAGCCGTCCCGCGGCGTGCTGGCCGACCATGGCAACCTGTCCTCCGCCTCGATCCTCGCCGTGCTTGGGCGTGCCCTCTGGGAGGGACCCCAGGAGGGCACCCGCGGTCTCCTGGTGGCGATCGGCCCCGGGCTGAGCTTCGAGATGTCCCTGCTGGAGTGGGACGCGGCATGAGCGCTTCCCCTCTCTCCTGGGCGCCCCTCGCCGTGAGCGGCCTGCTGCTCGCCGCGGGAGGTGACCTCGCGGGAACTCCGGTCGCCACGGCCGCCGAGGCGCAGGCCGCGCCCGGCGCCCTCGGCGTCCAGCAGTTCGTCCTGGACGCGGCGCGCAGCGAGCTCGGGTTCCACGGCACGAGCACCCTGCACGACTTCACGGGGCGCTCGACCACCCTCGATGGAGTCCTCTTCACCGATCCCTCGCGTGCGGGCGCCTTCGCCGTGGGCGAGGTGGTCTGCGCCGCCGCGAGCCTCGACACGGAGGACGAGGGGCGCGACGAGAAGATGCGCGAGCACCTGCACGCTGAGCGCTTCCCCCTGCTGGCGTTCGCGCTCGAGAGCGTGGAGCCGGTGCCTGGCGTTGCTGCAGACGGGCCCTGGCCCGAGCGCCTGCGCGCGGAGGGGACCTTCCGCATCCACGGGGTCGAGCGCCGGCGCAGCCTGGAGCTGCTCCTCGAGCCCCTCGACGCGGCCACGCCCATGGCCGGGGTCCGCGCCCGCGGGAGCCTGCGCCTCCCCATGAGCGAGCACTCGATCCAGCCGCCGGTGGTGGCGGTCATCTCGGTGGGGGACGAGGTCGAGGTGTTCCTGGACCTCGCCTTCCGGGCGGACGAGCCCCGCTCCCCCGGGACGCTCCGCGCCGTGCAGGTGACGGAGACCCTGGAGCCCGTGCGGGGGGAGTCGCGGAGCACCTCCAGCAAGGCCCTGCTCACCGAGCTCGGCGGCTGCGTGACCCTGCAGCGTGCAGGCGGTCCCTGGCTCCAGTCCGGCGCATTCGGCGTGCGGACCCTCGACCTGCTGGCGCGCGCCGAGGGCGTGGCGCCCGAGGCCTGCGAGGCGTCCTTCGAGGCCGCGCGCACGCGCATGGTCTCGCTGCAGGAGAAGCTCGGCAAGCTCACCGGCCGCGCCCGCGAGGTGCAGGGGCCCAAGGTCGAGGCCCTGCTCGAGGAGCTTGCAGCCGGCCAGCGCCTCGCCCCCGCGGCGGGAGCGCTGCGGGAGGTCCAAGAGCCCGGGCAGCGGGAGTGGTGGCTGGGGGAGACCCTCTGGCTCCGCGTGGTGGAGGGTGAGGGCGCCCCGTTCGCGCTCGCTCCCCTCGCAGGCCTGCCAGGACTGCCGGCCTCCGTTCGCGAGCAGCTCGCGACGCTGAAGGCCTCGCCGCGCTCCCTGACCCTGCGTACGGCCCTGCCCACGGGAGTTCGCACCCTCACGCTCAGCCTCGACGCGCCCCGGGCCACTGACCTGCCCACCTGGCCCGCGGCCGCCCAGCCGTTCCGAAGCCTCTCGCCCAAGGGCCCAGTGCGCTGAGGCCCAGTCCGCTGAGGCCCAGCCCGCTGAGGCCCAGCCCGCTGAGCCCCAGCCGCTCCCCGTCAGCCGTTCCCTCTCCAACCTGCCCTCCCGGCGGACGCGCATGCCCGCGCGCTCCGCTGCCCCCTCGACCCGCTTCCTCTCCCGATGTCTCTGAAGACCGCAGCCCTGACCCTCTCCCTCCTCGCACTGGGCGCCTGCTCCAGCCCCGAGGGCGGGAAGGCGGAGGTGCTGCCCCTTGGCGCGTATACGGACGCGTGGGGCGAGCAGGGGGGGCTCGATGTCCTGGTGGGGCCGCTCCCCGCGGTCCTTGCCGTGCAGGAGGCGGGGGCCGTCGAGGAGGCCCTGCGGCTGCGCGGTGCGCAGGCGGCAGCCGCAGTTCCCCTCGTGACCGTCCTGGATGCGTCGGCTCTGGGCGAGCTGCAGCAGGAGGAGCTCCTGCAGGCCCTCCTCGAGGCCGCGCTTGAGGATGGCGGACCCATCCTTGTAGATCGCGACGGTGGCAGCGCGCGCGAGCTGCGCGCTGGGCTCCAGCCCCCGGTGTTCATCCGCCTGGAGGCGGGCCTCGAGGTGCGGGGGCGGGCGTCTGGAGCAGATGCCCTGCCCGACCTGCAGGCCCCGAGTCACTGAGCGCCTCGAGTCCAAGGCCTCGCAAAGCGGTAACCGGTCTTTCTGCGTGGAATCACCTGAGGAGTCAGGCGTCCTTGTGCCCAGGAGGGGCACTCTGTTCGACGCAGCCGTCCTCGGCGCGGGCCCTGCGGGCGCGACCGCCGCGCTGCTCCTGGCCGGTGCCGGGCACCGCGTGCTCATTGCCGAGCCCCGGAGCGCCACCGCGCCGCCCAAGCCCTGTGGTGAGGGCCTGATGGCTGGTGGGGTCGAGGTGCTACGCGTCCTTGGCCTGGATCAAGTGCTCGAGGGGGCGCGCTCCTTCGAGCAGGTCTCGTTCATCGGGCGCTGGGGCGCGCGCCTGGACCTGCCGCTGCCGAGCCCGGGCTTCGCCGTCGAGCGCGCAGCCCTGGATCGCGCCCTCCGAGCGGCGCTCGAGGAGGCCCCCGGCATCACCTGGTTCCCGGGGCGCCTGCAGGCGCGCAAGCAGGCGGATGGCGCCTTCCTGCTGCGCGAAGGCGCGGCTCCCCTGCGCGCGCGGACCGTCATCGTGGCTACGGGACTCGCGGGCACGGGCCTCACGGACCTGCCGCCGCGCGGCTGGGCGCGTCAGCGCATGGGCGTGCGTCGGCACCACCTCGCGGGGCCGCGCTCGCTGGCCGGCGTCGAGGTGCACAGCACCGCCGCGGGGGAGCTCTACCTCACCCCCTTGTCGAACGGGCGCGTGAACCTTGCCTGGCTCGGACCGCGCGCGTGTGTCCGGCCCGAGCAGCAGCTGGAGGCCGCGCTGGCCTCCGCACCTCTCGTAGCCGAGGCCCTCGGACCCGCCCTCGGTCGCGCGGGGGCGCGCCGGCTCGGCGCGGCTCCTCGCACGCAGGTCGCCGGGGCCGGCTGGTTCCTGGCCGGGGACTCCGCCGCCGGCCTTGATCCTCTGCTGGGCGCGGGCGTGACGATTGCGCTCACCACGGGCCGGTCCGCTGCGTATTCCGCGGAGCTGGCGATCGGAGGGCGGCTCGAGGCCGCGCGGACGGGACACACCCGCCGCGTGCGCGCGGAGGTGCGCCAGCGCGCTCGCCTGGCGGAGGGCCTCCTCGCTCTGGGGGACCATCCCGTGCTGCGCGAAGGAGCTCTCCGCCTCCTGCACGCCGTGCCCTCCGTGAGGGACGCGCTCACGCGCCTTGCCCAGGGGCCCAGAGTCCTCCAGGGAGCCTCCTCATGAGCGGTCGCAGGGCAGCGCTCTGGGCCTACGGCCTGCTCTCGCACGCGCTCTTCCTCGCGTCAGTGGCGGCCATGGCACTCGGCCTGTGGACCGGTCTGGAGTCCGGGCTCGGGCGCGCGTCCGGCGGCTGGGCCTGGGCGGGGAACGCGGCGCTGGTGGCACAGTTCCCGCTCGTCCACTCCTGGCTCCTCACGCGGCGCGGAGGCCGACTCCTCGCGGCGGGGCGCGACCTGGGCCGGACCCTCAGCCCCACGACCTTCGTGGTGGCGTCCTCGCTGCAGCTCCTCGCGGCCTTCCTGCTGTGGTCGCCCAGCGGCGTGGTCCTGGTCGAGGTTCCCCTGGGGGTGCCGGCCCTGCAGGAAGCGGCTTTCGCCCTCGCTTGGCTCATGCTCGGCTGGACCATGGCCGAGGCGGGCCTCGGGATCCAGCTGGGGTACGCGGGGTGGCGCGCGGCCCTCAAGGGCGGCAGTCCCTGGCCGCGGACCTTCGCTCGGCGCGGCCTCCACGCGGTCGTGCGGCACCCGATCTACCTGACCTTCCTGCTCGTGCTCTGGACCGGCTCCCGCTGGACCCTCGACTCGGTCCTCCTCGGCGCCGCCTGGGGAAGCTACTGCGTCGTCGGGCCGCTCCTCAAGGAGCGGCGCTATCAGGCGCGCTACGGCGAGGAGTACCGCCGCTCGCGCGCGCCGCTGCCGCTGGTGCTCCCGCTCTGGAGCCCGAGGCCTCTAGGCCGCCGAGGCCGGCCGCGGGATCGTGACGCGCACGAGCGCGCCGCCGAGGGGCGACTCGCCGATGTCCACGCCGCCCCCGTGGGCCGTGGCCGCCTGGGCCACGAGGGCCAGCCCAAGGCCCCCGCCCGTGCGCCGCGTGCGGCGCGCTGAGTGCCCGACCTCGAAGGGGCGCAGGACGCGCTCGCGGTCGCGCGCAGGGATGCCTGGCCCGGCATCCTCGACCTCGAGGGTCCAGCCCTCCGCCGAGCCCAGCAGGTGCACCACGACGCGCGAGCCCGCAGGCGCGTGGTCGAGCGCGTTGCGGACGAGGTTGCGGAGGGCGAGCAGCAGGGCCTCGCGGTCTCCCACGACCTCGAGGTCGCCCTCCGCGTGGACCAGCAGCTCTACCCCGGCGCGCTCGGCCCAGGCGCGCTCGCGCGAGAGGCGCAGCTGGACCTCGCCGGCGAGGTCGAAGCGCTCGAAGGCGGTGCTGCGCCCGTGCTCCCGGTGCCCCACCAGCATCAGCAGGTTCTCGAGCACGCTGGAGAGCTCGCGCAGCTCCTCGACCTGGCCCTCCAGGGCTGCCCGGTACTCCTCGGGCTGGCGGTCCCGCAGGAGGGTCACCTCCGCCTCGCCAAGGAGAACCTGGATGGGGGAGCGCAGGTCGTGGGCGAGGCCGGCGACCATGAGGGCGCGGTGCTCGTTCTCGCTGCGCAGCTGCGTGAGCAGCGAGCCCAGGGCCTCGACGATGGCCGCCACCTCGCGCGGGGCGCTGCTCCCGACCTCGCGGACCGCCTCCGGGGCGTCGGCGGCGTTGCGCGTTGCGTCGGCCACCTCGGCCAGCAGCCTGCGGACGCGGCGGTGGACGAGGAGGGTCAGGAGCAGGCCGACGAGGGTCGTGGTCCCCAGCACCGAGAACACGCCCGCGAGCAGGGCCTCGTTGCGCTCCTCGAGCCGCTCGCCGTCGATCCAGACCGCGAGCTCGAGCTCGCCGGGAGGACCCTCCGCCTGGGGCACCTCGGTGATGCGCCTGGTCTCGAAGCGCTGGTTGTCCTCGAGCTCCGGAGCGCGGGGCGCCGGCGCGGACTCATCCCCGGGGAACCACCGCCAGTCCGCTCCCTCGCGGAAGCCCACGCGCAGGTCCACCTCGGGGTGGTGGCTGGCGAGCTCGGTGGCCCAGGTGCGGAAGGTCTCGGGATCGAACGGCTGCACGCTGAACACCGCGCCGAGTTCATCGAGCTCCTCGCGCGCGAGGCTCTCGAGCTCGTGCAGGAACACCTGGCGCACGAAGAAGCGGGCGCTGACGGTCGCGACCAGCAGGATCGTGACCACGACCCCGATCACGATGAGGGTCAGGCGATTGGTCAGGGACCAGGTGCCGCGGGCGCTCATGCCTCCACCTCCTCCTCGGGCAGCACCAGCCGGTAGCCCTCCCCGACCACGGTCTCGATGCGGGTCGGCCCGGTGGCGTGCAGGCGCTTGCGCAGCCTGCCGACGGTCACATCCACCGTGTTGGTCCCGGGATCGAACTCGATGCCCCAGACCTCGTGCAGCAGCGTCTCTCGGCGTACGACTGCACCGCGTGCGTCGAGGAGGGCCACCAGGAGTCCGAACTCGCGTGGGCTCAGCTCGACGCGCTGCGCTCCGTGGTGGACCACATGGCGGGCGGGATCCACTCGCAGCGGGCCGCGCTCGATCACGGGCGCGGACTCGCGGCGCCCGACGATGGCCTTGATGCGTGCGAGGAGCTCCTCGAATGCGAACGGCTTCACCAGGTAGTCGTCCGCGCCGAGCTCGAGCCCGCGCACGCGGTCCTCGACCTCCTGCCGGGCGGTCAGGAACAGGGTCGGGACCCCGATCGCCCGTGCGCGCAGGTCGGCCAGCAGGTCCAGGCCGTCCTCGCCGGGCATGGTGATGTCGAGCAGCAAGAGGTCGATGGCCGGAGAGCTCTCGAGGCGCTCACGAGCCTCCGCGGCGGAGCCCGCCTGCTCGCACTCGTAGCCGGACTCTCCGAGCCCGCGGTCCAGGAAGGAGCGCAGCCGCGCGTCGTCGTCCACGATCAGGATTCGCACTGCGGCACGGTAGGAGTCCGCACGCGCCCAGGGAAGGCGAGGGAAGCCGCAGATCCCCGGCCGGGGGATGCAGGGGGTGGGGGTATGCTTGCCGGCCTCCCGCGGATCCCCATGAGCCTCCTCAAGACCACCTGCCTCGGCGCCCTCGCCTCCCTTGGACTCCTCGCGGACGAGGTCACCCTCGTGCACGCCCCGGAAGCAGGGCGCACCCTCACGCGGACCTTCGAGCAGACCATGCGGATGGAGCTCGTGGACTCGTCGATCGAGTTCGAGGTGAACGGAGAGCCGGCCGAGGCCGAGGCGCCCGACCTCGAGGTCACGATCCTGCAGAGTGAGCGCCTCGTCGTCGTGGACGAGATCGAGGAGGCGGACAAGGCCGGGGTGACCAAGCTCAAGCGCACCTTCGAGACCCTCGAGCATGTGAACGAGCAGGAGGTGAGCGGCGAGGGGATCGAGGGCGAGCCCGAGCCCCAGGAGCAGACCTCGGAGCTGGCGGGACGCGTCGTGCGGTTCACCGGTGAGGACGGCGAGTGGAAGGCCACCTGGGCGGACGAGGAGGAGGGGGACGAGGACCTCCTCGCGGAGCTCGAGGCCGACGGTGGGTTCGCGTTCCTGCTCCCGGAGGGAGCCGTGGAGGTGGGTGCCGAGTGGGAGCTGGACGAGGAGGCCTTCCTGCTCCTCGGCGAGCCGTTCGGTGATCTCCAGTTCCTCGCTCCCGAGGAGGACCCCGACCGCTCGGCCGAGTTCGACGCGCTCTTCGAGGAGGGGCTCAGCGTCGACGGCTTCGTGTGTGAGCTGGCCTCCGTCGAGGAGGGCATCGCACGCATCACCTTTGAGGTCGAGGCCACCACGGCCGTCGAGCAGGAGGACGAGGTGCCGGAGGAGGCCGCGGCCATGGGGCTTGAGGCCTCCACCGAGCTCGAGTTCACCTTCGAGCTGGAGGGCGTCCTGCTGTGGAACCTCGAGGAGCGCTGCATGGTCTCAATGGAGCTCAAGGGCGAGGTCGCCATGACGATCCACAACCGTCAGGCCGCCTCCGGCGACGTCTTCGAGTTCGAGGCCGACGCCACCCAGGAGTTCGAGGGCGAGCTGAGCTGGAGTGCCACGGTCGAATGACCGCGCCGGACGGCGCGTCGGCGAGCCGCGCAGGATCGCCGGCCCTCGGCCGCTGCGCTGCCCTCCTCGCGGCGGGCCTCGTCGTCGGACTCGTCCTCATCGCCGCGCTGCGGCTCCGTAGCCCCTCGGTGCTCGAGTGGGAGGAGGGGGCGACGGTTCTCTCCGCCGATCGTCTCGCCGCGGGAGGCCCCCTCTATGTGGCTCCCACGCTTGACTGGGCCCCCTTCCCCTATGGCCCAGGACAGCCCGCGCTCGCGGCGGCTCTGCGCTCCATCGGCTTGGACGGGCTGGCCGGCGCGCGCCTGACCTCCTGGCTTGGAACCCTGCTGGTCCTCCTCTGCGGCGCAGCCCTGGCGCGCGGGTGCGCGGGCACGCCAGGTGCAGCTGCGGATCGCGCAGCCACGCGGAGCGCCGGACTGCTTGCGGCAGGCTGGATCGCCAGCGCCTATCCCTGGACGGGTGGTTGGCTCGATGTGGCGCGGCCCGATGCCCTGGCCCTGGGACTCGCGTCCCTCGCGCTCCTCCTCCTCGTGCGGACTCCCACCGGGCGCGGCCTCCGGGCGGGCGCTGCGCTCACCGGCGTGCTCCTTGGCGCGCTCGCGGTTCACACCAAGCAGACCGCGCTGCTGCCGCTCGTCGGCGGCATGTGTGGACTTGCCGTGACCGCGCGCGGGGCGGCCCTCATGGCCGGCGCGCTCTTGGGCCTCGGTGTCGCCGCAGGCTTCGCCGCGGGGGGCGCCTGGTACCGCTTCCACACTCTCGACCTCCTCGCAGGTCACCCCCTCCAGCTGGGAGGCCTCGAGGAGCTCCTGTCCCGGGACCTGCTCCACCTCGCCCCGCTGCTCGTCGCGGCCGTCCTCGGACTGCGCTGCTCGAAGGGCGCCCCGAGGGATGGGGTCCTCCTGGGCTGGGCCGTTGGCGGGCTGGGCGCTGCACTCGTGGGGCGCCTGCACCCGGGCGGGTTCGACAATGTGGTGCTTCCCGCGGCCATCGGGCTCGCGCCCCTCGCCGCGCGGGGGGTGAAGGCGAGGCCAGGGCTCGGCCTCTTGCTCCTCGGGGTCGCGACGCTCGACGCCGGTCTCGGCGCGCGGCAGCTCGTGCCGCCGGGAACGGACCGGACGGCGTCGGTGCGCGTGCGAGAGCGCCTCGCACGGATCGAGGGCGAGGTCCTCGCGCCAGCGCATCCCGAGCTCCTGCGAGCCGTCGAGAAGCCGGCTCAGCTGCACCTGATGTTCCTGCTGGACCTCTCCGCCTCGGAGGCCGGCCTCGGGCACGCACGCGCGATCTTGGAGGAGCTCGAGGGGCGCCTCGCGGCCGGGCGCTACCGGGCGGCAGTCCTGCCGCGCTTCCCGGATGGAGCCGACGCTCCCCTGCACGCCTTGGTGCAGCGCTGGCTCCCGCGTGCCGAGGAGCTCGCCCGTCCCGGCGAGCTCGTCCCCGCGAGCGGCGCGCCCCACGCGCCCGTGGTGCTGTACCTGCCGCAGGACTAGCGGCCTCGACGCCGGTGCGTCCGGTTCTGGGGGCCCCGTCCTGCGAACCCCGCCCTAGGACCGCGGCCGGCGCGGGCCGGTGCCGCGCATCAGCGCGCGGGTGATCATGGGGCCGACGACCCCTCCAGCCAGGGCGACGATGCCGATCAGGACGGCGAACCGTCCGACGCCGCGCCATCCCCGGGGGAAGGTCTCCTGGAACAGCCACAGTCCCGCCGTCCCGAAGGAGATCAGGCCCGCGACCAGCACCCAGCCATGCCGCGCGAGCATGCGCAGGTCCCTCCGCACATGGACGCCGTCCTCGTCGAGGACGAGCCCCACCGGGAGGGCCTCGCGGAGCTGCCTGGGCGTGGGCGGCCGTCCCAGGCGCTCGGTCAGGGCCTCGAGGTCGACCACCTCCTCCACGCGGACCCGCTCTCCGTCCTGGAGCGGATCCCGGGGGCGATCCCGGTGGGGGGCAGGAGGCTGGGCCATTGGAGGGTGGGCCATTGGAGGGTGGGCCATCAGAGGATGGACTCGAGGGGCGGGGCGGCTGCCGGGCTGCCGGGAGCCTTTGGGGACAGCTGCGGGAGGGCGTTGCTGCTTGTCCCCTCGGAGTGCGGGGCATAGGGTAGCGGCCGCATGGTCCTCGCCACGACAGGTCTCCAGGACACCGTCCTCGCCGATCCGGACTGGACCAGTCTTGGCATCGTCACGGCCATCGTCGGCGCCTTCCTCATCGCCAACGCGACCCTGCTCGAGCACCCACGCCGGCTGGTGGCCCGCTACTTCGGCGGCCGCCCGGGGCGCCTGATGAGCGTGCGCGAGTATGTCTACAACCGCGTCCAGACGACCCTCGGGTTCGCGTTCCTGCTGCTCGGCTTTGGCATGCAGCTCTACGGGCACATTGCGAGCCGGCCCGCGGGCGAGGTGCCCCTCAACATGGGTTGGGTGGGGCTGATCGTGATCAGCGCGGTCCTGCTCCTGTTCGCGGCGTGGTGGTGGTCGCTCCTCGCGTTCCGGCGCTATGTGCGCGAGTACTTCGAGGAGCAGCCCGGCGGGCTGGACCGTCAGGGGCCTCTCGTGCGTGAGGTGGGCGAGCTGTTCGGGGTGGAGTCCCTCGAGGACGACACCGTGGAGACCTACGCGCGGCGCGTGCGTGAGAAGGCGGGCCTGCCCGTCCGCGGTGCCTCCGCCGCGAGCCTCCTCCGGCCCACTCCGCCCCCCGAGGACGATCCGCTCGAGGAGCGGGCCTGAGGCTTCGGAGTCACGCCGCGGGGGCTGCCCGGTTCGTGACGGAGCCGCCGCACGGGCGCAGGAGCAGCCGCTCGCGGGCTCTTTGGAGCGCCCCGACGATCTTCGGAGTCGGCTTGCAACCGCCTGGGGCCGCGCGCGTCCTCGTGAGGCATGGAAGCCCTCTCCAGCCTCTTCGACCTCGTGCAGCCCCCGCGCTGCGCCCTCTGCGGCGCGCCTCCCGCGGCGGCTGAACGCGGAGGCCTCGATCGATCCGCGACGCGTGCCCCAAGCTCCGGGCCCCGGAGGGACGGCGCGGAGGGGTACGGCGCGTGGAATCACGGCCCGGGGCAGGCCAGCGCGGTGGAGCCCGAACCCGGAGGGTGCAGCCGTCAAGCGGCGCGCGGCCTCTCCTGGACCTGTGCACTGCATGATCCGACTCCTGCAGCCGACGAGGCGCGCTGCGGCTGGTGTGACCGCCTCCTCGAGTCCTCCGTTGCGGAGCTGCCTGAGCCTCGCGAGGGGCGGGGCTCCCCGGCTCCGACTCGGCTCTGTCCCCGCTGTGACGAGGCGTGCCTGTCGGGTGAGCCAGCCCCCCTGCGCTGCGTGGCGCTGGGCTCATGGCGCGAGGGCTCGCTCGCGCCCTGGGTCTTGGCTCTCAAGCACGGGGGCCGTCGAGACCTGGCCGAGCCCCTCGGCGCCCTGCTTGCGGGGCGCGTCCAGGAGCGGCTCGCGGGGCCGGGGCGTCACTTCCGCGCGTGGCGTGGCGGGCTGGGTGAGGCGCTGGAAGCCGGGCCCGGAGGAGGTCCTCGCTCCGAGGGAGCGAGCAGGGCCTCTTGGACCCGGGCCTCCCTTCGGGCGTGGGGGGCCATGAGGCTCGGAGGGCGGCACGAACCTCTGCGCGGCGTCCTCGTGCCCATGCCCCTCCACCCTCTGCGGCGACTCGAGCGTGGCCACGACCAGGCCCTCCTCCTTGCCCGGGTCCTTGGCCGGCACCTGGGCTGGCCGGTGCGGTCCTGGCTGCGTCGGACTCGGGCGACTCCGCCTCAGGGCAGCTGGTGGGGACCCCCGCGAGCGTCCAACCTCACAGGAGCCCTCGCCCCCTCCGCGCGGAGCGGCTGGCGCGACCGCCCCTGGCAGGGCCGCTCCGCGTGGATCGTCGACGATGTCCTGACGAGCGGGGCGAGCGTCGACGAGGCGGCCCGCGTGCTGCGCAGAGGCGGCGCGCGCGTCCTCGGGGCGCTCGTTCTCTCTCGCGCGGGCGACCCTGACCCTCTCGGGCCCGGTGCCGTTGGGGAGCGTGCGCCCCCCTGCGGCCGCCATGCGGAGTCGATCCCCGAGTGAGCTCCGCGCGTCGGCGTCGACACGGCCGTCAGCAATCGGCTGTTCCGCGGGGCGTGGGCGCCTGCGGGGAGAGGATGCGGCCTCGAGCCGCCCGGCGCCCTGCGCGGCGGGCCCCTTGCACCGTGGGCTGCGAGGGCGCACCCTGCGCGCCGTGAGCCACCTGTTCATCGAGCCCTTCGGGGGCATCGCCGGAGACATGCTCCTCGCGGCCCTGCTGGACCTGGGGGACCCGCGAGTGGACCTCGTGGGGCTCCGGGCCGTGGTCGATCGCGTGCTCCCCGGCGAGGTCGAGCTGGGGCTCGAGACGGTCTGGCGCGGGGGCCTCTCGGGGAGCTGGCTGCGGGTGCGTACTCCTGAGACGGGCACGACCCCGCACCGCGGGCTCAACGACCTGCTCGACCTCGTGAGGCGGGCCGAGCTGCCGGGGGGCGTCGTCCAGCGCGTCGACGTGGTGCTGCGCGCCATCGCCGAGGCCGAGGGGCGCGTCCATGGCTGCGCGCCAGAGGAGGTCCACTTCCACGAGGTGGGCGCGGTGGACACCCTGCTGGATGTCGTGGGCGCTGCCTGGGCCTTGGAGCGCCTCGGGGTCGAGCAGGTCTCCTGCACGGCCCCGCTCCTGGGCTCGGGGACCGTGACCTGCGCCCACGGGGTCATGCCAGTCCCTGCGCCCGCGGTTGCGGAGCTCCTGCGGGGTCGGCCGACCCAGCTGGGCGGCGGCATCGAGCGAACCACCCCTACGGGCGCGGCCCTGCTCGTTGCCCTGTGCGAGCAGCGCTTCCAGCACCCTGCCCGCTTCAGGGCGACGGCCATCGGCTATGGCGCGGGGACCAAGGACCCCGCGGAGCAGCCGCCCAACCTGCTGCGGGTGCAGCTGGGGGAGTGTGGTCCCTCCGTGGTCGCGAGCACGGACGACCACGGCGGCGGCGGGCAAGCGCTGGCCTGGAAGCTCGAGGTGACCCTCGACGACATGACGCCTCAGGACCTGGGTCACGCGCTCGGACGCCTGCGAGCGGCTGGGGCTCTCGAGGCGTGGTCGGCTCCGGTGCAGATGAAGAAGGACCGGCCGGGCGCGGTCCTGACGGCCCTGTGCCGCGCGGAGCAGCGCCAGGCACTGGAGGCCGAGGTCTTCGCCTGGACGCCGAGCCTGGGCCTGCGCTGGACCTCGGTGGAGCGCACGGAGTGTGGTCGCGAGGTCCGCACCGTGGAGGTGGAGGGCCAGGCGATCCGTGTGAAGCTGCGCACCCGTCCGGGGCAGCCTGCGCCCGACCTCGAGCTGGATGCCTTCCCCGAGCATGAGGATGTGGTGCGGGCGAGCGAGACGCTCGGGCTCCCGCTGCGTGCCGTGCGCGCGCGCGCGCTTGCGCAGCTCTACCGGGCCTAGGGCTCCGGGGATCCAGCGCGCCTCGAGGGCGTCTCCGCGAGGTGCGGGCAGGGTCGCTGCGGACCGAGCCGTGGGGCCTCACTCGTGGTCGATCTCGCGGACGAAGCGGTTGTTCTTGTCCACGAGGATCTGGCGCGGCTTGCCGGGGGCGTCCCCGTACTCGAAGGCCATGATGATGACCTCGTCGCCGCGGGACACCAGGTGCGCGGCCGCGCCGTTGATGCAGACCTCGCCCGAGCCACGCTCGCCCGTGAGCGCGTAGGTCTCCAGGCGGGCACCGTTGGTGTTGTCCACGATCAGGACCTTCTCGTACTGCTCAAGCCCGACGCGCTCCATCAGGTCGGGGTCCAGCGTGACGGAGCCGATGTAGGCGAGGTCCGCGTCGGTGACGGTGGCCTTGTGGATCTTGGCGCGGAGGAACTGTCGCACGGTCGAGGGCTGCCGGGGCCTCGGCAGGGCAGGCAGGGTAGCGGGTAGGTGGGCGGGTGTCATGCGCCGGAGGGCGCGCGCTGGGGAGCCTCGGCGAGCGCCCGGGTCAGGCGCGCGAGTCCCTCGCGCAGGGTCTCGACGGGGACGCCGCAGCCGACGCGAATGCCGCCTGGAGCTCCGAAGTGCTCGCCCGCCACCACATCGACGCCGTGGGTGTCGGCCAGCCAGGTGGCGAACGAGCGCGTGTCGCTGATGCCGTCCAGGAGCGGGAAGGCGTAGATGCCCATCGGCGGGACCAGGGCCCTCACGCCGGGAGTCTCGCGCAGCCAGCGGTCGAGCAGCGGGCGGCACTCGACCTCCACGCGGCGGACCGGCTGGAGGAGGTCCTGGGCGCGCTCGAGGGCTCGCGCGGCGAGGACCAGGCTCGCGGTGGGGGGGTCCACCCAGCTGAGATGGGCGCGGTCCACCAGCAGCGGCCGCAGGTGGGCGAGCCCTTCGCCAAGGACGACCCAGCCGACGCGGAGGGGGCCCAGGCCCCAGGCCTTCGTCATGGAGCCGATGGTGATGCCGTTGGGGAGGAGGTTGGCGCAGTGCAGGCGCGCCTCGGGGTGCGGGTTGAAGTCGGCGTACACCTCGCACGAGGCCACGACCCCGCCATGCCCCGCAGCCACCTCCCCGAGCGCAGCCAGGGCCGACCGCTCGAGCACGGCGCCGGTGGGGTTGTGGGGGTTCGTCAGGAACAGGTGCACGGCTCCGCGTGCGCCGCGGGCGGCCTCGGCCGCCTCCTCGGGATCCAGGGTCCAGCCGTGCTCGATGCGCCGGGCCAGAGGCATCGGCTCGGCGGCGAAGAGGCGCGGCAGAGCCTCCAGGGGCTCGTAGCGCGGCGTCTCGTGTAGGACCCGCGCGCCCCGGAAGAGGCAGTCCGCCACCAGGTGCATCCCGGCCGAGGCGCCTGGGACCGCGAGCACGCGCGCCGGGTCCACCCCGTGCCAGCTCGCGATGCGCTCCTCCAGGGCCTGGCGCGCGCCCATCCCCGGCCAGGGCAGGCACTCGGCCGGGTCCAAGGGGCCTCCCAAGAGCTCGGCGTCCGGCATGGGCATGCCCGACTGGGAGAGGGACCAGGGCGAGCGGAACGACTCCGTCTGCGCCCAGGTCATGTAGGGGAACAGCGGGGGCGGGATCGGGCCGTCGGCGCGCATCCACGCAGTCTAGTGGGCGCGATGCGGATTCCAGCGGGGGCGTGGAATCGGCGGGGCGCGGCCGCTAGCTTCGACCTCGTCGTGGGTGCCTCCGGCCCGCTGGCCGGCGCAGGCGCCGACTCGGCGCAAGCAGGTGAGGGCTCACGACCCGCAACGAACGAACCAATCAGAGGGGTGACATAAGATGACCGTGACGACCTTCCAGGCCGCCCGCCGCATGGCGGCCGCGGCCGGTGGCTGGGCCCTGGCCGGACTCTGCCTTGCGGCTCCCGGCCTTGCGCAGGAGTGGGTGGAGGCTGCCGAGGGCGCCGTGGCCCGCTCGTTCCCGGACCGCAACGCCTCGGCGATCGTCGAGCTGGAGGAGGGGACCCTCCTGCAGGTGCTCGAGACGAGCGAGGGGAGCCGTCCGTTCCACCGCTGCTCCGTCGCGGGCGGCGTGCAGGCCTGGGTCCACGGGAAGTACCTCGCCGAGACCAGCACGCCCGGGGTCCTGGCCGTGACGGGCGACCGCCTGAACATGCGCCCGATGCCCTCGAGCGCACCGAGCTCCATGCCGCTGCCGGATCGCCTCGACCTGGGGGCGCGTCTCGAGCTGGTCTCGCGTGCTGACGCGAGCAAGCCGCTGGCCGAGGACTGGGTCCGCGTGTGGGCCCCGACCACGGCGTCGGTGTGGATCGAGGCCAGCACGACGCGGGCTGCGGCCAGCGCCGCGGAGGCTGCCAAGGCGTTCCGCGCCGCGCAGCGCACCCTGCCCAGCGGCCCGGCCGCCGAGGCTGCTCCGAAGGCGCCCAAGGCTCCCGCGCAGCCCGCGGCCGAGGCCCCCGCCGCTCCGCAGCAGCCCGCCAAGCCCGGCGCCCGCGCGGCGCTCCAGCGTGCGGACGACCTGTTCGACGCGGCCAAGGGGAACAGCGCCTCGGACGCGGCCACCTGGCAGGCGGTGGCCGCCGCCTACTCACAGGCGTCGAAGCTTGCCGGCGAGGGCTCTCCGATCGCCACGGTGGCCGACCTTCAGGCGGAGCGCGCCCAGCTGCGCGTGGAGCTCGTCTCCCTGAGCGGTGACCTCAACCAGCGCGAGGCCCAGCGCCGCGCGCGCATCGAGCAGCTGCTCGATGAGCGGCGCCAGCTCGAGCTCTCCAAGTCCCTGAACTGGGGGCGCTTCGATGGCCGCGGCTATGTGCGCGCCGAGCGTGAGGTCGGTCAGCCGACCCGCTGGTTCCTCTGGTGGGCGGGCGAGCGCTCCGCTGAGATCGTCAGTGGCGACGGGCGCTACGACCTCGCACGCTTCGAGGGCTATCAGGTGGGCATCGTGGGCTCCCAGCGGCGTGCCTACACCCCGCCGACCCTCGACACGGACGAGGAGCTGCAGCTCTTCGACCTGCGCTCGATCGAGGTCATCGCGGGCGGCCGGACCCCGCGCTGAGGCGCCCTCGGACGCCGGGCGCGCGGTTCCGCGCCCTGGCGTCCAGCGGGCCCTCCCATGAGGTTCGCAGGGACCCGGGCTTCTCGAGGCCCTGCCCCTGGCCTTCGCCAGGCTCTCGAGCCCTCTCGCGGCGAGCCCCGCCAGCCCAGGCTGGTGGGGCTCGTGCATGGGGGAGAAGGATCGGCGCCGACCGAGCGCGCTCCGCCCGCGGCTGCGCGGTTGACGCTCGGGGCCCCGGGTCCCGATCCTCATGGCATGCGCAGCCTGCTCCAGCGCCTGTCCACTCTCCTGCGCCGCCTGTTCGCGGCCTCCAGCGGTCCTCTGTGTGACCGCTGCAAGTGGGACTACGGAGATGCCTGTCGACGGCCCGAGCGTCCCAACGCGACGACCTGCCCCGACTACGAGGGGCGCTGAACCGCGGCTCCTGGGAGACCTCCTCAGAGCCGTGCCCCGCGGTGGGGAGCCTCGCGACGGCGCTCAGGCCTCGGGCGCGCGCCGGGGCTCGACGCGGGGGAGCACCTCGGCGCGCAGCTCGGGCAGGGTCCCGGACGCGATGGCCTCGCGGATGCGCTGCATCAGGCCGTGGAAGAACCAGACATTGTGCAGGGAGAGCAGCGCGCCCCCCAGCATCTCGTTGGTCTTGCAGTAATGGCGCAGCGCGCCCAGGGGGAACTGGGTGCAGGCCGGGCAGTCGCACGCCGGATCCAGCGGACCGGTCTCGCGCGCCCAGCCCTCGTTGCGCACATTCACGCGCCCGAGCGAAGTGTAGACCTGGTGGTTGCGGCCGTGGCGCGTCGGCGTCACGCAGTCGAACAGGTCGGCTCCCTGCTCCACGGCGTCGAAGAAGTCCGTGGGCGTGCCGATCCCCATCAGGTAGCGCGGCCGGTCCTCGGGCAGGTGGGGGACGCTCATGGCGAAGGCGCGGCGGATGTCCTCGCGGTCCTCGCCCACGCTCACTCCTCCGACCGCGACCCCGACCAGGTCGTGGCTCACCACGGCGTCGACGCTGGCGCGGCGAATGTCCTCGAACACGCCGCCCTGCACGATTCCGAAGAGCGCCTGGCCGCGCTCCAGGCCGCCGTTCTCCCGCCAGCGGGCGACGCACCGGTCGAGCCAGCGGTGGGTGCGGTCCGTGGCCTCCTGGACCTTGCGCCGGTCCGTCGGGTCATCGGGACAGTGGTCGAAGGCCATGATCACATCGGCGCCGAGGTCGCGCTCGATGTCCATCACGCGCTCCGGGGTGAAGCGCACCTTGCTGCCATCCACGATGGAGCGGAAGGACACTCCGTCCTCGTCCATGCTCGCCAGGTCGGCCATGGAGAAGACCTGGTAGCCGCCGGAGTCCGTGAGGATGGGCCCGTCCCAGCCCATGAAGCGGTGCAGCCCGCCCAGGTCCCGCACCACCTCGTGCCCCGGCCGCAGGTGCAGGTGCAGGGTGTTCGCCAGGATCATCGACGAGCCCGCCTCGCGCAGGTCACGAGGCAGGATGCCCTTGACGGTTCCGCGCGTCCCCACCGGCATGAAGGCGGGCGTGGCGACCGGGCCGTGGGGCGTGTCGAAGGTGCCCGTTCGCGCGCCGGTATGGGGACAGCGCTCGTGCACGCGGTAGGCGAACCCGGTCATGGGGCAGACGGTACCGCCTTGGGGGAGCGGCGGGAGGACGGTCTCCTCCTGAACGATCGCCTCGGCGGGGGGGGCGCCTCGGGCTGCGAGAGGGGCCGCGCTCTCCTCCCGCGCTCAGATCCGCCGCAGCCCGGCGCCGGGGAAGTAGGTCCCCAGGATGCGCTCGCTCGTCCAGCCCCAAGGGGCACCGGCGAGGTCGTGCGCACCCTCCTGGCAGAGGCCGACGCCGTGGCCGTGGCCGAGGCCGCGGAGGAGCAGGCCGCCCGTGATCCGCTCGCCGGCGTGGGGCCAGGCCTGCAGCACCCGAGCGCTCTTCATGCGGCTCCGCCCAACCGCCGCGCGCAGCTCGTCGGCAGTCACGCGGCGCGGCCCGCCGGCCTCTCCCTCCACGGCCACCGTGATCCACCGGCCGCCGGCATCCGCGTCGGGAACCAGGCGCCTGAGCGGGCCGTCGAGGCCGAGCGCCAGACCCGTCGCACGCAGGTCCGCGGGTGAGAGGGTCACCTTCCAGCCGAGGGGGCGCTCGGTGTCGGGCGCGCCCTGGGCCTCCTCCCTCGCGGCCCGCGCCGCACATGCGGGGCAGACCGCACCGCCACGGCCTGCGGCCCCGTCGGCGGCGCCCGAGAAGACCGCGGACAGGTCGCTGGTGTGGCCACCGCAGGAGGCCGAGAACAGCGCGGCGAGCGGACGATCCTGCTGCCAGAGCACCCGCCCGCGCGTGGCCCTCACCGCCGCGCGCAGCCGCGCCGCGGCGAGCTGCTCGCCCGCGCTCGCGCCGGGCTCGAAGGTGCCGCGGTAGACCTGGTCCTGGGTGCCGGACTCCAGGGAGGCGCGGGCTCCGCGGGCCGCCCTGCGCCGGGCCAGGATGGCCGTCGCGTAGCTCCGGGCGGCGATGGCTTGGGCCTCGAGCTCGGCGGGCTCCGCCGACCAGAGGCTCAGCTCCGCGGCGACCACGCCCTCCACATAGTCCTCGAGGTCCAGCTCTAGGTGGATCGAGGCTCCCACGGGGCTCGCGGTCAGGTGGAGCACCCCGCGGTGCAGGCGCCCGTTGACCCGCACGCCGGCGGGCGACGGGATCGTGTGCTCCGTTGCCGTGCGGCCGTCCACGCGGAGGCCTCCCGCCGCACGCGTGATCTCGAGGGGGCGCCCGTTCGCGACCACCTCCAGGGGGCGACCCGCCTCCCAGCGACCGAGGCGCACGCGGACGGTTCCAGGGTCCAGGGGCGTGTCGCTCCTAGTGCCGGTGCCGGTTCGTCCCTGCCGCGGCAGGCTCCCGCAGGCAGCCAGGCCTCCAGCAGCTGCGAGGAGCGTGCGTCCAAGCGCAGCGCGCCGCGAGAGGGAGTTGGGGATCGCGGGCCCCTGGGGCTCGGGCGCTTGCGGGTCCACGGGCGCACGGGGGGCCGCATGCGGGGCGTGGCTCGCCTGCGCAGCGTGACCTTCAGGGGCGTCGAGGCCCGCCCGGGCGGCCGTCCCTTCAGGCGCAGCATGGCCCGCGCGCGCAGAGTTCTCCGCACGCGCGAGCGAGCCACGCCGCGCCCGTGCGCCTGCCTCTTCCGCAGCGGGGGGAGTGCTCATCCGTCGAACAGACCCGGACCTGCACCGGGGAGGTCGAAGCCCACCATCCGGGCGCCGGCGGGGGTGAGGACTCGTCCGCGCGCGGTCTTCGACACGAGGCCCACCCGGAGCAGGTGCGGCTCGTATACATCCTCGAGGGTGTCCTCGGTCTCCGACACCACCGCCGCAATCGTCTTCAGCGCGATCGGCCCGCCGCCGTGGTCCGCGATGCAGCGCAGGACGCGGCGGTCCATCTCCTCGAGTCCGTTCTCGTCGATGCCCAGGCGCTCGAGGGCCTGGAGCGCAAGGGGGCCGTCGATGGTGCTGCGTCCAGCCACCTCGGCCAGATCGCGCGTCCGCCGCAGCAGGCGCCCGACGATGCGCGGCGTGCCCCGGCTGCGCTCCGCGAGGGCCCTTGCCGCCTCGGGCTCGATGCCGACGCCAAGCAGGCCCGCCAGCCGCACGACGATCGCGATGAGGTCGCTGACCTCGTAGGGCTCGAGTCGCTCGAGCAGGCCGAACCGCGCCCGGAAGGGCGCGGTCAGGAGGCCTTCGCGCGTGGTCGCGCCCACGAGGGTGAACGGCTCCAGGTTGAGGGTCACGATGCGCGCATGGGGCCCGCTGTCCAGGGTCAGGTCGACCTGCAGGTCCTCCATGGCGGTGTAGAGGTACTCCTCCACGGCCTTGGGGACGCGGTGGACCTCGTCGATGAAGAACACATCTCCGCGCTGGAGCTGGGTGAGGAGGCCCACGAGGTCCCGGGGCTTCTCGAGGGCCGGGCCGCTGGTCGCCACCAGGCGCGTGCCGAGCTCCGCCGCAAGGATCCGGGCCAGGCTGGTCTTGCCCAGGCCGGGGGGCCCGGAGAACAGCACATGGTCGGGGACCTCGCCCCGGCTGGCGGCCGCGGTGAGGGTCACCCGGAGGTTCTCGACGACTCGGCGCTGACCCACGAACTCGGTCAGCCGTCCCGGCCGCAGCTGGACCTCGACCTGCTCCTCGGCGGGACCGCCGCTGTCGCCCTCGAGGGCGGAAGGATCGAAGACGTGGTCGCCGGCCATGGGAGGGTGGAGGGTAGCCCGCGGGGCGCGTGGATCCAGCGCGGAGCTTGGCGGGGTTCCTGCCTGGAGGGGGGTCCAGGGTCGCTCTGGGGAGGGGCTGGCCCGGGGCGCGACGCGATGGGGGCGATGGCGCCCGTGTTCCGTCCCTCCACCGTGCGATCTCGCACGCTCACGGGTCCAGCACCGCCCTCCGACGGGGCTCCGCTCCGCGCTCCAACGGGGCCCCCGGGCGGCTTCCTTCACCCGAGGCGGTGGGCGGGATGCGGGCGGGGGAGGGCCACGCGCTCGCCGGAGTCCCTGCGCGGGGCGCAGCCAAGGGGCTCGCCACCTTCGCGGGCGCCGGGCGGAGGGACTCTCGGCACGGATCTTGGACGAGACGCATCGCGTCCCGGGGCCCCGGGACCCAGGGGATGCCCTCCTGGTCGTGGCGTCGGCGGTGCCCTGCCGCTACGCTGTCCGACCGCCGGGCGCTCCATTCCCCCCCAACACGCCCGACCACCCATGACTGCGAAGACCCTTCGGATCACCGGAGCGGCCGCCCTGGCCCTCGGTTTCACTGCCTGCGGTCCCGAATCCGCCTCTGATGGCCCCACCAACCAGATGACGTTGGAGGAGGCCAGCAATGGCTTCGGGCAGCTTGTCCCGCACACCATCCGCAAGCTGGACGCGACGGGCAACCCGACCGCCCAGATCGTGAACATCCGCTCTCAGGAGGACCTGGCCGCGAACATCTCGCTGGCCAACCCGGTCCGCCCGGTGCCGAAGTTCCCGACGACCACCGTCCTCCCCAGCGGTGCACCGGGCAACCACTTCCTCTTCGCGTCGTTCACCCTGCCGCTGGACATCGACACGGTGCTGTCCTCCAGCCCCGGCGCACAGGCCAGCTCGGGCCTCGCTGGAGCCGTGACCGTGCTCGCGATCGATCCCCTCACGGGGGACTCGCTCCCGATTCAGGGCCGTGCGTTCATCAACGGCTACACCTACGCGGGCCCGCAGACCAACACCACCCCGCCGCAGCTGACCCTGCAGCGCTGGGTCGGTCTGCAGGATGGCGCCCCGGTGGCCCTCGTCGCGGAGGGCGCAGGCTTCCCCGGCACGCAGGGCAGCTTCAACGGCGCCGGCGATCTCGTCCGTCCGAACACCATCGTGTTCATCCCCGACAGCGACGACAACCTGGAGACCTACGAGCGCTTCCCCACCGGCGTCCAGATCCGCATGGAGGTCACCACCGCGCTCCTCAGCACGGATGGCCGCGCCCTCGACCAGCGCGTTCTGGCCTGCACCACGGTGGGTGAGGACGACCTCGGCCCCGAGGTGATCTCGAGCCCGCCGCCCCAGAACTCGCCGCTGATCATCCCCGGGGGGGGAGACCTCAATGTCGATCCGCTGACCACCATCCGCGTGGCCTTCACCGAGCCGGTGCAGCCCCTCTCGGTGGGCGCCGTCGAGGGTCAGGGAGCCCCCAATGTGAGCTCCCTCTTCAAGATCGAGTTCGGCCCCTCGGCCAGCCGTACGGACATGCCCTTCACCTGCATGCCCGACAGCATCTACGACTTCTCGACCTTCCGGATCCTGCCCGCGTTCAACTTCCCGGGCGCCGGGCCCCTGTTTAACAACTGCAACACCTTCTCCACCGTGGACATCACGGTGAACTCGGGGCAGCTGTTCGACCTGGCCCAGAACCCCGACGGCACCCAGCCGGGCAGCACGATCGGGAACAACAACCTGCTCGCTGCCCAGACCTTCTTCGTCACGGGCGAGGGACCGGGCCTGGTGAACGCCCCGGTGATGCCGGACACGATCCTGCTGGGTCGCGGCGGCGCCACCCCCGGGGTGAGCATCCTCGACCTCAACGGCTTCGGGCAGTCCACGGGTGACCCGACCTACATCCCCGACATCCCGATCGAGGGCCACACCAAGTTCGTCTACAACCCGAACCTGCGCGTCCACACGGGCCTGCGTCCGCCCCTCGTCGAGGGCACCTGCACCATCGACGGCGGCTCGGCGGGGGTGTTCACCCTGACCAAGGACAGCTCGCTCAACGACCTGGTCGCGCGCGCTCCCCTGGTCTCGAATGTCGCCGACATGATGCTCGGCTGGGCGCTCGATGTGACCTTCAACAACGCTCAGTTCCCGTTCGGCTGCCAGGCCAACGGCGGTGACCTCTGCACCCTGGACGGTCTCAAGCAGATCGCCCCGATCGCGGTGGGCGCCAACACCCTGGGCCCGGCCCAGCCCAACCAGTTCGGCAACATCCTGTACGGCGCGCCGAACATCATCTCCTGGGCACCCCACCCCAACCCGCCGCCGCTGGCGTACCCGCCCCTGTGCGTGGCGCCCTATCTCGCCGCCAAGGAGCCGACCTCGGTCGACCACGCGGCCAACCAGGGTGGCCTTGATCCCAAGCAGAACCTGCTGGGCCCCGGCAACCCCTTCGGCAACCCGACGGCGACCGTTCCGGAGCCCCCGAGCGGCCTGCTGACCCAGGAGCAGAACGGCTGGTTCCTCGGCCCCAGCTCCGGCCAGGTCCAGGTGACCTCCTGCCTGCCGTACCAGATCCGGCAGCAGATCGGCCACTACCTGTATGTCCTCGACCGCCAGCGTCGTGAGATCACCGTGTTCAACTCGAACCGGATGACCGTCATCGATCGCATCGCGGTGGCCGACCCGACCTCCCTGGCCATGGGTCCGAACCTGGACTTCCTCGCGGTCTCCAACCAGTCCGCCGACACGGTCTCCTTCATCGACATCAACCCGAACTCGTCCACCTTCCACCAGGTGGTCAAGAACACGGTCGTCGGCAAGGGCCCGCGCGGGCTGGCCTGGGATCCGCTCAACGAGGACCTCCTGGTCTGCAACGAGATCGACGACACGATCTCGATCATCTCGGCCTTCTCGCTCGAGGTGCGTCGCGAGGTCGGCGCCCAGCTCAACGAGCCCTTCGAGGTCTGCATCTTCCCGCGTCAGGTGGGCTTCGCGTTCAACCGCAACGTCTACTTCGCCTATGTCCTGAACCGCTCCGGCACGGTCGCGATCTTCGAGTCCGGCCCGAACGGCGTGAACGGCTGGGGCTTCGACGATGTGATCGGCGTGGCGCCCTTCATCTTCCAGAACCCGAAGACGATCCGGCCTGACCCGATCAACCTGCAGATCGCCGCGTGGGTCGTCCACGAGGGTCCGATCGACATCGACACCGGCCAGCCCGGCACGCCCGGCGAAGGTGCCGTCTCCCTCCTCTGGGTGGAGAGCGCCCTGGCCGGTCAGATCCCGCTCGGCACCAACCTGCAGAACCCGACCGTGCGCTCCATGGAGCTCGGGATCCAGGTCTCCGTGGGTGAGGATCGCCTCTCCGGCGTCCCGGTGGACATCGCCTTCGACAACCTCCGGAACCTCGGCGGCCTGCCCAACTACTTCACCACCTTCACCTCCGGGGCGCCCTCGCCCCAGAACTCGAAGGGCCTGGTGCGTGCGGCTCCTGCGATCCGCAGCGTGAGCGCCTCGCGCTTCGCCTTCGTCGCGGTCCCCAACGCCAGCGGCGGCTCCGGCATCGTGGATGTCCTCGAGACCGGCGCGGCCGGTGTGCCCCAGATCGACACCAACCCCTATGTCGCGGGGGTCCAGGGCGTGCTCGCCCCGAACGTGTCGGTGGTCGCGGACTACTGGCGCCAGTGAGGTCCTGGGGCCCCCAGGGCCCCTCATGACCCAGGGGAGGGCCCCCGCGCGGCATGCGCGGGGGCCTTCTTCCGTTCCACCGCGTCCGGACCCGTCCTATCCTCTCCCCGCCATGCCGGATCCCCAGGCCGTCCGCTCCATGTTCTCGCGCATCGCGGGAACCTACGACCTCCTCAACCGGGGGCTCTCCATGGGCGTGGACCAGCGCTGGCGGAAGGCAGCCCTGCGCACCGTGGCCGGGGGCCGTCCCCTGGCCGGCCTCACCCTGGTCGATGTGTGCACCGGCACCGGCGACCTCGCCCTGCTGGCTGCCCGCGAAGGCGCGCGCACCATCGGGGTCGACTTCACCTACGAGATGGTCGCCCGCGCCCCGGGCAAGGCCCGTGGGAAGGGCCTTCAGGGGGACACGGCCTTCGTTCACGGCGACGCCCTGGCCCTGCCCCTGCCGACCGCCTGCGCGGACGGAGCCACCGTGGCCTTCGGGATCCGCAACACCGCGGACCGTGGGCGGACGCTGCAAGAGATGGCGCGCGTGGTCCGGCCCGGCGGGCGGGTGGTGGTGCTCGAGTTCACCACCCCGCGCTCGAGGCTCTTTGGCGCCCTGTACCGCGGCTACTTCACGCAGGTGCTCCCGCGCCTTGGAGGCGCGGTGTCTGGCGATGGCGATGCCTACGAGTACCTGCCGCGCACCGTGCTCGCGTGGCCCGACCCCGACGCGTTCCAGGCGGAGTGGGAGGCCCTCGGCTTCGAGGACTGCGCCCACCGGACCCTGACCGGGGGCATCGCCTGCCTGCACTCGGGCACCGTCCCCGAGGGTGGACTCCCGGCCGCGGCCGGCGCCGACGCGCGCGGAGCGGGGGTGCCCGCATGACGCGCTTCTTCGTGGGCATCACGGGGGCCAGCGGGCACGCCTACGCGGAGGCTCTGCTGCGCGCCCTCCTGGCCGCGGGCCACGAGGTGGACCTGGCGGCTACGCCTGCGGGGTGCCTGGTGCTGCGGCACGAGCTGGGTGTCGAGGCCGGCGTGCAGGGGGAGCTGCTGGCGGAGAGCCTTCCGGGCTGGCTCGGGCCGGAGGCCGCTGCGCGGGTGCGCGTGTTCCGCTCCGACGAGGTCGGCGCGCCGCCCTCCTCCGGAACGGCCCTCACTGGCGCAGCGATCATCTGCCCGTGCAGCATGGGGACCCTGGGTCGGGTGCGAGCAGGCTTCAGCTCGAACCTGGTGGAGCGCGTGGCGGATGTGGCGCTGAAGGAGGGGCGTCGGCTGGTGCTGGTGCCGCGCGAGACGCCCATGTCAGCGATCCACCTGGAGAACCTGCTGGACCTGACGCGCATGGGGGCCATCTGCCTGCCCGCCATGCCGGGGTTCTACCACCGACCCAAGACCCTCGAGGATCTGGTGGACCATGTGGTGGGGAAGGTGCTTGATCGCCTCTCCGTGGAGCACGGGCGCGGAGCGCGCTGGAAGGGACTGGACGAGCCGCCGAGCGAGGCGGGCGCCGTGCCTGCCCCCGGCGCGCAGGGGGAGCGATGAGCACCCTGCGTCGCTGGCTCTCCCTCGTTCGGTTCAGCCACTCGATCTTCGCCCTGCCCTTTGCGCTGCAGGGCGCGTGGCTCGCTGCGGGGGGCGTGCCCACCCCGCGGGTGCTCGGGCTGGTCGTGGTGTGCGCCGTGGCGGCGCGCACGGCGGCCATGGCCTTCAACCGCCTCGTGGACCGGCGTATCGACGCGGCCAACCCGCGCACGGCGGGGCGGGAGCTGCCCGCCGGCCTCCTCTCGGCCGGCTCGGTCACGGCCCTCACGCTCCTCTCCGCGGCCGTCTTCGTGGGGGGGGCCTTCACCCTCTCGAGCCTGGCGGGGTGGCTCTCGTTCCCCGTGCTGATCGTGCTGCTCGGCTACAGCCTGGTGAAGCGCGTGTCGTGGACCGCGCACCTGGTGCTTGGCCTGGCCCTTGGCCTGGCGCCGCTCGGGGCGTGGATCGCGGTGCGGGGCGACCTGCAGGGGGACCTGCTGCCGATCCTGCTGATGGCGCTCGCGGTCCTGACCTGGGTCGCGGGGTTCGACCTGATCTACGCCTGCCAGGACGCGGACTTCGACCGCGAGGCGGGGCTGCACTCGATCCCCGCGCGCTTCGGCCAGGCCGGGGCCCTGCGCCTCTCGCGGGTGCTGCATGGCCTGACCGTCCTGGCCCTCGCGGTGGTGGCCTGGCGCGCGGAGCTGGGCTGGATCTATGCCGCCTCGATCCTGGGGACCGCCGGGCTGCTGGGCTGGGAGCAGAGCCTCGTGCGGCCCGGGGACCTCTCTCGGGTGGACCTCGCCTTCTTCACCCTGAATGGCTGGGTCGGTGTGGCCCTCTTCGTGGGAATGGCCCTGGACATGGCCCTGCTCGGCACGGGAGGATCGCTGGCCTGATGGCGCGCAAGGCAACCTCGGCCAAGGACCCGGCTCCCGACCTGGAGTACAGGCGTCTGTCCGAGCGCCTTGCGAGTGGCCTGCCCCCGGCCCTCGTGGTGCGGGGTGAGGAGGGCTGGTACCGGCACCAGGCGGTGCTGCGGGTGGTCGAGCTGGCCAGCGAGCGCGGGCTCGAGGTCTGCCGCCACGACACCGGAGATCCCGAGTACCGCGCTGCGTCCCTGCTCGACGACCTCGCTGGCGGAGCCCTCTTTGGAGGCGGCCGGCTGGTCCTCGTCCGCGGCGCGGGCGAGCTCCTGCGGAAGGGGTCGCGCTTCTTCTCGGAGGCCGCGGTGAAGGCGATCCTCGCGCGTATCGAGAGGCCGGGCGAGGACTGCATCGTCCTCGACGCGCCGAGCCTCCGCGCGGACAGCAAGGTGGCCAAGGCGCTCGCGCCCCAGGAGCTCCTGTTCTCGTTCCGGAAGCTCTGGGACACCCCGCCCCCGTGGAAGCCGGACCCGCGCAGCGTGGAGCTGGTGCAGTGGATCCTGGGGAGGGCGCGGGAGCGCGGGCTCAAGCTGAAGCCCGAGCAGGCGGTGTTCGTGGCCGCGGCGACGGGCAACGACCTCGCCGCGCTCGACGGTCAGCTCGAGCGAGCGGCCCAGGCCGGCGGGGCCCTCGAGGCGGCCGTGGTGTGGGATCCGGGCGCCTCTCCCTGGGCGATCGCGGAGCAGCTTGTGGACGGCGTGGCGGCGCGCGCGGTGATGGGACTCGAGTCCCTCTTCAAGGGCGGCTTCGTTGGCAAGGACGGGCGCCGGGAGATGGCGCCCGAGGCCCTCGTGGCGATGCTCGGGCCCGCCGTCTCGGGCAAGGCTCGGGAGGCCCTGGCGGTGGCGCGCAGTGGCGGCCCCCCGCGCACGGGGAGCCCGCGGCAGCGCGAGGCCGTCGCGGCTCGCGTGCGGCTGCGGAGCGAGGCGGACTGGGCGCGCATGGTGGACGACGCCGCTGGCCTGGAGCGGCGCGCGCGGAGCGGTCCGGCGGTCGGCGTCAACGACTGGGCGGCGTTCGCCCTGCGCTGGCGGCTCGAGCCGCAGCGCCGGAGGCGGTAGCCCAAGGGAAGGGGCATGGCGGGGCGGGATCAAGGCCCCGCCCGCTACCATGAGCGCATGAGCACCCGCTCGAGCGCGCCCCGGATCGCCCTCCTGCCGCCCGTCGTCCGTGACCAGATCGCCGCGGGCGAGGTGGTGGAGCGCCCGGCCTCGGTGGTGAAGGAGCTCGTCGAGAACGCGCTGGACGCTGGCGCGACGCGGGTCCAGGTCGACCTCGAGGAGGGCGGCGCGCGCCTCATTCGCGTGACCGACGATGGCATCGGCATGGGGGCGGAGGACCTCCAGCTGGCCTTCGCGGCCCACGCCACGAGCAAGCTGCGCGACCCCGAGGACCTGCTGCACATCGCCAGCCTCGGCTTCCGCGGAGAGGCGCTTGCCTCCATCGGGTCGGTGGCGCGCTGCTCGATCATCACGCGCACCGTGGACGCCGAGATCGGCCATCGGATCACCTGCGAGGGCGGCGAGCTCGGTCCGGTGCTCGACTCTGGCGCGCCGCAGGGCACCTCGATCGAGGTTCGCGACCTGTTCTACAACGTGCCGGCCAGGCGGCGCTTCATGAAGCGCCCCAGCACGGAGCTGGGCCACTGCCTCGAGGTCGTGCAGCGCCTCGTGCTGGCCCATGACGGCGTGGGGCTGGTGGTCAACAGCGACGGCCGGCGCGCCTATGACGTGGAGCCGACCATGGACCTCCTGGCGCGCGTGCGCCGGACCTATGGGGCCGAGCTCGTCGAGCACCTCGTGCCGGTGGAGGCCCGTGACGGGGACCTCCTGCTCACCGGCC
>JADHNZ010000076.1 GCA_016779225.1 Planctomycetota bacterium
GGTGAAGCCGGCGCGGCGGAGGGAGGCGGTCACGGGGCGCATGGTCGGTCGAGACGCCGCACGGGCGTCTGCCCAAGCGTACCCATCGCCCTGGGCCAGGTCACTCCTGGCGCCCGGAACGCCGCGAGCGCCGCGCCCCGAGGGGACACGGCGCTCGCTCGGCGCTGGCGCTCCAGGGCGCCCGCTGGTGGGAGCGATCAGGCGCCCGCCGCCGCCTTGAGGGCGTCGACCTTGTCGCAGTTCTCCCAGGCGAAGCCCTCGCGACCGAAGTGGCCGTGGTAGGCGGTCTGGCTGAACACCGGCGCCTTGAGGCCGAGGGCGCCGATGATGCCCGCGGGGGTCAGGTCGAAGACCTCGCTGATAGCCTTCTCGATGGCGGCATCGTCCACCTTGTTGGTGCCGAAGGTGTCGACCCGCACGGAGAGGGGCTTGGCCACCCCAATGGCGTAGGAGAGCTGGACCTCGCAGCGAGTCGCCAGCCCCGCGGCGACCACGTTCTTGGCGACCCAGCGGGCAGCGTAGGCCGCCGAACGGTCCACCTTGGAGGGGTCCTTGCCGGAGAAGGCGCCGCCGCCGTGGCGGCCCATGCCACCGTAGGTGTCGACGATGATCTTGCGGCCAGTGAGGCCGCAGTCCCCGTGGGGCCCGCCGAGGACGAACTTGCCCGTCGGGTTCACATGGTAGATCGTGTTGTCGTCGAGCATCTCGGCCGGGAGGGTCGCCTTGATGACCTTCTCGATCACCTCGCGACGGATCTCCTCGAGGACCTCGCGCTCCTCGGACTTGCCGTTGACCTCGGGGTCGTGCTGGGTCGAGATCACGACGGTGTGCACGCGAACGGGCTTGTCACCCTCGTACTCCACGGTGATCTGGCTCTTGGAGTCCGGGCGCAGCCAGGGCAGGGAGCCGTTCTCACGCAGCTCCGCCATCTTCTCGACCAGGCGGTGCGAGTAGTGGATCGGGAACGGCATCAGGACCTCGGTCTCGTCGCAGGCGTAGCCGAACATCAGGCCCTGGTCGCCCGCGCCCTGCTCGGCGTGCAGGCCCTCACCCTCGGAGACGCCCTGGCTGATGTCGGGCGACTGCTTGTCCAGGGTGACCATCACGGCGCAGGTGTCCGCGTTGATCCCGAACGCATCGCTCGTGTAGCCGATGCGACGGATGGTGTCGCGCGCGACCTCCTGGTAGTTCACCACGGCCTTGGTGGTGATCTCGCCGGCCACGACGCACAGGCCCGTGGTGACCATCGTCTCACAGGCCACGCGGCTGTTGGGGTCCTGGGCCAGGAGCGCGTCCAGGATGGCGTCGGAGACCTGGTCGGCCACCTTGTCGGGGTGGCCCATCGAGACGGATTCGGAGGTGAAGAGAGTGCGGGACATGTCTGGGGAGGTTCGTGCAGCGCCCCTTGCGGCCGCGGGCGAGGGCCCGAGGTCTTGCAGGAGGCGGGGTCTGGGTTCCGCTCCCATCGGCCTGCGCGGCCGTCCAGGAGCAGACATTTCGACATATCAGGATACACCGATACGAGCGTGCGCACCACCTCCCTGGGGCCCGAGAGCCGCCCTGGCGCCCCGCTGAGCGGCCCCTGCCTCGCCCACGCGGGCGTCAGGCCCCCTGGCTGAGGATGCCGTGGGCATAGAGCGCCTCCACGGTCCTCTGGGTCGCCCCCCGCTGCCCCGCAACGGCCTTGCGCCCGGCCTCCCCCATGGCCCGCATGCGCTCTGGATCCGCGAGGAGCTCCCTCACGGCCCGCTCGAGGCTCGGCCCGTCCTCGACCACGCGGCTGGCTCCAGCCTGCTCCAGGAGGGCAGCCTCCTGCCGGAAGTTGGCGACATCCCGCCCGTGCAGCACCGCGAGCCCCCGCGCGGCGGGCTCGAGGACATTCTGCCCGCCGTGGTCAATGAGGGTGCCCCCAACGAACGCCAGCGAGGCAAGGGAGTAGAGCCGCTCCAGCTCCCCGATGGTGTCCACGATGCACGGGCGCGCGGGATCGACGGGCGTCCCCGCCCTCAGGTCGGTGAGCAGCTGCGGCTCGAGGCCCTCGGCGCGCAGGCCCTCCACAACCTCCGGCACCCGCGGAGGGTGCCGCGGCACGAGCACCACGCGGGCGTCGGGCGCGGCGGCGCGGAACGCCAGGGAAGCCGTGACCTCCTCCGGGCCGTGCGTACTCCCGGCCACCAGCACGGGGCGCGTGCCGTCGATGCCTAGCTCCGTGGCCAGGGCCATGGCCCGCGTGCCCGGCTCGCGGGCCGCCGCATCCAGGCCGTCCACCTTCACATTCCCCGTCACCTGGATGCGCTCCGCCGGCGCTCCCAGCGCGAGGAAGCGCTCGGCATAGGTGCGCGTCTGGGCGGCGAAGAGGCGCACCGCGGAGAACTGGGTCAGGGTGGGCCCAAAGCGCCTGTAGTTGGCGAAGCTGGAGGGGGTGATCCTGCCGCTCACGATCGCCGTGGGAACGCCGGCCTGCGCCGCGCTGCGCACGAACAGCGGCCAGATCTCGAGCTCCAGCAGGACCACGGCGGTGGGCCGAAGGCGGCGCAGGAAGCGGCTCACCACCGGGCGGAAGTCGAGGGGGAAGCGCACCACCGTCAGGTCGGGGTACAGCTCACGCGCAACGAGCAGGCCCGAGTCCGTGGACGCGCTGACGATCACCTCGTGGTGCGGGCGCAGGGCCTCCACCAGGGACTTGCTCGCCTTGACCTCCCCCACCGAGACCCCGTGCACCATCACGCGCCCGCCCCTGGGCGGCGGCCCCAGCCGGGGAAGCCGCAGGCACAGGCGCTCGGTCACCATCTGGCGGAAGGGCCGCGAGACGAGGGAGCGCCCGACCCACCAGGGCGAGCCCAGCAGGATCAGCGTCAGCCAGGCCAGGTCGTAGAGCGCACGCAGGCCCATGAGGCCGAGGGCCCGGAGGGGCCCCCTGCGCCGCCCCTCGGGGGCGGCCCCGGCGGACGGCGCTTCGACCATGGGGACGGCTCAGGAGCCGTGGCACTTCTTGAACTTCTTCCCGCTGCCGCAGGGGCAGGGGTCGTTGCGGCCGGTGCCCTCGAAGGCGCCGGCAGGTGCCGGGGGCCTCGGCGGCGCGGCCGGGGCCGGGGCCTCGGCCTTCCCGGCGGCTCCCCCAGGAGCCTCCTGGCCCTGGGTCGCCTGCGCGGCGGCAGCCTCCGCCGCGGCCTTGCGCGCCGCAGCCTGCTGGGCGGCCATGTTCTGGCGCCGCATCATGTCGAAGGCTCCCGAGGCCGGGACCTGCTTGCGCATGGCCTGACGCGCCGCCTGCTCCCGTGCCCGGCGCTGGAGCTCCGCCAGCTGCTCGGGAGTCAGGTTCTGCAGCTGGGGCGGCAGGTTCGCCGGACGCGCCCCCGCGGGTCGCGCCTGGCCGGGGACCGCCTGGCCGCCTCGAACCATGCCACGCGGCTGGAGCGCCGGAGCCGCGGCCTGGGGCGCGGCGCTCGCGGGAGCGTCACCCTCCGCAGCCCCCTCAGGGGCCTCGGCCGGCGCGGGCGCTGCCTCAGGACGCTGGACCTGGATACGCAGCAGCAGGCTCGCGACCTCGTCCTCGATCGCCGGGAGCAGGTGCTCCTGGAACAGCTTGGTCCCCTCACGCTTGTAGGCGGTCTTGGGGTCCTCCTGGCCGTAGCCGCGCAGGCCGATGCCGGCCTTGAGCGCGTCCACCGCCTTGAGGTGGTCCTTCCACTTGGAGTCGATCGCGTTGAGGATCAGGTACTGCTCGACGCGGCGCGCGAGCTCCTCTCCGAGCTCGCCCTCGCGCTCCGAGTAGCGCGCCCCGACCTGGTCCAGGACCGCGCCAGAGTCGGGCTCGTCCGTGTCGGTCGCCGCGCTGGCGGCGGCCTCCGGCACCTCGACCCCGAAGGTCTTCAGGCACCACTCCCGGAAGCCCGGCGCATCGCCGGAGTAGACCCCCGCGCTACGGCCCAGGGTGTTCTCCACCATGGTCAGGGCCTTCTCACGCAGCTCGGTCTTCTCCAGGACATCCTGGCGGACGCTGTAGATGGTCTTGCGCTGCTGGTCCATGACCTCGTCGTACTCGAGCAGCGACTTGCGGATCTCGAAGTTGCGGTCCTCGACCTTGCGCTGGGCCTTGGCGATGGCGCGCGTGACCATGCCCGACTCGATCGGCTGGCCCTCGCTCATGCCGAGCTTCTCCATCGCGTTCACGACCCAGTCCCGATAGAAGATCCGCATCAGCGGGTCCTCGAGGGACAGGAAGAAGCGGCTGTGGCCGGCATTGCCCTGGCGGCCGGAGCGGCCACGCAGCTGGTTGTCGATGCGGCGCGCCTCGTGCCGCTCGGTCCCCAGCACATAGAGGCCGCCGAGGCCCATGACCTCCTTCTCGTCCGCGTCGCAGCGCGCACGCACCTCCTCGCGGATGCGGTCGATCTCGGCGAGGTGCTCGAGGTCGCCGACCTCGAGACCGCGCTCGGCGAGGGCCTGCTCCAGGCGGTACTCGAAGTTGCCGCCCAGCTTGATGTCCGTACCCCGGCCGGCCATGTTCGTGGCGACCGTGACGGAGCCCTTCTCGCCGGCCAGGGCGATGATCTGGGCCTCGCGCTCGTGGTTCTTCGCGTTGAGCACCTCGTGGCGCAGCCCGCGCTCGCGCAGCAGGGCGCTGACCTTCTCGGAGTTATCCACGGAGGCCGTGCCCACGAGCACGGGCTGGCCGGTGCGATGCACCTCCTCGATCTCGTCGCAGATGGCGTTCCACTTCTCCCGCTCGGTGCGATAGACGATGTCGTCGTCGTCCTGCCGCGAGATCGGGACATTGGTGGGGATCGAGACGACATCCAGCCCGTAGATCTTGTGGAACTCGCCCGCCTCAGTGATGGCCGTGCCGGTCATCCCCGCGAGCTTGTCGTACATCCGGAAGTAGTTCTGGAAGGTGATCGTGGCCAGGGTCTGGGTCTCCTGCTTGGGAGTCAGGCCCTCCTTGACCTCGACGGCCTGGTGCAGGCCGTCCGACCAGCGGCGGCCCGACATCTTGCGGCCCGTGAACTCGTCGACGATCACGACCTCGGTGCCGACCTGGCCGGTGCGCGGGTCCTCGGCCTCCTCGATCACATACTCCTTGTCCTTCTGGTAGAGGCCGTGGGCACGGATCGCGTTCTCGATGTAGTGGGGCCAGTCCTCGAAGCCAGGCTCGTAGAACGACTCCACCCCCAGGAGCTCCTGAGCGCGGACGATGCCGGCCTCGGTCATGGAGGCTGCGCGCTCCTTCTCCTTCACCTCGTAGTGCTCGTCGCGGACGAGGGCGCGGGCAACCTTGTCCGCCTCCACATAGCGTCCGATGTGCTCCTCGGCGGGCCCGGAGATGATGAGCGGCGTCCGCGCCTCGTCGATGAGGATCGAGTCCACCTCATCGACGATGGCGTAGTAGAGATCCTTCTGGACCTGGGCATCCACCTGCGTCTTCATGTTGTCGCGCAGGTAGTCGAAGCCGACCTCGTTGTTGGTGGCGTAGATGATGTCGCACTCGTAGACCGGCTTGCGGGTCCACGGGTCCATCGTCGACTGGATCGCACCGACCGAGAGCCCGAGGTACTCGTACACCGGCCGCATCCAGTTCGCGTCGCGCTTGGCCAAGTAGTCGTTGACGGTGATGAGGAAGCACGGCCGCCCGCTCAGGGCGTTCAGCGCCAGCGGCAGGGTGGCGACCAGGGTCTTGCCCTCCCCCGTCATCATCTCGGCGATCTTGCCCTCGTGCAGGACGAAGCCCCCGACGATCTGCACGTCGTAGTGCCGCATCCCCAGGGTCCGCTGGCTGGCCTCGCGCACCAGGGCGAACATGCGGGTCAGGTGGTCGTCGACCGTGGTCTCCCCGCGGGCGACCGAGTCCTTCCACTCCTGGACCTGGGCCTGGATGGCCTCCCTGTCCAGGCCCTGGGCCCACTCCTCGTGCGCCAGGACCTCCCCCACGACGGGCTCGAGGGTCCGCAGGAAGCGCTCGTTCTCCGAGCCGAAGACGCGCTTGAGGCCGCGGCCGACCCGCTCCCCAACCACGCCGAAGCGGTCTGTGATCTTCTCCCAGTCCATGCTGCTGCTCCCCCCCGAGGCGGGGGATCAGGCCCCCCACCGGCGCGGCGGGCGACCATTGAACCGCTCGGGGGCGGCCCCTGCCAAGGCTGGAAGCCAGATCACGGTCAAGGCTGGAAGCCAGATCACGGTCAAGGCTGGAAGCCAGATCACGGTCAAGGCTGGAAGCCAGATCACGGTCAAGGCTGGAAGCCAGATCACGGTCAAGGCCGGAGGCCCGATCACGGCCCCTCCGTCCTCGGCCCCCCCAGCCCGCTCAGCCCGGCCCCTGGGCCGGCAGCAGCTTGTCCAGCATCCCGAACAGCAGCTCTCGCGGGTAGGGCTTCTTCAGGAGGGCGTTACAGCGCTGCAGCATCCCCAGGTCGATGTCGGTGGCCGTGGCCAGCAGGACCTTCAGCGCGGCCGTTCGCGGCTCGGCCCGCAGGCGCTCGAGCACCTCCCAGCCGTCCAGCTCGGGCATCGCATAGTCGAGGATCACGAGCTCCGGCAGCGGGTCCTCGGCCAGACGCTCCAGCACCGCCCGCCCGTCGTGGGCCAGCTCCACGCGGTACCCCCGCGCGGATAGCAGGGCGCCCAGCCCACGCGCCACCGCCCGCTCGTCGTCGACGAGCAGGATCCGGTGGCCCGCCCCGGGTGCACGCTCCACCCGGGCGATCTCCTCGCTCAGGAGCGCCAGGTCGTCGTGGGTCGGCAGCTCCTCTGCGGCCCAGGCCTCCTCGATCCGCTCCTTCAGCTGGCGGTTCCCCTCGCGGACCTCGCACCAGGCCTGATAGTCGGGCATGGAGGGATCCACGCGCAGGTCGTCGTGCGTGTCCACCGAGAAGAAGTACTCGTCGCGCACGAGGTACTCCTGCACGACGAGCTTCATGAACGGGTAGCGCCAGTTGCCCAGGCGCAGGGTGAAGCGGGCACAGGACACCTCCTCGTCCTCTCGCGGCCGCTCGAAGTGGCGCGCGACCTCCTCGAGGGTCGTGGCGCTCCGCAGGGGCTCGAGGTCCAGGGGCGGTCGTCCCTCGGGCCAGGCGTGCTCCAGGTACAGGTCCACGGCGCGCCGAACATGGGCGGGGGTCAGCTTGTCGATGCGCATCGCCGTTCCCCGGTTCGCCCTCAGGCCTTGTGCACCGCCGCGAGCTGGTGGTGGAGTCGGTCGCGCACGGCGTCCACCCCGGCAAGCCCCTCCGCATCGAGGAGCGCCGACACCTCGTCCCCGAGCCGCGCCAGGCGAGCGGGATCGCTGAAGTTCGAGGTCCCCACCTGGACCGCCGTGCAGCCCACGGCCAGGAACTCGAGCACATCCTCAGCGGAGGCGATGCCGCCGCAGCCCACGATCGGGATCTCCACCGCCTGGCGCACCTGCCAGCAGCAGCGCAGGGCGATGGGCTTCACGGCGATGCCGGAGTAGCCCCCTACCACAGTGGCCAGACGCGGCCGCGCACGGCGCCAGTCGACGCCCATTCCAAGGACCGTGTTCATCACGGTGAGGCCATCGGCGCCGCCGGCCGCACACGCCACCGCGATCTCGTCGATGCGGGTGACATTCGGGGACAGCTTGGCCAAGATCGGCTTGCTCGTCGCAGCGCGCACGCCAGCCATGACCCGCTCGGCCGTGGCCGGATCGGTGCTGTAGGGCAGCTTGCCCCCGTCCACATTCGGGCAGGAGAGGTTGACCTCGATCGCGGCCACCTCGTCCCGCTCGTCGAGCCGCGCCGCGGCCACGGCGAACTCCTCCTCGGTGTGGCCCCCGATGTTCGTGATCAGGACCGCATGGGTCGCCGCCGCCTCGGGCAGGGTGTCCGCGAGGTACGCGTCCAGCCCGCGGTTCTCGAGCCCGATCGAGTTCAGGAACCCCGCCTCGGTCTCGTGGATCCGGGGCATGGGGTTGCCCCCGCGCGGGGAGAGGGTGACCGTCTTGCTGACCCAGGCCCCCAGCGAGCCGGGAGGCACCATGTGGCGCATCTCGACCCCGTGGCCGAAGGTCCCCGATGCCGACAGGATCGGGTTGACCAGCTCGAGGCCGGCGAGAACGGTCCGCAGGTTCGCCATGGAGGGGAGGCTTGCTCAGAACACTCTAGACCGAAGCGCGCAGCCGTGACCACCCTCGGTCCGGCGAAGCGCAGCACGCGCTCAGGCGGCGTCGGCGGGCTCCTTCCGCGCGCCGCCCAGGAAGAGCAGCACCGCCCCTACGGTGATGGCCGAGTCGGCGATGTTGAAGGTCGGGAAGTGCCAGTCCCACCAGCCGAAGTACACATCGATGAAGTCCCGCACGGGCCCGAAGGGCATCCCCTCGAGGGGCTGGAGCGGGGCGTAGGTCAGGTTGTCCCACAGGTTCCCCAGGCAGCCCGCCAGCACGAGCACCAGCGCGACCAGTCCAAGCCCTCCACCGGGCGCCGCGCGCACGACCATCAGGGTCAGCACCACCGCCGCGATCGCTCGCCCGACCACCAGGACCCACGGGATCGAGTCGAGCTGTCCAAAGGCCGCCCCGTAGTTCAGGTTGTGCATCAGGGCGACCGAGTCCCCCATCAGCAGGTGCCGCAGGTGCCCGTGGTGATCTCGCTCAAGGGCCGGAAGGGCCTCAGGCTGGTAGACCTCGTGGAACTGGGGCATGCGCGCCTCCAGCCAGGGCATCACGGCCGCCTTGGAGCCCAGGTCTGCCGCGACGAGGAGCGCGACCCAGAGCAGCCGCAGGGCGGCGAGCCTCCAGCCGGGGCGCTGGGGCGGCTGCTCCGCACGGGCAGGGGTCTGGCCCGACGGGGCGTCCTCGGTCTTCGGTGCAGAATCCATGGCTGTCGGCCACGCGGCGATCCCGGACTCTAGCACCGCACAGGGCCGCGGCGTTCCGCGCCCTGCGCTTCGACTCGCCACGGGAATGGGCGCACCTGCCGCAGGCGCGCCCGTCCGAGGCTCAGTAGGTGCCCTTCTCGAGGGCCCGCTGGCAGTCGATGCAGTTGCGGGCGTGAGGCATGGCCTCGAGGCGCCCCTTCGGAATCGGCTCGCCGCACTCCTCGCAGTCCCCGTAGGCCTTGGCCTTGATGCGGTCGAGCGCGTCGAGGATCTCCTGGGCCGTCTGCTCGTCCTTGCCGAGCAGCTCGAGGGACAGCTCCAGGGCCGCGATCTCGCTGCCCGCGTCCTCAGTGCTCACATCCCGGCCCGCCTCGTGGGAGGTCTCCTCCGCCAGCACGTCAATATCGCCCGTGACGACCCCCAGCATGTGGCGGAGGGCGGCCTCGTACTTCTTGAGGTCGGCTGCGGTGAGTGCTTTACGGGCCATGGCAGTCAGATCCTTGGGGCCAGGGTCGGCGGGACCCTTGGGATGAGGTTGTGAGAGCCGGGTCACGGGGTCACAGGCCTCAACAGCCCTGACTGCGCGTCACCTCGGGGCGGGGAGTCTACCGACGGCGAGGCCGCACTCCAAGGGTCCCGGCAGCCGTGGAAACGGACCGCTCGGTCTTCCTAGGCTGGCCCCGGTGAGCGCCCCCGAACCCGTCCCGCGCGCCTTCGCAGTCGCCCAGGAGGACCTCCTGGACGCCCTGCGCGTGGAGGCCGGCCTGGCCCGCAACACCCTCCTGGCCTACCGCCGCGACCTCGACGGGTTCGGACGCTGGGCCGCCGCGGCCGGTCTCAGGCGCCCCGAGGAGGTGGAGCCCGACCACCTGGTGGCCTACCTCGGGAGCCTGCGCGCCGCGGGCCGGGCCCCGGCCTCCCTGGCCCGGGCCCTGGTCTCCCTCCGCATCCTCTTCCAGCACCTGGTGACCGAGGGCGAGCTGCAGCGCGACCCGACTGCCCGGGTCCCCGCGCCCAAGCTCCGCCGCCACCTGCCAGGGGTCCTCACTCCCGAGGAGGTCGGAGAGCTGCTCGGAGCCTGCGACGGCCCTGACCCCCTCATGCAGCGCGATCGCGCCCTGCTGGAGGTGCTCTACGCCTCCGGCGCGCGCATCAGCGAGGCCGTGACCCTGTCCACCGAGGGCCTCGAGCGCGAGCTCTCCACCGTCCGCCTGCTGGGCAAGGGCAACAAGACCCGGCTCGTTCCCCTTGGCGCGCGCGCCCGCGAGGCCCTCGAGACCTGGCTGCGCCAGGGACGCCCCCAGTTCGCTCGCCACGGGCGGGCGCACGAGGTCTTCCTGTCGCGCCGCGGCACGCCCCTGGGCCGCGCGGCAGCCTGGCGCAGGGTCGCAGCCGCCGCCGCCCGCGCAGGCATCCGCGGGCGCGTCTACCCGCACGCCCTGCGCCACTCCTTCGCGACGCACCTCCTCCAAGGGGGCGCGGACCTG
>JADHNZ010000077.1 GCA_016779225.1 Planctomycetota bacterium
CTGGCTCGCCCAGGCACCCGAGGCCGCCGAGGCCCTGCAGCGCGCGCGCGCCGAGGTCGACCTGCTTGCATCGGCCGCGCGCGCCTCGGCTCCGCCCCTGGACCTGGAGCGCGCTCCCATGGAGGCGGCTGCCTCGCGCGCCGCGGGAGCCGGACCGCGACGCGGCAGCCCCCGGGCGTGGTCCTCCAGGGCCCGCCGCGTGGCCGGACTGCTCGTGGTCCTGCTGGCCGTCCTGCCCTGGGGCCATCACCTGCTGCTGCGCAGCGAGGCCGCCGAGGCCAGCGGCCTGCGCCTCGTCCTCTCGGGCCCCGCCGGCGCTCCCGCGGGCGTTCCCGCCGAGGTGCGCGTGGAGACCTGGAACATCGCGGGCGATCCCGTCCCCTCGAAGGTCCAGTGGGTCGCACGCGGTGAGGAGGGCCAGGAGCTCGACTCGGGTGAGGAGCTGTGCGCCGGCACGGCCACCCTGGCCTTCGCCCGCGAGCTCCAGCCCCGGACGGTGGAGGTCACGGCCTCCGGCGGCGGCCAGCGCGTGTTCCAGAGCCTGGAGCTCGCGCCCGACCGCAGCACCCCCCTCGCCCACCTCTCGGTGGACCGCCCCCTGGCCCGGCCCGGCGAGGAGGTCCGCATGAGCGCCCGCCTGCTGGACCGCCTCACCCTCGAGCCCGCCGAGGGCTGGTGCACCCTGCGCCTCGTGGACCCCAAGGGCGCGCCGGTCGAGACCTGGCGCCGCCCGCTGGAGAGCGGCGTCGCTGATGCGGGGCTCCGGCTCCCGGAGGACGCACGCGGCGGCCTCTGGGCCCTGGAGCTGCGTGACCGCGACGACGCCTTCACCGTGGCGCGCCAGGAGTTCGAGGTGCGCCGGTTCCAGCCCTCCCAGCTGGTCAAGACCCTCGAGCTCGGACGCCAGACCTACGCGCCGGGCGAGCGCGGCGTCGCGACGCTCGAGGTCACGCGCGCCGTGGGCGGCGCCGCGGCCGGGGCCGAGGTGACCTTCGAGCTACTGGTGGACGGCGAGCGCGCCTGGAGCGCCGCGTCCACCTGCGACGCAAGGGGCCGCGCGGCCGTCTCGTTCGCGGTGCCGGCCTCCGTGGAGCGGGGCGAGGCTCGCCTGCTCGCGCGCGTGTCGGACGGCGGCGTGGTCGAGACGGCCGTGCGCCCCTTCGTGGTGCCCACCGGGACCTTCGACCTCGCCTTCCACCCCGAAGGGGGAGACCTGCTCGCGGGAGTTGCGACGCGGGTCTACTTCGAGGCCACGGATACCCTTGGCCGTCCAGTGGAGGCGACCGGCCGCATCCTCGACGAGCAGGGCCGCGAGCGCTCCCGCTTCACGACCCGCCATGACGGCCGCGGCTGGTTCGAGGTCGAGGCCCGGGCGGGCGAGCGGCTCGTGGCCGAGGTCGAGGGCGCCGGCTCCGCGCCCGTGCCCCTGCCTCTCCCGGTACAGGACGGCGTTGGCCTGCACCTGCTCCCCGCGGGCGAGGGCGCGGTCAGGGCCGACCTCGAGCTGCCGAACAGCGGACCCTGGGTCGTGGGCCTCTACTGCCGCGGCACCCTGCTCGCCCAGGACACCCTCCAAGCCGCAGGCCGCCAGCGCGTCGAGCTGCCCGTGCGCGCCGGAGTGGGCGGAGTCCTGCGCCTCTCGGTCTTCGATCGCGAGCTGCGGCCGCGGGCCGAGCGCCTGGTGCACCACGACTCGGGGCGCACCGTGCGCGTAGCCGTCGCCCCGCGCGATGTGCGCACCCTGCCCGGGGTCGAGCAGGAGGTGGTCGTGCGCACCACCGACGAGAGCGGAGTTCCAGTCGCCGCCACGCTGGGCGTGGTCGTGACCGACGCGACCCTGGCCGACCAGACCGACGGCCCGCGCATCGGCCTGGCGGACACCGTGGACCTGCTGGCGGACCTGGAGGTCGAGCGCCTCGAGGACCTGGACGAGCTGCTCGTGGGCGGCGAGGAAGGGGCGGAGCGCATCGACCTCGTCCTCGGGACGCGCGGCTGGCGCAGGTTCGGATGGGTCGACCCCACCGCGCTCGCAGAGGAGCACGGCGACGCGGCGCGGCGCCTCGGGGTCCGGGAGGGACGCTCCCTCGCTCCCCGGATCGCGGAGGCGGAGGAGGGCGTCGCCGCCGCCCGGCTCCTCGCACGCACGGCCCGCCGCACGGAGGAGCGCGCGGCCGGCCTCAGCAGCCTCGCAGCCGTGCTCCTTGGGTTGCTCGGCGCCTGGGCCCTCCTGGAGCGAACGCGCCCGTTCGCGCACCGTCCGGGCCTCGCCCTGCTGACCACCACGGCCGTGGGCCTCGGCGGCCTGCTGCTCTCCATTCGCCTCTTGGACTCGGCCGCGCCCGGGCTCGCGATCGACGCCGCGATGGAGGCCGACGGCTTCGTGGCGGCCGCGCCCGGCATGGAGATCCCCGAGGAGGAGGCCGTCCTGCAGGACTGGGCACCGGGCGAGTTCTTCGACGACGCCCGCGACGGCAACCTGCGCGCCCTGGGCTATGTGGAGGGTGGAGACTTTCCCGTCGAGATCGCACGGGGGGCTGTCCCCCTGCCGCGCGCCGCGCTGGCGGAGGAGCCCGACCGCGGGGAGCAGCCGAGCCCCGAGGAGCTGGAGGCCCTTGGGTACGGGGGTGAGGAGGAGCTGCGCGAGCTGCTCGCAGGGGAGGACGACTTCTTCCTCGGACCCGCCAACGAACCCGTGGCCGCCTCGCGCCGCCCCCTGCGGCAGTGGGCACGGGTCTACAGCCACCGCAACCCTGGCGCCGGCCGCAACCTGCTCAGCGACTTCACCGAGACGCTGTACTGGAACCCGCTGCTCACGACGAGTGCCAGCGGCGAGGCCCGCTTCTCCTTCGAGACCTCCGACCGCGCCACCACCTGGGAGGTGGCGGTGGACGCCCACGGCGCCGGACGCGTCGGCCAGGCGAGGGCGGAGTTCGAGTCTGCGCCGCCCCTCTCAGTGGAGGCGCGCCTGCCCGTGGAGCTCACCGAGGGTGACCGCGTGGACCTCGTCGTCGCCGTGCGCAGCGACGATCCTGCCCTCGAGCAGGCCCTCGTCCTCAGCGAGGCGTCGGGGCTCGTGGCACTCGCTCCCTCTGCGGGTCGCGCGGCGGCTGCGGCGCCCCTCGAGGGCGGTCGTGGACGGTTCGTCGTGCCGGTCCTGGCCCAGGCGGGCAGGGGCGAGGGTCAGCTGCGCGTGGCCGCGCGCGCGGGCGCCTGGTCCGACGGCGTGTCGCAGCGCCTGCGAGTGGTCCCGCGGGGGTTCCCCCACGAGGTGCACCACAGCGGCATCGCGCGCGGTGGCGCCGACACCGAGTTCCGCGTCGCCATCCCCGAGCAGAGCGTCGAGGGCTCCCTCGCCGTCGAGCTCGAGCTCTACCCCTCCCCGCTCACCGACCTGCTGCGGGGCCTCGAGGGCATCCTCCAGCTGCCCCACGGGTGCTTCGAGCAGGCCAGCGCCACGCACTACCCGAATGTGCTCGCCATGGCCTACATGCGCGCGGCCGGGATCGAAGAGCCCGCGGTGGTGGCGCGGGCCGAGCCCCTGCTGGGGTCAGGCCTGGAGCGGCTCGTGGGCTACGAGTGCAGCGAGCGGGGCTTCGAGTGGTTCGGAGGCTCACCCGCACACGAGGCGCTCTCGGCCTATGGCCTGCTGGAGTTCCACGACACCGCGCGCGTGTTCGAGGTGGATCCCGCCCTCCTCGAGCGCACGCGCGCCTGGCTCTTCTCGAGGCGCAACGGCGAGGGCGGCTACCAGCGCAACCCGCGCGCCCTCGATCGCTTCGGGGCAGCGACCGAGGAGGTGACGGACGCCTTCGTCACCTACGCCCTCGCGTGCTGCGGAACGCCCGCCGGCGACCTCGAGGGCGAGCTCGATCGGCTGCAGGGGCTCGGCATGGACTCCGAGGACCCGTATGTGGTGGCCCTGGCCGCCAGCGCCCTGCAGGCCGCCGGGCGGCTCGAGCCGGCGAACGGCGCGCGCGATCGGCTCAAGGCCATGCAGGGCGAGGACGGCGCCCTCACCGGCACGCAGGGCTCGATCACCTCGTCGCGCGGCGCGGACCTCACGGTCGAGACGACTGCCCTCGCAGTGGCCGCCTGGCTGGACGACCCGGACGATGAGATCTACGCGAGGCGTGGTGTCGAGGCGCTGCTCGCGGCGCGGGACGGCTCGGGCCGCTTCGGCTCCACCCAGGCCACAATCCAGGCCCTGCGCACCCTGGTGCGCTACGCCGAGGTGAACCGGCGCGTCGCCTACGACGGCACCCTGGAGGTCTTCGTGGACGACCGCCTCGTGCGGACAGTGCTCTTCGAGGCCGGACGCATCGAGCCGCTCCGCCTCGACGACCTGGCGAGCGAGCTCCCTCCCGGCGAGCACCGCGTGCGCCTCGTGCTGACGGGCGGGAACGAGTTCCCGTTCGCCTTCGGGCTGCGCTACCACGCGGAGGTTCCGGCCGATGCGCCCGACGCTCCGGTGACCCTGACCTGCGCCTTCGCTGACGGAGCGACGGAGGTCGAGCTGCTCGAGGGCGAGTCCGCCACCCTGCGCGTCGGCCTTCGCAACCTCGCCACCGAGGGGCAGGGCATGGTGCTGGCGACGGTGGGCCTCCCCGCGGGCCTCGAGGTCTCGACGCGGGTGCTGGAGGACCTGCTTCAGGCCGGAGCCTTCGACCTCTGGGAGCGCACGGGTCGCGAGGTGCACCTGTACTGGCGCGACCTGGAGCCGCGTGAGGAGCAGAGCCTCGAGCTGACCTGCGTGGCCAGCATTCCGGGCACGACCACGGGCCCGGCGTCGCGCGTGCGCCCCTACTACGCCCAGGAGCTCGTGCGCTGGACGGCCCCCCTCGAGGCGCGGGTGCTGGCCGCGGAGTGAGGCTGGGGGCGGCTGCGCGGCAGCGCGTGGGGCGCCGGCAGGAGCGGCCTCCCGGGCGGGCCCCGCCCGCGCCTCCAGAGACGCCCTCTGGCCCCAAGAGGGTCGCGTGCATGCGCCGTGTAAGGAACGCGCACCGAGGGCTCGGGGACCGGACGGTCACGCGAGGGGGTGCCTATCCTGGGGACCCGCCCAAGGTCCTGCCGGATCTGGCCGATCTCCCCGTCGAGGCCCCCCATGCTCGAACTCCTGCTCCTCCCGCTCTCCCTCTCCCTCCCCCCCGCCGCCCCCGTCCTCCAAGAGGACGCCTCCGCCGAGCAGGCCGAGGAGAAGGCCCGCAAGCCCAAGCGTAAGGGTCTGCCCGAGAAGGTCGAGGGGACCCTCCCGCTGGAGTGGGCGGACGCCCTCGAGTGGCGCAGCGTCGGCCCCGCCAACATGGGTGGGCGCATCACCGACATCGCGGTGAACCCGGAGCGCCCGAGCGAGGCCTGGATCGCCCACGCGACCGGCGGCCTACTGCACACGACCAACCGCGGCGTCACCTACGAGCACCAGTTCACCGGCCAGCGCGTGAGCTCCATCGGCTCGGTGGCGGTGAGCGCATCGGATCCGACCCAGGTGTGGGTCGGGACGGGCGAGGCGAACCCGCGCAACTCCGTGTCCTTCGGCAACGGGGTCTATCGCTCGACCGACGGCGGCGCGACCTGGGACCACGCGGGCCTCGAGGAGGCCTTCCAGATCGCCGAGGTCACCGTCCACCCCACCGATCCCAACACGGTCTATGTCGCCGCACTCGGTCGCCTGTGGGGACCGAGCGAGGAGCGCGGCCTCTACAAGACCACCGACGGCGGAGAGAGCTGGGTCAAGGTCCTGGAGGTGGACACCGCGACCGGGGTCGTCGAGATCGCCATGCACCCGGCCGATCCCGAGGTGCTCCTGGTCGCCACCTACGAGCGCGAGCGTGACCTCTACGACTCCAACGACCCCGCCAAGAAGTGGGGTCCCGGCAGCGCCCTGTGGCGCACGGCCGACGGCGGCGCGAGCTGGACCCGCCTGACGGACAGCGAGGGGAGCCATGGCCTCCCGTCGGTCATGCTGGGCCGCATCGGCGTCGACTTCTGCCGCTCCCAGCCCGACATCGCCTTCGCGGTCCTCGAGACCGAGCGCATCACCCAGGAGCCCGAGAACGCGGCATGGCTCGGCGTCCGCGCGGAGAACGCGGAGGTCGGCGCGCGCCTCACCGAGGTCACCAAGGACAGCCCCGCGGCCAAGGCCGGCCTGCAGGAGGGCGACATCCTCCTGCGCTTCGGGGACACGACCCTCGTCAGCTGGGACTCCACCTCCAAGCTCCTGCGCAAGCACTTCGCGGGTGAGACCCTGAGCGTCGAGGTGATCCGCAACGGCGAGGCCATGGACCTCGAGCTCACCCTGGAGGGCAAGCCCCAGGAGGACGAGGACCGCACGGACGAGCTGGGGTACCCGAACGCCGGTCCCTTCTCCATCGGCCTCGGCGGCCAGGACGCCAACGCGCAGGACGACCAGGGGCCCGATGGTCACCAGTACGGAGGCATCTTCCGCTCCGAGGATGGCGGCGTGACCTGGACTCGGGTCAACTCGCTCAACCCGCGCCCGATGTACTACTCGGAGATTCGCGTGGACCCCAGCGACCCCGAGCGGGTCTATGTCCTCGGCACCCGCCTCTGGCGCTCGTCCGACGGAGGCAAGACCTTCACGAGCGACGGCCACGGCGGCGAGGTCCATGTGGACCACCACGCGCTCTGGATCGATCCCACGGACGGCGAGCACATGATCCTCGGCAACGACGGCGGGATCTATGTGACCTGGGACCGCATGGAGTCCTGGGACCACCACTGTCATGTCGCCATCGGCCAGTTCTACAACGTGGAGGTCGGTCCGCGAGACGCGTACTTCGTCTACGGCGGCCTGCAGGACAACGGCAGCTGGGGCGGTCCGGCCATGGTCCGCAGCGACTCCGGGCCGGTGAACAGCGACTGGTTCAGCGTCGGCGGCGGCGATGGGTTCGTCGTGCGCGTGGACCCGGAGAACCCCGACCTCGTCTACTACGAGAGCCAGAACGGAGGCATGGGTCGCCGGGACCTGGCGACGGGCGAGAGCGGCTGGCTGCGGCCCAGCGCCGGCCGCGGGGCCCGGGTGCGCTTCAACTGGAACACGCCGTTCCTGCTGAGCTCCCACAACAGCGGCATCCACTACAGCGCGGGCAACCGCGTGTTCCGCTCGATCCAGCGCGGCGAGTCCTCGCGCTCGATCTCCGGCGTGATCACGGCGACCGAGCGCGGGTCCGCCACGGCCCTGACCGAGTCGCGCTTCGCCCCTGACCTGCTCTGGGTCGGCACCGACGACGGTGCCGTCTGGCGCACCGAGGATGGCGGCCTCACCTGGCACGACCTGTGGAGCCTGAACGAGGAGCCCGCGCCCCCGGTCGCCGAGGCAGAAGCCGAGCCGGAGGAGACCGAGGCCTCCCCCGCCGAGCCCGCTGCCGCCCCTGCGGACGCACTCACGGGCGTCTGGCGCTGCACCGCCACCGCGGACGGAATGGCGCCGGGGACCGGTGACTTCACCCTCGTCCTCGCCCTGGGCGCCGAGGGCGCCGTGACGGGGGCGATCGAGAGTGAGGTCGGCAACGGCGCGCTCAAGGACGGACGCTTCGACGCCGCCGAGGGCACGCTCCGCTTCGCGTTCCAGCCCCGCAAGATGCGCATGGACTTCGAGGCGCGCCTCACCGAGGGCGGGCTTGCGGGCCGGCTGACCGCCGCCACCATGTCCTTCGACTTCACCGGGACCCGCGAGGCCGCCGAGGGCGAGGGGCAGGACGCGCCGGCCGAGGAGGCGACCGAGGACGACGCTCCCAGCGGGCGCGCGGACGCCGACGAGCTCCAGGCCTCGGCCCACTCAAAGCCCGAGAAGGAGCTGAAGGACACCCTCGACCAGGTCCTGCCCGGCCGGCGCTATGTCAGCCAGCTCTACGCGAGCCACCACGACCGAGATCGGGTCTACGCCTCCTTCGACGGTCACCGCTCGAACGACGACGCCCCCCACGCCTTCCGGTCCGACGACCGTGGCACCACCTGGCAGTCGCTGACGCGCAAGCTCCCGGACGCCGCTGGACCCGTGCGCGCGCTCCACGAGGACCGTGCAAACCCGGATGTGCTCTACCTGGGCTGTGAGTTCGGGTTCTTCGTGTCCGCGGACCGCGGCGCCTCCTGGACCAGGATGAACGGTGCGGACGGGCTCCCGACCGTGCCCGTGCACGACTTCGCCCAGCACCCCACCCACGACCACCTGGTGGTGGGCACCCACGGACGCTCGATCTGGATCCTTGATGTGGGCCCGCTGCGGCAGGCCTCGGAGCAGGTCGCCGAGGCGGACGCCCACCTCTTCAAGCCGTCCACGACCACCGTCTGGCGCTCACTGCCGCGCCGAGCCGAGTCGGGGACGCGACGCTTCGTGGGCGAGAATCCCGCGGAGGGCGCCTCCTTCTACTACAGCCTCGACAAGCGCGGCCGTGACCTCGCGCTGCGCGTCGAGTCCCTGGACGGACAGGTCATCCGCGAGCTCGAGGGCTCCGGGGAGCGCGGCCTCCACCGTGTCACCTGGGACCTGCGCGGCAACCCGCCCCAGGACGATGGAGGCGGCCGCCGACGCTGGCGCCGCGGCAGGCGCGTGGACCCGGGGACCTACCGCATCGTCCTCGAGGTCGGCGGCGCGCGCATGGAGCAGACCTTCGAGGTGCGCATCGACCCCGACCACCCGAGCCCGGACTGGATCCGCTTCGAGGAGGAGGCCGAGGCCCTCGAGCACCTCTTCGGCGAGGAGGAGGGCGGCCAGGACGAGGAGTCCTGAGGCCGCCACGGCCCCAGACGACAGCGGCGCCCCGGTCCATGGACCGGGGCGCCGCTCGCCTTCTTGCGGGGGCCGGGAGCGTCAGGCCTCCAGGTCCACCCCTGCGAAGCGGTGCATGCGCGCGACGATCCGCTCCAGGTCGTCCAGCAGCAGCCGCTGGAGGTCGGTGCTCATGTCCGCCTCGCGCGACCGCAGGGCCTCCAGGACGGCCCGGTAGTACCAGAGCGTCCCATCCTGTCCGGAGCTGAAGCGGTCGAAGATCGAGGGGCCGCTGCGGGCCAGGTCGGTCACCACCGAGCGCGCGTTGTGGACCTTGTCGCAGGCCACGACGAGCAGCGTGGAGGGGTCGGCGTGCTCGCGCACGAAGGACAGGAACCGGTCCTTGCGCTCCTGCCAGGCGATCTTGGGCTCGTCGGGACCCGCGAGGGAGTCCGAGCAGCCGCGGATGATCCGAGCCACCCGCTCCCCGTAGACCTCCTCGATCTCGGTCAGCAGGTCCTCGCCCCCCTGGTCCTCGGCGGCGTCGTGCAGCAGGGCCGCGATGGCCTCGTCCTCATCGGCGCCGTGCTCCATGGCGAGGGAGCAGACCGCGAACAGGTGCGCTGCGTAGGGAACATCCACCTCGCCCCGCGCCCGCTCCTCTCGGGTCTTCTTGCGACGCTGGCGGCGGTGGAGGTAGAGGGCCCGGTTGACGGCGTCTCGAAAGCGCGGGGAGAGGGGAATCACGACCCGAGGACCGTAGCCCGCGCGTCGCGGCTCCCCCACCCCCTGCCGGGGATTCCGGTCGAGCAGCGGGCCCAAGGAAGGGCCTCTCCGCTCGAGGGCCTCCGCAGGCGCTTGCCCGGCGCGGGTCAGTTGCGGTGCTCGCGGTGGCAGCCCTTGCAGGTCTGACCGATCCGCGCCATGAGCGCCGCTGCCGGCTCGAGCTGGCCTGCGTCGCCAGATCGGTAGGCCGTGAGCGCGGCCTCGAGCGACCGGGCGTCGTCGACGAGGGCTGCGTACATGCTGCGGAATGCCGGGCCGTGTGCCTGCACCTCGTCCGACTCCAGGGAGCGCTCGAAGATCTGCATGAGCCGGTGGGCCTCACGCTCGGGGACGAGGTCGGGGTGGGTCGGATCCACCTCCCAGCCGCCGGACTCCAGAGCCTTCAGGTTGTCGTGAGCCCGCGCCGCGAACACCATCGCGCCGCGCATGCCCTCGAACTCGACCTGGGCCGTGAAGTCCCAGGGGAAGGCCATGGTCTGCTCCGCG
>JADHNZ010000078.1 GCA_016779225.1 Planctomycetota bacterium
GGGGGCAGCGTAGGCCTGTCGCGGCTGCTCGGCACGGGCGCCAGCATCGTCGGGTCGATCGGTGCGAGCCTGTTTCGCGTGGTCACGACCGGGGACACGACCCAGGTCTCGTCGGACCTCTCCCTCGCGATCACCCAGCCCCTCCTCCGCGGAGCCGGCAAGCGCATCACCCTCGAGCCCCTGACCCAGGCCGAGCGCAACCTCGTCTACCAGGTCCGCGCATTCGAGCGCTACCGTCGCGAGTTCTCGGTGCAGGTTGCGCAGCGGCTCTATGGACTGCTGCAGCAGATGGCCGTCCTGGAGAACCAGGAGGCCAACTACCGCAACCTGGTCGCGCTGCGCGAGCGCAACGAGGCCGTTGCCGCGGCTGGCCGCCTCTCCCAGATCGAGGCCGACCAGGCCCAGCAGAACGAGGTGCGCTCGGAGGGCCAGCTGGTCTCCCAGCGGGCGAACCTGGCGCGGACGCGGGACAACCTGATGCTCTTCCTCGGGCTCCCCGTGAAGACGGACCTCGTGTTCGATCGTGAGGAGTTCAGGGCCCTCGAGGCCGTCGCTGGCGAGCAGCAGGCCTTCGACGAGGTGCGCGCCATCGACCTGGCGCTCGAGCAGCGGCTGGACTTCATGACCACCCTGGACGAGCTCACGGACGCCGAGCGGAAGGCCTACATCGCGCGGGACTCCCTGCGGGTCGGGCTGGATGTGGACGCGCGGATCGCGCCCTCCTACGACGTGGACGGCGGCCTGCAGTACGACTGGCAGAGCACCAGCTGGAGCGCGGGCCTGAGCCTGGACCTGCCCTGGAACCGCATCCCGCAGCGCAACGGGTACCGCAACTCCCTGATCACCCTCGAGGTGCGCAAGCGCTCGGTGGAGGCGGCCAGCGACGGCATCGTGGCCTCCGTGCGGGATGTGATCCGCGTGCTTGAGAATGCGCGCATCAGCTTCCAGCTGGCCGAGATCGCGGTCGAGATCGCCGAGCGCCGGGTGGAGAGCACCCGCCTCAACCTCGACTACGGCCGGGCCAGCACCCGGGATGTGCTGGAGTCCGAGGAGGCCCTCCGCGAGGCGCGCAACAGCGGCGCCTCCGCCCTCGTGAGCCTGACCCTCGCCCGCCTCGACCTTCTCCTCGAGCTGGAGGCCCTGCGGGTCGACGACGAGGGGATCACCTACGACCAGGACCTGCTCGCCTCCGTCGAGGCCAAGGACACGCCATGAAGACCAGCACCCTCTTTTGGACCGGGGCCCTCGTGGCCGTGGTCGGCGGCCTCGGCTATGCCGCCGTCGAGCTCGAGTGGATGAGGCCCGAGGAAGAGGAGTCCATCGACGGCGCTCTCGTTCGCAGGGGCTCCCTGCGCATCAGTGAGACCGTGCGGGGCAACCTCGAGGCGCGCAACGCCGTGGTGCTGCGCAGCGAGATCGAGCGGGGCACGACGATCCTCTACCTGATCGACGAGGGTGCGCAGGTCAAGCCGGGCGACCTGGTCTGCGAGCTGGATGTCTCCGAGCTCGAGGATCGTCAGGTCGAGCAGGAGATCACGGTCAACCGCTCGAAGGCGAGCCTGACCAAGGCCGAGGAGCAGTTCGCGATCCAGGAGATCCAGAACCGCACGGACCTGGCCCAGGCCGAGCTGCAGCTGCGCTTCGGTAAGATGGACCTCGAGAAGTATGTGGGCCGTGAGGGCGCCACGATCGGCGAGGACGACCTGGTCCTCTCCGAGTGGCAGCACGAGCTCCAGAAGCTCGATGAGACGATCCTGCTGCGCGAGCAGGAGCTCACGCAGTCCTCTCGTGACCTGGAGTTCACGCGCGAGCTGGTGGGCCGGAACTTCGCTGCCCAGCAGGAGCTGGTGGACGATGAGATTGCGTACGAGCGCGCTCGCGTGGCCCTTGGGCAGGCCCGGCGCGAGAAGGCGCTGACCATGGAGTACAACTACGAGCGCAAGCTCCAGGAGCTCCAGGAGGAGATCGAGACGCGCCAGCGTGATCTCGAGAAGACCGACCGCCAGGCCCGAGCCAAGATGGCGGACTTCCAGGCGGAGGTCGAGAGCGCCCGCTTCACGCTGCAGCGCGAGGAGGAGAAGCTGGCCAAGATCCTCGAGCAGATCGAGAAGAGCCGCATCCTCTCGCCGGCGGAGGGAATCGTCGTCTACGCCCGCGAGCGCAGCCGCTGGGGCTCGGGCGACCCGATCCAGGAGGGCACTGAGGTCCGCGAGCGCCAGGACATCGTGACCATTCCCCAGCCGGGCGGCATGGTGGCCGAGGCCAAGCTCCACGAGACCAGCCTCAAGAAGGTGACCTCCGGCCAGAAGTGCCTGGTGCGCATCGACGCCCAGCCGGGCAAGGTCTTCGAGGGCCGCGTGTCCTTCGTCGCCACCCTCCCCGACTCGGGCTCGTACTGGAGCAACCCGAACCAGCGCGTCTACCGCTCCGAGGTCGTGCTGGAGGAGGGCAACGAGGACATGCGTCCCGGGATGTCCTGCAGCATCGAGATCCTCGTGGACGACCTCGACGATGTGACCTATGTGCCGCGTCAGTGCGTGTTCTTCGACGGCCGGTCCACCGTGGCCTTCGTGCTGCAGGGGGATGCCATCGAGCGGCGCGAGGTCGAGGTTGGACTCGACAACGCCCAGTGGGTGGAGGTGAAGTCCGGCCTCAGCGAGGGCGAGAAGGTCGCCATGGCTCCGCCTGCGGACTTCAAGCCGGAGGCCCCCTCTGCGGGCGCGCCTCCGGACGGTCCTCGCGCCGAGCGCGTCGAGGGCGCTGGGGGAGGCGGCGGCCGTCCCTCCGGCATGCCGGCGGGCGTCATGGGTGGCGGTCGTGGCATGGGAGCCGGCTCGATGGGCTCCGGCGGACGCCCCTCGGGGATGCCGGCCGGCGTCGGCGGCTCTGGTCGAGGCGATGCGGCGGCCCGCGGGGGCTCGGAGGGCAGCGGCCGTCCCTCGGGGGCCGGCGGTAGCGGGCGCCCCTCCGGCGAGGGACGCGGCTCGGGAGGCGGCCGCCCGTCGGGCGGCGGTCGGCCCTCGGGCGGGAGCGCAGGCGGCAAGTGAGCGACGGCTCCACACCTGACGCCGTCGCCGAGCTCGTCGATGTCCGTCGCGTCTACCAGATGGGCACCACGACGGTGCCCGCTCTGGATGGGGTCAGCCACACCTTCCGGCGCGGGGAGTACTGGTCGATCATGGGCAGCTCGGGCTCCGGCAAGAGCACCCTGCTGAACATCCTTGGGTGCGTCGATCGCCCCACGGGCGGGGAGTACAAGGTGGGCGGTCGCGGGGTCTCGACCCTCACCGACGACGAGCTGTCCGAGCTGCGCGGCGCGAGCCTCGGGTTCGTGTTCCAGAGCTACAACCTGATCCCGCAGCTCAATGTGCTGGAGAACATCCTCGTGCCGGTCATGTACCGGGACGAGTGGCCCGACTGGGCCGAGGAGCGCGCACGCACCCTGGCCGAACGGGTCGGCCTGGCAGGGCGCCTCGATCACCGGCCGCCGGAGCTCTCGGGCGGCCAGCAGCAGCGGGTGGCCATCGCCCGCGCGCTGATCAACGACCCGAGCATCCTCCTGGCCGACGAGGCCACCGGAAACCTGGACTCCCGCACGGCGGACGAGATCCTGGAGATCTTCGACGAGCTGCACGCGGAGGGGAAGACCATCCTCCTCGTGACGCACGAGTCCGATGTGGGGGAGCGAGCCGAGCGCATCCTGCGCCTGAAGGACGGTCGCATCGACGCCATCGTGGAGAACCGCTGAGCCATGGTCGTTCGCTCCCCCTTCCTGCGCACCGTGCGCCTGGGCATCAGCAGCCTGCTGCTGCACAAGCTGCGCTCGTTCCTCACCACGCTCGGCGTCCTCTTCGGGGTGGCCAGCGTGATTGCCATGCTGGCGGTGGGTGAGGGCGCCAGCGAGCAGGCCCAGGAGCAGATCCGCCAGCTGGGCAGCCAGAATGTGATCCTGCGCTCGGTCAAGCCCCCCGAGGATCAGCAGTCCAACCAGGAGACGCGTGTCCTGGCCTATGGCCTGACCGACGACGACCGGGCCCGCGCGCGCCTGACCTTCCCCGGCGTCCGCGATGTGGTCCCGGTGATGATCATCCCCGAGGAGGTCCGCCACGAGGATCGGATGTGCCGCCCCCGGGTGCTGTGCACCGAGCCCGACTACCTCTCGGCCACTGGCCGCGTCCTCCAGAGCGGGCGCTTCCTCAGCGAGCTCGACGAGCAGCTTGAGGAGCCGGTCTGCGTGCTCTCCTTCGAGGTCGGCCGCTACCTGTTCCCCTACGAGTCGCCGATCGGGCGCCGCGTGCGGGTCGGCAGCGAGTACTTCGAGGTCGTCGGCATCCTCCTGCCGCGCGTGCCCATCGGGCAGATCCCCATCGACTCGGGCGCCGAGGTCAGCGGAGACATGATGATCCCGCTGGCCTCCGGTCGCCGCATGTTCGGCACGACCCAGGTCAAGATGCGCAGCGGCAGCCGCGACATCACCGAGGTCGATCTGCACGAGATGATCATCAATGTGGAGCGTGCCGTGGATGTGCCGATGATCGCTGACGCGGCCCGGACCATGCTCGACCGTGAGCACCGGGAGAAGGACTGGGAGGTCGTGGTGCCCCTCGAGCTCCTGCTGCGCGCCGAGGAGACCAAGCGCATCTTCAACATCGTGCTCGGCTCCATCGCCGGCATCAGCCTCCTGGTGGGGGGGATCGGCATCATGAATGTGATGCTGGCGACGGTGACCGAGCGCACGCGGGAGATCGGCATCCGCCGGGCCCTCGGAGCCAAGCGCCGTCACATCGTCATCCAGTTCCTCGTCGAGACCGTGGTGCTCTCGGGCTTCGGCGGGTTCGCCGGAGTGGCCCTCGGGCTCGCCATCCCCGCCGTGGTCGAGGCCACCGCCGGGATGCCGACGATCGTCACGCCCCAGGCACCGACCCTGGCCTTCTTGATCTCGGTCGGGATCGGCGTGGTCTTCGGGCTCTATCCCGCCTGGCGCGCGGCCCACATGGACCCCGTCGAGGCCCTGCGCCACGAGTAGCTCCAGCGCGGCCACCCTAGCCTGAGCCGGGAGTCCGCGTACGGCCCGGCCCGGGCGCCATCCCGCGACCGTCAGGGAGGGGCGCTCCTACGGCCGTGCAGGAAGAGGGCCTCGGCCATGTGGGGAGGCTCGATCTGCGGGGAGCCCTCGAGATCCGCCAGCGTTCGCGCCACCCTGCGCAGCGCCTGGACCGCCCGAGCCGAGAGGCTGCGCTCGAGGGCGGCTCGGCGCAGGAGCTGGGCGGCACGACCGCGCAGGGGTGCGCTGGCCTCCAGGGCAGCCCCCGCGAGGCGCCCATTCAACGGCCCCTGTCCACGGGCCCTGCGGAGCTCGCGCGCCTGGCTCAGGAGGGCGGCGACGCGTGCGCTGGTGAGCGCGTCCGCGCTGCCGTTGTCCCACGCGCTGCTGTGATTCCGCGCACTGCTGTGATTCCGCGCACTGCTGTGATCCCGCGCACTGCTGTGATCCCGCGCGCTGCTGTGATCCCGCGCGCTGCCTTGGTCCATTGTGCAGGTCTGTCCGCTTGCCCGGCCGTGGGTGGGCTCAGCCGCCGCGGGCGAGAGCGGGGGAGAGTCGCTCGAGGATCCGCATGACCGGGCGGCTCGGGTCAGGACCCGGGTCTCGCCGGGTGAGAGCTGTTCCAGCGAATCGCTCTCCTGTTCCTGGGGCGCCGCTGGCTCCACGGGCTCCGCTGAGGGGGCCGGGGTGAGGAGGTCGCGGGCCTCGGGCACCTCGAGGTCCACGAGGAGGTCGAAGCGGTCCAGCAGGGGCCCGCTGAGGCGTCCGGCGTAGCGGCTGCGGGCGGCGGGCGTGCAGGTGCAGCGGCGCCTGGGGTGCCCGAGCCAGCCGCAGGGGCAGGGATTCATGGCCGCGACTAGGAGCACGCGCGAGGGGTGGACGGCGTGCTCGCGCGCGCGGGCGATCCGGACCTCGCCAGCCTCGAGGGGCTCGCGCAGGGCCTCGAGTGCGTCGCGCCGGAACTCCGGCAGCTCGTCCAGGAACAGCACCCCGCGGTGGGCGAGGGACACCTCCCCGGGGCACGCGTCACGGCCCCCTCCCACGAGGCCGGCGAAGCTCGTGGTGTGGTGGGGTGCGCGCAGGGGGCGACGGTCGCCCCGGGGACTCGGCCGCCGCGGGTCCGCGTCGGCGAGGGCGAGGAGCTCGAGCTGCTCCTCGGGAGTGAGCCTGGGAAGGAGGCCAGGAAGGCGCTGAGCGAGCATGGACTTGCCGACCCCCGGCGAGCCGCGCAGGAGGAGGCTGTGTCCACCCGCGGCCGTGACCAAGAGTGCCCGCTTGCCGAGGTCCTGGCCCCGAACCTCGTCGAGTCCGGGGTCCTCGACCCCGGCGGGCCCTCTGCCGTCGCGCCCGCTCTCTCCGCGGATGCTCCCGCCAGGTGCTCGAGGAGCCACGGCTGCGAGGGAGCACGCGCCGCGGAGGTGGTCGAGGGCCTCGCGGAGGTGGCTGACTGCGAGGACCTCCATGCCCGGGACAAGGCGTAGGAACGGGAGGCTGCCGATGGGCGCCATGACCGTGCGCAGTCCGGCGCTGCGGGCTGCGAGGGTGGCGGCGAGGACTCCGGCGGCAGGGTGGACCGTGCCCCCGAGGTCGACCTCGCCGAGGAGCAGCAGGTCGCGCAGGCGAGGAGCGGGGATCTGCCCCAGGGCGCAGGCCACGGTGCATGCGATCCCAAGGTCAGGCAGACCCCCCTGCTTGGGGCGCGTGGCCGGTGCGAGGTTCAGGTGCAGCTCTCCCTGGGGCAGGCTGAGCCCTGCGCTGGCGAGCACGGCCGGCAGGCGGGCACGGGACTCGCGCAGGGCGCCGTCCGGCAGGCCAGTCAGCAGGACGCGCGTTCCACCGCGCTCGCTGGGCTCGAAGCGGGCCTCGACGGTGACCAGCTCGGCTCCCGTGGGGCCGAGGGAGGCGGTCCGCCCCTCGACCGGACCGCGCCCGCAGGGCTGAGTGGGAGAGGGCGGCTGGGTTCGGGGAGGGACGCTCACGCATCGAGGACGCACCGCCCGGGTCCGGGTTGCGGGTCGTCCGGGTTGGTGTCCCCGAGGATCGGCCTCGGGCGAGCAGTAGGATGCGCGCATGTGGTTGCTGCTGCTCGCCTTGGCCCAGGACCCCGTAGGGGAGGTCCCTGCCCCGACGCCGGAAGCGACCCAGGCCGAGGCAACTCAGGCCGAGGCGACCCAGGAAGCGGCGACCCAGGAAGCGGCGACCCAGGAAGAGGCCGCTCAAGCCGAGGCGCCGCCGGTCCTGGCCGCAGCGTGGGAGTCCCTCCCTCTCGACGACCTGGGCTCCGGGGCGCGGCTGGGTCAGGCCCTCGCCCTTGGGGACTTCGATGGGGACGGCTGGATCGACCTCGCCGCGTCGGCCCCTGGCGCGCTGCGGCCCGAGGGGCCCGGCCGCGGTGTGGTCCTCGTGGCCTATGCCGCCGAGGGAGGGCTGCTGGCCGGCGTGCGCGAGACGCGGATCGTTGCGCCGCCCGCGCACCAGCCCGACTTCGAGTCGCTCGAGTTCGGCCATAGCCTCTGCGCGATCGATCTCGACGACGATCCCGAGCCCGAGCTGGCTATCGGCGCCCCGCGCTCCGGGGACGACTCCGGCTCGGTGTGGGTGTGGGGGATCGAGGGCGCTCATCGCCCTGCGCGGATGATCCTGCCCCCGGGGACGCTCCCGGGCGGACTGGGCCATGCCATGTGCACCCTGGACCTCGAGGGAGACGGCAGCCTGGACCTGGTGATCGCAGCGCCCCAAGCGACCCTGGATGGCGTGCGCTGCGGCGCCCTGCTCACCTTCTCGGCGCGCGGCGGCCGCCGCGTCATGGCCCCGGTGGACCCACAGGAGGGCGGCCTCTACGGGTTTGCGCTCGGCGCCGCGGACCTGCTGCCCGGCGGTCCCCAGAACCTCGTGGTCAGCGAGCCGGGCGCGACGCACCTCGAGCAGTCCGAGGTCGGACGCGTCTGGGTCCACCCTCCCATGGGCACCCTGCGACGCCCCGAGCTCTGCTTCGACCGCGAGCCCGTTGCTGGCGAGCGCTCGCGCTTCGGCGTCGCGCTGGCTGCTGCGGGCCCCCTGCTCGCCGTTGGCGCGCCGGGGACGGACCGCGAGGGCCGGCGGGATGTCGGCCGCGTGTTGTTTGCCGGGCGCTACCCGCGCCTCGATGCCCTGCTCGAGCCCGGCCTCTCGCGCGACGCCCTGCTCGGAAGCTGCCTCTTGTTCGCCGATCTTGGAGGAGGGAGTGCACAGGACCTGGTGGCGCCGGTCTGGGGTGCCGAGACGCCGGAGGCCGACGCGAACCGCGGCGCCTGGGTCTGGCAGGACCTGGCCGGCGAGCCGTGCTGGCTTCCCGCCCCCGCTGGCGGCGGCGCCCGCTGGGCGAGGGCGCTGCTGAGCCTCGAGCTGGAGGGCAGCACGCTGCTCCTCGCGGGGGACCCGTCCTTCGACCGCGAGGCGCGGCCCCGGGGAGACAACCACGGGCGCGTGACCCTGGCGGCCTTCGAGCGTCCTTGATCGGTCGGCCCGCTCCGTGCCAGCCTGGGGCCATGGAATCCGCCGCAGGCCCGTCTCAAGCCCCGTTGTCCTCCGTGCCGGCACGCCTCTCCCTCGCGCGCAGGCTCTCTCCCCTGGTGCTCGCGCTCTCAGGGGCCTGCCTCCAGCCCGGGGCCGACCCGCAGGTTCCCGCTCCCGTCGAGGCGCCTGAGGTCGGCGAGGCCGTTCTGCCGGCCGAGCGGAAGGGCCAAGAGCTGGTCGCCTGTGGGCAGCTCTTCCATGTGGGAGTGCCCGTGGTCCTCTGGTACGACCAAGGAGGGTATGACGCCTACAGCACGGCCCTCCACTTCGACGCCCCGGCCAGCGGTCGTGCGGTGGAGGACGGCGAGCTGCGCTACCAGCCGGGCCGCCGGGTGGACGGCCGCCCGGGCGAGTACCAGGTCACGCCCGGCTCAAAGGACCTCGAGGCGCTGCAAGGCGCCGTGGACCTCTTCGTCGTGCACTACGACGCGTGCGGCTGCAGCCGGCAGTGCTTCAAGATCCTGCACGACCGCCGCTGCCTCTCCGTGCAGTTCATGCTGGATGTGGACGGGACCGTCTACCAGACCCTCGACCTGCGCGAGCGTGCCTGGCACGCGGCCAAGGCCAACACCCGCTCGGTGGGTGTGGAGATCGCCAACTTCGGCGCGCGACGGGTCGGGGACGAGGCCGGACTGGCTGCGCTCGAGGAGCTGCACCCGGAGGACGAGCAGGGGCGCTTCGTGGAGTTCCCCGCGTGGATGGAGCCCCTCGACATCCGCACTCCGGGCTTTCGCGCTCGTCCGCGTCACCCCGAGCGCATCGAGGGGCCCATGCAGGGGGGCACCTATGCCCAGTACGACTTCACGGCCGAGCAGTACGCGAGCCTTGCGCGCCTGAACGCCGCGCTCTGCCGCGTCCTCCCGCGCATCGAGCCGGACGCCCCGCGGGATGCGAGCGGTCGGGTCCTCGACCGCGTCCTGGACGACGCGACCTACGAGAGCTTCTCCGGAGTGGTGGGGCACCACCATGTCTCCGCCGCCAAGCAGGACCCCGGCCCCGCCTTCGATTGGGAGGGGCACCTGGCATCCGTGCGCGCCCTCTTGGGCGCGCCGTAGGCGGCACCGTGCGCGCCCTGCTGGGCGCGCCGCAGAAGACACCGTGCGCGCCCTGCTGGGCGCGCCGCAGAAGACACCGTGCGCGCCCTGCTGGGCGCGCCGCAGA
>JADHNZ010000079.1 GCA_016779225.1 Planctomycetota bacterium
ACCTGATGACCTACATGACGCGCTCGCTGACCCACAAGGAGCGCTTCATCATCGAGCAGTACTACCGCGTCGGCCACACGATGCGTGAGATCGGCGAGATGCTGTCGCTCACCGAGAGCCGCGTCTGCCAGATCCACACCAATGTGATGAACCGCCTCAAGGAGCAGCTGGACGGAAAGACCGGCACGCTCTTGAGCTGAGCCCCGCTCGCTCGCGAACCTCCAGGACGCCCCGCCATGCGGGGCGTCCTGCGTAGATGAACCCCCTCCTCGTCACCCTCGCGCTCGGCACGCTCCTCAAGGCGGCGCTCGCGGCCCTCTGGCCGCTGCGTGCCGAGGAGGCCATGGCCTGGGCCCACGCCACGGCAGGGGTGGGGAGCTTCCAGGGCGACGCCCTGACCAGGCTGCTGGCGGACTGGGCGGACGGGGGCCCGCTCGGACGCCTCGTCCTCCGCGCCCCAGGCCTGGTGGCGGCCCTGCTCTGGAGCCTGCCGCTCGCGGCGATGGGGCGCCGGGCAGGCGTCTCCCCCCACCGCGTCGCCGGCGTCTGGCTGACCCTGCACGCGCTCCCGGGCCTTGCGCTCGCGACGGTCGGCTGGAGCCGTGAGCCCCTCCTGGCACTGCTGTTCCTGGCTGGCCTCGACGCGGCCCTGCGCTGCAGCAGCGGCTCACCCTCTGCGGCGCGCAGCCTTGGCCTGCTCGGTGGGCTGGGGCTCTTGGTGCATCCGCTTGCCGTCCTGCTGCCCTTCGCCGCGTTCGGGTGCAGCCTCGACCGCCGCGAGAAGCCGGCGGAGTCCGGGACCGAGGACCAGCAGAGCCTGGCCGGGCCAGCGCTGCTGGGGCTCCTGCTCGGCGCGGCGCTCGCCATCGCGCTCGAGCCCGACGGCGCCCTGCCCCGCGCGGTCGCGTGGGCCCGCTCCCTCGAGCTGGGCTTCCGGCCAGAGGGCCTGCTGACCTGGGTCCTCGGGGTCGCCGCCGTGGTGGGGCCCCTCGCACCACTCCTCGCCATCCGCGGCTGGAGAGAGTGCGGCAAGCTTGCGGGCGGCGAGGGCCTTGGCCCACGGCTCGTCTCCCTCGCGCCCCTCGCCGTGCTGGTCTATCTCGCCCTGCAAGGCCCCTCGGATCCCCGCCTCGTCCTGGGTCCGGCGGCAGCCGCGGTGGTCCCGTCGCTCCTGGGGGCAGATCCTCCTCGAGGCCTGGCCAGGCGCCTGCGCGTGGCGGGCTGGTCGGTCGCCGCGGTCCTCGGAGCAGTCGAGCTGGCCGCCATCGGCTCCGAGCGACTCGCCCGCCACATGGAGCTGCGCCTGCCTGCCCTGGCCGAGGCGAGCGCGGCGGCGCGGCCCCTGGCGGGTCCCCTGGCCGCAGCCCTGCACGAGCGCTTCCCCGAGCCCGCGCCCTTCTGCGACCGGGACCCCGTGCGCGGCGCCCTGATCGCCCTGCACGACCGCGCGCGGCGCCCGCTGCTCGACCCGGGCGGGCGCGGGGTCAGCCCCGCGCGTGCCCTGACCCTGGTGGACCACCCGCAGGCCGCGCGGGAGCCCCTGCGGGACTGGTCCACCGTGGAGGTGGAGCCGCCCGTCCGCATCCCGACGGGCGGCGGCGGGGTCTGGACCGTGTGGCCGGCCTGGGCGCGGGACCCGCAGCCCGGATCGGGCGGGCCGAACCGCTGAGCACGGTCCCGCACCCCCTCCTCCGCGCGGTGAACTGATCCCATGCGGCGCCCCCTCCTCCTGCTCGCCCTGGCCCTGGCCGCGTGCGGCGCGGACCTCGAGCCCGTGGGCAGGCCCGCCCTGCGCACCGTCGCGGCGCCCGGCGGAGGGACGATCGAGGTCCCCGTCGAGCCCCAGCGAGTCTTCGCGGACTCGGCGACGGGCTTCGACCTGATGCTCGCCCTCCTCCCGCCCGAGCGCTTCGCCGGGGTCGTCTCCACGGCCCTGCGCTACTCCGCCGTGGCCCGCACGCCCGCGGAGCTCCCCGGGCTCGAGGACCTGCCGAGGCCCGAGGGATTCCACGCGGAGGACATCCTCGCCCTGGGGCCCGACCTCGTCCTCGTGTCGGACTGGCGCCCGCCCGCCGTCCCCTCGCTGCTGGAGGCGCGAGGGGTCTCGACCGTACGGCTCCCCACGCCGACGACCTGGGAGGAGCTCGAGGAGCTCGTGACCTTCACGGCCGAGGTCCTCGCGCGGCCCGAGGCCGGAGCGCAGCTGCTCTCCGAGCTGCGCATCCGCCGGGAGCGGCTCATGCAGCCGAGTGACCGGGGAGCGTTGAGGGTCCTGACCTACAGCAACTTCGGCTCGTCCGGATACTGCGCAGGGGCGGGGACCTCATGGGACCTGATGGTGCGCCTCGCCGGGCTGCGCAACGCCGCCGCCGAGGCAGGCCTCGAGGGGAACACCGCCATTGACCTGGAGCGGGTGCTCGAGCTCGACCCCGATGTGCTCCTCGTCTCGGAGAGTGAGGAGGGCGGCGACTCCCCCACGCTCGCCGTCCTGCGCACCCACGAGGCCGCGCGCCAGCTGCGCGCGGTGCAGCTGGAGCGGTGGATCGTGCTGCCCGTGCACCTGCACGCGACCAGCTCGCACCACCTGCTCGACGCGGCCGAGGCCCTGGCCGCGGCAGCAGACGCCCTGCTCGCGCGCTGAGGCGACCAGCCCGCGGGCGGCCGTCCAGGGGGCCTCAGGGCTTGCCGCGCAGGCGCCGGCGCACGAGGCCGCGCTCGACGCGCGTGTCCTTGCCCTGCACCTGTGCGAGCTCGAAGAGCTCCATCGAGCGCTTCAGGTCCGGGCGCACGCCCACGCCGTCGCGGAAGCACTCCGCCATGAGGACGAGGGCCTCGGGATCCTCGTCCTCCACCGCCGCCTGCAGGAAGCTCACGCCGAAGGAGGCGTTGATCGGCACCCCATCGCCCTCGATGTGCCGCCGCGCCAGCAGGCAGGCGGCGGGGCCGTTGCCCTGCATCGCGGCCTGCTCGAAGAGCTGGTCGGCGCGACGCAGGTCGCGGTCAACGCCCTCGCCGCTGCGGTAGGCAAGGCCCAGGTTGTAGATGGCGTGGCTGTCGCCCAGATCCGCCGCCCGGCGGTAGCACTCGATGGCGTCCTTGGCGTCGGCGGTGCGGCCCTCGCCGTTCCAGGCACAGACCCCCAGGAAGGTCCACGCCTCCGGGACATCATGGCGCGCCGCCACCTCGAACCACTCGTGAGCGCGGTTGGAGTCCTTCTCGACGCCCTCGCCGTAGTAGTGCTTCTCGCCCAGCATGAGCGCAGCCTGCGGCTCGTCGCGGGCGAGGTCCGCGAGCATGGCCAGCGCGCGCTCGGGCTCGGGGTCCACGCCAAGCCCCTGCAGGAGCTGCACGGCGAGCCAGAGCTGACTCTCGGTGTGCCCCTTCTCGGACGCACGCGTGCGGTAGTCGAAGGCCTTGCCGTAGTCCTGCGCCACGCCCTCGCCGTTGTGGTAGCAGATCGCCACATTCGCGAGGCCCGCGTCGTTCTCGGCCTCGGCCGCCTGCTGGTACCAGCGGAACGCGCGCTTGAGGCTGCGCTCCACGCCGATCCCGTAGCGGCTGAAGTAGCCCATCCAGACCATCGACTCGTCGTGGCCGTGCTCGGCAGCGGTGCGGTGCCACTCGACGGCCCGCTCCAGGTCGTGCTCGAGGTCGTGGTAGGCGCAGGCCATCAGGTGCGCGTACTCGGGGTCCTCGGTGTCCGTCCAGCCCTGCTCGGCGAGGCGCAGGCCCTCGCTCACATCCTGGGGCATCCCCTCGCCGTAGAGGGTGCACGAGGCGAGGTAGCGCGAGGCATCCGGGTCACCGCCCTCGGCCGCGCGGCGGAACCAGGCCACCGCGGCCTCGTGGTCCTCCTCGACGCCGTCGCCATTGAGCAGGCAGTACCCCGCCGCGGTCATCGACTCGGGGTCGCCCTGCTCGGCCGCCTTCTCGAACCAGCGATAGGCCGTCGACTGGGACTGGGGCACGCCGTCTCCCTCGGCGTACGCACACGCCAGGTCGTACTGGGCGTCCACATTGCCCTGCAGGGCGGCCTGGCGGAGCCACTGGATCTCGTTGCGTCGCGACACGGAGCTGTGCGGGTCTGGCCGGGCGTCGCAACTCCTGGGGGAGGCGCCGTCCATGGCCGCCTGCATTCTATCGGTGTTCGGCGCCTCGCACCGTGCCCGCGCCGCCCGCCCGACCCGGCCCCGGGACTGGGGCGGGACGCATCCTCCCAGGGACGGGACGCCAGATCGACCTGAGCCAGGGGATTGCCCCCAGCGCATTCAGGGTAGATTCGTAAGCCTGAGCCTGCTCGGGCTCACCCTCCCATGACCACCCCCGCGCCTCGGCAGGACCCTGCCTGCGGTCGCTGCAGGCACTACCGGGTGACCTGGCAGCCCCACCAGCCCCACGCCTGCCAGGCCTTCGGGTTCCAGTCGCGCGAGCTGCCGTCGCTCGTGGTGCGGCGCGAGAGCGGTCAGGCCTGCGGGCGCTTCGAGCCGCGGCCGGGCCCGGACCGCAGGCCCTAGCCCACAGCTCGACGACGCCCACGCGCGCTAGCCGACGACGCGCACCAGCTCGACGCAGAACACGAGGGTCGCGCGCGGGGGGATCCGCGGAGGCGCGCCGCGGGAGCCATACCCAAGGTGTGGCGGGACGCGCAGCCAGGCGCGACCGCCCGGGCGCAGGCAGCCCACGCCCTCGGTCCAGCCGGGGATCACGCGGTCCAGGGGGAAGGTCGCCGTCTTGCTCCAGGACGCGTCGAAGCCCTTGCCGTCCTCGAGCCAGCCGGCGTAGCGAACCTCGACCCGGTCGGCGGGCCCGGGCTGCTCGCCTGCTCCCTCCACCTCGACGGCCACGCCCAGGCCGGACGCGCGCTCGGTCCAGGCATGCTGCGAGGGAGGGACGAACTGCGGCGCTCGCGGACCGCGGCCGAGGAGGCGCTGGAACCAACCCATGCGGGGAGCTTAGCCCACGCGCGATGGCCCCGAGAGCGCGGAGCAGACCCGGGCTAGGGCTGGATCACGAGGCGCAGGCCCTCGGACAGACCGACGGGATTCACCACCAGCGCGGGATCGCGATGCCACCACTGCAGGTGCACGCTCGCTCCTGCGCTGAACCCCTGGGTGAGGAGCCACACCGGGTCGAGAGGCTGCTCGAGGCGGCCTCCGCAGGGCCCGGCCCAGGGCGTGGAGACCACCGGCGAGAAGCGTCCAAGGGGGGAGGCCACGCAGAGCGTTCCGCCGAAGAAGGGCAGCGCGTCCGCCTGGGTGCTCCAGATGAGCATCCCGAAGGTGCCGGGCGGCACGCCCTCGCAGGTCACGGTCACAGGCGCGCCGGTGAGGGACGGCAGCCCCGAGGAGCCGATGGCTGGGAGGCAGCCCGCGGAGTTCTGCTTGGGATCGCAGTAGGTGCCCGAGGTCGGACCCGGCAGGTAGGGGGCGGCTCCCACATGGCGCTGGAGCGCGAAGAGGAGCGCCTCGGCCTCGGCCTGGAGGCCGGCGTCGTTGCCGATCACCGCCATGTCGCCGGGGTTGGTCATGAACCCCGCCTCGGTCAGGGCCGCGGGCATGGAGGTCTGGGAGAGGACGAAGAAGTTGGCGGTCTTGGTCCCCCGATCCGTGAGCCCTAGGGCAAGCAGGAGCTCCTCCTGGGCGAGATCACGCAGGTTGGCGCCGAGGGTGCCGTTGGCGAAGGAGAAGGTCTCGGTGCCGTTGGCGCTGGAGCTCGAGAAGCCGTTGTGGTGGATCGAGAGGAAGCGATCCGCCGGCCAGCCGTTCGCCAGGGCCACGCGATCGCTGAGGGACACATACGCGTCGGTGGTCCGTGTGAGGAGCACCTCCCACTCGGCCCCGCCGGCTGGATCGGCGGTGTCCGCGTCGAGCAGGTCGCGCAGGCGCAGGACCACCTCGAGGTTCAGGTCCTTCTCCAGGAGGCCGCTGCCAACGGCTCCGGGGTCGGTGCCGCCGTGTCCGGCGTCGAGGACCACGCGCAGGGCGGTAGGCGGGCTGGGCGCGCTCGCCACGCCCAGGGCCACCAGGCCGGCAGTGAGCGCCAGGCTCGCGGCGCGCGATCGAAGCGGGAGGGGTCGCACGGATCGAGGATAGCCGTGCTCCGCTGGACCTGGGGAGTGGACTACCTTGGGTTCATGGGCAGCCAACCGGGCAGCGGACACGCATCGGATGCACGACGGGGCGCAAGCCCCGAGAGCGCCTGCGGACCGACCGGGCGCCCGCGGGACTCGCGAGCGACGCGCAGGCGCGCGCTGGTGCTGATCGCGGTGCACCTGCTCTTCGCCCTGCACATGGTGGACTGGGCCACCACCGGGCGGACCTTCGGGCTGTTCGAGCCCTCCGAGTCCATGGAGTTCAGCAAGCACTCCATGGTCAATGTGGGCCTGCTCTTCTTCGGCGGCCTCATCCTCTCCACCCTCCTGCTAGGGCGCTTCTTCTGCGGCTGGGCCTGCCACCTGGTGGCCCTCCAGGACCTGTGCCGCGCGCTCCTGCTGCGCGCGGGCATCACCCCCCGCCCACTGCGCTCCCGCACGCTGGCGTGGGTGCCCTTCCTGGCCGGTGGGTACATGTTCCTGTGGCCCCTGGCCTACCGCGTGTCCCTGGGTGAGGACCTCGGAGTGCGGGGCGTCGAGCTCACCACGCAGGATGTCTGGGCCACGATGCCCGGCCCCTGGGTGGGCCTCGCCACCTTGGTGGTGTGTGGCTTCGTGTGCGTGTGGTTCCTGGGCTCGAAGGGCTTCTGCACCTACGCATGCCCCTATGGAGCGGCGTTCTCGCTCGCCGACCGCTTCGCCCCCGGGCGCATCCGCGTCAGCGACGCCTGCAAGGGCTGCGGCCACTGCACGCAGGTCTGCACCTCCAATGTGGATGTGAAGCGCGAGGTCGCGGCCTTCGGGATGGTGGTGGATCCGGGGTGCATGAAGTGCCTCGACTGCGTCAGCGTCTGCCCGGAGGACGCCCTGCGCTTCGGCTTCGGACGCCCCGCGGTGCTGCAGCGCCTGCCGCGCGCACGCCGCCTCGGCGGCCTCGAGGAGACGCTCCTCGCCCTGACCTTCGCGGCCAGCTTCTTCGCGGTGCGAGGGCTCTACGACCTGGTGCCCTTCCTCTTCGCGCTGGGGATCGCAGGCTGCGTCGCGTTCCTGGCCCTGCGGCTGCTCCAGCTGGTGCGCCGTCCCTCCGTGCGCCTTGTTCGCGGTCCGCTGAAGGAGGCCGGACGCCTCACGGCCGCGGGCTGGAGCTTCGTCGGGATCGCCGTGGCGATCCTGCTCGCCGTTGGGCACGCGGGCTATGTGCAGGCGCTGGGCTGGTCGAGTGCGCGCGCGTTCGAGCCCCTGACCGACGCTCGGACCCTGTGGTTCACGGCCGAGCGCCCCGCCCTCACCGAGGAGCTGAAGGCCGCGGCCGCGCAGGCAGAGCGCGAGGCCGACCGCGCCCTGGCGGCCGGCCTCCTTCCCGATCCCAGGCGGCTGATGGAGCGCGCCTGGGCAGTGCTGGTCCAGGGCGATGAGGCAGGCTTCGAGGAGGCCATGGAGCGCGCTCGCCTAGCCGCCCCGCGGGCTGGCGCGCCCGCCGTCGACCTCGCCCACAGCGCGCGCGCACGCGGGGACCGCGAAGGCGCGCTGCGCAACCTCCGCGCCGCCGTCGCCGCGGATCCGGACCTGCACGGTGCCTGGTCGGAGCTGGTCGAGGTGCTCGCAGAGCGCGGCGAGCTCCAGCGCGCGGTGGATGCCCTGCGCGCGGGCCTCCAGGACCGCCCTGCGGATGGCCGTCTGCTGGACCTGCTCGGGACGCTGCTGATGGCACAGGGAAGAGCCCTCGAGGCAGAGGTCGCCCTCGAGCGGGCCGTGCGCGAGGAGCCCCACCTGGTGCCTCCCAGGATCAAGCTCGCGCAGGTCCTGGCCCTTCGGGGTGCCCTGGCGGACGCCCGGGCCCTCCTGCGCGCAGGCATCGAGGCGAACCCCACCGAGCCCGCCCTGCGCGACGCCCTGTCGCAGATCGGGGCTGCCGGGGCGCGCTGAGGGGCAGGTGGTGCCGCGGACACACCCTGGGGCCCTTTCTCCCCTGTCCAGAGCGGGCTGGATGGCCCACAATGGAGACTTGGCCTAAGTGCCCGTGCACCCGGCGTGTCCCGGTGCCCAACCCCCTCCGATCCCCATGCAAAAGAGCGCTCTCCTCCTCGCCGCCGCTGCCCTGACGGGCCTCGCCTCGGCGCAGGACCTCGCGATCTCGAAGATCGCCAACAACACCTCGGACTTCGCCTACTACGGCACCAGCAACGGCATCGCCGCGTACAGCATGGGGACGACCTCCTGCAATGTCGGCAACCAGATCGTCGCGTGGGGCAACAGCCAGGGCCCGCCGCCGGTCATCGCCCAGAACTTCTTCAAGATCCAGGACGGCCGCATCGAGCAGCTCGGCTACTCGTGGATGAAGGAGGGCTTCTGTGCCGTCAACGAGAACAGCTGCGGCTCCTGCCAGTCGACGCCCTGCAACACCCTCGGGATCGGCTGCGCCGACACCTACGGCTCGGGCCTGAACGACGGCGCCTTCGGCGTCGGCAAGTTCCGCGTCGACCCGGTCACCGGCTCCTGGCCGGCCAGCTGGGGCCCCGGCCCCACCGGCCCCTCCTCGATCCGTGGTCGCCTGCAGATGCCGGCCGCCGAGCTCGCCCAGGCGGGCGTGAAGTACTTCGCCGAGTCGCAGTACATCTGCGAGCACGACCAGCTCGCGGGCAACGGCCGCAACAACGTCTCCTACATCGAGGCGCGCTACAACAGCTCCAGCCTGTCCAGCCTGGTGACCACCGGCCCGATCACCATGTTCGAGCCGGCCATCTTCGCGTGGAAGGACGAGCACCCCGATGTGATGATCGAGGAGATCGTCAACACCGACGAGGGTGGCCCGGGCGTGCACGCCTGGATGTTCGTCGCCAGCCGCGCGACCCTGCAGCCCAACGGCAAGTACCGCTACGACTACGCGGTCCAGAACCTGAACTCCAAGGACAGCATCCAGGCGTTCAGCGTCCCCGCCGACTGCAGCCCCTCGAACATGTTCTTCCGTGATGTGGACCACCACAGCGGCTCGCCGTGGGCCAACACCGACTGGTCCCTGAACCAGGGCGGCGGCTTCCTCGAGTGGTACGGCGAGACGGCGGCGCAGAACGCCAACGCCAACGCCATCCGCTGGGGCACCATGTTCACCTTCAGCTTCGAGGCCGACGCCCAGCCGGGCGTGGGCACCGCGAGCCTGACCCTGTTCGAGAGCGGCGGCGTCAAGAACGCCACCGTGTTCGTGCCGAGCTCCAACTGCTGCTCGGGCGGCGACATCGCCGGCTACTGCACCTCGAACATGAACTCCGCCAGCATCATCGGGGCCCAGCTCGGGGCGACCGGCAGCACCAACGCCGCCGACAACAACCTGACGCTGAACGCCACCGACCTGCCGCTGGACAAGTTCTGCTACATGATCATGAGCCAGTCCCAGGGCTTCGTCGCCAACTTCGGCGGCAGCCAGGGCAACCTCTGCCTCGGGGCGCCGTTCTACCGCTTCTCGAGCAATGTGATGATCACGACGGGCGGCTCGGTCAGCTTCTCGCCGGACTTCAACAGCCTGCCGCAGAACCAGACCTTCCTCCCGGGCTCGACCTGGAACTTCCAGCTCTGGTTCCGCGACAACAACCC